>NZ_JBEZFP010000068.1:0-46798 GCF_040649515.1 Streptodolium elevatio
GGGGGCCCCCCCGCCCGGGGGGGGGCCCCGCGCAACCCCCCGTGCCGTGTCCAACGATCCGGTGGCGGACAACGGCACGGGCACATCAGGTGTCTCCGGTATCGCCTCGACCGGCGGTTCCAGCCCGCCCCGCACCCCCGCCCCGCACCGGGTCACCGGTGTCCGTCCGGATCATGTGCGGCACGGCGCCGCTTTCGTACACCGGGTCGGCATCGGAGTAGAAGACGTGCCGGGCCGCGCGCTCACCGGGACGGTCCGCCGATCAGCGGCACCGCCGCCCGCTCGGACTGCGTCCTGCCCATGCGTCGGCAGTCAGCCGGCCACCTCCGTAACGGCGGTGAGGAGAACTGCGGCGTCCTCCAACGCGGTCAGACCGTGGCGCTCCTGCGGGATCGCCTGCACGGCGCCTTCCGGTACGTCGATGTCGCCGCGCGGGGCGGTGATGCGGACCGATCCAACCAGGACGTGGATGCTGGCGGCCACAGGGGCGTTGTGCTCGTCCAGGGCGGACCCGGCGGTCAGCGCGATCACGGTCTGGCGCAGTGGTCCCTCGTGCAGGAACAGGTGAGCGCTGCGGCCGTGCTCGGAGGCGGCGGCCTTCTGCAGGTGTTCGCGTGCCAGGGCGGCGACGTTGTCCATGGTCGTCCTCCTTGATGTCGGTTCCTACGCGTACCCCGATCTTCGGGAGCTACCCACCGCTGCCGCGTCATGCCGCGAACCGGAGGGCCTTGCCCAGGTTGTGGTCGATGATCCCGCGCATGGCACCGCGGTCGGTGAAGTCGCCGTCCAGGAGCCTCAGGGGGCCGGCCACCAGGGACAGGTGCATCGCCAGGCTGTAGAAGGCCATACGAGCGTCGTCGAGGTCCCGGCTCTGGAGGTGGCTGTAGTAGTCCTCGTACCGGAGCCGGAGGAACACGTGCTCCCATTCGGCGTCGAAGAACATCAGGCCCTCGATGTCGATGAGCACCGGTTCGTCGTGTGCGTCGACGAGGACATGTTCGGGGCCCAGTTCGCCGTGGATCAGGGCGTACCGGGTGCGGGGCGCCACGGCGGCGCGGAGCGCGGCCAGGGCTTCGGCGAGGCGGTCGTGCGCGGCGGCGATGGACGGCTCTCGGTCGGCCGCTTCGGCCAGGTCGGTGCGGGCGCGGTCGAAGACCAGCTCTTCGCAGGACTCGGCGTCCGGAAGGCGGCCGCGTGCGATCGCGGACGGCCGGCCGAAGGCCGGTGAGGTCTGCGCGTGCATGCGGTCGAGGGCGGCGGCGAGGCGGTCCATGATCGGCGTGGCGCGCTGGGCGCGTTCGCGCAGGATGGTGGCGAGCCCGGGACCGCGGATGTCCTCGACGATCGCGAGGTCGGCGGGGAAGTAGGTGTGCGTGTCGTCGCTGAGGTACAGCTCCGGAATGCGCACGTCGACGGCACGCAGGTGGCGGTGGGCGCTCTCGAACAAGGCGTGCCCGGTGGCGGGTGCGAACGGGTCGGCGTCGTCGTTGCCCGGGCCGGAATCCGGCCAGTAGTTCTCCGCGTCGTCCCAGACATACGCGACGGCGGTCGAGTCGTCGGCGAGCCTGAGGCGGTACGCCCCCTTCCTGCTCCCACCCGGCAACCGGGTCAGTGAGACAACGCGCTGGTCGGTGCCGAAAGCCGCACGAACGGCGCCGGCGAGGGTCTGGGCGGTGACGGGCATGGCGGAGTCGCTCATGGTGTTCTCCCCCGTGATCGGCGCATGGGAGCGCCGTGATGTCGGCGTAGTGGTGTCAGTGGGTGCGCCAGCGGGCGCGGACGTTCTCGATCGGCATGTCGGAGTCGACCAGCATGACGTCGGCGAGTCCGTCGTCCCAGACGACCTGGGGACCGAACGCGCGCGCCAACGCGGTCGCGGCGCGGGCTATCGCCTCGTCGTCGGGGTCGGTGCAGGTCAGCCCCGTGACGGCGACGTGTGCGGATATGTGTTCGCGGTCGCCGCCTACCGACAGTGCGAGCCCGCCGAGCGACACGGTGTCCGAACCGGGGTCGAGGAGCCCCCGCGCGGTATCGGGCGCGGACAGGGTGAACCAGCACTCGGCACCGACGCCGGCCTCCCGCAGCGTGGTGACGACCTGGATCGCGTCGGGATACGCCGATGCCTGGGCGCGGGCCATCGCGTCGTCGTCGAGCGGGTCACCGTGCGATCTCACGAACTCGGCGCCACCGTCCTGCTCCGCGAACCAGCGCAGCGCGTTGACGTGCACGGTCGTGCTCATGCGTCCCTCCGTCCCGAGTCCCCCGCCCCATGATCGTGCATGGCAAGGACATTGACGTGCCGTCAGGCGCGCCGCACGGCGAACGTGTCGGCGGGCGTCAGCGGTTCGCGACATGGGACGCCAACTCGGCGTAGACACCTGTCCGCGCGATGCGCTCCGCCCGTTCCTGGGCGCGTTCCTCAGCCCGGATGCGGGCCGCCTCGCGCCGGTGCTCGGACGCGACACGCCATTCGCGCCAGGTCTCGGTCGCCTCGACGGCGGCGACGCGCGCCTCGTCGTACAGCCGCATGCGGGCCGCCGACGGCACGACCGGATTCGGCGCGTGGGCGTCGGGCTCGCCGAGGAAGCGCAGGATGCCGCTGTCGGTCCAGCCTCGTCGGCGCAAACTGCCCCGCGGTAGGAACAGCGGTCTGCGGCAAGCTGGTTCGGTGTCCTTCCGACGGTCGGTGCCTCTGGCCCCGCGCGCCTCGGCGTCCTTGCTCTGCCGGCGTTCACGCCGCTCCTGCTTGCGCGCCTTGCCGGTCTCGCTTCCCTTGCCGGTCTCGCTTCCCTTGCCGGTCTCGCTTCCCTTGCCGGTCTCGCTTCCCTTGCCGGTCTCGCTTCCCTTGCCGACCTCGTGTCCCTTGCCGACCCTTGCGACCCTGCCGACCTTTCCCGCCTTGCCTGCCTTGCCCGCCTTACCGTCTTTAGCTTCCGTATCCGCCCTGCCCGCCTTGGTGTTCGGCACGGTGGCACCTCCCCGTCGGTCCCGCCCGGCCGATCGACCGGGCACGGAGACAACGCTACGGAGTCGGACAGCCTCGGAAAGCGACGCAGCGCGAATCTGTGGAGAATCGATTCGGCAAAAGTCCGCCTTTGCCGTCCGGCCATACACACCCGCCATACACGGATGGCCCGGCCCCCATACCTGGGGACCGGGCCATCTGCTGAAGTGCTACTCGGACTTGGCGCCGTCCACGGCGGCAGCCTTGGACCCGTCCTTGGACCCGTCCTTCGCCGCGTCCTTGGCCCCGTTCCCGGCCGCGTCCTTGGTTTCGTCCTTGGGCTTCGCGTCGATACCCGCCTCGCGCCGCTGCGCCGCGGTGATCGGCGTCGGCGCGCCGGTCAGCGGGTCGCCGCCGGTGGCCGTCTTCGGGAACGCCATCACGTCGCGGATCGAGTCCGCGCCCGCCAGGAGCGCCACGAGCCGGTCGAGGCCGAGGGCGATCCCGCCGTGCGGCGGCGGGCCGTACTGGAAAGCGTCCAGCAGGAACCCGAACTGCGACTGCGCCTCCTCGTCCGACAACCCGATGGCCTCGAACGCCCGCTTCTGCACGTCCGCCCGGTGGATACGGATCGAACCGCCGCCCACCTCGGTGCCGTTCAAAACCAGGTCGTACGCGTTCGACAGCGCGGCCCCCGGGTCCTTGTCGAACGTGTCCAGGTATTCCGCCGTCGGTGCCGTGAACGGGTGGTGGATCGCGTGCCACCCCTGGAACACGCCCTTGTCGTCCTCGATCGGCTCGAACATCGGGAAGTCGACGACCCACAGCAGGTTCCACGCCGACTCGTCGATCAGGCCGCCGCGCCTGCCGATCTCCAGGCGGGCGGCGCCCAGGAGTTCGAGCGACGCGGTACGTCGGCCCGCGGCGAAGAAGATCGCGTCGCCCGGGGCCGCACCGGCCGCCTCCACGAGCCCCGCGAGGTGCTCCTGCGACAGGTTCTTGGCCACCGGGCCGCGCAGTTCGCCGGTCTCGGCGTCGACGAGCACGTACGCCAGCCCGCGCGCGCCACGCGCCTTCGCCCAGTCCTGCCAGCCGTCCAGTTCCTTGCGCGTCTGCGAGGCACCGCCGGGCATGACGATTGCGCCCACGAACTCCGACTGGAACACCCGGAATTCGGTGCCCGCGAAGTACTTCGTCAGGTCCGCGATCTCGACGCCGAAGCGAAGGTCCGGCTTGTCCGAGCCGTACTTGGCCATCGCGTCCGCGTAGGACATGCGCGGCAGCGGGAGCTCGACCTCGACGCCGTGCACCTCGCGCCAGATGCGCGCGATCAACGCCTCGGTGAGCGCGATGACGTCGTCCTGGTCGCAGAAGGACATCTCGACGTCGAGCTGGGTGAACTCGGGCTGCCGGTCGGCGCGGAAGTCCTCGTCCCGGAAGCAGCGCGCGATCTGGTAGTAGCGCTCCATGCCCGCGACCATCAGCAGCTGCTTGAACAGCTGCGGCGACTGCGGCAGCGCGTACCAGGTGCCCGGCTGCAGGCGCACCGGCACGACGAAGTCGCGGGCGCCCTCGGGCGTCGAGCGCGTCAGGTACGGCGTCTCGATGTCGAGGAAGGAGTTCTCCTCCAGCACCTCGCGAATGATCCGCGTGACCTGCGAGCGCAGGCGCAGGTTGCGGGACATCTGCTGGCGGCGCAGGTCGAGGTACCGGTAGCGCAGCCGGACTTCCTCGTTCACCGAACCCGGCGTGTACTCCTCGATCGGGAACGGCAGCGGAGCCGCCTCCGACAGCACCTCGAAGTCGGTCACCAGGACCTCGACCGCGCCCGTCGGGATCTCGGTGTTCTCGTTGCCGTCGGGGCGGATGCGCACGTCGCCGGTGACCTTGACGCAGTATTCGCCGCGCAGGTCGTGGACCGCGTCCAGGTCGCGGAAGACGACCTGGACGGTCCCGGAGGCGTCCCGGATGTCCACGAACGCCACGCCGCCGTGATCGCGGCGCCGGGCGACCCAGCCGGCGAGCGTCACGGTGGTTCCGGCGTGCTCCGCGCGGAGCGTGCCGGCGTCATGGGTGCGGATCACTGGAGCTTCTCCTTCAGGGTGTCGACCACGGCGTCCAGGGGGACGGCCGTCTGGTCGCCGGTCGTGAGGTCCTTCAACTGGGCGACGCCTTCGGCGAGATCGCGTTCGCCGACGACGATGGCGTAGCGCGCGCCCGACTGGTCGGCGGCCTTCATGGCGCCCTTGAGCTTCTTCCCGTCGTACGCCATGTCCGCCGGGATGTCGGCCAGCCGCAGCGCGGTGACGAGCTTGAACACCTCGCGGCGCGCGGCGTCGCCCAAGGCCACACCGTAGACGTCGCAGTCGGCGCCGGTCTCGATCTCCTGGCCCTCGGCCTCCATCGCCAGCATGGTGCGGCCGATGCCCAGCGCCCAGCCCACGGACGGCAGTTCGGGTCCGCCGAGGTCCTGCGCGAGGCCGTCGTAGCGGCCGCCGCCGCCGATCGCGGACTGCGCGCCGAGGCCGTCGTGCACGAACTCGAAGATGGTGCGGACGTAATAGTCCAGGCCGCGCACCAGCTTCGGGGCGTCCTCGTAGTCGATCTTCAGGTCGTCGAGCATCGACCGGACGAACGCGTGGTGCGCGGCGCACGCCTCGCACAGGCTGTCCGTGATGAGCGGCGCGTCGGTCAGCTGCGCCTGCACCTCGGGCCGCTTGTCGTCGAGCACCCGCAGCGGGTTGATCTCGATGCGGGCGCGCGTGTCCTCGTCGAGGTCGAGCCCGCGCAGAAACTCCTGGAGCTTGGCCCGGTAGACCGGACGGCACTCCTTGCAGCCGAGCGAGTTCAGCAGCAGCCGGAAGTCGCGCAGGCCGAGCTTCTGGAAGCCCTCGACGGCGAGCGCGATCATCTCGACGTCGACCAGCGGGTCGGAGCTGCCGATCGCCTCGGCGCCGACCTGGTGGAACTGCCGGGTCCGGCCCGCCTGCGGCGCCTCGTAGCGGAAGAACGGGCCGAAGTACCACAACTTCACCGGCAGGCGCTGGGCCTGGAGGTTGTGCTGCAGCACCGAGCGCACGACCGCCGCGGTGCCCTCGGGCCGCAGGGTGAGCGAGCGTCCGGCACGGTCGTTGAAGGTGTACATCTCCTTCGAGACGACGTCGGTGGACTCACCGACGCCGCGCACGAACAGGCCGGTGTCCTCGAACGCCGGCGTCTCGATGTACTGGAAGCCCGCGTCGCGCAGTTCGAGGCCGAACTGGATCCGGATGCGATTGAACGTCTCCGAATACGGCGGGAGCATGTCGAAGGTGCCCTTGGGGGCGGAGAAGGTACTCACGTCTTGCGTTCCGTCACATTCCTCGGCGAGGTCCCGACCCGGGCGCCAGCTCCTGCAGGTACGGATTGGTGGCGCGCTCGCGGCCGATCGTGGTCTGGGGGCCGTGCCCGGACAGGACGACGGTCTCGTCCGGCAGCGGCAGGACCACCCGGGACAGCGACGTCAGCATCTTCGCGTGGTCGCCGCCGGGCAGGTCCGTGCGTCCGATGGAGCCGGCGAACAGCAGGTCTCCGGAGTAGAGGATCGGCGGGATGTCCGCCTCCGCTCCGGTGCCGAACGTCACCGACCCCTCGGTATGGCCGGGCGCATGGCTCACCTGGAACTCCAGCCCCGCGAGCTCCAGCCTGGCGCCGTCGGTCAGCTCGCGGACCTCGTCGGGTTCCGTGAACGTCATGCCGCCGAAGATCTGCCGGCCGAGCGCACGCGAGATGCCCTTGCCCGGATCGGACAGCAGCTCGCGGTCGTCCGGGTGGATCCACGCGGGCACCTTGTGCTCCTCGCAGACCGGGACGACCGACCACATGTGGTCGAGGTGGCCGTGCGTGAGCAGCACGGCGACCGGGCGCAGCCGGTTCTCGCGGATGATCTCCTGGACCCCGTCGAACGCGTCCTGACCGGGGTCGACGATCACGCACTCCTCGCCTGCGGCGGGGGCCACCACGTAGCAGTTGGTGCCCCAAGCCCCGGCGGGGAACCCGGCGATGATCACGTTGGTCCTCGGCTGTCTCGAAGGAAGATCGCGACCCGTACGACGACCCGAGGGTCTTCCGGGGCGGACGATCAGACGGCAGTATGCGGCGGACGTGGGAATCCTCGTCCGAGGGTACCGGCGCGCGGGGGCGGTTAGCGAACCGGTTCGGATGGCGCGCCTACACTGTGCGCCAGTCGCCCGCTTTCGCCGTGCCGGTACATCACCGCAGGTCGAGACCCGGATGACCGGTCGATCGCCCGGCCGTCCGACAGTCGGGCGACGGACACCGCAGCGTCACCCGAGTACGTCGACCGAACCGGCCCGTCCCGCCGGGCGCACGAGCGAGTCAACCGAGCCAGTCACCACAGCCAGTCAACACACCCGTCAACTGAGCCATCCACAATCGCCGTCCACGAACAACCACAAGCCAACCAGGAGAACACGCGGTGGTCAGCAAGGAGCAGCGCCAGCGCCATCTCGCGCGCGCCAAGCACGAGCGGCAGCAGCTACGCCGGGAGCAGTCCCGCGCCCGCGCCAAGCAGCGCAACTCGCTCATCGGTGCCGTGGTCGCCGTCCTGGTCGTCGCGGGCGGCGGAACGTGGATCGCGACCGCGATGAACGACGACGACAAGAAGAGCGACGCGACGAACGCGGCCGACAACCCGACCGCGATGCCGACCGAGCAGGCGACCAACACCGCGCCCAAGACGTGTGCGGCCCCGGCGCCGGGCGACGTGGTCCCGCAGACTTTCCCGACCGCGCCGGCGATGACCATCGACACGAAGGCCGCGTACGACATGGTCCTCAAGACCACGTGCGGGGACATCACGATCGCCCTCGACGCTGCGAAGGCGCCGAAGACTGTCAACTCGTTCAACTTCCTGGCGGAGAAGAAGTACTTCGACCACACGTCGTGCCACCGCCTGACCACGGGCGCAATGGCCGTGCTGCAGTGCGGCGACCCGACGGCGTCGGGGTCGGGTGGCCCCGGCTACCAGTTCGAGGACGAGAACCTGAACGGCGCGACGTACCCGGCGGGCACCGTCGCCATGGCCAACTCCGGCCCCGGCACCAACGGAAGCCAGTTCTTCCTGGTCAAGGAGGCGTCCGGACTGCCGCCCAACTACACGCCGTTCGGCAGGATCACCGGCGGCATGGAAGTACTGGACAAGATCGTGTCCTCCGGTACCGCGGACCTGAGCAGCGACGGCGCCCCGCACGAGAACGTCGTGCTGAACTCGGTGACCGTCGCGAAGAAGCCCTGACCCCGGTCGGGCTCCGTCCAGCCGAAAATGCAGCCGAAATCGCATCCGCAACGGGGCGGCGGCACGCCCGCCGCCCCCGACTCCTGTGTAAAGTGCGCCGCATTCAGCATCGAAGGAGGCCGCTGTGACCAGCGACCCGTGGGGCCGCGTCGACGAGCAGGGAAACGTCTTTGTCAAGACCGCGGACGGTGAGCGTTCCGTCGGCTCGTGGCAGGCGGGTTCCCCGGACGAGGCCCTTGCCTACTTCCGGCGCAAGTACGAGGGGCTCGTCGTCGAGGTCGAGCTCCTCGAACGGCGTGTGCGGACCACCGACCTGGCTCCCAAGGACGCGGCCACCGCGATCGAGCACCTGCGCGCGAACATCGTCGACGCGCACGCGGTCGGCGACCTCGACGCCCTGGTCAAGCGCCTCGACGCGCTGACCGGCGTGGTCGACACGCGCCGCGAGGAACGCAAGGTCGCGCGCGCGAAGGCGCAGGAGGAGGCGCACGCCGCCAAGGAGCGGATCGTCACCGAGGCCGAACAGCTGTCGCAGAGCACCGATTGGCGCCAGGCCGGCGAGCGCCTGCGGGCGCTGGTCGACGCCTGGAAGGCCGTGCCGCGCCTGGACCGCAAGACGGACGACGAGCTGTGGCACCGCTTCTCGCAGGCCCGCTCGGTGTTCGCCAAGCGCCGCAAGAGCCACTTCGCCGAGCTGGACCAGCAGCGCGAAGGGGTGCGCCGCACCAAGGAGCGCCTGGTCGCCGAGGCCGAGGCGCTGTCCACCTCGACCGACTGGAACGACACCTCGGCGCGCTACCGCGACCTGATGCGCGACTGGAAGGCCGCGGGCCGCGCGCAGCGCGACGTCGAGGAACAGCTCTGGCAGCGCTTCCGCGCCGCGCAGGACGTGTTCTTCGCGGCGCGCAGCGAGGTGTACGCCGAGCGCGACTCCGAGCAGCGCGACAACCAGAACCTCAAGGAGCAGCTGCTCGTCGAGGCCGAGGCGCTGCTGCCGATCGAGGACGTCAAGTCCGCCCGCGCCGCGCTGCGCTCGGTCAACGAGCGCTGGGAGGACATCGGGCACGTGCCGCGCGACGCGCGTCCCAAGATGGAGGCCAGGCTGCACGCGGTCGAGCGCGCGATCCGCGAGGCGGAAGAGGACCTGTGGCGGCGTACGAACCCGGAGGCCCGGGCCCGTGCGCAGGCCACCGTCGACCAGTTGCAGGCGTCGATCGACAAGCTGCGCGCGCAGGGCGAGAAGGCGCGGGCGGCGGGCAACGAGCGCAAGGTCCGCGAGGCCGACGAGGCCGTGGCCGCCCGTGAGGAGTGGCTGGCCGAGGCGCGCAAGGCCCTGGAGGAGTTCGGGGGCTGAGGCTCTGCGGGGATCCCCCGGGATCCCGTGTGGGAGTGCGGTGACGTGGTGAAGGGGCCTGGAACGCTTGTTCCCGGCCCCTTTGCCGTACGCGCTGCCCCGTGGCCTGCGGTGCCTTCGTACGCGCTGTGGCGGGCCCACGTGGCCGCGCGGGGGCCTGACCCTCCGTCACGTCCCGCATAGGCGTGGGCTCCTGGCGACCACGAAGCCGACAGGAGCCCCCAAAGGCCCCGAAGGCCACGCAGCCCGCGCAACCACGCAGCCCACGCCGCGCACAAAGCCACGAGACAACGGGGCCGCGGAACCTACAAGCGCCGCGAAGCCCGCGGCTCAGCCCTGCTGCCGCCCGCTCGTGACGCGGTACGCGTCGAAGACGCCCTCGACGCCGCGTACCGCCTTCAGCACGTGTCCGAGGTGCTTGGGGTCGCCCATCTCGAACGTGAAGCGGCTGAGCGCCACCCGGTCGCGGCTGGTGGTCACGGACGCCGACAGGATGTTGACGTGCTGGTCGGACAAGACCCTCGTGATGTCCGACAGGAGCCGCGACCGGTCCAGCGCCTGGACCTCTATCGCGACCAGGAACACCGAGGACGCGGTCGGCGCCCACTCGACCTCGACGATGCGCTCCGGCTGCTGCGACAGCGACTCGACGTTGCCGCAGTCCTTGCGGTGCACCGAGACGCCGCTGCCGCGCGTCACGAAGCCGATGATCGGGTCACCCGGCACCGGCGTGCAGCACCGTGACAGCTTGACCCAGATGTCCTCGACGCCCTTGACGATCACGCCCGGGTCGCCGCTGGCCCGCCGCGAACGCCGGGTCGCGGTCGGTGTGGTGACCTCGGCCAGGTCCTCGGTCGCGCCCTCCTCGCCGCCCAGCGAAGCGACCAGGCGCTGCACGATGTGCTGGGCGGAGACCTGCTGTTCGCCGATCGCGGCGTACAGCGCGGAGATGTCCGGGTAGCGCAGCTCGTGGGCCAGCGTCACGAGTGTGTCGCCGCTGGTCATGAGGCGCTGCAAGGGCAGGCCCTGCTTGCGCATCGCGCGTGTCAGGGCGTCCTTGCCGTGCTCGATCGCCTCCTCGCGGCGCTCCTTGGAGAACCACTGGCGGATCTTGTTGCGGGCGCGCGGCGACTTGACGAAGCCCAGCCAGTCGCGACTGGGCGCGGCGTTCTCGGCCTTGGAGGTGAACACCTCGACCAGGTCGCCGTTGTCGAGGCGGCTCTCCAGCGGCACGAGGCGGCCGTTGACGCGGGCGCCGATGGTGCGGTGCCCGACGTCGGTGTGCACGGCGTACGCGAAGTCGACCGGCGTGGATCCCGCGGGCAGCGCGATGACGTCGCCCTTGGGGGTGAAGACGAAGACCTCCTGCGAGGACAGGTCGAACCGCAGCGACTCCAGGAACTCGCCCGGATCGTCGGTCTCCCGCTGCCAGTCGAGGAGTTGGCGCAGCCACGCCATGTCGCCGACCTGGCCGTTGTCCTTCTTGGACGCCTTGGCGTCGGTCGCCGCACGGTTGCCGCCGACCGCCTCCGCCTTGTACTTCCAGTGCGCCGCGATGCCGTACTCCGCACGCCGGTGCATATCGAAGGTGCGGATCTGCAGCTCGACGGGCTTCCCCTCGGGCCCGATCACCGTCGTGTGCAGCGACTGGTACATGTTGAACTTGGGCATCGCGACGTAGTCCTTGAACCGCCCCGGCACCGGGTTCCACCGCGCGTGGATGGTCCCGAGCGCCGCATAGCAGTCGCGGACGGAGTCGACGAGTACGCGGATGCCGACCAGGTCGTAGATCTCCGCGAAGTCGCGGCCCCGGACGATCATCTTCTGGTAGACGGAGTAGTAGTGCTTCGGCCGACCGGTGACGGTCGCCTTGATCCGCGAACCGCGCAGGTCCTGCTGCACCTGGTCGATGACGACGGCCAGGTACTCGTCGCGCTTGGGGGCGCGCTCGGCGACCAGGCGCACGATCTCGTCGTACATCTTCGGGTAGAGGATGGCGAAGGCCAGGTCCTCCAACTCCCACTTGATGGTGTTCATGCCCAGGCGGTGGGCCAGCGGCGCGTAGATCTCCAGCGTCTCGCGCGCCTTGCGCTCCTGCTTCTCACGCTTCAGGTAGCGCATCGTGCGCATGTTGTGCAGGCGGTCGGCGAGCTTGATGACCAGGACACGCGGGTCCTTCGCCATCGCGATGACCATCTTGCGCACGGTCTCGGCCTGCGCGGCCTCGCCGAACTTGACCTTGTCGAGCTTGGTGACGCCGTCGACCAGCATCGCGACGGTGTCGCCGAAGTCGCGGCGCAGCGTCTCCAGGCCGTAGTCGGTGTCCTCGACCGTGTCGTGCAGCAGACCCGCCATCAGCGTCGGCGGGTCCATGCCCAGTTCGGCCAGGATCGTGGCGACGGCCAGCGGGTGGGTGATGTACGGGTCGCCGCTCTTGCGCCGCTGCCCCCGGTGCCAGCGCTCCGCCGTCGTGTACGCGCTCTCGATCTGGCGCAGGTCGGCCTTGGGGTCGTTGACCCGCACGATCCGCAGGAGCGGCTCCAGGACCGGGTTGTAGACGCTGCTGCGCTGCACCCCGAGCCGGGCGAGGCGGGCCCGCACCCGGCCGCCGGTGTCGCCGCGCAGGCTGCGTACGCGGTCGCCGGAGGTGGTGCGGCGGACGACCGGCGGACGCGCGGGTGCGGGGCGTGACTCCGGGCCGGGGGCTCCGGCGGCGGCGGCGCCGTGGTCGGCACCCACCGTCTCGGAGCGGTCCGGGGCCGGCTCGGCGGGCGACTCCGGGGCCGACTCCGCGTTCATGCCCGTGCCGGGCTCCGTGCCGGGCTCCCTACGGGGCTCCGGGTCCGGCGCCGAGGCCGAGGCAGGCTCGGCAGCCGACGCCCCCTCCCCTGCGGTGGACAGGACGCCGGAAGGCGCCTCCGGCGCGCGTACGGCGGCGGTGGTGGATGCATCACCGGGAGCGGGTGGCGCGGGGGTGTCGGCGGGCGGGGCGGATCCGCCCGTCGAATCGTCCGCGCGGTCGGATCCGTCTCCCGGTGCTTGCCGGTTGGCCCGGTCCGACGCGGCCCGCAAAGGGGCACGGGAGGTGTCCGGTGCGGACTCTCCCGGTGTCGGCGCCACGGGCACGACCTCGTCCGGCAACGGCACTCCTCCCGCCGGTTACTGCTGCGTCGTCTTCCGCGGGCGACCCGCCGGAGGCGGGGCCTGGTGGCTCGGCCGCTCCGCTGTGTCATCGTCGAAAAACCTCACTGGACCTCCATCGTAACGAGAGTGGCCCGGCGCGGGTTCGCGTCCGCGGGTCTCAGATGGTCAGGAAGGACCGCACCGACGTGTCGGGCAGCAGCCCGTCGAGCTTCGCGCGCCCCGCCAGGAACCCCAGCTCCAGCAGCACGGACACCCCCGCGACCTCGGCTCCGGCGCGCCGGACGAGGGCGATCGTGGCGGCCACGGTGCCTCCGGTGGCGAGCACGTCGTCGATGACGAGCACGCGTTCGCCGGGCGCGAACGCGTCCTGGTGTACCTCCAAGGTCGCGGAGCCGTACTCCAGGTCGTAGCTCTCCGCAAAGGTCGCGCACGGCAGCTTGCCCTGCTTGCGGACCGGCACGAACCCGGCGCCGGCCCGGTAGGCGACCGGTGCGGCCAGGATGAAGCCGCGGGCCTCGATGCCGACGACCTTCTGCACCCCGGCCTCGGCGCACTGGTCGGCGAGCGCGTCGACGAGTGCCGTGAACGCCTCGTGGTCGGCGAGCAGCGGTGAGATGTCCTTGAAGACCACGCCGGGCTTGGGCCAGTCGGGGACGTCGCGGATTCGGCTGGTGAGCAGGTCGCTCAGTTCCACGGTTCGGGGGTCCTTTCCCGGAAAAAGCGGCGACCGGGTGGCGTGCGGTGCAGCACGAGGGCTGTCCCGTACGCCACCCGGTCTCCGGTGGTCAGTGCTTGCGCTTGCCGCTCGGGCGGTTGCGCGAGCGGTTGCGCGACGGTTGGCGGCGTACGCCTCCCGAACCCGTGCCCCGCGACGAGGACCCGGCGGCGGCCGGCTCGCCGTCGCCCTCCTCCTCGTCGGTGTTGCCGTCCTCGTCGGCGTCGGCAGCCGCCGACGCCGCGGGCTTCGCGGACGCGTCGCCCTCGCCGCGCGCGGCCGCCTTGGCCTGCGCCGCCCGGTGCTGCGCGACCCGCTTGGCGAGCTGCCGCATCTCCGGCGTGCGCTCCTTGAGGTCGGCGAACATCGGCGTGGCGATGAAGATCGACGAGAACGCACCCGCGGCCAGGCCCACGAACAGCGACAGCGCGATGTCCTTGAGCATGCCCGCGCCGAGCAGGCCGCCGCCGACGAACAGCAGCGACGCGACCGGCAGCAGCGCCACCACGGAGGTGTTGATCGACCGGACCAGGGTCTGGTTGAGGCCCCGGTTGGCGGCCTGGCTGAAGGTGATCTTGTTCTGCTTGGTGATGCCCCGGGTCGTCTCCTTCACCGTGTCGAACACGACGACGGTGTCGTAGAGCGAATAACCGAGGATGGTCAGCAGGCCGATGACCGTACCCGGCGTCACCTCGAAGCCGACCAGCGCGTACACGCCGATCGTGATGACGATGTCGTGGATGAGCGCGACCAGCGCCGCCATCGCCATCCGCCACTCGAAGGCGATGCTGAGGTAGATCACCACCAGGACCATGAAGATCAGCAGGCCCTGCAAGGCCTTGTTGGAGATCTCCTTGCCCCAGCTCGGACCGACCAGTTCGCTGTCGATCTTGTCGGGCGCGACGCCGAGCCTTTCGCTCAGCGCGTCCCTGATCTTGTTGAAGTTGCCGGTGTCCTTGCTGGCGATCTGGATGCGGACCTGGTCGCCGCCGACCTTCTGGACGATCGGCTCGTGGGACCCGGTGAACTCCCCTATGGCGTCGTGCGCCTGCGAGACCGAGATCCCGGGCTTGTTGACGGTGAAGACCGCGCCGCCCTTGAATTCGATGCCCTGCGACAGCCCGCGGCCCAGGAGGCCGGCCACCGCGAGCACCAGGATCAGCGCGGACAGCGCGTACCAGCGCTTCTTCTTGCCGACGAAGTCGTACTCGAGCTCGCCGGTGTAGAGCTTGTGGCCGACGCTGCGCAGGCCGGAGAGGCGTGGCATCAGGCCTCCTTGGGTTCGACGGTGGGCCGGGGCCGGCGCGTCGCACGGTACGCCAGGGCCCGCTTGGCACCCAGGCGCGACGGGTCGAGGCCCGACCACGGGTGGCCGGACGCGAAGAACTTCTTGCGCGCCAGGATCACCATCAGCGGCTTGGTGAACAGGAACACCACCACGACGTCGAGGAGCGTGGTGAGGCCGAGCGTGAACGCGAAGCCCTTCACCTTGCCGACCGACACGTAGTACAGGACCGCGGCGGCGAGGAACGACACGAAGTCGGACACCAGGATGGTGCGCCGGGCACGCGGCCAGGCGCGGGCGACGGCGGGCTGCAGCGACTTGCCCTCGCGTACCTCGTCGCGGATGCGCTCGAAGTAGACGATGAACGAGTCGGCGGTGATGCCGATGGCCGCGATGGCGCCGCAGACCGCGGGCAGGTTCAGCGCGAAGCCGATGCCGCGGCCGAGGAGGCACATGATCGCGTACGTCAGCAGGCCGGAGATCGCGAGGCTGACGAGGCTCACGACGCCGAGGCCGCGGTAGTACATGATCGAGTACAGCGCGACCAGGAAGAGGCCGATCGCACCGGCGATCAGACCGCCACGGAGCTGGTCGCCGCCGAGCGCCGCGGAGACGGTGCTGACCTCGCTCTGCTCGAAGGACAGCGGCAGCGCGCCGAACTTCAGGACGTTCGCGAGGGACTTGGCTTCCTTCTGGCTGAAGTCGCCGGTGATGACCGCCTGGCCGCCGGGCAGCTCCTGGCTGACCGTCGGCGCGACGACCACGGCGCCGTCCAGCTCGACCGCGAAGCGGTTCGTCGGGTACTGGCTGCTCGCGAGCTCACCGGTGATCTTGGTGAACTTGTCGGTGCCGGTGCCGTCGAAGTTGAGCGCGACCTCCCAGCCGCCGACCTGGCCGGCGCCCGGGAGCTGCGCCTGCGACGAGGAGAGGTCGGTGCCGTCGATCGCGGCCGGACCGAGAATGTACTTCTCGATCGTCTGCGTTTCCTTGTTGATGTCCTTGTCGCACGCGACCGTCGGTTGCGCGGGGTCGGTGGTGTTGCCGATACCGCGGTTCGCCGGGTTCGAGCAGTCCAGCGCGTCGAACTTGGCCTGCAGCTCCGGCGAGACACCGAAGGCCGCGAGGTCGGCGTTCGGCTGCGTGGGCGTTTCCGTTATCGGCTGCGTCATGTCGAACGGCGCCGCGGTGGTGGCGGACGGCGTCGGCGTCGGGTTGCCCGGCGGGTTCGCGGACGGCGGCGGGGTCGCCTCCTTCAGGTCCGGGATGACCCGGCCCTGCGGCTTCGACGACGTCGAGCTGCTCGACGTCGGGGTCGCCTTGTTCGAGGCGGTGCTCGTCGCGGAGCCCGTGGCGGTCGGCTGGGTGGAACCCGAGGGCGTCCCGGCGGCGGGCGGCGGCGACGAGGCCGCGCCCTGACCCTGCGGCGGGTTGGACGCGGCGGGCGGCGCCGAGGACGCGGGCGGCGTCGTGCCCGGCGTCTGGCTCGGCGGCGGGGTCGTCGCGGGGGTGTCGACGACCGCCTGCTGCTCGGCCTTCAGCACCGGCCGGAAGTACAGCTTGGCGGTCTGCCCGACCTGCGCGGCGGCTTCCTTCTCGCCCTTCCCCTTGGGGATGTTGATGACGATGTGGTCGCTGCCCTGGGTCTGCACCTCGGCCTCGGACACGCCGAACGCGTTGACGCGGTCGCGGATGATCGCCACCGCGGTGTTCATGTTGTCCGGGTTGACGGCGTTCTTGCCCGCGCCCTGGTCGGGCTTGGCCTTCAGCGTCACGCTGGTGCCGCCCGCAAGGTCGATGCCGAGCCGCGGCGTGGTGTCGCCGGTCGCGAACATGATCCCGTAGAGGGCGGCGATGACCACCGTGATGAAGACCAGGGCCCGTCCGGGGTGCCCTCGTGTGCTTGATTTCGGTGCTGCCACCTTCGCCCATCTCCCTGTTGGTGCCGGTCCGGTACGTCGCCGGATCACGGCACAGCGCCCGGACCCGTATCCGGGTGCATCCGTGGCCTGGACATGACTGTATTGCCGACGACGACCCAGCGGGCCGCCGCCCTCACCGCGATTTCAGGAACTAGGCATCCCTACGCGGCTGTTCGCCGTTGTCACCGTTGGCCGCCCCGCTGCCCGGCTTCTTGCCGAGGTCGATCGGGTCGGCGTCCGAGCCGTCCTGCGCTCCGTCCGTACCGCCCGCCGGAGTCTCGTCGTGGTCGTCCTCGTCATCGTCGTGGTCGCCGTCGTCCTCGCCGGTGCTCAGCACCGCGGCGATCGCGCTCTTGAGGTAGCGGCAGTGGACGTCCGGGGCGATCTCCAGGATGACGGAGTCGTCCTCGACCTCGGTGACGGTCGCGAAGAGACCCGCGATCGTACGGACCTCCGACCCGGGGCGCAACGAGTTCTGCGTCTGCGCTGCCTCCTGCTGGCGCTTCTTCGCCGGCTTGATCATGAAGAAATAGATCACGACGAAAATGAGCAGGATGGGCAGAAGGCTGAGGATGTCCACGGCTGGAAACGGTTCCTTTCCGGGGCCGCTCGGCGGCTCGGATCATGACGTTGATCAAGGCCGACGTGTGGCCTCGGCGGAGTCTAGACGGACGGATACACAAGGAACAACGATCGCGGGGCGCAGGCGTTCCCGGCGGTCACCCGTTCGCCGCGCCGCCGCCCGATCCGGCCGAGGGGCCTTCGTCCCCGAACAATCCCGGCTGAGCGGTACGCCCCGACTGTCCGCTCGCGGTGTTCTGCGGCGGTACGAGCCCCAGGTGCGTCCACGCCGCGGCCGTCGCCACCCTGCCGCGCGGCGTCCGGGCGAGCAGACCACTCCGCACCAGGAACGGCTCGGCCACCTCCTCGACGGTCTCCGTTTCCTCGCCGACCGCGACCGCGAGCGTCGACAGCCCCACCGGGCCGCCGCCGAACAGCGTCACCAGCGCGCGCAGCACCGACCGGTCCAGCCGGTCCAGTCCTGACTTGTCGACTTCGTAGACGTCGAGGGCGAGCCCGGCCACCTCGCGCGTCACCTCCCCGTCGGCGCGGACCTGGGCATAGTCGCGTACGCGGCGCAGCAGGCGGTTGGCGATACGCGGCGTCCCGCGCGACCGGCCGGCGATCTCGGCGGCGCCGTCCTCGTGGATGGGCACGTCCAGCAGTCGCGCCGAGCGGTGCAGCACGCGCTCCAGCTCGGCGGGCGCGTAGAAGTCCATGTGGCCGGTGAAGCCGAACCGGTCGCGCAGCGGCGGCGGCAGCAGGCCGGCCCGGGTCGTCGCGCCGACGAGCGTGAACGGCGGCAGTTCCAGGGGAATGGCGGTGGCGCCGGGGCCCTTGCCGACGATGATGTCGACGCGGAAGTCCTCCATCGCCATGTACAGCATCTCCTCGGCGGGCCGCGACATGCGGTGGATCTCGTCGAGGAACAGCACCTCGCCCTCGGCGAGCGAGGAGAGAATGGCCGCGAGGTCGCCGGCGTGCTGGATCGCCGGGCCCGAGGTGATGCGGATCGGTACGCCCATCTCCGCCGCGATGATCATGGACAGAGTGGTCTTGCCGAGCCCGGGCGGGCCGGACAGCAGCACGTGGTCGGGCGTACCGCCGCGTGCCTTGGCCGCCCGCAGCACGAGCGACAGCTGCTCGCGCACGCGTTCCTGGCCGATGAACTCGTCGAGGCTGCGCGGGCGCAGCGCGGCCTCGACGGCCTGGTCATCGCCGTCGGCCTCGGCGGTGACGAGGCGGTCCCCATCGTGCGTCATGCCGTCTCGCCCCTGAATCCCCTGAAGTCGCGTCGCGCGGGCAGGCTCCCGTCGCCGTGCGTGCCCGAGCGCCATCCTTGCGCACCCGACGGACACGTCGTGCCGTCCCCGCCGCTCACGCAGGAGCCACGAAGACCTTCCGCCCGGACACACGCACGGCTTTGCGCCCGACTGTCCGTACGCCTGTGCGTACCACCGTCCGCACAGATATATCGACTGACCGCCATGTCCGCGAACACCCTCTTCACCGGCGGTTGAGGCTGCGCAACGCGGTACGCAGCAACGCACCCACGTCCGGGGTCCCGCCCTCCGCGACGACCGCCTCGGCCTCCGGAGCCGCGGCCCCGACCGCCTCGTCGGCCTCACGCGTCGCATAACCGAGGCCGACCAGCGCCGCATGCAGTTGGTCGCGCCACGACAGCGAGACGGGCGCCCCGATGCGGGCCGCCCCCGCGCCACCCGTCGGCGCGCCCAGCCGGTCCTTGAGCTCGATGAGCAGCTTCTGCGCCCCCTTCTTGCCGATGCCGGGCACGGCGGTGAGCGCTTTCTCGTCGCCGCCGGCCACGGCCGCGCGCAGGGCGTCCGGGCTGTGCACGGCGAGCATGGCCTGCGCGAGGCGCGGCCCGACGCCGCTCGCGGTCTGCAGCAGTTCGAAGGTCGAGCGCTCGTCGTCGTCGGCGAAGCCGTACAGGGTGAGGGAGTCCTCGCGCACGACCAGGCTCGTGGCCAGGCGTGCGGGCTCCCCGACGCGCAGGCCGGCGAGGGTGGCGGGGGTGCACAGGACGGCCATTCCGACGCCGCCGACTTCGACGACGGCCAGTTCGGGACCGAGCGCGGCGACGGGGCCGCTGACAAAGGCGATCACGGGGTCATCCTCGCGTACCGCGCGGCAGGCGCGGCGCAGGTGTGCGGGCCGCGGCCACCGCGGCCGCGAGGCGGTTCGTCGCGCCGCCACGCCAGATGTGGCAGATGGCGAGGGCCACCGCGTCGGCGGCGTCGGCGGGCTTGGGCGGCGAGTCGAGGCGCAGGATGCGCGCGACCATCGCGCCGATCTGCGCCTTGTCCGCGCGTCCGCTCCCGGTGACCGCGGCCTTGACCTCGCTGGGCGTGTGCAACGTCACCGGCAGGCCGCGGCGGGCCGCGCAGACGATGGCGACGGCGGAGGCCTGGGCGGTACCCATGACGGTACGCACGTTGTGCTGGCTGAACACGCGCTCGACGGCGACGCAGTCGGGCTTGTGCCGGTCGAGCCACTCCTCGATGCCCTGCTCGACGCCCAGCAGGCGGGCGTCGATGGCCGCGTCGGCGGGCGTACGTACGGCTCCTGCCTCGACCAGCCGAAGCGGCTTCCCCACACCGCCCTCCACCACCCCGAGCCCGCAGCGCGTAAGCCCCGGGTCGACTCCGAACACCCGCACGCGCACTCCCCTGGCAGCCTCACCCGAACACCTCGCGCGAACCTCTCACGCGGGGCCTGACCGAACGCCTCATGCGAACATCTGTTCGCCTCAATCGAGAGCCTAGCGAAGGATCGGTTCGTCGCGGCGCTGCCACGCCGCATACCCTGGTGGCCATGCCAGCGCAGCCCCGCCACGGCGAGTCCGTGTCCCACGACGACCCCGCGGTTCGGCGTCCCGACATCGAGACGCGCGAGGACATCATCCTGCTGCTGGAGGACTTCTACGCCGCCGCGTTCGCGGACGACGCCCTCGGCCACATCTTCGTCGAGGTCGCGCAGATGGACCTCGAAGCGCATCTCCCCCGGCTTGCGGACTTCTGGGAAGTGACGTTGCTGCGCAGCGGCGAGTACCGGGGTAACGCCCTGGAGCCGCACCGCGCGCTGCACACGCAATTCCCCCTGAGCGCAGAGCACTTCGAGCGCTGGATGCGCCTGTGGACGGACGCGGTGGAGGCACGCCACAGCGGTCCGACCACGCGGCGTGCCGTGGCGCAGGCGGGCCGCGTCGCCGCCGCGATGCGCAAGCGGCTGCAGATCGCCGACTCCCCCGCCGCGTGGGCCGACGGCCCCGACGGCCGCCCCGAACTCCCCCTCAGCACCCGCCGCTGACCGCCCGCGGCACGCGACGGGACGTACGTCGGCGCCGAATTGCGACGGTCGGCCGCAGCGGGGAGCAAGCAGCTTTCAGGGGCTTGGCAACTTTCCGGGACTTGGCCGCGGCCGAGGCAGCCTCACCGCCCCCGGCCAACCGGGAAGCGGGCTGCGCGCGGATAACACCCAGGTGACGGGTGCGTCACCATCGGTCTCCGGCAGGCGGTTACCGCTCGGGACCCGGGCCGGGGCTGCCACCTGCGGCGCTAGGCTGTGTCCGGTCGATCACGCCCGGCGCGTCCCGCGCCCGCGTGGCCTTGGCCGGGCCGCGTAGCAGGGCCGGCGACCCCGAGTACCCCGAGTTTGCAGAAGGGCCCTCATGCCGTCACCGTCAACTCCGGTCGCCCCGGACGCGGCCAAGCTGCCCGCTGACCCGACCTCCCGGGGCGCCGACCTCAAGGAGCGGGCGCGGGCGGCGGCGGTTGCGTCGGGCAGGCGGTTCGTGACGGCGGTACGCCCCGCACTCCCCGCGATCATCGGCTACCTCATCGCCCGCGCGGTCAACCTCGTGGTGCTCGCCCTGATGGCGCACGCCGCGAAGAAGCCGTTCTGGTCGATGGTGGGCTCGTGGGACGGCAAATGGTTCCGCGACATCGCCGACTTCGGCTACGTCGACAAGCTGCCGGTCTCGCCGGCCGGCAAGCCTTACTGGGTCAACGTCGAGTTCTTCCCCGGCTACCCGTACCTGGTGCGGCTGGTCTCCAACATCACCGGTCTCGACAGCCTCAACGCGGGCATGGTCGTGACGTTCGCGTCCGGCGCGGTCGCGGCGTGGGGCCTGTACGCCCTCGGCAAGCACCTGACCGGCAGCCACCGCACCGCGACGATCTTCGCGCTGCTGTGGGCGGTCGCCCCGGGCTCGATGGTGCTGACGATGGTCTACTCCGAGGCGCTGTTCGTGGCGTTCGCCTCGTGGGGACTGCTGGCGATCGTGAAGCGGCAGTGGACCGCGGCGCTCATCCTGTGCCTGTGCGCGGGGCTGACCCGCAACACCGCGTTCGCGCTGGTCGCCGCACTCGGCGTGGCGGCGCTGCAGGTGATGCTGACCAGGCGGGACGACGGCACGCGCGTGGGGCTGCTGGGTGCCGAGGCGCGGCGTCCGGTCGTCGCGACGGTGCTCGCGCCGCTGGGCGTGCTCGGGTTCATCGTGTGGGTCGGCTTCATCGGCAAGCGCTGGGACGCGTGGTTCTGGATCCAGGACAAGGCGTTCAACCTGCGGTTCGACTTCGGCATAAGCACCGTGCAGTGGATGAACAAGTACCTGACCCACCTGGGCAGGCCGATCTACGTCGTGTGCACGTTCGTGATCATCCTGTCGGTCGCGCTGATGGTGTGGTCGTTCCGCAACCGCAAGGTGCCGCTGCCCGTGCACGTGTACGGCGCCCTGGTCATGTTCCTCGCGTTGACCACCAGCAACGGCTGGTTCTTCCAGTCCAAGCCGCGCTTCATGCTGCCCGCCTTCACCATCGCGCTGCCGCTCGCCGCGCTGATGGCCCGGTGGCCGCGCAAGGTCGCGGGCGTCGTACTGCTGGCCGGAGCGGCGTTCTCCGGCTGGTACGTGAGCTACCTGCTGTACGTCGTCAACACCAACCCCTGACCCGCCGCGCAGCCACGCGCACATGCGAGGGGGCCGACCGCGCGGTGCGGTCGGCCCCCTTCGCCTACGGCGCTGCCCGGCACTCGCCGCGCGGTGCCGGCGGTCAGGCGTCGATCTTCTCCATGACCTCGTCGGACACGTCGAAGTTCGCGTAGACGTTCTGCACGTCGTCGGAGTCCTCCAGCGCCTCGATCAGCCGGAAGATCTTGCGCGCGCCCTCTTCGTCGAGCTCGACGGTGACGCTCGGCAGGAAGTTCGCGTCGGCGGAGTCGTAGTCGATGCCCGCCTCCTGCAGCGCGGTGCGCACGCCGACCAGGTCGGACGCCTCGCTGACCACCTCGAAGGCCTCGCCGAGGTCGTTGACCTCCTCGGCGCCGGCGTCCAGGACCGCGCCGAGCACGTCGTCCTCGGTCAGCTCGTTCTTCGGCACGATCACGACGCCCTTGCGCGTGAACATGTACGAGACGGAGCCCGGGTCGGCCATCGAGCCGCCGTTGCGGGTCATCGCCACGCGCACGTCCGACGCCGCGCGGTTGCGGTTGTCGGTCAGGCACTCGATGAGGACCGCAACGCCGTTGGGGCCGTAGCCCTCGTACGTGATCGCCTGGTAGTCGGCGCCGCCGGCCTCGGCACCGGAACCGCGCTTGACCGCGCGGTCGATGTTGTCGTTGGGGACCGAGCTCTTCTTCGCCTTCTGGATGGCGTCGTACAGCGTCGGGTTCCCGGAGATGTCACCGCCGCCGGTCCGCGCCGCCACCTCGATGTTCTTGATGAGCTTGGCGAAGAGCTTTCCGCGCTTGGCGTCGACGACGGCCTTTTTGTGCTTGGTGGTCGCCCACTTTGAGTGGCCGGACATCCGCCTCTACTCCTTCAGGTCACCTGCTGATGCGCGCGGCCGCGAAGGCCACGCGGAAGATCCTACCGAGACGTCGGCGTCACACCGCGTCGCGGACCAGGTCCACGAAGTACGCGTGCACCCGGCGGTCACCGGTCAGCTCGGGGTGGAAGGAGGTGGCGACCAGGTTGCCCTGGCGGACCGCGACGATGCGTCCGGCATGCAGCTCGGCGGTGAGCGTGGCGAGCACCTCGACCCCGGCGCCGACCGACTCGACCCACGGGGCGCGGATGAACACGCCGTGCACGGGCGCGCCCGGGGCGTGCGCGAACGCGACGTCGGCCTCGAAGGACTGGTTCTGCCGGCCGAAGGCGTTGCGGCGCACGGTCATGTCGATGCCGCCGACGGTCTCCTGGTCCTCGCGGCCGTCCAGGATCTTGTCGGCCAGCATGATCATCCCGGCGCACGAGCCGTACACCGGCATGCCGGCCTTGACGCGCTCGCGCAACGGCGCCAACAGGCCGAAGGACACGGCCAGTTTGGACATGGTGGTCGACTCGCCACCCGGGATCACCAGCGCGTCGACCTCGGCGATCTCCTCGGCCTTGCGGACCGGGCGGGCGAGCGCGCCGGACTCGGCGAGTGCGACGGCGTGCTCGCGCACGTCGCCCTGGATGGCGAGTACGCCGATGGTGGGTGAAGACACTGCGACCTCGGGAAAGTTCGGTGCTGGAGTTCGGTGCTGGAGTTCGGTGCTGGAGTTCGGTGCTGGAGTTCGGTGCTGAAGTTCGGTGCTGAAGTTCGGTGCTGAAGTTCGGTGCTGAAGTTCGGTGCGTGCGACTGCGCGGGGCCGGGGGCGGATCCGCGGGGTGCGGCACGGGACCGGGCCCGGCAGCCGTACGGCGACCGGGCCCGGAGGGTGCGGCTACAGCCGCGTGCGCGGGGGCGTCACCAGCCGCGGCCGGCGTACCGCTCGCTCTCCGGCAGGGTGTCGATGTTGATGCCGACCATCGCCTCGCCGAGGCCGCGCGAGACCTTGGCGATGATGTCCGGGTCCTCGAAGTGCATCGTGGCGTCGACGATCGCCTTGGCGCGCTTGGCCGGGTCGCCGGACTTGAAGATGCCCGAGCCGACGAAGACGCCCTCGGCGCCGAGCTGCATCATCATCGCGGCGTCGGCCGGCGTGGCGATGCCGCCCGCGGTGAACATGACCACGGGGAGCTTGCCGAGCCCGGCGACCTCCTTGACCAGCGCGTACGGCGCCTGGAGGTTCTTGGCGGCGACGAACAGCTCGTCCTCGTCCAGGGCGGCGAGCTTCTTGATGTCGCCCAGGATGGTGCGCATGTGGCGGGTCGCCTCGACGACGTTGCCGGTACCGGCCTCGCCCTTGGAGCGGATCATGGCCGCGCCCTCGGCGATGCGGCGCAGCGCCTCGCCCAGGTTGGTGGCGCCGCACACGAACGGCGTCGTGAACTTCCACTTGTTGATGTGGTTGGCCTCGTCGGCCGGCGTCAGGACCTCGGACTCGTCGATGTAGTCGACGCCGAGCGACTGCAGGACCTGGGCCTCGACGAAGTGGCCGATGCGGGCCTTGGCCATGACCGGGATCGAGACGGCCTCGATGATGCCGTCGATCATGTCCGGGTCGGACATCCGGGAGACGCCGCCGTCCTTGCGGATGTCGGCGGGGACCCGCTCGAGGGCCATGACGGCGACCGCGCCGGCGTCCTCGGCGATCTTGGCCTGCTCCGGCGTGACCACGTCCATGATCACACCGCCCTTGAGCTGCTCGGCCATGCCGCGCTTGACCAGTTCGGTGCCGGTCTTGGGGGCGTTGCCGGACGACTCGGGGTTTGCAGGGGTGGTGGACACGCTTGACCTCACACGACGTGGATGACGGTACGAATCCATCGTACGGGTGATCGGTACTGCCTTCTCACGCCACTCGAGGGGCGAAAAACCGGACCACTTTGCGATGCCCGCGGCGTACCACTCCGGCCCGCCGCGCGACCGACGGCCGTTCCGGCGACCGCAGGGCGGCCGCGCTCAGGTCGCCGCGCTCCCGCCCGGCAGCAGCGTCGGCGGTTCCTCGTCGTCCATCTCGAACGTCACCGGGTACGGCGCATGACCCGCGAGCCGCAGGTACCGCACGAGCCGGTGCCGACGAACCGCCCGCGCCGACCGCACCGCGTCGTTGTGGAAGCGCCGTGCCATCGGCACCCGCCGCACCGCGGTCTGCAACTCCCCCACCAGTTCGTCGCCGCCGAGCCGCGCCCGCAGGTCCTCGACCTGCCCCGGCTCCTCGAACACGATCCGCAGCGCACGGGTCAGCTCGCTCTCCGCCATCTCGCGGTCGTCTTCCTCCGCACCCCGCGCGTCGTGCGCGGCGCCCGCGAGCACCAGCGAACTGGCCGGGTCCAGAAGCCCCGACGTCGCAATCTCCAGCGCGATCGAGGCCCGCCGCACCAACTGCGCGTCGAGCGCGGCGCGCGTGGAGTCCACCCGCGCGTGCAGCCGGTCCAGCCGCCCCGCGGTCCAACTGAGGTAGATCCCGATCGCGATCACGGCGACGATGATCCACACGGCTGTCATCACACCGAGCATTATCTCCGGCCGCCACCCCCGTCCCCCCACGGCCCGCCCGCGCGGCATCCACTGCGCGCGCACGCGCGGTCGAACGTCCGGACTTTCAGGCGTGGTTGCGCGCGACGGCGGCCGGCGACCCGATCAGGTCGGCGATGTCGGCGGCGCGCCAGCGGCCCGCCGCACCGGGGCGCCGGGCCAGATGGGCGGCGATGCGCCGGGCGTCCCAGCCGTGGGCCTCGGCGAGTCCGGACGCGAGATGGCGCAGGTAGTCGGGCGCCGGGCTGTTGAGTTCGGCCGCCCGAGGGGGCTTTGCACACGTGAAGGTGAGCACGGGGTGTTCGTGGAGGTTCCCAGCGCAGGCCAGGGTTTCGTAGCGCCCCGGCCCGAACGTCGCGCGCCCCTCGGCCAGAACGCGGCCGAGGTCGAGGTGCGAGCCCGTCTCGCGGTACATCTCCTGGGCGGCGACGTCGGAGAACTGCGCCGCGCTCATCAGGTACGCGCGCGCGGGCGTCCATCCGCCGACGTCCGGCGCGTAGAGCCCCAACCCGCCTGTCCAGGCGTGCGATTCGAGGGCGAACACGACCTGACCCGGGAGGAAAACCGGTGCCGTGCGGAGCGGGCGTGCGCTGTCCCGGCAGCCGGGGTACGTGCGCGCCGCGTCCGGCGGGCGCCCGCCGGACAGGTAGTAGGCGAGCCGGTCGAAGTGCATGTTGGAGCCGTACGCGGCGTACCAGACGAGGTCCGACCGCCCCGCGGCGGTCTGTTTGCCCCTGCCCACGCGATCTGCCTCCCGCGACTCGGCGGCCTCTCGTCCACCGTACGCCGCACGCAACGGCGGCGACCGGAGCGGACGGCCGCGGACGGGTGCCGGGTCAGTCCGCGCGGCCGGGCAGCACCGCACCCGCGGTGACCGTTTCGTAGACGCCGAGGATGTCGGCGCCGACGGTCTCCCAGTCGTAGCGGCGGACGTGCCGCAGGCCCGTCTCGCGGAGGCCGGCGCGGCGGTCGGGGTCGCGCAGGAGGCCGATCGCGGCGTCGGCGAGGGCGGCGGAGTCCTCCACCGGGAAGAGTTCGCCGGCGCGTCCGCCGTCCAGCACCTGGCGGAAGGCGTCGAGGTCGCTCGCCAGTACCGGGGCGCCGGCCGACATCGCCTCGACGAGGATGATGCCGAAGCTCTCGCCGCCGGTGTTGGGGGCGACGTAGACGTCGACGCTGCGCAGCAGCCGGGCCTTGTCCGCGTCGCTGACCATGCCGAGAAAGGTCACCTGGTCGCGTACGGAATCGGGCAGGCCTTCGGCGGCCTCCTCGGTGTCGCCGCGCCCGGCGACGAGCAGGCGGGCCCCGGGGAAGGCCTCGGCGATGCGCGGGAAGGCGTCCAGGAGGACCGGGAGGCCCTTGCGCGGCTCGTCGATGCGGCCGATGAAGCCGAGGGTCGGTGCGTCGGCGGTGCCCTGCCAGGACGGCTCCGGCTCGGCGTCGGCGAAGAAGGCCACCTCGACACCGTTGGGGATGACGACCGCGTCGCCGCCGAGGTGTTCGACCAGGGTCCGGCGGGCGTACTCGCTCACCGCGATGCGCGCGCTGATCTTCTCCAGGGCGGGTTGCAGGATCGGGTACGCGGCGATCATCGCGCGCGAGCGCGGGTTCGACGTGTGGAACGTCGCGACGACCGGCCCCGACGCCGCCCAGCACGCCAGCAACGAGAGGCTGGGCGTGGCCGGTTCGTGGATGTGCAGGACGTCGAAGCCGCCGTCGTGGATCCACCGGCGTACGCGCGCGGCCGACAGGAAGCCGAAGTTCAGCCGCGCGACCGAGCCGTTGTAGCGCACCGGGACCGCGCGGCCCGCGCCGACGACGTACGGCGGCAGCGGCGTGTCGTCGTCCGCGGGCGCGAGCACCGACACGTCGTGGCCGTGCGCGATGAGCCAGTTGGCGAGGTCGCGCACGTGGTACTGCACCCCGCCGGGGACGTCCCACGAGTAGGGGCAGACCACGCCGATCCTCACGCGTCGCTCCGCTGCGGGGCGGTGCCGTTGCCGTTGGCGTCGACGGCGCCCTCGATACGCGCGAGGCGCTCCGCGTCCAGGTCGGACAGCCACAGGCGCTGCAGCATGTGCCAGTCCTGCGGGTGCTTGCGGATCCCGGCGGCGAAGGCGTCCGCGACCCCCTGCGTCATCGCGGCGATCTTGCTTTTGCGGTCGCCTTCCTCCGGCACCGCGACCACCGGGTGCAGCGTCGCGTGGATGCCGACCCGGCGGTAGGCCAGCGTCACCGGGATCAGCGCCGCACCCGTCTGGATCGACAGCGCCGCGGGCCCGGCCGGCATGCGCGTCTGCTCACCGAAGAACTGCACCGGGATGCCGTTGCGCGTCAGGTCGCGGTCCGCGAGCAGGCAGATCAGCCGCCCCTCGCGCAGGCGGCGGGCCAGCACGCCGAAGATGTTGCCGTCGCCGCCGGTCAGCGGCAGCACCTCCATGCCGAGCGACTGTCGGTACTCGAGGAACCGCTCGTACAGCGACTCGGGCTTGAGGCGCTCGGCGACCGTGGTGAACGGGTATCCGCGTGCCGTGATGGACGCGCCGGCGAGGTCCCAGTTGCCCATGTGGGGCAGCGCGAAGATGACGCCCTTGCCGCGCGCGGATGCCTCCTCGAGGCGGTCCAGGTGCGCGATGGTCATGCGCTCCAGCACGGTCTTCTCGTCCCACACCGGGAGCCGGAAGGCCTCCTGGAAGTAGCGCAGGTACGAGCGCATGCCCTCGCGCGAGACCTTCTTGATCTCCTCGTCGCTCGCGTCCGGCAGCACGCGGCGCAGGTTCGCCTCGAACTGCTCGATGCCGCCCCCGCGCCGGTACCAGACCACGTCGGCGGCGGCGTTGAACACCGGGCGCGTGACGGCCTCGGGCAGCCATTTGACGAGCGACCAGCCCAGTCCGTACCCCGCGTCGACCAGGCGCTGCCTCACGCCGTGCCACCGCCCTCCGGCGCGGCGCCGGGCCGCGTCATCTCCAGGCCGTCGGCCTCCTTGCGGACCGCCAGCATGCGCTGGAAGATCGTCACGAAGCTGCCGACCGCGATGGCCCAGAGCGCGACCTCCTGGATGTACGGCACTCCCAGCCCCGCCAAGCCGGTCGCCACCAGCACGCCCACCAGGCGCTCGGCGCGCTCCACGAGCCCGGAGACGTCGCACTTGAGGCCCAGGCTCTCGGCCCGCGCCTTCGTGTACGACACGACCTGCCCGGACGCCAGGCAGAACACGCACAGCACGGCCAGCCGCAGGTTGTCGCCGTCGCCCGCGAACCACACCGCGAGCGCGCCGAAGATCGCGGCGTCCGCGACGCGGTCGAGCGTCGAGTCGAGGAAGGCCCCCCACTTCGTCGACTTGCCGATCTGCCGGGCCATGTTGCCGTCGACCAGGTCGGAGAAGATGAACGCGGTGATCACCAGCGTTCCGACGAAGAAGTGGCCGAACGGGAAGAACACCAGAGCACCCGCCACCACACCGAGCGTCCCGAGCAAAGTGACGGTGTCGGGGCTGACCCCCTTGCGGACGAGGAAGCTCGCGAACGGATTGAGCACGCGGGTGAAGAAAGCGCGTGCGTATTTGTTGAGCATCGCCTTCCCGAAGGATCGCCTGAGGACCGTCTGGAACGCGGAGGCCGCGGGATCCGAAGGACCTCCGCCGCACCCCGCCCGGTCACGCCATCGTACTGACGCGACGACACTCGGATGTCCCCCGGATGTCCGCGCGTGGCGCCCGGCCCCCCGAATCAGCCGCGGGGTGGGCCCCGGCGCACGCCGAATCGGCGGCAGGCGGGTCGCCGGGCCCGCCGTATTGGCTGCGGACCGGTTCCGGGCGGAGACTTGAAGTCCGATCGGCGTGCGGGTCCGCGGCGGCCGTCGTGACTGGTTCGGCCGCTGCTCTTGTGCTCGCCCCGCTTTGGGCGGAAAGCTTCCCGTGAGGAACCGGATGTGCGGACTTGAGAGGCCGACTTCCCGGCCTTTCCCGCGCCTCCACGACGTTTGGAGGAGGTGGGCGCATTGGCGGACAGGTCTGGTGGTTCAACCGGGGCCGCAGGAGCAGGCCCTACCGTGGACGGCCCCGACAGGGTGCGCAACGTCGTACTCGTCGGTCATACGGGCGCCGGAAAGACGACGCTCGTGGAGTCCCTGCTCGTGGCGACCGGAACCATCTCGCGCCCCGGTCGCGTCGAGGACGGAACCACGGTGTCGGACTTCGAGGACATCGAGCACCGGCAGCACCGCTCGGTGGCCTTGTCGCTCGCGCCGGTCGAGTTCGACGGCGTCAAGATCAATCTCCTGGACACTCCGGGGTACGCGGACTTCGTCGGCGACCTGCGGGCCGGCCTGCGCGCCGCCGACGCGGCGCTCTTCGTGGTGTCGGCTGCCGACGGCGTCGACGGTTCGACCCGCATGCTGTGGGACGAGTGCGCGGCGGTCGGCATGCCGCGCGCCATCGTCGTCACCAAGCTGGACTCGCCGCGCGCCGACTTCGACGAGATGACCGCGATCTGCCAGCGGGTGTTCGGCGACGGCGACTCGGACCGCGTGCTGCCGCTCTACCTGCCGCTGCACGGCGACGACGAGTCGGTGGTCGGCCTGATGGGCCTGCTGACCCAGCGGGTGTACGACTACTCGTCCGGGACCCGGGTGACACGTGACCCCGACCCCGAGCACCTGCCGCTGATCGAGGAGGCCCGCAACCGGCTCATCGAGGCCGTCATCGCGGAGAGCGAGGACGAGTCCCTCATGGACCGCTACCTCGGCGGCGACGAGATCGACGTCGAGACGCTGGTCGCCGACCTGGAGCTGGCCGTCTCACGCGGCTCGTTCTATCCGATCCTGGCGTCGTCGACGGTCCACGGCCTCGGCACCGTGGAGCTGCTGGAGGGCATCGTCCGCGCGTGCCCGTCGCCGCCCGAGCACGAGGTGCCCGCGGTGACGACGCCCGAGGGCAAGCCGCGCGACCCGCTGACCTGCGACCCGGAGGGCCCGCTCGTCGCCGAGGTGGTCAAGACGACCTCGGACCCGTACGTCGGCCGGATCAGCCTCGTACGCGTGTTCTCCGGCACGCTGCGCCCCGACATGACCGTGCACGTGTCCGGGCACGGACTGGCCGACCGCGGCCACGAGGACCACGACGTCGACGAGCGGGTGGGCGCGCTGTCGTCCCCGCTCGGCAAGACGCAGCGCCAGCTCAACCGGGGCATCGCCGGCGACGTCGTCGCGGTCGCGAAGCTGACGCGCGCGGAGACCGGCGACACCCTCTCCGACAAGGACAACCCGCTCCTGATGGAGCCGTGGGTGATGCCCGACCCGCTGCTGCCCATCGCGATCCAGGCGCACAGCAAGGCCGACGAGGACAAGTTGTCCCAGGGCCTGGCCCGGCTGGTCGCCGAGGACCCCACGCTGCGCCTCGAACACAACGCCGACACACGGCAGTTGGTGCTGTGGTGCATGGGCGAGGCGCACGTCGACGTGCTCCTCGACCGGCTGCGCGTCCGCTACGGCGTCGCCGTGGACGCGATCCCGCACCGGGTGTCGCTGCGCGAGACGTTCGCCGCCAAGGCGCACGGGCGCGGCCGGCACGTGAAGCAGTCCGGCGGGCACGGCCAGTTCGCGGTGTGCGAGATCGAGGTGGAGCCGCTGCCCAACGGAGGCGGCTTCGAGTTCGTCGACAAGGTGTTCGGCGGTTCGGTGCCCCGGCAGTTCATCCCGTCCGTAGAGAAGGGCGTGCGCGCCCAGATGGCGCGCGGCGTCGCGGCCGGCTACCCCGTCGTCGACCTGCGCGTGACCCTGGTGGACGGCAAGGCGCACTCGGTCGACTCGTCCGACATGGCGTTCCAGATGGCCGGGTCGCTCGCGCTGCGCGAGGCCGCCGCGGCCACCGAAGTGCACCTGTTGGAGCCGGTCTCCGAGACGTCGATCGTCATCTCGGACGAGTATGTCGGCGCGGTGATGAGCGACCTGTCCTCCCGGCGGGGGCGTGTGGTCGGCACCGAACCCGTCGGCTCCGGCCGCACGTTGGTGCGCGCCGAGATCCCCGAGATCGAGATCAGCCGGTATGCCATTGACCTGCGCTCGCTGTCGCACGGCACCGGCCAGTTCAGCCGCTCGTACGCCCGCCACGAGCCGATGCCCCACCAGCTCGCCGCCAAGGTCAAGGCGGAGTTGTCGTCCTGAGCCGTCGTGGCCGGGGGCGCGTACGACGGTGTCTCCGGCCGCGCCGCTCGTCCGCGGGTCGGTCCGGTTGTCGCGCGGCCCTGCCTCGGCTGCTCATACGGAACCGGTCAGGGTGGCGGAACCGGCAGCGGGGTCTCCTGTGCCGTCAGGGCCAGGACCACGGCGGCTGCCGTCCACGCCAGCGGGGCGACGGACGCCGGACGGCCGTCCGGGTCGACCTTCTCGGGCAGCGAGCCCCGTGCGGTGCGGTGCCGGTCGAGCCACGCCAGGCGCTGGTCGGCGGCCTCGCGCCGCCCGGACGCCGCGTCGAACAGCGCGAATGACGCCGTCTCCGGGGTCCAGGCCACGTCCTTTCGCCCGCCCCAGTCGCCGCCGGGCAGGATGCCGCCGTTGGCGAGGGTGAGTTCGCTCTCGGCACCGCGCACCGCGGCCGCCACGTCCGCGGACGGCGCGGCGAAGGGCGGGCCGAGCCAGGTGACCGCGGTGTCCGCGCCGCTGCCCGCGTCGGCGGTGCGCGGGTAGCCGTACGGCCCGAACTCGGTGCGTATCGCCTCGTCGAGCCGCCGTGAGGCCTGCGACCACCGCTCGGCCGCCGTCCCGTCGCCGCGGGCGGCGGCCAACGCGGCGGCACCGCGCAGACCGGCCAGCAGCGGGGCGGCAGTGCCCAGCGTCACCTGGTCGGTGCGGGTCTCCCAGTAGTCCGGGCCTGCGGGCGGCAGGCCGTTGCCGCGCAGTGCGGCGGCCGCGCGGTCCGCGGCCTTGGCGACGGCGGGCCACAGCTCGTCCAGCGCGGCGGCTGTGGCGGGGTCGGCCGGATCCTGGTGGGAGTACCAGAACCACACGGCCCACGGCACCCATCCGTTGCCGTCGAGTTGGGCGTCGCGGCCGTCTCCGACGTGCCCGCCGTCCAGCCGGTAGCGGGCCTCCCAGGTGCCCTGCGGGTTCTGCAGGGCGGCGAGCCTGCGCAGCACGGTCAGGGCGTTGTCGCCGTGCCCGGTCGCGGAGTAGGCCGCGGCCACCCAGGCGGCGTCTCGCGGCCACATGTAGTCCCAGACCGGGTGCCATGCCGCCGCGACGGTGCCGTCGGGTGAGGTCAGCAGGCGCAGGTCGAGCAGTGCGCGCTCGGCCATGCCGCGGTACGCGTCACCGCCGGGCACCCACCCTGCGGCCAGCCACTCGGTCTCGGCGGCGTCCGGCGGCGTCGGCGCCGTGTCGGCAGGCAACGAGCGCCTACCGCCGGGGGCCCCGGGATCGGCGGCCACGCCGCCCTGGAGGAGCCGTGGCACGGGCTTCTCGGCGGGGCTCGCCGCGAGGGCCGCCACGACGCCGCCGCAGGCCATGGCGAAGGCCACCGCGAAAGCGATCCACCGAACTCCGCGCCACATCCGCCGCCGCCCTTCCGCGCCCCGTCGCCGCGGCTCGGGTCGGCGGGCAAGACTGATGTGATCAGTGTACGAACGCCTTCGGCCGAGCTGCGTGGCGTGTACGCCCGTTTGTGGATGGCCGACCGCCCATACGCATACGCGGTAGGTACAGTTGGCGAGGCCGCCCACCTCCGTACGAGGGCGGGCCCGTAGTTTCGACGACCGGCCGTGCCGACCGAACTCCCACGGGGGAACAGTGACTTCAGCGCCCGCCGAGGCGAAGTCGTTGTCCGCGTTCCAGCGCTGGTGGCGTGCCGTCGCCGCGGCGCTGGGCATCGCGCTGATCGTGCACGGCAGCCTGCTGGGCAACGACGACCAGTTCCCGTTCGCCCCGATGTCGATGTTCGCGTTCCGCACCGACCCGAACGGCAACATCGACTCGCACTACCTGGAGGCCGACACCGACGCGGGCACGCGCGTCAAGGTGCCGATGTCGCGCAACGGCGCGGGCATGGGACGGGCCGAGCTGGAGGGCCAGCTCTTCAAGATCATGGCCGACCCCTCGCTGCTCCAGAACCTCGCCGACACCCAGCGCCGCCTGCACCCCGACACTCCGCACTACGTGCACATCTACGTCATGCGCGACCGCACGGTGCTGCGGGACGGCGCGAAGGACCACGTCGTCACCGAGCAGTTGGCGGATTGGAAGGTCACATGAGCACGCAGACCTCCGGACCGCCTCCCGCCGCCGAGGCGGTGCCCGAGCCGGTCGGCGCACGCGGCGGCGGTTCGCCGGTGCGCGGGGCGGTGAAGGCGGTCCGCCGCTGGTGGTTCGATCCGGTGCCCGGCTCGCGCCTGGCGTGGGTGCGCGCCCTGGTGTACCTGTTCGTGCCGTACGACATCCTCGTCATCACGCAGGATGTCAAGGGCACCGCCGCGCTGCCCGCCGAGTTCTACCAGCCCACGATGGTGGCGCGCTGGCTGCACCTGCCCACCCCGACCACGGGCATCGCCGACACGCTCCAATGGGTCCTGCTCATCGCCGCGCCGCTCGCCGCGACCGGCCGGTTCCACCGCTCGCTCGGCCTGGTGGTGGCCGGCGCGTTCACGTGGTGGCAGCTCATCAACATGGGCTACGGCAAGGTCGACCACGACCACTTCGCGATCGTCATCGCCGTATGGGTGCTCCCCACCGCCGGGAAGGCACGCTTCCGCGACGACACCCCGAGCGAGGCGGCGGCCTGGACGCTGCGCTGCATGCAGGTCGCGGCGATCTCGACGTACTCGCTCGCGGCCTGGGCCAAGATCCGCGAGGCGGGCTGGGGATGGGCGAGCGGGGCGACGTTCTACTGGGCCATCGAGCGGCGCGGCACTCCGTTCGGCAAGTGGTTCCTGGACCACCCCGAACTGCTGCGCTTCGGACAGTGGGTGATCTTCCTCGCCGAGCTGTGCGCCCCCGTCATCCTGTTCCTGCGGCGCTGGTGGCTGGCCGCCGGACTGGTCTTCTGGCTCGGCTTCCACCTGGCCACGTGGCTCTCCATCGGGATCCACTTCCTCCCGACGATCATCTGCCTGACCGCGTTCGTGCCCTGGGAGAAGGTCGGGACGCGACTCTCCGGACTCCGCGGCTCCCGCCGCCGGGAGGACGCTCAGGCGGCGGTCCTGGCCCCCGGGCGCTGATCCGGGGGCAGCGCGCAGGCGGGCGTCCCGCCGGGCAGCTTGTAGCGGTTGTCGGCGATCAGCCGGTACGCCTTCTCCGCCAGCAGGTTGACCGGCGGGATCTGCAACACCGCGCCGGGCACCGTCCACACACCCCGGCGGTACGCGAGCAACTTGGCGACCGCTTCGGCGCCCCCGTACACGTCGCCGGTGGGCGTGACCCACAGGACCTCGTGCATGGCCCGCTCCTCGGTCACGCCGAGCTCGCCGAGGTCGGCGAACTGCCAGGCGGTGATCTCGATGTCGGGGTCGATCCAGCGCTCCATGGCCTCGACGGACTTCGTGCAGAAGCCGCAGTCACCGTCGAACACCAGTACCGGTCGCGTGGTCATGGTTCCTCCTGGATCAATGGTGCGGCGGGCGCGGACGAGCGCGCTGGGTCCGGCTCGTCGGCGGCTCGGTGGCGGTTCAGGGACGGCTCAGTCCGACGGCCACGCGTCCGCGACCATCGCCCGCGTCTCGGCGAGCAGTTGCGGCAGCACACGGGTGTGGCCGACGACGGGCATGAAGTTCGTGTCGCCGCCCCAGCGCGGCACGAGGTGCTGGTGCAGGTGCGCGGCGATCCCGGCCCCCGCGACGTGGCCCTGGTTCATGCCGATGTTGAACCCCTGCGCGCCGGACGCCTTGCGCAGCGCGGTCATCGCCCGCTTCGTGAACTCGCCGAGCTCGAGGGTCTCCGCGGGGTCGAGGTCGGTGTAGTCGGCGACGTGCCGGTAAGGGACGACCATGAGGTGGCCGCCGTTGTACGGGTACAGGTTGAGCACCGCGTACACGGCCTCGCCGCGTCGCACGATCAGGCCGGACTCGTCGTCCATCTTGGGGATCTGGCAGAACGGGCACCCGTCGTCGGGCGCAGGGCCGGTCGGCTTCCCCTCCCCCTTGATGTACGCCATGCGGTGCGGGGTCCAAAGACGCTGAAACGCGTCCGGCTCGCCCACCCCGGTCTGCTGCTCCGGCTCGCTCGTCATGATGGGAATCCTATGACCCCGAGCCCCGGCGATCAGCGCACGGGTGGACCGACGCCACACTGGTCCGGAGCGCGCGCAAGTGCCCGCGCGGACCGGTCCACCGAGGTGGCGCGGGGCCGGGCACGGCATACTCGTCCCCGTTGGCGCAGTGCGGTCGCGGGCTCGGGGGCGTTGATGGGAACAGGTCGACGGCTGCGTGCTTCCGTGGGAGTGCTCGGAGCGTTGGCGGTCGTCGCGGTGGGCGCGTACTCCGTCGCCGCCGTGGCCGAGAGGGCCATGAAGGACGAGGCCGCCGACGACGCCCTGTACCGCTGCGATCCGGTCGCGGACAACCCCGGCGGCCTCGCCGCCGCCTTTCCGGTGCTGGGCCCGATCCGGGCCGCGACGTGGTGCACCAAGGTGCCGGGCTCCCCCGCGTACGGGCGCATCAGCAAGGCGGATCCCGCCGACCTCGCCTACTACGCCGTGGTCCGCGCCGACCCCGCGCACGTGGAGTCCGCGCTGCCCGGCCCGTGGCTGCCGGCCGCCGCGCCCGGCGCCGTCCTCCCGGCGCCCCTCGCGGCCCTGGTGCCGGCCTCCGGGACCTGGGTGCGGGGCTCGGACTCCGCCGTCTACCTGCACCACGAGTCCGGAACCGTGGTGCTCAACGGGGTCGGCGCGGAGCCGGCCGCCACGCCCTCTCAGGCGCTCGCGCCGCCGTCGACGACCACGTCGGTGCCGACCGCGAACCCCGCTTCGTCCGACGCGAGCCACAGGATCGTGCCGGTGACCTCGTGCATCGCGCCGACCCGGCCGAGCGGGATGCGCGGCGTGATGCGGGCGTCGCGCTGTTCCGGGGTCTCGCCGGGCAGCGACGACATCGGTCCGTCGTTGGCGCCGGGGCTGACCGCGTTGATGCGTACGCCCTCCCCGATGTGATCGAGCGCGGCGGCGCGCGTCAGGACGCTGACCGCGCTCTTGGATGCCGCGTACGCCGAAACGCCTGGCAGGCGCACGTGGTTGCCGATGTTCGACGCGACGTTGACGATCGTGCCCCCGCCGTTGCGGCGCATGTGCGCGATCTCGTGCTTCATCGAGAGGAAGGCGCCGGTCACGTTGACGTCGAGCACGTGCCGGAACGCGTCGGTGTCGAGTTCGGCGAGCGGGCCGGCCGGACCGAAGACACCCGCGTTGTTGACGGCCACGTCGAGACGCCCGTGGCGTTCGACGGCGGTGGCGACCAGGCGTGCGACGTCGTCCTCGCGCGTCACGTCGGCGACGACCGCGGTCGCGGTGCCGCCGGCCTTCTCCACGAGCGCCACGGTGTCGGCGAGTTCGGCGGCGGTACGGCCGGCCACGACGACCGCGGCGCCCTCCTCGGCCAGCGCGATCGCGGTGGCACGGCCGATGCCGCTGCCTCCGCCGGTGACGACGGCGACCTTGCCGGTGAATCGAGCGGACATGACGACTCCTTATTCAAGAACGATCGATCTGGTATTCGGACACAAAAACAGCCCGACGGACCACGCCGGAAACGTGTACGGGTCAGACGAGCACCGAAAGGGTCTGCTCCGCGGTCGCCCGCATTCGCGCGGGGTCGGCACTGGCCTTCCCCATCACGCGCATGCCCTGGAGCACCGTGAGCAGGAACCGGGCGATCGCGCGCGGATCGCGGTCCGGCGGGATCTCGCCCTGCGCCTGCGCGCGGGTGAGCCCGGACAGCAGCGCGGCCTCGATGACGTCCCACGTCGAGGCGACCTTGTGGGCCAGCCCGGCATCGTGCGCGCTCATCTCGACAGCCGTGTTCACCAGGAAGCAGCCGCGTTTCGCGGTGTCCCGGCCGGCCTCCTCGGCGAACCGCCCGACCAGCGCGCGGATCGCTGGCAGCACCGGGCCGGGCTGCGACATCAGGCCCACGAAGTCGATGCCGTTCTCCAGGTAGCGGTCCAGCGCCTTGGCGTACAGGTCCCGCTTGCCGCCGTACGTCGCGTAGATGCTCGCCCGGGCGATGCCCAGATGCTCGACCAGATCGGCCATCGACGTCGCCTCGTACCCCTTTTGCCAGAACAGCTCCAGGGCCCGCTGCAACACCGCGTCCGGGTCGAACTCCTTGGTCCTCGCCATGCCGGAAACCTATCCGTATCCAGAACGCTTGGTCAAGAAAGAAGGCCGTCCAGGCAGACGGCTGCGGGGCCGGACACCCAGTGGTGTCCGACCCCGCACAATGCACCGCGGCGGCAGGCGCCCGTCGGGGAGCCTGCCGCCGGTTGCTCAGACCTGCACCCGCTCCTCGACCGCCTTCACGATCTCGGCGACCGCCTCGTCGACCGGGATGCCGTTCTTCTGCTCGCCGTTGCGGTAGCGGAAGGACACGGCGCCGTTGGAGGCGTCCTCGTCGCCCGCCAGCAGCATGTACGGCACCTTCGCCTTCTGCGCGTTGCGGATCTTCTTCTGCATGCGGTCGTCCGCCGTGTCGATCTCGACGCGGATGCCCTTCGCGCGCAGCTTCGCCGCGACCTCCTGGAGGTACGGGATGTGCGCGTCGGTGATCGGGATCCCGACGACCTGCACCGGCGCCAGCCACGCCGGGAACGCGCCCGCGTAGTGCTCCAGCAGCACCGCGAAGAACCGCTCGATCGAGCCGAACAGCGCGCGGTGGATCATGACCGGGCGGGCCCGGTTGCCGTCCGCGCCCTGGTACTCCAGGTCGAAGCGCTGGGGCAGCTGGAAGTCGACCTGGATGGTCGACATCTGCCAGGTGCGCCCGATCGCGTCCTTCGTCTGCACCGAGATCTTCGGGCCGTAGAACGCCGCGCCACCCGGGTCGAGCACCAGGTCGAGGTTCTGCTTCTCGGCGGCGGCGCGCAGCGTCTCGGTGGCCTCCTCCCAGTCCTCGTCCGACCCGATGTACTTCTCCGGGTCCTTGGTCGAGAGCTCGAGGTAGAAGTCGTCGAGGCCGTAGTCGCGCAGCAGGTTCAGCACGAAGGTGAGCAGCGAGTCCAGCTCGCCGGCCATCTGCTCCTTGGTGCAGTAGATGTGCGCGTCGTCCTGCGTGAAGCCCCGCGCGCGTGTGAGGCCGTGCACGACACCCGACTTCTCGTACCGGTACACCGTGCCGAACTCGAAGAGCCGCATGGGGAGTTCACGGTAGGAACGGCCGCGCGCCCGGTAGATCAGGTTGTGCATCGGGCAGTTCATCGGCTTGAGGTAGTAGTCGATGCCCTCGTCGAGCTGCATGGGCGGGTACATGCCGTCGGCGTACCAGTCCAGGTGCCCGGAGAGCTCGAACAGCTTCCCCTTGGTCGCGTGCGGCGTGTAGACGAACTCGTAGCCGGCCTCCTCGTGGCGGCGGCGCGAGTAGTCCTCCATCACACGGCGGATGATGCCGCCCTTGGGGTGGAAGACCGCCAGGCCCGACCCGATCTCCTCGGGGATCGAGAAGAGGTCCAGCTCGCTGCCGAGCTTGCGGTGGTCCCGCTTCTCGGCCTCCTCCAGGAAGGTCAGGTGCGCCTTGAGCGCGTCGCGGCTCGGCCACGCGGTGCCGTACAGGCGCTGGAGCTGCTTGTTCTTCTCGCTGCCGCGCCAGTACGCCGCCGCCGAGCGCATCAGCTTGAACGCCGGGATGTTGCGCGTCGTCGGCAGGTGCGGGCCGCGGCACAGGTCCTTCCAGCACAGCTCGCCGGTCTTCGCGTCGAGGTTGTCGTAGATGGTCAGCTCGCCGCCGCCCACCTCGACGTTCGCGCCGTCGTCGCTGGTCGCGTCGGACCCCTTGAGCCCGATCAGCTCCAGCTTGTACGGCTCCCCGGCCAGTTCGGCGCGCGCCTCCTCGTCGGCGACCACGCGGCGCGAGAACAACTGGCCGCGCTTGATGATCTCCTGCATCTTCTTCTCGATGCGCTTGAGGTCGTCGGGGTGGAACGGGGTCTCGACGTCGAAGTCGTAGTAGAAGCCGTCCTTGATGGGCGGGCCGATGCCGAGCTTCGCCTCGGGGAAGAGCTCCTGCACGGCCTGCGCCATCACGTGCGCGGTGGAGTGCCGCAGGATGTTCAGGCCGTCCTCGGAGTCCATCGGGACGGGCTCGACCTCGTCGCCGTCCGCCACGACGTACGCGAGGTCCTTGAGCTGACCGCCCACACGAGCGGCCACCACCGAACGGTCGCCGTCGAAGAGGTCGGCGGCCGTCGTGCCCGTGGCCACCAAGCGCTCTTCCCGCTCCGGGTCGCGTTTGATGATCACTCGGGCGTCGGACACGGCCATCTCCTGACATGGGGGTGATTGGTGCTCCGATGCTATCGGGGTACGGAGGCACCTCGCGCCTCGGTCGATCCGCCGCCGGCGCCCTGCCGGCCGGCTAGTAGCGGGACGACGGCCGGTACTCCCGTTCCTCGCACAGCGGTCCGGGCCGCGGCGGGCGTTCGGCGAGCAGGTCGCGGGCCCGGGCGCGGGCCGCGTTGGTGGCGTACCACGGCTCGTCCGCCCTGCCGAGGTCCGCGGCGATCGGCCGCAGCAGGCACGACCGCTGCGGCTCCGGGAGCCGGTCGAGCCACGGCACGGCGTCCGCGGACAGGCCGTGCAGGTCGCGGACGTCGACCACGCCCGTGTCGCGCTGGCGTTCGACACCGACGCGCGCAATCAGTTGATCGGGGGACGCGAGGCCGAGTCCGAACAGGATCGCCGCGCCCGTGACGCCCGCGAGCCGCGGGAGCTGCCGTGCGGCACGCTCCCACGGGCCGGTGGCCAGGACGAGCACGAAGAGCACGCCCAGCCACAGTTCGAGCGTGGCCGCGCAGATCCGCAGGCGTGTGAGGCCGGAGTACTCGACGTACAGCTCAAGCCGGTGCAGCGCGGCGACGACCACCGCCAGGGCCAGGACACACAGTGTGGCCAAGAGCGCCTCGAACAGCCGTCGCCCGGGTGCGCCCCTCCGAGGCCCGAAGCGCGACGCCGTGGCGACGACCGCGAGCGTGAGCGCGGTGACCACCAGCAACGTGAAGAACCCCTGGCGGGCATAGTCGGCGTAATTGACGCCCTTGCGCGCCAACACGTCCTGGTAGCCGTCGAAAACCACCACCGCAATCTGCACGTAGACGAAGACCGCGAAGACGGCGTTCAGCACGAACAGCGGCAACGCCCACTCGATCACCCGCAGAACGCGGCCCCGCCGTGCGCTGTGCTCGACGGTGTGCGGGCGCGCGGCGAGGGACGCGGCGGCCAGCACGAACACGAACGCCATTGTGCCCGTCGTGTACGCCACCGGTTCCCGGGCCGGATCGACCGCCCCGAACGCGTCGTCGGCCAACGCCGCCACCACCGCGTCGGCAGCCGCGAACAATCCGCCGAACACCACGACCACCACGACTGTGGCGACAAGCGCCCACGCCAGGCGACGGGCCGAGGTACGCCGCGCGACCGCCGCCGCCAACCCCCGCCCGGCCCACCCCAGACCCGGCTTCAACGCCCCCACCACCGCGAACGGCCGTGCCAGCACGGCCCGCCACCCGACGCCCCCGGCCAAGGCGAGCGAACCGAAGCCCAATGCGGCGATGGTCGTGTACACGTGCAGCCAGCTGTCGTCCCGCAAGGTGGGCAGCGCCGCGAACGCGAGTGCCACGACCGCCCACACGATTCCCCACCCGCCGCGCACCCGAAGTTGCCCGGTACCCGCCCGCGACACCACCGCCGCACAGGCCGCGAGAACGGCCGCCACGAGCAGGTTGGCGCCCATCGCGTCATGGAACGTGGCCGCCGACCAGGCACCCGCGGCCACCGCAATGCCGAGCACGGCAACAAGAGCCACAGGCTGCGGCACATCACGGGAGTGTCGCAACGCCTCGCCGTCGTCCGGGATCACCGCCGCCCCGCCGGGACGTCCCCCGCGCGGGTCGTTCCGTAGCCCGGCGACAGCAGAGACGGGCAGCTCGCGCTCGCTCGCACCGGCCTATCGCGCAGGAGCCGCTCGGCGCGCTCGCGGGCCAGGCTCGTCGCGTACCAGGGCCGATCGCCGTCGGCGAGATCGGCGGCTATGTCGCGCAGCGCGCACGACCGGACCGGCTCGGGCAGGCGGTCGAGGGCGGGGACCGCGTCAACCCCCAGCCCCCGCACGTACTCCAGGTTCAGCCGCCCGGTCCGCTCGTACAGGCTGACGCGCTGATCGGCCACCATCGCGTCCGGCGAGGCCGCCGCGATCACCACGACGGTGACCAGCGCGGCCACGGCCGTCGTACGCGGCAGCACCGCCACCACCGCCCGCCACACCAACGCGGCCAGTACCGACACGAGCACGACGCACATCCACAACTCGGCACCGGCCATCACCAGGCGCGAGCGGCTGAGGCCGAAGTCGTCGATGTACGCGTCCGTGCGGTACAGGCTCGCGGCACCGACCACCAGCGCGAGCACCGCCAGTACGCCGACCAGCCACTTCGCGAGGCTGCGGTCGGCCGGCCGGTCGCGCGGCACGGCGTACATCACCAGCGCGATGACGACGAGCGTGAGCACCGTGACCCACAGCAACTGCCAGAACCCCTCGCGCGCATACTCGGCGCGCGTGGTGTCCGCGTCGTCGAGCGGCCCGTCGACACCACCGAAGAGGACCACGACCTGGACCACGACGAAACCCGCGAACAGCACGTCGAGCACCGCCAGGGGCACCGCCCACTCCATGCGCCCCCGCACCGGTACGCGCGGAACGTTCGGCTCCCGCCACAAAGCCCCGTGCGGCGGATCGAACGCGACCGACGCTGCACCCGCGGCCAACGCAACACCCAGCGCCGCCAGGAAGGCCCGGACGAATATCTCGCCCCCGGGCACCAGTCCGCTCAGCAACTCGGCGAACACCGCGTCGGCGGCCGCGAACAACGCCGCGAACACGGCCGTCACCAAGGCGGTCAGCACGACCGCCCGAAACGCCGCGCCCGCGCTGCCCCGCCTCCGCGGCAGGACCCTGGCCAGCCCCCGGTAGACCCACAGCACACCCCGCGGCGCGAGGAGCAGCACCGCGAACGGACGGGTGGCGATCTGCCACCAGGTCCGGCCGCCGGCCAACGCCACCGAGGCGGCCCCGAGGGCCACGGCCAGGGTCAGGGGGTGGAGCCAGGTGTCGCCGTGCCACAGCGGGACGGCGACGAGGGCCGCGCCTCCGAGGGCCCAGACCAGCGTCCACGGGCGTATTCGGCGGCCGCGTACGCCCACCGCCGCCGTCACGGCGACGGCCGCAGCGATGATGAGCGCGTTGGCCCCCAGACCCTCCGACACCGCGAACACCGCAGCCAGCAGCGCCGTGACCACGGTGCCCGCCAGCACCGCCGCAGGCGCCCCCTGCGCCGATTCCTTGTGGCCGGATATGCCCGTTCCGGGCCCCTCGTCGTACATCGGCGCATGCGCGTCGTCCACGGCTCCCCCTGCATCGTCCCCGTCTGCCGATGCCGGGGGAACCGCCGAAGGCACCGCCCCCGTCGGCGACTTGACGAGAACCGTAGAAGGGCGATGCGCGGATTCCGGGGCTCTTCTGCGGAGCGCCCGTGAAGATCATGTGCGGAATCGGCGGACGATTCTCCGCCGGGAGTGACCCCCATCAACCGCTTTGTCGCATGTAATCGGCCGGCTCTACCCTTCCAGTCGGGTAAATATCCCTCCCGGCGTCGAGATCGCTCGCCCGTTCGGGTGAGAATGGGCGCGTGATGCATCGGACGGACCCAGAGGCCGCACCGCTGCGGCCCGCCGTCCGAGCGCTGGCCGTGGCGCTGCTCATGCTGGGCGCGCTTATCGGCGGGACCTTCCCCGCCCAGGCCGAGCCGGCCCCCGCGCCACCGCCGCCGTCCTCCGCAGGCCCCCTGGCCTGCCCGTACCACGCGAAGAGCCCGAGCGACTCGCAGGGCAACCCCCAGGGCTGCGGATCCGAGGTCAGCGTCTGCACGCCGTCGACGGTCCCGCCGATCCCGCCGGTACTCCCGGCACCCCTCGGCTCGTTCGTCCCGCCGTGGCTGCTCGACCCGGACGGCACCGGCCCCGCGCTCGCCACCTCGCCCAGCGCGGTGCCCACCGATCTGACCGGCCTCTGCGTCAGTCGCACCTAGAAGCGGCCCCTGCGACCGCCCGGCCCCGCACCCGCAGGGCCAGGACGGCCGCGTCCGCACACCCGCTTACACCCACACACTTTTCCCCGGAGGGAACCATGGGGCCGCAGCAGCCGGGCAGCTCGAAGAAGCAGAACAAAGCCGCAAAGAACGCGAAGATGGCCGCCGCGCGCCAGCGCGTCGCGGAACAGCGCGAGCGCGAGGCCAAGGCCGCGCGCCGACGCTCGATATTCATCGGTTCGGCGGCCGCGGTCGTCGCAATAGGCGTGATCGCGGGACTCGCGGCGATCGTCATGACCTCCGACGACGGCGACAGCGGCCCCGCGGGCTCCATCGACGCCGAGGTCACCGTCGCAGGCAACGTCTCCAGCACCATCCCCGGCGTCGTCGCCTACACCGCGTCGCGCGACCACGTCGGCTCGGGCGTGGACTACAAGCAGGTCCCGCCGGTCGGCGGCAAGCACGACCAGCGCTGGCTGAACTGCGGCATATACGACAAGCCCGTCCAGAACCGCAACGCGGTGCACTCGCTGGAGCACGGGGCCGTGTGGATCACCTACGACCCCAGCCTGCCCGCCGACCAGATCGAGAAGCTGAAGGCGAAGGCCAACCAGCCGTACATGCTGCTCACGCCCTACTCGGGCATGCCCAAGCCGGTCAACGCGACCGCCTGGGGCCTCCAGCTCCCGCTGGACAGCGTCGACGACCCGCGCCTGGACGAGTTCATCAAGCTGTACCGCAACGGCCCGCAGACCCCCGAACAGGGCGCGGCGTGCACGGGCGGAGTGGGGAAGCCGGCGTGACCTTCCGCACCAAGGCGATCGCGCTCGCCGCGACCGCCCTCATAGCCCTGCCCGTACTCGCGGCCTGCGACTCCGACGACGGCAAGGCCTCGGCGCCGTCGGCACCGCCCACGGTCATCGGCCTGGCGCCCGCCGCGGTGGCGAACCCGCCCGCCGACAACTCCGTCGAGGCCGGATTCGCCCGCGACATGAAGGAGCACCACGCGCAGGCGGTGGACATGTCGATGATCGTCCGGGTGCAGACCGAGGACGAGGAGATACGCAGCCTCGCGTACGACATCGCGACCACCCAGAAGAACCAGGAAGGCCAGATGTTCGGCTGGCTGGACCTCTGGGGCCTGACCCAGACGACCACCGGCCCGCCGATGACCTGGATGTCACCCGAGGGCATGGCGGCCATGGGCCACCAGATGGGCACTCCGGGCCCGGACACCCCCCGCATGCCGGGCATGGCGACCAAGGCCGAGATGGAACGCCTCGCCCAGGTCAAGGGCCGCGAGGCCGAGGTGCTGTTCCTGCAACTGATGATCAAGCACCACGCCGCGGGCGTCGCCATGGCCCAGGATGCCGCCAACCGCGCCACGATCCCGCAGGTCAAGAACCTCGCGCAGAAGATGGTCAACGGACAGACGTCCGAGATGGACCTGATGCGCGACCTGCTGGCCAAGCGCGGCGCCTGACGCGAGAGGGCCGGGTACGCACCGCGTACCCGGCCCTCGCCGTCGGTCAGCCGGCCTCCGCCCCGGCCTCCGCAGCAACCTCTTCCTGCGCCGCCACACCCCGCCGGCGCCGCACGACTTTGACGATGCGCGCGGGTATGCCGACCAGCAGCGGTACGGACGCCCCCAGCAGCATGCCGCACACAGCCACGAACAGCGGGCTGTCGTGCACGTACTTGCCGGCGAGTGCCCCCAGAGTCAGCGCGTACGACACGGATATGCCGGCCCCTACCAGCGTCGCCGCGCGGAACTGTCTCGGCGGATAACCCACGCGCCCCGCGAGTATGTTCACCGCGGTACGCCCCCCGGGCAGAAACCGCGCCGCGACCAACGCGGCCATCCCGCCCCGATTGAGCGCGCGTTCCGCAAGGTCGAAGGCCTTCTGCCGGCGAGGCCCCAACGTCATGTCGCCACCACGCCGCAATCCCGCGCGACCCACCGCGTAAGCGCACTGGTCACCGACAAAGGCACCGACCACCGCGAGCAGCAGCACCAACGCCAAGTAGCCGAAGTTTCCGCGCCCCACGGCCGAAGAGGCCATCACCAGTTCGTCGCCCGGAATCACCGGCACAACAGAGTCGGCGCAGACAGTCAGCGGAAGTACGAGCCACAGCCAGGGCGAGAACAGCAGGCCTGTCCCGGCCGCGGTCACTGCGTGCCTCCGGTCCACCGGTTTGTACAGGGATGGTCGGTGTCGGTCACCGACCGATCATCGCGCGCCGCCCGACCACCACCGACAGCGGGTCCCAAAACCCCACCCGCCAACGACACCAGCCCACCCCCGACACCCCACCCACAGCAGACCCACGGCCCCAGCCGTACCCCCACCTTCGGCCTTGCGACGGAGAGCGCCTACGGCTTCGGACTGGTGGAAGTTCTCGTTCGCGGGTTGCGTCCTCGGGGTTTGATCGTGGTGCCGAACAGTAGCGGCTGCTGTTCGAGGAGCAACTCGCATCGGCGAGCGCGGATTTGCCGCGAGCGACGGTCAAGACGTCCGAGTACGGCGATTGCTCCGACCAGCGCATCAACACCGCGCGCACCTCGAGCTGCAGATCCCTCGGCCAGCCGCTGAAGCGCCGGACAGGATTGCGTGGGCTTCGGAAAGCGTCGCGCAGGCAAGCCACCACACGAAGCCGAAGGCGAGCACCACCTAGCCGCGAAGCCGAAGGCGAGCCATCACCGAGCAGCGCGAAGCCGAAGGCGAGCAACAACGACGTTCCGCAGCTGCGAAGCCGAAGGCGAGCCCACCAGCGCGAAGCCGAAGGCGAGCCCACCAGCGCGAAGCCGAAGGCGAGCCCACCAGCGCAAAGCCGAAGGCGAGCCCACCACCGCGAAGCCGAAGGCGAGCCCACCACCGCGAAG
>NZ_JBEZFP010000069.1:0-46398 GCF_040649515.1 Streptodolium elevatio
GCTCCGTCAAGGCGGGCCTGACCAAGAACAGCGGCACCCCCTCGATCGACACCGGCTCGTCCAACGGGTCCTCGCAGACCCAGGGCAAGTCCTCGACGCAGACCGCGCCGAAGCCCGCCGCGCAGCAGCCCTCGGGTGCGAAGCTCACCGAGGACACCAAGGCCGCCGCCCCCAAGCCGGCCGCGCAGCCCGAGGCGAAGACGCAGCAGGCCCCGGCCAAGCCGGCGACCCCCGCGCCGTCCGCGAGCACCGCCAAGGCCGACTACACGGTCGTCGTCGGCGACACCCTGTTCAAGATCGCCCGGGCGCACGACGTCACCGGCGGCTGGCAGAAGCTGTACGACCTCAACCGCGGCGTCGTCGGCGGCAACCCGAACCTGATCTTCCCGGGCCAGAAGCTGGCCCTGGGCGGCCAGTCCACCGCGGCCCCGGCCCCGGCGAAGCTGACCGAGGACACCCCGGCGAAGCCGGCTCCGGCCCCGTCGGCGTCCTCCTCGTCCACGAAGCCCTCGGGCGCGAAGCTGACCGAGGACAAGGCCCCCGCCAAGAGCGAGACCACCAAGCCGAGCACGAGCTCCAACACGAACTCGAGCGCCGCCAAGCCGTCGACCGGCAACTCGTCGTCGACCGAGGCGTCGTCGTCCGGCTACGTCCGCCCCGTTCCGGGTGCGGCGAGCGGCTCGTACGGCCGCTCGGGCTCCATGTGGTCGAACGGCCACACCGGTGAGGACTTCCGCGCGTCGGCCGGCACCAAGGTCAGCGCCGTCACCTCCGGCACCGTGGTCTCCGCGGGCTGGGGCGGCGCGTACGGCAACGAGGTCGTCATCAAGCACGCCGACGGCCGCTACACGCAGTACGGCCACATGTCGAAGATCTCCGTCTCGGTCGGCCAGAAGGTCTCGACCGGCCAGCAGGTCGGCCTCGTCGGCTCGACCGGCAACTCGACCGGCCCGCACCTGCACTTCGAGGTGCGCACCGGCCCGAACTACGGCTCGGACATCAACCCGATCACCTACCTCCGCGCCCACGGCGTCAACGTCTGATCCACTGATCCTCGCGATCGGTTGAACTGACATCGCAGTGACGCGGTAGAGGCACCACGCCGCAGGCCCCGGACCCCACGGTCCGGGGCCTGCGGCGTTTTCGGGCGGGTGGCGGCCTGTGTGTGGGGGACGGGGTCGCCGGGAGCCGCTACGGGCGCACAGGGGCCGCGGCGGGGGCACGGGTGGGCGCTGGGGACGTGGTGGGCCGGGAGGGCGGAGGCTGCTTGCCGGGGGCCGGGCGGCTGGTCGTCGGCACACCGGGTCGCGGGGGCGCCTGCGCCGGTGGTTGGTTCGGTGCGGGGGCCGTCGGCGAGGGGGTTGCCGGTGCGGGGGTGAGGGTGGGGGTGGGCGGCGCGGGGGTCGTGTCGGTGAAGGACGTACGGGGTGCGCCCGCCCCCGCCGTTCCGGCGACGTTGGCGACGACCGGGCCGCCGCGTACCGGCAGGGCCTCCGCCCCCTCGGGGGTCACCCGTGTGGCACCGATGTAGTCGGGCTTGTCGATCTTGCCGAAGCGGATGACCTCGCCCGTGTAGGGCGCGTGGATCATCGTGCCGCCGCCGACGTAGATCCCCACGTGGTGGATGCTGCGCGGATCCTTGAGGTCGTACGCGAAGAACACCAGGTCCCCGGGCAGCAGTTCGGCCCTGGCGGGGTGCCGGCCCGCGTTCCACTGGTCGTTCGCGACGCGCGGGAGCTTGATGCCGACCTTCTGGTACGCCGCCTGGGTGAGGCCCGAGCAGTCGAACCGGCCCCGGTGGGCGGCCGTGCCCTCGCCGCCCCAGAGGTAGGGCGTACCGAGCTTCGACTGCGCGAACTCGATGGCCCCGACCGCGATAACCGACGGCGGCAGCGGGGCCTTCACCGCACCGAAGCTCTGCTCCAGGGAGCGGATGTTCTTGACGTAGTTGCGCGTCTCCTTGTACGGCGGGATCCCCTTGTACTGGATGACGCGGTACGCGCCGGCGTTGTACGCGGCGAGCATGTTGTTCGTCCGGTCCCCCGGCACGGAGGCGATCGACTTCGACAGCGCGCAGTCGTACTTCGCGGCCGAGGGGATCGCGTCGTCGGCGTCGAAAGGGTCGCGCCGGCCGTCGCCGTCGCCGTCCGTCGACCACTGGGGCCAAGTCCCGGGCATAAACTGCGCGATGCCCTGCGCACCGACCGGGCTGACCACCTTCGGGTCGAACCCGCTCTCCTGGTAGAGCTGCGCGGCGAGCAGCGCCGGGGAGATCTCCGGGCAGAGCCGGCCCCACTGTTCGATGGCACCCTGGTACGCGGCGGGCACCGTCCCGGGCGCGAGCGCCACCTGCCCGGAACCACCTGCGGGGGCGGGAGTTCCGGACATCCCGCCTACCGCGGCGGCGAGCAGGCCGACGAAGCCGAACGGGACCGCGACGGCGATCCCGACGGCAATCCGTGCCTTACGCATGCGCGGTCGGGGGCCGCGCGGGGAAGGACCTCATGGAAACGGGACACCATCCGGGACAACATGGGACCAGCCGCTACTCCGGCGGGAACCTGCGGGGGTGCGGCGACGGGCAGGGACCGCGCACGCGTCGTGCTCCCGTCATTGTGCGCGCCATGATTGCTCTGCGCAATCACCCGTGATACACACAGTGAGCGAGCCGTCTCTCGGGGGTGGTGGCCCGAACGGTGTCGTCAGGACAGAATAATCGAGTGACGCACAACCCCCCCTTCACCCAGGCGGGGGTAATTCGAGAAGCCCAGTCGGGGGCGGTGAACGGCATGTACCAAGCGGCAGGCAATGGCGACATCAATACGATCATCGGCGGTATCGCGCCTGATTGGGGACCCTTCGCATCATTGGGCGAAGAGGCCCGCACGATGGTTCAGGTCGTGATGGCGATCGCGATCCTCCTCTGCCTCGCCATCGCCATCTGGGGCGCGGCGAAGCAGCGGATAGGGGCAACGGCCTTGCGCGACACGTTCAGTGCCGAGCAGGGCAAGGGACTGATCATCGCCGGACTCACCGGCGTGTTCATCATCGGATCACTGGGCACCCTCTTCACGATCATCTACGGGATGGCGATCTAGGACCGGGCCCTCCCGAATTTGCCGACTCGAGGTGGCTCACGTGGCGTACGCCTGCCCGCATAACTCCCAAAGTGCGACGTATGCCCGAAGATCGCATTCCCTTTCGGTGGAAATCGGGAAGACCGGATCTTTCTCGTCAGACCGGAGTGAATTACCTGCGGATTCCGCCGCCGCGCGGGGAGGGGTCCGCGCATGAGTGACGAGTTGCCGCGGACTCGGACCCTGCTGCCGCCGCGCCCTGACGCCGTCGGCGTCCCCGCGCGGCGGCGCAATCCCGTGCTGTCCGGGATCGGCGTCGTCGTCGTGATCATGGTGGTCGTGCTGACGCTCGCGTACGCGAGCCGGCGCGGCGGCGGCGACACGCCCTCCGGGACCGAGAACGCCGGCAGCTCGCAGAGCGCTACCACCACAGGCGCTCCGCCGTCCGGAGCCCTGTCAGGCGTGCCGGTCGGGTACGCGCACACTCGCGAGGGCGCGCAGTCCGCCGCGGCCAACTACTCCACCGCATACGGCTCTTCCGCGATGTTCAAGCCCGCCTCCCGGCGGGCCGTGATCTCCGCCCTTGCCGCGCCCACCGCGAAGGACGGACTGCTGACGCGCGCGGACGGCGCCTTCGCGGCGCAGAACACCCTGTTCGGCCTGGACGCGGAGGGCAACGCCCCGAAGGGCCTCACCTTCGTCTGCCGTGCCCTGCCCGTCGGCACCAAGGTGGCGGCTTACACACCCGATTCCGCGACCGTCGAGGTATGGGGGGCCGGGCTGATCGGACTCGCCGGAGCGGGCTCCACCAAGCCGGTCACCGAAGCGTGGACCACGACGACGATGCGGCTGTCCTGGGCGGACGGCGACTGGAAGCTCGTCGACTTCAGCCAGAAGGAGGGGCCGACCCCGGTCAGCGGCCTGCAAGGCGCGTCGGGTGCGGAGGAGATCGCGCAAGCGGTCAGGGACTTCGAGGAACTTCGCTATGCACGTTAGTCCGCGCCGTCAACTCCCCACCGAGTCCCTGATCCACGGAGCGCCCGCCCGCAACGTGGCAGCCTCCCGCGTGTACGACCTGCCACGCGCTGCGGGACCGGGCCGTGCGCGGCAAACACAGGACCACTGCCCGGCCACCGCCACACCTGGCGCCGTCACCGTACTCGGCGCCGCCGGCGGACCCGGCGGCCCCAACAAAGCCGGCGCCGTCGGCGCGCCGGACACACTCGGCGTGGCCCGTCAGGCACCCCACGGGCGTTCGAAGTCACAATCCGGCGGCCCTCACCAGGGTTCAAGCTCCGCTCCCCTGTTGTCTGGGCGGTCTCTTTTTCCCTTCCTGCGTCGTGGTTTGGTGCTTGTGGGGGTGGCGGCTGCGGGGGTGGTGGGTGGGGGGACGGCGGCGCTGGGGGCGGCTGTGCCGTCGCCTGGGGCTCCGGCGGCGCCGGCGGTTCCGGGGGCTGGTGTGCCCGCCGCGCCGGTGGCGTCGTCTGGGCCGCCGCAAGGGGGGCAGGCGCAGGCGTACTGCGACATGTTGACGGGGCCGGCGAAGACGTACTGCCAGAGTGGGGACGCGGGTGCGTCCGTGGGGGTGCCGGGGAATCCGGTGCAGACGGCGGGGTTTGTCGCGGATCCGCTCGGGGCGATCGCGAAGGGGTGTGCGGACGCCGCGACGTGGATCCTCAATCAGCTGGCCCATGCCGTGAACGACACGACGCAGGTGGACTTCACGAATGCGGGGTTCCTGCGGCAGTACGCGGTGGTCTTCGCGGCGTCGACGTTCCTGACCCTGCTGCTGTGGATGCTCGCCGTCGCCAAGCGCGCCGTGCGCGGGGCGTCGATCACGACGGCGATCACCGAGGCGGTCGGGTATCTGTGGCTGGCGGTGACCGCGTCGGCGTTCACGCCGCTGACGCTGTATCTGGCGGTGTCGTTGACCGACGGGCTGACGGCCGCGATCGCGTCCGGTACGCAGCAGGACACCGACCGGTTCCTCGGCGGGTTTGCGAAGGCCCTTGATCCGAACGCCGGTTTGGGCGGCGGTCCGGTGATGCTGATCTTCGTGTCGATGTTGTCGATGGCCGCCGCGGCGGTGCTGTGGATCGAGCTGCTGATCCGCGCGGCGATGCTGTACGTGGGCGCGATGCTGGGAACTGCCGTGTATTCCGGCTTGGTCGACAAGGCGATGTGGCACCATGTCCGGCGTTGGGCGGGAATCATGGTGGCCGTGCTGCTCGCGAAACCGGTCGTCGTGATCGTGTTGGGCCTGGCCACCGCCGTATCGTCGAACGGCGGACCGAACGGTGGTCGGCAGGACGCGTTTTCGGCGGTGTTGAGCGGGCTGGCCATCATGGTGTTGTCGATCTTCGCGAGTGTGTTGATCTACCGTTTCGTGCCGAACCTGGGTGACGACATGGCGCAGTTGCACAGCAGCCGCCGTGCGTTGACCGGTTCGGGCGCGGCGGGGATGGTGAGCGGACCCGCGAACTTCATGAAGCAGGGGATCCGCGCGCACGCGGGGCGCGGTCAAGGCGGCGGGGGCCAACCGGCTCCGGCCGCGGCGGGAGCCGCGGTGTCCTCGGGCATCGCGGCGCACGGCCAGCGCGGTGGCGGCGGTACGGGGGCCGCCTCCGCGGCACCACCCCCGGCAAGCCCGGGCAACACGCCGCATGCCAGGACCGGGAACGAGGCTTGACCATGACAACACAGCCCATCCACCGACGCCGCACGTTCCTCATCGGCAAGGCCAAGCCGACGGCCGTCATCGGCAAGAACCGCGAGCCGGGCGAGATCTTCCTGATCATCGCGGGCGGCGGCCTCGGGTTGCTGTGGGGCCTGCTCGTACCGGTGCTGGTGGTGCGGATCGTCGGCCTCGCCGGTTTTCCGCTGATCGCCTTCGCGGCGGTCTACATGCCGTACAAGCAGCGCACGTTCTACAAGTGGTTCGAGATCAATCGGAACTACAAGCGCACGCTCAAGCGCGGGGCCCGCTACCGCTCGGCGGTGATGGAGGCCGGCACGCGCCTGGACGGCGCCGGGGTGGCGGTCGGTTCGCCGCCCGGCATCGGCCGGCTGACGTGGACGAGCGTGCCGTTCGGGCCGGATGAGCTCGCGGTGCTGATGCACCTGGAGCGGCGTACGGTCACCGCTGCCATCGAGATCGAGGGCCCCGGCGTGGGCCTGCGCGACTCGGAGGACCAGGAGGCGCTGGTCGAGCGGTTCGGCACGCTGCTGAAGCATGTCGCCAACGGGGACGGCTTCGTGACGCGGCTTCAGATCCTGGCGCGGACGATGCCCGCCGACCCCGACGCGCACGCGAAGGACGTGGCCCGGCGCGGCGACCACAACGCCCCGCGGTGGGTGAAGGATTCGTACGACCAGCTCCAGTCGATGGTGTCGACGTCGAGCGAGCAGCACCGCGCGTACCTGATCGCCTGCATGCACTACAACCGCGACCTGGCGGCCGAGTCGTCGGTGATGGGCAAGGGCGACAAGGGCCTCGGCATCGTCATGGCCCGGGAACTGACGGACGTGTGCGCGCGGCTGGCCGAGGCGGACATCCGGGTGCGGCAGCCGATGAACGAGGCCCGGCTCGCGTCGCTGATCCATTCGATGTACGACCCGGAGCACCAGATCGACCAGTTCGACGGCATGCGCGCGCGGTATGCCTGGCCCGCCGAACTCGACGCGACGCACCCCAACTACCTCCAGGCCAAGACCCGCGAGTCGGACACCTCGCGGCCGTGGTGCCACGCGACCGCGTGGGTCAAGGAGTGGCCGCTGACCCCGGTCGGCGTGAACTTCCTGGCGCCGCTGCTGGTGCACACGCCGGACGTGATCCGGACGGTCGCGGTCACGATGGACCTGGAGCCGACCGACATCGCGATCGAGCGCATGCTGACCGAGAAGACCAACGACGACGCCGACGCGGCGCGTGCGGCCAAGATGAACCGTACGGTCGACCCGCGCGACCTGGCCCACACCGGCCGGGTGGACCAGCGCGGCGAGGACCTCGCGGGTGGCGCGGCCGGGGTGAACCTGGTCGGCTACATCACGGTGTCCTCGCGCGATCCCGAGCAACTGGCCCGTGACAAGCGGACGATCCGTGCGTCGGCGGGCAAGTGCTTCCTCAAACTGGAGTGGTGCGACCGCGAGCAGCACCGGGCGTTCGTGAACACGCTCCCGTTCGCGACCGGCATCAGGAGGTGACGCCTTGACCGGCATCATGTCGCTACTGACCGAGGGGTTCTCGAGCTTCCTGTTCGGCAGGCCCGAGACGCAGCGGCTTCCCGTGCGCACGTCGACGGGCCAGGCGCAGGCGGTGTACCTGCCGACGGCGGCGCCGGGGCTCGGCGACTCCGGGGTGATCATCGGCCGCGAGGTGTACTCCGGCAAGGGTTACGTCTACGACCCGTTCCAGCTGTACGGCCAGCAACTGCCCGCCCCGCACTGGCTCGTGCTCGGCGAGTCGGGCAACGGCAAGTCGGCGCTGGAGAAGACGTACGTGCTGCGCCAGCTGCGCTTCCGCGACCGCCAGGTGGTGGTCCTGGACGCCCAGGGCGAGGACGGCGTCGGCGAATGGAACCACATCGCGGAGGCACTGGGCATCCAGCCGGTGCGGCTGGACCCGACGGACCTGGGCAGCAACGGCGTACGCCTCAATCCGCTCGACCCCGCCATCACCTCCACCGGCCAGCTGGCGCTGCTGCGCACGATCATCGAGGTGGCGATGGGCCGCCCGCTGGAGGAGCGGGCCGGATACGCGCTGAAGGCCGCACACGTGCACGTCGTGCGCACCGTCAAGGACCGCCAGCCGATACTCCCCGACGTCGTCGACGCGCTGCGCAACCCGACCAAGGAGTCGGCGGACCTGCTGAGCCTGGATCTCGCCGACGTGCGGATCTGGGGCCTGGACGTCGCGCTGGTGCTCGACCGGCTGGTGGACGGCGACCTGAAGAACATGTTCGAGGGGCCGACCACGACCGGCATCGACCTCGACGCGCCGCTCATCATCTTCGACCTGTCGCACATCGACCGGAACTCGATCGCGATGCCGATCCTGATGGCGATCGTGGGTGTGTGGCTGGAGCACACGTGGATCCGGCCGGACCGGGTCAAGCGCATCTTCCTGGTGGAGGAGGCGTGGCACATCATCAACAGCCCGTTCGTCGCGCAGCTGTTCCAGCGGCTGCTGAAGTTCGGGCGGCGGCTGGGGCTTTCGTTCGTCGCGGTGGTGCACCACTTGTCCGACGTGGTGGACGGCGCGGCGGCGAAGGAGGCCGCGGCGATCCTGAAGATGGCGTCGACGCGCACGATCTACATGCAGAAGGCCGAGGAGGCGCGCGCGACCGGCAAGGTGCTCGGGTTGCCGCGCTGGGCAGTGGAGATCATCCCGACGCTGACGCCGGGCATCGCGGTGTGGGACGTCAACGGCAACGTGCAGGTGGTCAAGCACCTGATCACCGACACCGAGCGACCGATGGTCTACACGGACCGCGCGATGACCGAGGACGCGGTCGAGGAACGGGTGCGGGCGGAAGCCGCGCTGGCGGGCGACCCCGCGGCCTGAGGGCCGGGGGGTACTGCGGCCCGTAGGCGGGGCGAGCACGTACGGAGGCCTGCCGGCGGTCGGACCGGTCGCACGGGTCGTACCGGCCGCACCGGCTCGTACAGGGGAGGCGTATGGCGCAGGAGGGGCCGCGGCGGGCGCCGCAGCGGGGCATACCCGACGGCGCGCTGATCGGGGTGCTGGTGCTGCTGGTCGGGGCGACCGCGACCACGTGGCTGTCCACGGGGCTCGCGGGCCTCGTGTCGCATCAGGAGTGGCCGGACAACGTCCGGTTCTCCCGCTCCGGTACGGCGATCCGCGAACTGACCGCGGAGCCGGGCGATGTGGCCGCCGCGTGGCCGGACACGCCGCCGGAGGCGCTGCCGCCCGCGTCGACGTTCTGGATCGTGTTCGGCACGATGCTCCTGTTCGTGCTGTTCCTCGCGGGCTTCGCGCTGTGGATATGGCTGCGCCTGACGCTGCGTCAGGCGGCGCACCGGGACTCCGGGAAGCGCCCGCCGGCAGAGGGCGGGCCACCCGGAAAAGCCTTGTGACACGCCGAATCCGCGATGAAAGCACACCTTCGGGTGAACCGGACCGCTCAACCGGAATCGTCGGTTCTCCGACGGGGAACGCTCTACGTACCGTGGCCGAGTCGGCCGCCGCGTGGCCGTAAGGTCACCCGCCGGTCGACTCGACCCACCAACTTCCCCGCGGTGTCCGCGCGTCGCGCGCCTCAGCCGTCCGTACGGCCCGTTCCGTCCGGCTGGGTCTCCTCGATGCGGGCCAGCATGCGCCGCAGCCCCTCCGCGAGCGCGTCGCGCTGCCTGGTGCCGAGGTCCTGCAGCAGCGCGGCCTCGAAACCCGCCGCCTCGCGGACGACCCGCACCCACATGTCCCGGCCGGCGTCGGTCAGCTCGATGATGACGCGCACCCGGTTGTTCTCGTCCCGCGTCCGGGTCACCAGCTCGTCGGTGACCATGCGGTCGATGCGGTGCGTCATGGCGGCCGGCGTGAGCCCGAGGCTCCGGGCCAGCTCGCCGGGGCTGAGCCGGTAGGGCGCCCCCACGAGCACGAGCGCGCGCAGGACCTCCCACTCGGCGTTGGTGATGCCGAGGGCGGTCAGCTGGCGGCTGTACGCGACCGACATGCGCCGGTGCAGCCGGAACAGCGCCGCGACGATGATCTCGACCTGCGGGTCGACCTCGGGGAACTCGCGCTGGAAGACCGCAAGGTGGGCTTCGAGGTCGGACTCCGGCAGCACCGGCTCGGACGTTTCCGGCGGCTCGGACGGTTCGGGCGTCTCGGGGCGCTCGGGCTGCTCGGAGGGCCCCGGCGGCTCCGCGGTCGTCGGCCGGTCCTGGCCCGACTCTGTGTCCGACTCCATGGCGTGCAGCATACCCGCACCGGCTTAAGTCGTTAGACAGAAACACTTCAGGTACGTATAGTTTAGTTCTGAAGTCTTCAGACTCAAGTTCCGACCACCCCCAAGAGCCGTCGCCCCGCCCTTCCGGCCGGTGCGGCGGTTTTCGTCGGGTTGCGCCCGGACGCGCGTCTGCGGGACTTCCCCGAGCGGGTCCGGAACGGCCGTACCCGCGCACACGACAGTCAGGAGGTGTGTGGTGGCGACCAACACGGCACTCCGTCGGATCCAGCTGGGGAACGCGCTCAGTGCGTTCGGCAGCGGGTTCACCGTTCCTTTCCTCTTCGTCTACGTGACGCGGGTGCGCGACATGACCGCCGGTCAGGCCGGGCTCATGTTCAGCGTCCTCGCGGTTGCCGCCCTCGTCGCCCTGCCGTTCGTCGGTCCGGCGATCGACCGGCGCGGACCGCGCCCGGTCGCGGTCGCCGGGGCCGTCGTGGCCGGCGCCGGCTCCCTGACGCTCGGGCTCGCGACCGACGCGACGACGGTCATGCTCGGCGCCGCCCTGCTCGGGGCCGGCATCGCGGCGATCCAGCCCGCGCTCGCGACGATGATCGTGCGCTGCACCACCGCGATGACGCGCGCCCGCGCGTTCGCGCTGCAGTTCACCTTCAACAACCTGGGCCTGGGCATCGGCGGTCTGATCGGCGGCCTCATCGTCGATCCGTCGCGCCCGGCGAGCTTCACCGTGCTGTTCGCGATGGAGACCGCGATGTTCCTGGTGCTCGGTGCCGTGGTCGGCACCGCTCGGGTGCCCGCGGCCCCGAAGTTCGAGGGCGCGCACGCGGCCGCCGGGTCCGGCGCGGGCTGGCGGCACCTGCTGCGCAACAAGGCGATGGTCCGCCTGTGCGTGGTCAGCGCGCTGATCTTCTTCACGTGCTACGGGCAGTTCGAATCCGGCCTGGCCGCGTTCGCGACCGAGGTCAGCCACATCTCGCCGAGCATGCTCGGCGTGGCGCTGGCCGCCAACACCGCGGTCATCGTGCTGGGCCAGCTCACCGTCCTGAAGATCACCTCGCGGCGCCGCCGCAGCACGGTGATCGCGGCGACCGGCCTGGTGTGGCTGGTCGCCTGGATGGTCACGGCGGTGTCCGGCCTGGTGCACAGCAACGCGGTGCTCGCGGCGGTCACCATCATCACGACGTACGCGCTGCTCGGTGTCGGCGAGAGCCTGCTCGCGCCGACCCTCGGCCCGATGGTCGCCGACCTCGCGCCGGCGCACCTGCTCGGGCAGTACAACGCGGCGCAGTCGCTGGTGAAGCAGCTGGCGATGGCGGCCGGCCCGGCGTTCGCGGGGCTGATGGTCGGCTCGGGGGCCTACGGGCCGTACGTGGCTTCGCTGATGGTCTGCTCGCTGCTCGTCACGGTCCTCGGCGTCCGGATGGGCGGCAAGCTCAGCTCGGTGCAGAACGGCGTGCTGGTCGCGTCGTCGGTGCCGGTCGAGATCCCGGTGAATACCGGGCCCGAAGCGGCCTCGCCGCCCACAGTGCAGGCCCCGGTGCAGGTCCCGGACCAGGCCCCGGATCAGGCACCGGTGCGGCGCCCGGCGGAGTCCCCGGCCGAACCGGCCGAGGTGCCGGCCCGCGCCGCGGCCCCCGTCCCGGCCGCGGTCTGATCCCCGAGGCGGCGGGAGGCGCAGGCCTCCCGCCGCCTCACAGCAGGAACTCGCACCACACCGTCTTGCCGGTGGCGGTCAGCCGCGACCCCCAGGAGCTGGCGATGGTCGCCACGATCGCGACACCGCGCCCGTTCTCGTCGTCGGCCGCCGCCCGGCGCCGGCGCGGCACGTGGTCGTCCGCGTCCGACACCTCGACGATCAGCCGCCGGTCGGTGCGGCGCAGCCGCAGCCGCATCGGCGCCGCCCCGTGGGTCAGCGCGTTGGCGACGAACTCGCTGACCGCGAGCACCCCGGACTCCCGCAGCTCCTCGCCGACCTGCCAACTGGCCAGCACCCCCGACGTGAACGCCCGGGCCCGGGCCGCGACTTCGTGCCCGCCCAGGAGGTCGAGCGACGCCGTGCGGAACAGGGTCGCCTCGCGTCCCTCGTGCTTGGGCAGTTGCAGCACCAGCACGGCCACGTCGTCGTCGTGCTCGACCGGCAGGCGCATGTGCTCCACCAGGCGGTCGCGCACCGCCTCCGGCGAACCGGTCGCCACGTCCAGCGCGCCCGCGAGGTCGTCGATCCCCCGGTCGATGTCCTCGCCCCGGCGTTCGACGAGGCCGTCCGTGTAGAAGACCACCGTCGAACCCGGCTCCAGCGGGACGCTGCCCGAGGTGTGCGGCCAACTCCCCCCGGTGCCCAGCGGCGGCCCCAGCGCGTCGTCCAGCCGGTGCACGCGTCCTTCGGGGTCGCGCACGAGTGGCGGCAGGTGGCCCGCGGTGGAGTAGGTGAGCACCCCTTCGCTGGGGTCGTGCACGGCGTAGACGCAGGTCGCGATCTGCGTCGCGTCGATCTCCATCGCGAGGCCGTCGAGGAGTTGCAGCACCTCGTGCGGCGGCAGGTCGAGGCGCGCGTACGCCCGTACCGCGGTCCGCAGTTGCCCCATGACCGCGGCCGCGCGCACGCCGCGGCCCATGACGTCGCCGATCACGAGCGCGGTACGCCCGGCGCCGAGGGTGATGACGTCGTACCAGTCCCCGCCGACCGCCGCGTCCGCGCCGCCGGGCAGGTAGCGCACCGCGACGCGCAGGTCGTCCGGGTTCTCCAGGCGCTGCGGCAGCAAGCTGCGTTGCAGCGTGACCGCCGCCTGCCGGTGCCGCCGCTCGCTCTCCCGCAGCCGGTCGGTGGCCTGCACCTGGTCGGTCACGTCGACGGCGAAGACCAGGACGCCGCGTACCGACCGGCCGCCGCTCTGGGTGCCCTCCGCGCGCACCGGGGTGCAGACGAACGTGTAGTAGCCGTGCCGCCGCTCGCTCTCCGGCATGCCGGGGTAGGCGGCGGCGTGGTGGTCCACGCGCCGGGCCCGGACGGTGCGCCCGCGTCCCGTCCGGTAGACCTGGTCCATGAGCGCCAGCAGCCCGTGGTCGGCGAGTTCGGGGAGGATGTCGCGCGCGGGGAGGCCGATCCGGCGGGGCCCGAAGACCTCCCGGTAGGCCTCGTTGACGTACGCGAGTTCGTGTGCGGGCCCCCGGGTGACCGCGATGAGCGCGGGCGCGTGCGCCAGCACCTCCCGCAGCGAGAAGGTGTCGATGCGGTCCTGCATCCGTGCCGCGGGCACGGATCGCCGCCGGTCACCGGACAGTCGGGCGCCCCACCGAGTGATGTTCAACCGCCTGCTTCCTGATGGATGAGTTATTCACACTATGTGCCGTGAGGTTTACCTCAAGTGACATCACCAGTGTGGGCGAAACTCGGCCACAGGGGAATCGCGACGCCGCGCCCGACCCCCCGTTCGGGGGACTCTCCGGAGCGGTGCCCGCATTGTCGGCGGTGGCCGGAGTGCCGCTGCGTATCCGGTGCGTGACCCCGGTCACACGGCGCCCGCGCGGCTCCAAGGCCCGACGGGTGCATGTCGACGCAGTGTCGCGCGGGGACCCCGAGAGCATGGCATCGCTGACTCAGCGTCAACACCACACGGTTCCTCCACAACCGTTACGTCGGATTCCGCTTCTGGGCCGAGATGAGGTCGGGTACGCTCGGCGAACTGGCAATGACTGAGCGGTCCGGGCTGGGACACGAACACTTGCCTTCGGGGGAAGCAAATGGGCGCTTCGCGTACATATACCAACGATCTGGCACGGGATCGGGACACCGCGGGGAGGTCGGCGGGAGCTCACGCCGCCGTGATCCCCTCGGCCCGACGGCCGCAGCGCGGGCGCACCGCGATCGCCGCGCCGCCGGGCACCGCCGATCCGGAATCCACCACACAGTTGCGCACCGACGCGCGCCGCAACCTCGAACAGGTGCTGCGCGCCGCGCGCGAGGTGTTCGGCGAGCTGGGCTACGACGCGCCGATGGAGGAGATAGCCCGCCGTGCGGGCGTCGGCGTCGGCACCATCTACCGGCGGTTCTCCGGCAAGGAGTCGCTGGTCCAGCGCATCATGATCACCGAGACCGCGCGGCTGACCGGCGAGGCCGTGGCCGCACTGGCCGAGGAGCCGGACGCGTGGGCCGCCCTCAACCGCTACCTGCGGCGCGCGGTCGCCTCCGGGGCGGGGCGGCTCTTCCCGGCGCTCAGCGGGCGGGTCCCGGTGACCGAAGAGATGCGCGACGGCCGTACGGCGCTGAACGAGGCGGTCTGCCTCCTGGTCGACCGGGCGAAGGACGAGGGCTACCTGCGCGACGACGTGTCGGACGCCGACATCTCGCTCCTGCTGTCGTGCCTCCTGCCGCCGCCCGGGCTGCCCAAGGCGCAGCGGCTCACGGTCGCCGCCCGCTACCTGGAGGTCGTCCTGGACGGCCTGCGCGCGGACCGGCCGTCACCGCTGCCGGGCAGGCCCTTCACCCAGGACGAGCTCGACACCTTGTTCCTGCGCGGCGGTCCGCGCTGACGCTACGCCGGCCGCGCCCCGTCTTACGGCGCACCGGCCGGGACCCGGCCCCGCCTCGCGCGGCCCGGCCCGGCAACCGGGCCGCGGCGTACCACTCCGGGACCCCACGGAACACCTCCTGAAACTCCTGGCACTTCGGAAGACTCGGAAAACCTCAGAACACTCCTGTACCAGCCCGACCTGAGCCGATCCGCACCGACCAGTCGCGCCGGAATTGCACGCCCGGACAGCCGGGTTAGAGGCCGCGCCCACCGCCTTCCGCAGGCGGTGGGCGCGGCCCCGACTTAGCATCGTCGGCATGGAGTCCGTACCCGGGAAGCCCCACGCAGAGCGGCCTTCCGCATGAACTTCACCCTGGTCCAACTGCGCTACTTCGTGGCCGCCGCGAGGCACCGCAGCATGACCGGGGCCTCCCGCGAACTGATGGTGTCGCAGTCCGCCATCTCGGCCGCGATCGCGCACCTGGAGCGGGAGTTCGGCGTACAACTGCTGGTGCGCCACCACGCGAAGGGGCTGTCCCTGACCACGTCGGGGGAACGGTTCCTGGCGGAGGCCCGCGGGCTGCTCGGGCACGCCGACGAGATGGCCGCCAGCGCCAAGGCCTTCGGCGGGGCCCTGCGCGGGGTGCTGACGCTCGGCTGCGCCGACACCGTCGCGCCGTTCTACCTGCCTCCGCTGCTCGCCGAGTTCGCCGAGCGCCATCCCGAGGTCGAGGTGCACATGACCGAGGGCGAGGACGACGGCCTGCGCGAGACCCTTCTCGAGGGCGGCTGCGAACTCGCGCTGATGTACGACCTCGGCAACAACGTCAACGGCAACGGGGGCGGCGAGTCGCTGGACGGCGAACTGCTCGCCCGCATACCCCCGCACGTCATCGTGCCTCCGGGCCATCCGCTGGCCGGCGAGAAGGCGGTGTCGCTGCGCGCGTTCACCGGCGAGCCCATGGTCCTGCTCGACCTGCCGCACAACCGCGACTACTTCGCGGTCCTGGCCCGCCGGGCCGGGATCAGCCCCCGTGTGCGCTTCCGCAGCCGCAGCCCCGAACTGGTGCGCGCGCTCGTCGCCGCCGGGCAGGGCTTCGCGATCCTCAACCAGCGCCCGGCCACCGACACCACGTACGACGGCGGCCGTGTGGTCGCCCTGGAGCTCACCGACGACCTGCCGCCGCTGCCGCTGATCCTCGCGCAGGCGCGCGGAATCCGGCCGACCCGCCGGGCCGCCGCCTTCGCCGCGGTGTGCCGGGACTGGTTCGTACGCGGCCGACGCCCGCTGAGAGTGACGTAGATCACATCAAGTCACCGCGATGTCCGCGTCACGATTCCCGGTCGACCCACTCTCCATGGGTATGACGAACCCTCAGAACGCCCGCCGCGAGAACCCCTACGTCTCCGCCGACGAGCCGCTGTCCGCGACCGACCGGCACCTGGCATGGCTGCTTGCCGAGTGGCGCCGCCGCAGTTACGCGGCGGGTTGGCCGGGACACGCCGTGTGGCTGACCCCCGGCGCCGAGGCGGCCGTGGCGGCGTTCTTCCAACCCGGCAGGATCCGCGGCGCGTGCGAGCTGCTGGCCCGCGACCGGGCCGACGCGGACATCCCCCTGCTGACCGCGCTGTCCGACCTGGACCTGCTCTTCCTGACCGCGGTGGGCCGCGGCGCGTCCGACTCGGTGGTGTCCGGGTACGCGGCCGCCCGGCACGCCCGCAGCCCTGTCGTCGAGGGCTACGACCCGGTGTCCGAACTGCCGACCGAGGTCCTGCTGCGGCGGCATCTGATGCGGATCGCGGCCGACACCTCGCTGACGCCGCACGAGCGCCCGGCCGTGGTCGCGGTCGAGCCGCAGATCGGCGCGTACCCCCTGCATGAGCGGCTGCGCCTGACGCTGCTGGTCGCGCAGCACGTCATGGAGATCTTCGGCGCGCCCGCGCACCTCCTCGGCGACGGGCGGCTCGCGGTGGCCACGACGCGCCACGACGTGCTGCCCTCGCTCCTCCAGCTGGCCGAGCTGGCGCCCTACGACCCGGTGCTGGCCGCGACGGGCAGGAGCGCGCTGCCCACCCTGCGCCCCTCGGTGGTCCGCGTCGAGCCGCTGCCGACCGAGGGCACCGGCCGCCGGGGCGGGCTGTGGGTGGCGTGATCCCGTCGGCCCCGGCCGTGCTCCCGGCATGATCATGTTCGTGTGAACGACCCGTCCGACGAGCGGGGTCCGGCGCGCCGGACCCCCGCCCGAAGCGCGTCGCCCGACGGGGAACTGGCGGTCCGCACGCGCGTCGGCGACCGGCAGGCGTACGCGCCGCTGTGCCGGTGAAGCCCGGCGGCGCGACTACTCGCGCACCACCAGCACGGGACACGCGGCGTGGTGGACCACGGCCGTGCTGACCGAGCCGAGCAGCAGCCGCGAGAAGCCGCCCGTGCCGCGCGATCCGACCACGACCATCACGTGCCGCTCCGACATGCCGAGCAGGACCTCGGTGGCGGTGCCCGCGAAGACGTGGACGTGCAGGTCCCCGTCGAAGGGCGTGTCGCGCGCCCGGTTCACGTCGCCCACGAGGGCGTCGGTCTCGCCGCGCACCGCTTCGAGGGCGGCGTGCATGTCCTCGACGTAGACCGCGCCGGGGGCCATCGCGGCGTAGGTGCCGGCCGGGGGCGCGGCGCTGACCACGTACAGCGGCAGGCCGCGCAGTTGGGCCTCGGTCATCGCCCAGTCCAGCGCGCGCCGGGCGGGTTCCGACCCGTCGACGCCGACCACGACCCCGCGCGGTTCGTCCTCTGCCATGGGTGGCCCTCCCAGTGCGTGCCGCAGAAACCCGTTCGGCTGCTCCGAAGGGCTGGAAGGGCTGGTACCGCAAAACCCACAATTCATCACATTTTCTGAGAATTGCGGCACAGGTATCACCCGCCCGGACGTGCGTCGACGGGCGGCCGGGACGGGCAGGCGAAGAAGCAGGCAGGCGAAAACACTGCGAGGCGACTGCGAGGCAACTAGTGAAAAGGTCAGGTGCAAGGCAGCCGAGGGGTCATGGGAAGGCGCCCCCCGGCGGACCTTCCCACGACCGGCCTCTGCTCCGCGGTCGGGTGCTCCCGCTCCCCGCCGGACACGGAGAACCGCAGGCTATCCACAGGGTGTTAGGAACAGATGACGGCAACATGACGCGTGTGCGGCGGCCCGGGTTGGCAAGATGCCGGCCCGGGCCGCCGCGGTCGCGCCCAGGTGCCTCGGTCAGCCGACGCCGCCCGCGAGGGAGACCCCGCCGTCCACGACCAGCGTCTCCCCCGTGATCCACCCGGCGTCGTCCGAGAGCAGGTACGCCGCCGCCTTCGCGACGTCCTCCGGCACCCCGAGCCGCTTCATCGGGTACGCGGCGGCCGCCTCGTCCTCGCGCCCCTCGTACAGCGCCTCGGCGAACCGCGTTTTGACCACCGCCGGCGCGACCGCGTTCACCCGCACACCGGGCCCGAGTTCGGCCCCCAGCTGGCGCGTCATGTGGATCAGCGCCGCCTTGCTGACGTTGTACGCGCCGATGAACGGCCCCGCGACGATGCCGCCCACCGAGGCCACGTTGAGCACCGAGCCGCCGTGCTCGCGCATCCACGCGCCGTACGCCGCCTGCGTCCAGCCCAGCGCCGAGACGAGGTTGACCTCCATGATCTTGCGCACCGCACCGAGGTCCGCCTCGATCAGCGGCCCGAAGTGCGGGTTGATCCCCGCGTTGTTGACCAGCATGTCCAGCGAGCCGAAGCGCTCCAGCACCGCCGCGACGGCCTCTTCCCGGTGCGCGGGGTCGTCCGCCTTGCCCGCCACCGCGATCGCGACGTCCGGCCCGCCGAGTTCCTCGACGGCCGCGTCCAGGTCCTCCTTTTTGCGCGCGGTCAGGCACACCTTGGCGCCGCGCGCCGCGAGTTCCGCCGCGATGCCGAGCCCGATACCGCGGCTGGCCCCGGTGACCAGCGCCGCCTTCCCGGCGAGCCGGTCCGTCAAGTCGACCGTCATGCCACGAACTTCCCTTCTTCGAGGACGGTCCGGGCCTTGGCCGCGAGACCGGAGAGTTTCTCCCTGCTGAACCGGGCCGCCCCGCCGTCGCCCGCCTGGTCGCCCATCGCGCCCGCGGTGTACCGGTCGAGGACGCCGGCGAGGATGCAGGCCAGCCGCCAGTAAGCGAAGGCGGCGTACCACGCGATGCCGGCCAGGTCCCGGCCGGTGGCCTCGGCGTACCGCGCGCAGAAGGCGGCGCGGTCGATGAAGCCTTCCGAGGCGGTCCCGTCGGACGGCAGCAGGTCGCCGGTCTCGCCGCGCTCGACCCAGTAGACGAGGGTCGTGCCGACGTCGGCGAGCGGGTCGCCGAGGGTGCACAACTCCCAGTCCAGGACCGCCTGCACGCTGCCGTCGGGGCCGATGATGCAGTTGTCGAGCCGGAAGTCGCCGTGCACGATCGTGGCGCCCTGCTGCTCGGGCACCGAGGCCACCAAGGCCGCGTGCACCTCGTCTATCTCCGGTACGCCGTCCAGCCGCGTCGCGTCCCACTGCCGGTGCCAGCGCCGCAACTGCCGCCCGATGTAGTCCTCGCGGCGGCCGAGGTCGCCGAGGCCGACCGCGTCCACGTCGACCGCGTGGATCGCGGCGAGCGTGTCCGCGAGCTGCTCGCCCGCGCGGCGCCGCCCGGCGACGTCGAGGGCGCGCGTGGCCGCCTCGGCGTTGCGCAGCACCTCGCCTTCCACGAACTCCATGACGTAGAACGGCGCGCCGTTGACCGAGTCGTCCGGGCTCAGGCCCACGACCGGCGGCACCGGCACCGGTGTGCGCCCGTCGCCGAGCGCGGCCAGGATGCGGTGCTCGCGCCCCATGTCGTGCGCGGTCGCCAACACGTGTCCGAGCGGCGGCCGGCGCAGCACCCACCGCGTGCCGGCCCGGTCCTCGACGACGTACGTGAGGTTGGAGTGCCCGCCCACGACCGGGGTGAAGGCCAGCGGCGGCACGAGCGAGGGCACACGTTCGGACAGCCACGCGGTGACCTCGCCGGGGGCGACGCCGGCCGGAGCCGCAGTGCTCGGTTCGGTCACGCCTGGGCCTCCGGTGCGTCGAGCAGGGCGGCGAACTTCTTGCGGGCTTCCTCGCGCCGGGTGGGCACGTGCTCGGTCGGCACCTCGGCGGGCCGGTAGTTGCGCAGCACCTGCCGGGCGACGCTGACGCGGTGGACCTCGTCGGGGCCGTCGTAGATGCGGGCGGCGCGCGCGTACCGGTACATCTGCTCCAGCGGCAGGTCGGTGGAGAAGCCGAGCGAGCCGTGGATCTGGACGGCGCGGTCGATGACGTCGTAGAGCACCTGCGCGCCGAAGAACTTGATGGCGGAGATGTCGGTGCGGGCCGCGGGCGCGCCGTCGCGGTCCATGCGCCAGGCGGCGTGCAGGGTCATCAGGCGGGCGGCCTGGATGCCCGCGTACGAGTCCGCGATCCAGTTCTGCACGGTCTGCTTCTCGGCGAGCAGCGAGCCGTGCACGTACCGCGACAGCGCCCGCTCGCACAGCATGTCCAAGGCCCGCTCGGCCTGTCCGAGCCAGCGCATGCAGTGGTGGATGCGGCCGGGGCCGAGCCGGAGTTGGGCGAGCTTGAAGCCGTCGCCCTCGTTCCCGATGAGGTTCTCGTACGGCACCCGCACCGAGTGGTAGCGGATCTCCGCGTGGCCGCCGAAGCCGTGGAACCGGTCGGTCCGGCCCGGGTCCTCCAGCGTCGCCACGTCGCGCACGACCTCGACGCCGGGGGTGTCGGCCGGCACCACGATCATCGAGGCGCGGCTGTGCGGGTTGGCCTCGGGGTCGGTGACCACCATGACGAGCAGGATGTCGGCGACCGAGCCGTTCGACGTGAACCACTTGTGGCCGTCGATGACCCACTCGTCGCCGTGCCGCACCGCGCGGGTGGCCAGCAGGGTCGGGTCGGAGCCCGCGGTGTCCCGTTCGGTCATCGAGAAGGCGCTGCGGATGTGCCCGTCGAGCAGCGGTTCCAGCCACTTCTTGCGGTGCCGGTCCCGTCCCGAGGCGGCGATGCCGTGCGCGAGCAGTTCGGCGTTGCCGGAGTCGGGCGCGTTGTTGCCGAACACCACCGGTCCGTAGGGCGTGCGGCCGAGGATCTCGTGCATGAGCCCCAGGCGGACCTGGCCGAAGCCCTGCCCGCCCAGGTCCGGGGGCAGGTGGGCGGCCCACAGGCCGCGGGCCTTGACCTCCTCCTTCAGCGGTGCCAGCACCGCGCGCAGTGTGGCGTCGTCGAATTCGAGTGTCTCCAGCGGGTAGATCTCGTCGCGGACGAATCCGCGCATCCACTCCAACTGCTCCTCGAACTCCGGCTCGGTGGAGAAGTCCCAGGCCATAGTGCCCATCCCCTCGCGTGATCGGTGCTGGTCGGTCGAGTGCCCGCGGCGGCCGGACGGCGGTCTAGCCGGCCGCGGCGTACGGGCGTGCCACGCGTCTGGAGAAGGCCAGCGAACGGCCCGCCTCCAGCGCGGCGAACTGCATGAGGTGCGGGAGCAGCCGGTGCAGCGGGCCGACCGTCACCGCGGGTCCGGGGGTGCGCCCCGGTCCCGAGACGCCGAGGAGCGCGCCGAGCCGTACCGCGGCCCGGCCGACCTCGCCGTGCGTCATGGGCCGCGCGGGGCCGTGGGTCTCGGCCGCCGCGCCGCGGTCGAACAGGGCGACCGTGGTGGTGGTGACGCGCTCGGCGTACGGGCGCACCGCGTCGCGGTCGCGCGGCACCGCCCACGAGGTGAGCACCTGCAGACCGCCTTCCCTCAGCACGAACATCTCCTGCGGCGGGTCCGCCGCACCACCGGTCGCCCGGGCCACCGTCATCGCGTCGCCGCCGCTCTCGACGAAGACCATCCGCGGTGCCGTACCCCGCAGTGCGCGGTGGCACGCCGCGACGCCCTGGCCGGGCGGCATCGGGACCGTGGCGGCACCGGCGGCCAGTACCGCGAGGTCGAGCACGGTCCACTCGACACACGGTCTGACCATGACCCCGATCCGGTCCCCCGGCAGTACGCCGCCGGCCATGAGCCCGGCCGCCACGGCGACCACCCGGTCCTCCAACTCCCGCCAGGTGAGCGAGCGTTCCACGTGCCCTGCGGGGTCCTGCCAGTGTGCGGCCATGCGTTCGGGCCAGTGGTCGGCGGCCCGCCACAGCGCCGCCAGCAGGTTGCGCGCGTGCTCCACGCCGACACCTCCCTGCCCGGCCGGAGACCGCGGGGACGGGGCGCGGATGTCGGCGCGCCGTACTCGTGCCGCCGGATGCCAACCAACGGTAGGCATCGTCGTCGACCTGCCCCGAACCTTGAAGACCCACGGCCGCACCCCTCGACTCGGACCGTCCGGCTCACACGCCGAGCGAGCGCCCGATGATCTCCTTCATGATCTCGTTGGTGCCGCCGTAGATGGCCTGCACCCGGCTGTCGATAAAGGCCTTGGCGACCGGGTACTCCATCATGTAGCCGTAGCCGCCGTGCAGTTGCAGGCAGCGGTCGACGACGCGCTTCTGCAGGTCGGTGGTCCACCACTTGGCCTTGGAGGCCTGTACGGCGTCGAGTTCGCCGTCGACGTGCCGCATGATGCAGTCGTCGAGGTACGTGCGGGCGATGTCGAGTTCCGTGGCCATCTCGGCGAGTTCGAACCGGGTGTTCTGGAATCCCCCGATGGGCTGCCCGAACGCGGTGCGCGTCTTGCAGTACTCCACGGTCCCCTCGAACACCGCCTCGGCGCCCGCCACCGCGGCCACCGCGATGCCCAGGCGCTCCTGCGGCAGGTTGTGCATCAGGTGGTAGAAGCCCTTGTCGACCTCGCCGAGGAGGTTGTTGCCGGGCACGCGCACGTCGTTGAAGAAGAGTTCGGCGGTGTCCTGGGCCTTGAGGCCGATCTTGTCGAGGTTGCGGCCGCGTTCGAAGCCGGCCATGCCGCGCTCGACCATCAGCAGGCTGGTGCCCTTGCTGGCCTTGGCCTCGGGGTCGGTCCTGGCGACCACGACCACCAGGTCGGCGTTGATGCCGTTGGTGATGAACGTCTTGGCGCCGTTGAGGATCCAGTCGTCGCCGTCGCGCACCGCGGTGGTCCGGATGCCTTGCAGGTCGCTGCCCGCACCGGGTTCGGTCATGGCGATCGCGGTGATCAGCTCGCCGGAGCAGAAGCCCGGCATCCAGCGGGCCTTCTGCTCGTCGGTGGCCAGGTCGTTCAGGTACGGCGCGACGACCTCGTTGTGCAGGCCGAAGCCGACGCCGCTGGCCCCGGCGCGCACGATCTCCTCGGAGATGGCGGCCAGGTAGCGGAAGTCCCGGACGCCGCCGCCTCCGTACTCCTCGTCCACGTCGATGCCCAGCAGGCCCTGCTTGCCGGCCTTGCGCCACAGCTCGCGGTCGACGATCCCGGCCTTCTCCCACTCCTCGTGGTACGGCGTGATCTCGCGGCGGACGAACTCCCGCACGCTCTCCCGGAACGCGATGTGCTCGGCGTCGAGATGACGGTCCCTCATGGCTGATCCCCCTGCCTGGGCTCGGGTGACTCGGAAGACTCCGAGGAATCGGACGGCTCAAACAGCTCGGACAGCTCGACGGGCTCGGACGGCTCGTCGGGCGCCGACGGCTCGCACGGCTCGGAAGCCCCGGATGACCGGGGCGCATGCGCCGGAAGCGCCGCCGCGCGCAGCGTGTCGACCTCGCGCTGCAGGTCGGCGGCCATCTCGGCGATGAGCGCCGCGCGGTCGATCGCGCCGCCCTGGTCGGCGGCGCGCGCGGGGTCGCGGCGCAGCAGCCCGCCCAGGGCGAACCGGGCGAGCATGGCCGCGAGTTCCTCCGCGGTGTACTCGCCGTCGGGGCGGTACCACTTGAACATCCAGTTGCACATGCCGATCGCGGCGAAGCCGGCGATCTTCGGGTCGACCGCCATGAACTCGCCGTCGGCGACGCCCTCGCGGATGACGGTGCGTACCGCGGTGTCGATGTCGCGCTTGAACTTGTCGAAGACTTCGCGGGCGCTGTCCGGCAGCTGGTCCTCGTCGCGGAACCCGAGCCGGTAGAGGTCGAGGTCGCGGGTGAGGCCGAGCACGTGGAGCTCGATCATCCGGCGCAGGCGTACGGACGCCGGCTCGGCGAGCACCACGACGGCCGAGATGCGGTCGAACCCGACCCGCGCCCAGTCCTCGAAGATCGCCCGGACCAGCGCCTCCTTGTTCGGGAAGTAGTGGTACAGCGCGGCCTTGGAGACCCCGAGCTCGTCCGCGATCTCCTGGAGCGTGACGGCGCCGATGCCGCGCACGCCGAACAGCCGCGTCGCGGTACCGCGGATCTCGTCGCGCATCAGCTTGTTGCGTGGCGCCATCGTCAACCCATGGGTAGGAATTCCGACTCTCTGGTCGGATGCTAGGCGCGCGACGGATCCGGGGCAAGACTCGATCAAGAGATGACCGCGGAACGGTGCCCGGCCACAAGCAATGCCGCGGTACGCGTGCTCCTACCCAGTTCCGGCGCTCTCCCGGCAAACTGGCCCGCTGGCCGATCGGCGGGAGCAGCCGTGCGGCTCCGAGCAGGGCTCGCGGCACGCATTCCCAACTCGTAAGTTGGAAGACTTCCGGGAATCGGCGGGCCCGGGGATGTCAAGACGGCGGCGCCGGCTCCGACCACCTTGCGAAGGGCCCCGGCCGGGGGCCCGCGGTCCACGAGGAGCAGTGAGATGCAGTTCCTGATCAGCATGCACATCAACCCGGCGGTGTTGGACGCGCTGACCGACGAGGAGAAAGCGGCCATCGGCGAGGGCCACGGGAGACTGCTGGCCGCGCTCAAGGAGTCCGGCGAGCTGCTCACCACGCAGGCGCTCGTCGACCCCTCGCAGGCCGCCGTGGTGTCGGTGCGCAACGGCCAGCCGGTGGTGACCGACGGCCCGTTCCTGGAGTCCAAGGAGTACCTGGGCGGCTTCTACCTCCTCGACGTCGAGGACAAGGCGCGCGCGATCGAGATCGCGGCGCAGATTCCGGACGCCGCGATCAAGGGGCTGGGGATCGAGGTGCGCCAGGTCATGTTCTCCGACGGACAATTGGAGGCGTGACAGAACCGGACATCGAGGACCTGCTGCGTGAGCTCACGCCGCAGGTCCTCGGCCTGCTCGTACGCCGGCACGGCCAATTCGAGGGGTGCGAGGACGCCGCTCAGGAAGCCGTCCTGGCCGCCGCGGTGCAGTGGCCGGTCGACGGCGTGCCGGACAACCCCCGCGGCTGGCTGGTCACGGTCGCCTCCCGGCGGCTCGTCGACCAGATGCGCAGCGACCACGCCCGGCGCGAGCGCGAGGTGGCGACGGCCGCCGAGGTGGTGCCCGGGAGCGTCCCGGACACCGACGACACGCTTGTCCTGCTGTTCCTGTGCTGCCATCCGACGCTGACCGCGGCGTCGCAGACCGCCCTGACGCTGCGGGCGGTCGGCGGCCTGACCACGGCCGAGATCGCCCGGGCGTTCCTGGTGCCGGAGGCCACGATGGCGGCCCGGATCAGCCGGGCCAAGCAGCGCGTCAGGGCGGCGGGCAGCACGTTCGCGCTGCCGCAGGGCGCCGAGCGCGAGGAGCGCCTGCGCGTCGTCCTGCACGTGCTGTACCTGATCTTCAACGAGGGCTACACCGCGTCGTCGGGCAACGAGCTGCACCGGGTGGACCTCGCGCGCGAGGCGATCCGGCTGACCCGCATGGTGCACGCGCAACTGCCCGAGGACACCGAGGTGGCCGGGCTGCTCGCGCTGATGCTGATCACGCACGCCCGCCGGGACACGCGTACGACCGCGGGCGGCGACCTGGTGCCGCTGGACGAGCAGGACCGCACCCGTTGGGACCGCGAACTGCTGGACGAGGGCGCGGCGTTGGTCAGGACGTCGCTGGCCGGGCCGGCGCTCGGGCCGTACCAGCTGCAGGCCGCGATCGCGGCCACGCACGCGGACGCGGCCAAGGCCGAGGAGACCAACTGGCGGCAGGTGCACGCCCTTTACCTGATCCTGGAGCGGATCGCGCCGAACCCGATGGTGACCCTCAACCGCGCCATCGCCCTGGCCGAGACCGAGGGGCCGGAAGCCGCACTGGCCCTGCTGGCGACGCTGGACGACGACGCGCGCATGGCCGGCCACCACCGGCTGCTCTCCGTACGCGCGCATCTGCTGGAGAAGACCGGTGACACGGCAGGCGCGTACGAGCACTACCGCCGTGCCGCCAAAGCCACCGCGAGCATCGCCGAACAGCGCTACCTGGAGTCCCGGGCAAGCCGGTTGCGGACGTGACGGCCCGCGCCCGCCCCGCCGGTCAGGCGACCGCGGCGATGACGCTGCCCGCCGTCGCGGCCGTGCCCGTGCCCCAACGCGTGGCCCGGCCCGCGGCGACCCCGCGCAGCCACAGCTCGGCACCCACGACATCGGCGAATCCGCCCAGCAGTTCGCTCGGGTCGCCGCCGCCGGCGCCCTTGCCGAGCACCGGCCTTGTCGCCCGATCGAGCGCGGCGCGTACCGCGGTGGTGTCGAGGATGCCGACTTCGGCCAGCAGCGGCGAGGCGAACAGGTCCCGCAGGTCCGCGGCGTTGCGCCGCAGGCCCCGGATCTCCGAGCGCGTGTAGTCGCCTTTGCCGGTGCGCGACAGCGCCGAGCGGGGCACCAGGCCTTCGACGGCGGTGTGCAGGAGCGTGCGCGGCCCGTCGCCGCGTCCGCGCGCCCACGCGGGCAGCGCGAGACCGGCCCGGACCACGGCGTTGTCCAGGTACGGCGCCCGCATCCGGACCCCGCTGCCGTCCGCGATCTGCTGCATCACCCGGTGCCGGTCCGCCGCGCGCCGCACGGAGACCCACGACGCACGGTCGCCGGGCCTGCGGTGCACGGACGGGTCGGCGCGGCGCTCCGCGGTGTCCGCGGCGGCCTGCTCGGCGTGGGCGCGCAGCGCCGCCGCGACGCCGCGCCGGGCGTCCGGGTCGGCCCACACAAGTGTGGGACCGGGCGCGACCCAGTTGACGAGGGCGTCCATACCCCCCGCGGACATCCCGAGTTCGTCGGCTTCGAGCACCTCGGCCAGCCCGACCAGCGCCCGGTCGAAGCCGGTACGCCCGACGCGGCGGGCCGCCGCGGCCAGGTCGCCCGGCCGCACGCCCGCGACCCGCGCCCACGCGCGGGCGTGCCGCATCGCGGCGACGGGGTGGCGGTCCATCGCGAGGTCGGCGAGGTAAGCGAGCGGCGTGCCGAGCACCGCGTCGCCGCCGTAGCCGGTCAGGTGCACGTCGATGCCCGCCTCGCGGGCGGCCTCCAGGTGCCGCAGCGTGCGGGCGATCGTGACCAGCGACGAGGCCGGGTCGTCGGGGACCGGCGGCGCGTCGAAGGCGTCGATCAACCGCGTGTACGGCAGGCAGTCCGCGTCGGCGGGAACAAGCAGGTGCCGCAGGCGCGCCGACTTGGTGGCGACCTGCGAGGCGTACTCGACGTCGTCGCGCGCGCTCGGGTCGGCCCAGGTCACGGCCACGACTTCGTGCTGCGCGGCCCGCGCGGCCAGGAGCGAGAGGACGGTCGAGTCGCGCCCGCCCGACAGGTCGGTCCCCGTCTTCGCGGCGGCCCCGACACGGCGGTCCACGGAGGCGGTCAGCGCCTCGCGCAGCGCCGCGGCGGCGGCCGGGAAGTCGAGGGGTGCGGCGCCTTGTTCGTGCAGGCGCAGCCGGACCTTGGAGCCGGTCAGCTCAAGCGTGTGGCCCGGCCCGACGCACTGCACGCCGGCGAACAACGAGCGGCCGGCGGTCAGTTCGGGGACGTCCGGGCACAACACGCGCGCCGCGAGCAGGTCGCGGTCCAGGCGGGCGCTGGTGAGGTCGGCGAGCGGGAGGGCGAGGGAGGCGTACACGACGCCGTCCTCGAACGGCGCGTGGTAGACCTGCCGCAACCCGGCCAGGTCGCCGAGCACCAGCGTGCGGCGCCCGAGCCGCAGGACCACGTGGTAGCTGCCCGGCCAGCACGTCAGATGCCGCAGCCCGCCGCCGCGCGCGACCGCGAGCCCCACCTCCAACTCGGCGTCGGTGGCCCGGCAGTCGCCCAGCACGGCCATCTTGTCCCGCCCCCGGGCGACGGTGCGCACCTCGTCCTGCGGCCAGTCACCCACCAGCCACAGGGGATCGGGGCCGTCCCAGACGACCGTCGAGTGGTCGGGTCGCGGCGCCGAGTGGCTGCCGCTCGTCCCAGCGAACCAGCGCATGTCAGATCCCCCTGTACCGCGGTCCTCCACGGCACCGGCCAACGCATCGCCGGCACCAAAGCCCTTACAGTCAAGCAAGGTTAGGCAACCCTGTGCAGAGCGCATGGGCAGGCGCACAGGCACACGGTACCGGCGCACGGCACAACATCACGCCCGAGTGTCGCTCTTTTGTTGGTTTTTCCACCTTTTGGTGGCGAATTTTGACGGCCTATCAGCTACCTGATGCGTACCGTCTTGACGCCTCTCGTACACCCGTTGACCGGCGCTCGTACGAAAGCGTCATTCCCCTTACCCGCGCCACCCCCTCCGGTTACCCTGAGGTAGACGGAAGTCGCCTTTGGGGGCAAGCCATGCGCAGTGGTCCTAAGAGCGACGGGTCAGGGCAAGCCGCCCTCCGACCCGCGGTGACGGCTTCCCGTCTTCCCCGGCCACTCCCCCGTCCGCGCGAGGTACGCGCCCACGAACCCCCGGACGCCGCAACCCGATCCGCCGCATCCGCCGGCGCCGGGTCCGCCACGGGACCGGCCGCGCGAGCCACGGCCGCCCCGTCCGCCGCCGCACCGTCCGCAGGCACGACGCGCAAGCGTTCGAGCCGGTCGGCCGCGGTCCGCGACGGGGCACAGGACGGTGACACCGGTCCGATCTCACCCCAGCAGGGCACGCACCGGCCGAACGCGCGTGAGCCGAACACACGGGAGCAGGCCGGTCGCGAACAGGCCCCTCGGGGGCCGAACGACCTTCTCGGCACGCTTCTGGTACGCGCCGGCGTGAGCAACGCCGGTCTCGCGCGCCGGGTCAACGACCTAGGTGCCGCCAGCGGCCTCACCCTGCGCTACGACAAGACCTCCGTGGCCCGCTGGGTCGGCAAGGGCATGACCCCGCAAGGCCCCGTCCCCCACCTCATCGCGGCGGTCCTCGCCGAACGGCTCGGGCGCCCCGTGCCGTTGGAGGAGATCGGTCTCGACGAGAGCGGCCCGTCCGATCCCGATCTGGGCCTCTCCTTCCCGCGCGACCTTGCCGAAGCCGTCGTCAAGGCCACCGACCTGTGGAGGCACGACCACGTGAACCGCCGCGAATTCCTGACCGGGACATTCGCCGTCACCGCCTTCGCGACCCCCCTCGCGCGTTGGCTCATCACCCCGGCGGACGCACTGGCCGAACACCGCGGCTCCGACCGCAAGGTCGGCCAGACGGATGTGGCCAAGCTCCGGGAGGCGGCGGCCGAGGCGAGGCGCTGGGACAGCAAGTACGGCGGCGGGGACTGGCGCGCGTCCATGGTGCCCGAATGCCTGCGTGTCGAGGCCACGCCGCTGCTGCGCGGCAGCTACCAGGACTCGGTGGGACGCCAGTTGTTCGGCGCGACCGCCGAACTGTCCCGGCTGGCCGGGTGGATGGCGTTCGACACCGGGCAGCACGAGATAGCCCAGCGCTACTACATCCAGGCGCTGCGGCTCGCCCGCGCCGCGGCCGACGTACCGCTCGGCGGATACATCCTGGCCACGATGAGCCTCCAGGCCACCTACCGCGGCCACCCGCACACCGCCGTCGACCTCGCGCAGGCGGCCGTGGAGCGCAACCGCGGGGTGGCCACCGCCAAGGTGACCGGCTTCCTGCACCTCGTCGAGGCCCGGGCGCACGCGCGCGCGGGCGATCCGGGGGCGTGCGCGCGGTCGCTCAACGCCGCCGAGGGGCACCTCGAACGCGCCCGGACCGGTGACGACGACCCCGAGTGGATCGACTTCTTCTCGTACGACCGCCTCTGCGCGGACGGCGCCGAGTGCTACCGGGACCTCCGGCTGCCCGAGCAGACCCGGCGCTTCACGGCGGCCGCGCTGGCCGGGCGCAGCGAGGCGTACATCCGCTCGCACGGCCTGCGCCTGGCCGTCGGCGCCCATGCCGACCTCGCCGCCGGGGACATCGACGCGGCGTGCGGCGGCGGCATGCGCGCACTCGCGGTCGCCCAGCGCGTGCACTCCGCCCGCAACACCGCCTATGTGCGCGACCTCGTCTCCGGACTCCAGGCCGCGCACGCCCGCGAGCCCGTCGTACGGGAGTTCTCCGAGCAGGTGCGCACCTCCATCGGCATCACCGCCTGACACCGAACCCACGGCGAAGGGCCGCACCGCGACGGCCCGTACCGCGACCGGCCGCACCGGCGCCGCGCGATACTGGGCGTCGGCCGGGGGCCGATCGGAGGCCGCCGGGGGGCGGGCCGGGAACGCGGAGGGGCGCATGCTCAGGTACGACGTGATCGTCATCGGCGGCGGCATCGTGGGGCTGTCGACGGCGTACGCCCTCGTCCGACGAGCCCCGGGCACCACCGTCGCGATCCTGGAGAAGGAGACCTCCTGGGCCGTGCACCAGACCGGCCGCAACAGCGGGGTGATCCACTCCGGGCTCTACTACAAGCCCGGCAGCCTCAAGGCCAGGTTCGCCGTCGAGGGCGCCCGCCGCATGGTCGAGTTCTGCGCCGAGCACGGCATCGCGCACGAGGTCACCGGCAAGCTCGTGGTCGCCACCGACCCGTCCGAACTCGGGCGCATGAAGACGCTCTTCCAACGCGGCGAGGCCAACGGTGTACCCGTGCGCGAGCTGACGTCCGATCAGATCCGGGAATACGAGCCGAACGTGCGCGCGATCGCCGGACTGCACGTCGGGACCACCGGCATCGTCGACTACACCGACGTCTGCCGCACACTCGTCGGCCTGCTGCACGCCGAAGGTGTGTCGCTGCGTACCGGCGCCGGAGTCACCTCGCTCGCGGTGCACCCGGGCGAGGTCGTCGTGCAGACGCGCCTCGGCGAGGTGCGCGGCCGAGTCGTGGTCAACTGCGCGGGCCTGTACAGCGACCGCATCGCCGCGATGGCCGCCCGAGCCGAGGGCGGCGCCCCGCCGCCGGTCCGCATCGTGCCCTTCCGCGGCGAGTACCACGAGCTGGCACCGCACCGCCGCGGCCTGGTCCGCGGCCTCGTCTACCCGGTCCCCGACCCGGCGTTCCCCTTCCTCGGCGTGCACCTGACCCGCGGCATCCACGGAGACGTGCACGTCGGCCCCAACGCGGTGCTCGCGCTGCGCCGCGAGGGGTACGCGTGGACGCAGGCCGACCCGCGCGAACTCGCCGCGACCCTCGGCTACTCCGGCATGTGGCACATCGCCCGGCGGCACTGGCGGTACGGCGCGGGCGAGATGCTGCGCTCCCTGGCCAAGCCCGCCTTCACGCGCGCCGTGCAGCGCATGCTGCCGGCCGTCACCGCGGACGACCTGGTCCGCGCCCCGGCCGGGGTGCGCGCGCAGGCGGTACGCCCCGACGGCGAACTCGTCGACGACTTCCTCTTCACCGGCGGCGAGCGCATCGTGAACGTCCTGAACGCCCCGTCGCCGGCGGCCACCGCCTCTCTGCCGATCGGCGAGGAGATCGCCGACCGCGTCCGGGAACGCCTCGCCGCGGGCATCTGAGGACAGCGGCAGGGACCGCAAAGCCCTCCGCCGAACCGCCTCACTCGCCTCCCTGACTTGCCACCCTGACTTGCCACCCTGACTCGCCACCCGACATGCCCACCCCGAGGAGCGGCCATGGCCAAGGTCACCATCTCCCTCGACGCCGACCTCGCGATCGAACTCATGCTGATGTCCGGCACCAAGAGCCCGCAGGACGCCGTCCAACTGATCGCCCTGGACTATCTGGCCCGCGGGCGACGGACCGAGGCACGCACCGGGGACGCCCGAGACGCGCGCCGCACCGCCGAACCGCGCCCGGGACCGTCCGAGCAGGGCTGACCGGCCCCCGGGCAGGGCCGGATCGGGCCCACGCCTCCCGTAGCATCGAAGAGTCTCCCGGCACGGCCTCCGCGTGCCATGCCCCCGAGCCGACGGCCTTCTCCCCATGTCCTCCGCCACGCCTTCCGACACGTCCGCCACGTCGACGACGTCCGCCACGGTCTCCGCGTCCGCGCACCGGCCGGCGTCGCCGCCCGCGGGCACCGAGTCCACCTTGGCGCCCGACCCCTTCGGCGGGCCGCCGGTCGGGGTCGTCCGCACGTTCCACCCGCGCCGAGGACGGCTCAGCCCGCAGCAGCAGGACGCGATAGAGCGGCTGTGGCCGACGTACGGCCTGCCCGTGGACGGCAAGCCGCGCGACCCCGCGGCGCTGTTCGGCAACGGCGGTCCGGTGGTCCTGGAGATCGGGTTCGGCATGGGCGAGGCCACGGCGGCGATGGCCGAGGCCGAACCCGGCGTCAACATCCTCGCCACCGACATCCACACCCCCGGCATCGGCAATCTGCTGCACCTGATCGAGGCACGCGGGCTCGGCAACGTGCGCATCGCCGAGGGCGACGCCGTGGTCCTGCTGACCGAGATGCTCCCGGCGGACTCGCTGGCCGGGATCCGGGTGTTCTTCCCGGACCCGTGGCCCAAGTCGCGCCATCACAAGCGCCGCCTGATCCGGCCCGGCTTCGCCGCTCTCGCGGCGTCGCGCCTGGCCCCCGGCGGCACGCTGCACTGCGCGACTGACTGGGCGCCGTACGCGGCGTGGATGCTGGAGGTCCTCGAGGCCGAGCCCGCGCTCGCCAACACGGCGGGGCCGGGCGGCGGGTACGTACCGCGCCCGGACCGGCGGCCGATGACGCGCTTCGAGCGCCAGGGCCTCGCCAAGGGTCACGAGGTCGCCGACCTGATCTTCCGCCGCGTCTGAACCGCCCGCGGCGCCCCGCGGACACGGGACGCCGCATTTTGGGCCAAGGAAACGAACCGGTCGCCGGTCCCGGCTATCGTCACACCATATGGACACGCCCGATCACGCGCTGACCGCCGCCGGACCCTCCGGCGGCGGTACGGTGCGGGCGCTGCGGGCGTTCCTCGCGAAGCCGCGCAACCGGATCGTGGTGCTCGGCCTGCTGTTCGCCGGATGCTGGATCACCGCCGCGGTCAAGATGAGCGACGTGACCGGCCTCGACGGCCTCGCGGTCGGCATACCGCTCGCGGCGGCCCCCGTACCGCTGGTGGTCGGCGCGTTCCTGCTGCTCGCCCGGGCCCGACCGCAGCCGTGGCAGCACCTGGCCTTCGCGCTGTCGTGGGGGGCGGGCGCGGGCGCACTCGCGGCCCTGTACGCCAACTCGTGGTCGATCGACGCGATCGTCGACCGCTCCGGCGAGTACCAGGGCGAACTGCTCGGGCTCACCGTCGTCGCGCCGTTCGTCGAGGAACTGGCCAAGGGCGCCGCGGTCCTGCTCCTGCTGCTGTTCCGCCGCCCGTGGTTCCGCGGCCCGCTGGACGGACTGGTCCTCGCCGCCACCACGGCCGCGGGGTTCGCGTTCACCGAGAACGTCCTGTACTTCGGCCGGGCCTTCGGCGAGGGCAGCGACGAGGGCGACGCCGCCGCGCAGACCGCCGCGATCTTCCTGGGCCGGGCGATCCTCACGCCGTTCGCGCACCCGCTGTTCACCGCCGCGACCGGCCTCGCCCTCGGCATCGCGGTGCTCCTGCGGAACCGCTCGCGGGCGGTTCTCGTGGCCCTCGGCGGCTATCTGGTGGCCGTCGGCCTGCACTCCGCGTGGAACGGCTCGGCGTGGAAGACCACGGTCGACGACGAGCCCGCGATCATGCTGTCCGTCTACTTCCTGGTCATGGCACCGCTGCTCGCAGGCGTGTTCGTGACCGGCCACAAGCTGCGCGGCGCGCAACTGGACGCGGTCCGGACCCAACTGCCGCACTACGTCGGGGCGGGCTGGTTCAGCTGGAACGAGCCGTACGTGCTCGGCTCGGTCGCCGACCGCAACCGCCAGCGCCGCGCCGCCCTCGCGCTGTACGGGAAACCGGGCGAGCGCGCCGCACGGCAATACCACTGGAACGCCACCGCGTTGGCCGAGCTGCGGCGGAGCGCGGTCCGGGGCGGCGTCACCGCGGAGGAGTTCACCCCGCAGGAACGGGTGTTCCTCGACCGGTTGTGGGAGCTGCGCCACGCGCTCGGCGAGGTGCCGGAGCGCACGATGCCGACGCCGCGCTGGGGGCCGATGCCCACATACGGCTGGACGCAGGCGGCGGCGTGGCCGCAGTACGGCCCGGCGGGGGTCCCGCAAGCTGCCGGGCCGCCGTACGCGGCGAACCCGTATGCGGCCCCCGCGCCCGCGGCGGCGTTCGCGGCGCATCAGTACGGCGGCGCCTATCCGTATTCAGCGCACCCTTACTCGGCGCACCCTTATTCGGCACAGCTGTACCCGGCACATCTGTACGCGGCAAATCCCTACACCGCGCACCCCTACGCCGCGCATCTGTACGCCCCCGCCCACGCGTACGCCGCCGTCCCCCACGCGGGCGCCGCGCACGCCGTCGTCCCGCCCGGCTGGAGCGTCCGGCCGCCGCTGGCCGCGGACTCACAGCCCGCCGCACCGAACCCCGTGGACGCGGTCCCACCGAAGCCTTCGGCGGCCCCCGCAAGCGAGCCCACGGGCGGCTGAACCGCCGCCCGCACCGCCCCCGCGTACCGCGCACGGCACCAAACGCGGGTCCGTCCGCCGCAGACCCGGGCGCGTGGGACTATGGTCCCCGCCCGCGCCCGCCTGTGGGCCCGACTGGAGAATGCCCGTGCACATCAGCGTCAACTACATCCCGAGCGAGCGCGACATCGCCGACGGGGTCATCGCGTTCCGCCGCGGCCTGTTCCGCGGTCTGACCGTGGGCGGCGCGATTCTGCTGGCGGCGGGTCTGGTGGTGCTGCTGATGGGCGCGCTGGACGGCGGGGTCGCCTTCTGGCCCTTCATCTTCCTGGCCTTCGGTGCGGCGATGCTGGGCCTGCGCCTGTGGGCGCCGCTGCAGGCGGCCCGGCAGAACCGGCACATGCACAGCGACGTGTGCGAGGTGACGTTGACCGACGAGGTGTACCGGTCGGCGATAGGGGCCAATCGCGCGGAGATCCCGTGGAGCACCTTCCGCAAGCTGCGGTCGGTGGACGAGCAGTGGATCTTCGAGTTCAATCCGGCGCAGGCGATCATGGTGCCGCACCGGATCTTCAGCGCCGAGCAGAACGCCGAGATCGGCGGCTTCCTGCGCGAGCGCGGCCTGACCCGGCGCTGACTCGGGGCCGACGCCCGGCCCCGACCGAGCACATCCGACCCGGACCCGACCCGGACCCGAATCCGGCCCGGCGCCGACGCGGCTGCGTCAGCGCCGGTCGATCGGGCGTACCGCGTAGTCCCCACGCGCCCGTTCGCGCCGCTCACGGTCCATCTGCCGCGCGATGACGACCTCCAGCGCGCTCCAGCCGCAGGCGAGCAGGAAGAGCGCGGCGAACACCAGCGCGACGACCCACAGCCACGAATGCGCGATCACGGCGAACGCCGCGACCATCACGGCGACTATCGTCATCGCGAAGAACACGAAGGTCAGCGCCGCGGCGTCGCCCGCCCGTTCCGAGAGTCGGTTCCGCCCCACCGGCCGCCCCCTCCCACTTCGCATCCACACCCTTTAGGGGTAGATGCCCGGGAAGCGCGCGGCCATACGCGCGCGGGCGCCTCACGGCTCCAGTACGACTCCCGAGGTCACGTGCGTGACGGTGCCCGTCATGCCGCGCGAGCGCGGCGACGCGAGGAAGAGCACGGCCTCGGCGATGTCCTCCGGCTGCGTGATGCGCCGCAGCGCGGCGCTCGACGCGAACTCCGTGCGGACCTCGTCCGCCGTCAGGCCGCGGCGTTCCGCGACCTCCTCCAGGTACTTGGCGAGCTTCGCGTTGTCGGTGTAGCCCGCGACCACGACGTTGACCCGGATGTTGTCGCGGCCCACTTCGCGCGCCATGGTGGCCGAGGCGATCTCCATGGCCATCTTGGTCGACGCGTACGCCGCCATGTACGGCAGCTTCATGCGCGGCGCCTCCGTGCTGATCTGCACGATCGACCCGCCGCCCACCGCCCGCATGTGCGGCAGCGCGGCCCGGCTCACCTCCAGAACGCCCAGCACGTTGACGTCGAACGCCCGCCGGTACTCGTCACGGTCCAGGTCCTCCACGCGGCCGGACGGGTTGTAGGTGGCGACGTTGACCACGACGTCCACCCGCCCGAGCCCGTCCGCGGCCGCGCCGACGAGCGCGTGGCACGCGTCGCGGTCGGCGATGTCGGTCGGTACGGCGAGCACCTTGCGGCCGGTCTGCGCCGCGACCCGGTCGGCGAGTTCGCGCAGCGGTTCGGCGCGTCGCGCGCCGAGCACGAGGTCGGCTCCCTCGCCCGCGAGGGCCAGCGCGGTGGACAGCCCGATCCCCTCGCCCGCGCCGGCCACCACCGCGACCCGTCCGTCCAGGCTCCCGCTCATCGACGCCACCCTCTTCCGCGCGTAAGACCGCGCATACATCCGCACATGCCCCCGGCACACACCCGCGGATACTTTCCTTGCCCTTATCGGGTATCAAGGAACTGACGGATCATCAAGATCAGCCCACCGGGACACGGAGCGGAGACGGCATGGACGAGGGCGCGATGCGGGACGTGGGCAGGCTCCTGGCGTACGAGGAGATCCGCCAGTTGGCCGCGCGCTACGCACTCGCCGTCGACAGCAGGGACCTCGACGGGTTGTGCGCGTTGTTCGTCGACGACGTCCGCGTCACGCGCGACACTTCCGGGCGGGAGGCCCTGCGTGCGTCCTTCGCCGACCAGTTGCGTCCGCTCGGGGTGACCATCCTCAACGTGGGCACGCACGTCATCGACCTGCTGGACGAGGACCACGCGACCGGCCACGTCTACTGCAAGGGCGAGATCCAGGAGGGTCCGCGCTGGATCCACCAGGCGATCCTCTACCGCGACGTGTACGAGCGGCGCGGCGGGCGCTGGTACTTCGTGCGCCGCCGCCACGATCTCTGGTACGGCGCCGACGTCGGGGCGAACCCGATCGGACTGCCGCCCGCGAACTGGCCCGAGCGGTCGTACGGTTCGGGCACTGTCCCCAGCCTGTGGAAAACCTGGCAGGAGTTCACCGACCCCGAGGGCAACAAGGCGGGCGAAAACGGAGAAATGCCTTAGCCCTTCGGCGTAACCCCTATCGGCTGGTATACGTATGAGACTCATGGAACCGGCCGTATGGGTGCCGGCTTCCTGACTCGGCAACCAGAGGGGCAGCACGTGATCCGGTACCGACTCCGGGTGGACTTCTATCAGGACGTCCCGGAGGACCGGCCCCCGACGGGGTACGTGGGTTCGCTGCTGTCCGGCGACTTCGCGGGGCCCGCGCTGCCGCGCGGCGGCGACTCGATCTCCGCGATACCGCTGGGCGGCGCGTACGTCGGCCCGTGGACAGGCGGTCCGTACATGCTCGTGCACCGCGTCGAGCACCACCCGGTGCCGGTCGACCTGGACGGCCACATAGTGGAGTGGTGGGAGCAGTACCCGCACCCGTCGGTGCACGTCGTGGTGCGCGCGGAGTGGCCCGACGAGGAGAAGTCCGAGCACGAGCTCATGAACGTCTACGAGGCGCAGGGCTGGAGTTCGTTCCCGGCGGGACCGGACAACCCGTTCGTGGCGACCACCGACGTCGCGGTGTTCTGACCCGGCACCGACCCGTCTGGACCGGTCCTGGGGCACCTGACCCGGTTTCCGGCGGCCCGCCGCGGCCCGAAGGCCGCCTGCGCGGACTACGGAGCCTTGTAGCTCTTCTTGTCCATCGTCGTGACCAGCTGCTTGACGACCGCGTCGTAGGTCTTCGGCAGCCCGCCGGTGCTGAACGAGATCTTCGACTGCGGCAGCCACCAGACCTGCGGCTCGATCGACGTGCCGTCGGTGCAAGGGACGGTGTAGCGCGCGTACTCGTACGTCAGCGCCCCGAGCTTCTGGAACTTGCGGCCCGTGGTCTTCGGCTTCGGCCCCGTGGCGCCCGGCGCGAGCGAAGGGCACCACGCCGCGGGCGCGCCCAGCGTCCAGCCCGCCGGGTCGTCGAGGGCCACCTTGCGGTCCTGGCTCTCGCCGACCCATACGCGCAGTCCGCCGCGCAGGCAGTCGGTGCGCACCTCGACGGGCAGTTCCAAGGGAGCCACGCACACCGTGGCGGGGCCGTTCGGCCGGGCGTCCCATCCGGCGGGGATGGTCAGTTTGAGTCCGGACAGGTCGAACACACCCGGGCCGACGAGAGTGCCCGGCGGCGGGGTGTCCGGTTTCGCCGCCGGCGGCGCGGGCGGCTTGTCCTTTTCGTCGCCGCCGATCGCGGCGACCGCCGCGACCACGCCGACGATGGCGGCCACGACCGCCGCCGCGGCGATCAGCGGCTTGCGGTGCCGGGCGAAGACGCTGCCCGCACTCTCACCCGTGCCGCCGTCACCGTCGGCGCCGCCACGCCCGCGACGCCGACCGGACGCTCCGCCGGTTCCGCCGCCGTCGGCGAACAGGCCCGCCAGCGAGTCGCCGACGACCGTGTCGTTTTCGTTGGTCCCGGGCCTGTGCGGTGTCCCGGACGCGTACCCGGGAGCGGCGCCGAAGGCGGCGTCGCCGTACGGCGCGTACCCGGCGGGTGCCGTACCCGGGCCGGGGGGCATCGGCGGCGGAGTCGGCGGGAGCGGCGGCACCGAGCCGACCGGCCCCCGCGGTTGCGGGACGCCCGGCGGCGGCACCGGGAGCGGCGCGGGGACGGTGGCCCCGTCCGCCATTCCGCCCGGCTGCTGCCCGAAACCGGGCCCCTGAGTCTGCCCTTGGGAAAAGTCCTGTCCGAGCTCCGGTGCGGGAGCGGCCGCATGGCGTCCGGCCCGGCGCCTGCCGGTACCAGGTGCGGAGATGCCGGATGCGGAGGCGCCGGGTGCGGGGGGACCGGGCGGCGCCGGTGGGGCCGCGGGGCCCCCGTCGGAGGCCCAACCCCCCTCGATGGCCGGGGCCTTCCAGTGCAGGTTGATCAGCGACGTGGCGTCCGAGACCGGGTCGGCCGCCGGTGCGCCCGCCCCGAGCGCGCCGCGCCAGGTGCCGGTGACCGTCTCCAGCACCTGGTGGGCGGACGGCCTGCGCAGCGGGTCCTTGTCCGCGCTCCAGTCCACGATGCCGCGCAGCGCGTTCGGGACACCGGCCGTGTCCGCGTCGTCCTGGAGCACGCGCAGCGCGACCACTTCGGGGGCGCCGGTGCCGAAGGGTATGACGCCGGTCGAGGCGTACGCGACCATCATCGCCCAGGCGTAGACGTCGGCCGCCGGCGTGCTGTTCTGTCCCTTGAACCGCTCCGGGCTCATCCACGCCGGCGAGCCGATCATCATGCCGGTGCGGGTGAGCCCGCTGTCCTCCATCGACCGGGCGATGCCCAGGTCGAGCACGCGCGGTCCGGCCGGCGAGCACACGACGTTCTGCGGCTTGAGGTCGCGGTGCACGATGCCGACGCCGTGCAGGGCGACCAGGGCCTCGGCCAGTCCGGCGGCCAGCGCGAAGAGTTCGTCGCCGGCCATCGGGCCTTGGCGCTCGACGCGTTCCTGGAGGGTCGGGCCGGGCACGTACTCGCAGGCGAACCACGGTTGCGGGGCGTCCACATCGGCGTCGAGCACCGGTGTCGTGCAGGTGCCCTGCACGCGGCGGAGCAGGGCGACCTCGCGGCTGAAGCGGGCGCGGAACTCGCGGTCGTCGGAGAACTGCGCGTGCACGATCTTGATGGCGACGCGCCGTTCGTAGTGGTCGAGCCCGGCGTACACCGAGCCCATGCCACCCGATCCGAGCCGGCCTATCAGCCGGTACGGCCCGACCGCCCGCGGATCCGCTTCTCCGAGCGGCCGTATCCCCGCACCGGCTTCGGCTGCCATACCGCCTCCGCGCACTCACTCGCCGGAGGCGGCCCCGAGCGCCCGCCTCCTCGTCCGGGGCATCCTCTCACCCTGCCCACTGGCGATGACACGTCGTCAGAGCGCCCGCGGTTCCCGGCTGTCGGGTCCGGCTCTAGTCCCGGGCCCCGACCGCGTCGACCGGGTCCATGCGCAGCGCGGACCGCGCGGACAGCGTCCCGGAACCGAACACCAGCACCAACGCGACGGCTACGAGCGGCACATAGATGGTCGGCGGCATCGAGGGATCGAACGACCCGGTGACGCCGTTGGCGAAGGCGCCGAGTGTGATCCACGCGATGGCCGTGCCCAGTCCCACGCCGACGATTGCGGCGACCGCGAGTTCGCGGCGCAGCATGGCCATCACCTGGCCGCGGGTGGTGCCCGCAAGGCGCAGCACGGCCAGTTCGCGGGTCCGGGCGCGGGTCGCCATGACGATGGTGTTGACCACGCCGAGGGCGGTGAACACCGCGATGGCGCCCAGGATCAGGGCGTTGGCCCACGCGCTTTCGTTGGCGTCGTCCGACACCTCGTCGAGGTATGCGTCGCGGTCCAGGACGTGGCCCTCGCGTTCCAGCGCGGCGGCGAGTGCCGCCTTGTCGGCGCCCGGCGCGGCCGTCACGTACACCTTGTCGAACGTGCCGACCGTGCTGTGTGCGGCGGCCACGTCGCGCGGCATCAGGTAGTCGCCGAATCCGAACGCGTTGTCGAAGACGGCGACGACGCGCGCCTGCATGGGTGTTCCGTCGCCGAGCCAGTACTTGATGCTGTCGCCGACGTGCTTCCCCTTGGCTTCCGCGTGCCGGGAACCGAGCGCAACGGTGTCCGCGCCGCGCAGATCGGACAAGTTGCCCTCGCGTACGCCGAGTTCCATCACCTGCGCGGTATCCGGCCCGACCCCGCGTGCGTCCATCTCCACGGCGTCCGACAGCGACCCGTCCATGACGGTCGTCTCGACGGTGCCGGAGGCGGCCTGTACGCCGGGCAGCGTGCGGATGCGGTCGACCGCGGACTGCGCGATGCCGGCCCGGTCGGAACCGTCCACGACAAATGTCGCGGTCGTCCGCGCCTTGCTCTGCGAGATCGTCTCGTCGGCAACGGTCGTGCCGATGAACAGGATCGAGCACGAGAAGGCGATCGTGAGCGCGATGGGCACCGCGATGGACGCGACCCGGCCGGGCTCCGCGGCGCCGTTGGCGCGCGCGAGGCGGCCCGCGGCGTCGCCGGTCGGTGCGATGAGCCGCCCGATGACCGCGACCGACAGCCGGGCGATGGGCAGTCCGAGGAGCGCCACCGCCACCATGAACGTGAACACGATCCCGATCGACGCGCCGGCGCCTTCGTCGCCGCCGAGGTTCGTGGAGACGATGACCAGCGCGACACCGCCCGCCAGCGCCGCGACGCCGAGCGTGTAGCGCAGCACCGGAACGAGGATGCGCCGCTTGGCCGTCGCGCCGAAGACCTCGGTGGGCCGCACCTTCGCGGCGCGCCCCGCGGCGGCCAGGGCGGCGACCTGGGTCACCAGCACCGCGCTGCCGAGTCCGACGACGCCCGGCAGCCACGACTTCACCACCGAGAAGCCGGCGGGCAGGGCGTCGGCGCTGTCGAACAGGTCGGCGAGCACGTTCGAGAACGCGTACCCGAGCGGCACCGCGAGCAGCGCCGCGACGGTCGCGACGAGCAGCGCCTCGGCCGAGACCATACGGCGGATCTGCCCCGGCGTCGCACCGACCGCGCGCAGCAGGCCGATCTCCCGGATGCGCTGGCGTACCGAGAAGCCGAACGTCCCGGCGATCACGAAGACCGCGGCGAAGGCGGCGCTTCCGGCGAACACGCTGACCACCGGAAGTGTCGCTTCCTGCATGGAAGTCCGGGCGGGTGCCTCCAGGCGTGCGAGCGAACCGCCGCTCAGCACCTTGACCTCGGGCTGCGCACGCGTGGGGTCGCCGAACTGCGGTCCGGCGGCGGCGACGATGTCCCGGAGGACAGCCCGGACCTGCTTCTTGTCCGCGCCCGGGTCGAGCGTGACACCGATGAAGTCGGCGAGCGAGGGCACCGTGCTCAGGCCGGCGGCCTGCGCGTCGGACAGGAACACCGAAGGCGCGCCCTGTCCTTCGGCGATCCCGGCGACGGTGACGGTACGCGGCCCCTGCGGCGTGCCGAGGTCGAGCCGGGCGCCGGGCCGCAGGCCGAGCGCGGCGGCGGTCGCGGTGTCGACGACGGCCTCGCCGTCGGCGCGCGGCTCGTGCCCGTCGGTGAGCCGGTACGGCGTCAACTGCGCGCTGCTCCAACCGTGGACGTCCGCACCGAGCCCGCCCGGCAGCCCGACCGGCACGCTGCGGTCCGCAACCGCCGCCTGTACGCCCGGCACGGCACCGATCTGCCCGGCCAGCCCGGCGGGGATGCGCGAGGTCTGGCGCAGCGGGTCCGTCTCCGACTCGTCCGAGGACTTGGCCATCTGCTGGGTGCGCGCGAGGTGGTCGGATGCCGCGACCGCGAGGTCGGTGCCCCGCAGCCGCTCCACCGGGGAGTCGGTGCGCAGGACGGATTCGAGCATGACGCCCGCGGCGGTCACCAGGACCGTGGCGAGCGCGACGGCGAGGAAGGCACCGGTGAACCCGGCCAGTCGGGTGCGCAGGGTGCCGAGGGCGAGCCGGAGCACTGGTCAGCCCTCCATGTGGATCATGCGGTCGGCGACGGCCTCGGCGGTCGGCGCGTCGAGGGTGTCGACGAGGCGGCCGTCGGCCAGGAAGACCACGCGGTCGGCGTACGACGCGGCGACCGGGTCGTGCGTGACCATCACCACGGTGTGCCCGTAGCCGTCGACGACCTGACGCAGCAGCGCGAGGACTTCGCGCCCGGTGCGGGTGTCGAGGGCGCCGGTCGGCTCGTCGGCGAACAGCACGTCGGGACGGGTGACCAGGGCGCGGGCGATGGCGACGCGCTGCTGCTGGCCGCCGGAGAGCTGCGCGGGGCGGTGCTTGGCGCGGTCCGCGAGGCCCACGCGGCCCAGGACTTCGCGTACCCACTTCTTGTCGGGGCGCTCGCCCGCGAGGCGCAGCGGCAGCGTGACGTTCTGCTCGGCGGTCAGCGAGCCGACCAGGTTGAACGCCTGGAAGACGAATCCGACGCGGGTGCGGCGCAGCTTCGTCAGCTTGGTCTCGGACAGCGTCGCGATGTCGGTGCCGGCCAGTTCGACGCGGCCGTCGGTGGGGCGGTCCAGGCCGGCGGCGCAGTGCAGGAACGTGCTCTTGCCGGAACCGGAGGGGCCCATGACGGCGGTGAAGCTGCCCCTGCGTATGTCGGCGTCGACGCCGCGCAGCGCGTGCACCGCCTCGGAACCGCGTCCGTACACCTTGGTGACTCCGGTGAGGCTGACCGCCGAGGTGGCGGCGGCCGCACGGGCCTCGATGACGGATGTGGCGCGCCTGCCCATGGCGGGTCCTCCTGTTCCGCGGCCGGGCTTTCCGACCGTGGAACCAGCCTGTCCGGTTCGTGATCACGTCTCGATCCGGCGACCGCCCCGGTTCTCGGTGGGGTTGTCCCCACCCCGCGCGCTGCGGAGGACCCGGGGGCCTCGCGGGCGGTCCCGGTCGCCGACGAAGTCTGGCCTTACCGGTGGCGGTGCGTGATAGGTGTGCATGGGCCCGTCACCACGGGCCGCCGTCGAGGACCGGAGTTCCGCATGAAGATCAACGTCGACTTCGACAAGTGCAAGAGCAACGCCCTGTGCATGGCCGAGGCACCCGAGGTGTTCGAGGTGCGCGAGGACAACTTCCTCTACATCCTCCAGGAGAACCCGCCGGAGGAACTGCGCGCGCAGGTCGAGGAGGCGGCCCGGGTCTGTCCGACCCGGGCCATCACCGTCACGGACTGACCGCGCTCAACCGCGCCGGCGGCGGATCCGGTCGCGGAGGTCCCGCGTCTGCTGTGCGGCGCCGGAGCCGAGGCGGGCCGCCTGCCCGGGGATCGCCGAGCCCTGGTACGCCTGCCGCACCGCGCTTCCGGCGCCGCGGCCGAGCTCCGCGGCCCTGGACAGCGCTTTGACGTTGACCACGAGGGTCCCGGCCGAGCGGTCGTGCAGGGTACGGCGGCGCGGGCCCAGGACGGCCAGCGGGTCGACGAACCCGATGAGGCTGAGCAGGCCGAAGACCGTGACCAACTGCCAGTCGCGCAGGATGATCTGGTACCACATGAGCATGAGCGCGCCCCACGGGAGCAGCACCGCGACGAAGGTGCGGCGGGCCGAGCGCCCGATGCCCAGGCGGCCCGAACCGCCTTGCGCCGGAACGACCTTCATCCCGAAGACGATCTTGCCCAGGGTCCGGCCGAACCTGGCGTGCATCAGCCAGTCGTAGATCGTCGGCACCAGCAGGTGCGCGAGGACCAGGAGCAGCAGTATCAGCTTCGTCTTGTCCCACAGCCCGTCGACGACGTCGAGCGGCGCGCGCTGTGCCTTGTCGGCGTCACCGAGCAGGAGCGCGCGGAAGGTCTTCGCGAACGTCGTGTTGGGGAGGTTGGCCGCCTCGCCCTGGAGGTAGTTGTAGGCGACGAACCAGAGCGGCGCGACGAGTGCGGTCATGAGGGCGTAGTCGACTGTGCGGGCGAGGAACCGCAACAGCCGTGACGCGAGGGGCAGATCGACGGGCGCCGCGGGGGCGGGCGGCGGGCCGGGCGGCGCACCGTACGGCTGCCCGGGCGGGGGCTGCCATCCGGTCGCGGTCGGCCCCTGCGGGTCCCACGCCGGCGGCTGCCCGGGGTACGCGGGCGGCTGGGCCGGCTGCCCCGGGTACTGCCCCGGGTACGAGCCGGGGTACTGCCCCGGAGGCTGGTTCGGGTACTGCTCCCGATCCGGTCCCGGCTGCTGAGGGAACGTCATGCACCGGACGGTCCCGCGATGTTGCCCGGGGCGTCAAGCCACGCCGCGCGGCTTTCAGGACAGTTCGCCCAGTGTGACGTCCACCGTCGCGTCCCCGCCGCCCGCGCGTACCAGGCTCACCTTGGCGGTGTCACCGGGCTTGAGGCCGGCCAGCACCTCGGCAAGCGCCGCCTGGTTGGCGGTATCGGTGCCGTTGACCGCGGTGATGACGTCGCCGGCCTGGATCCCGGCCCTGCCGGCCGCGCCGTTCGGGTCGACGGTGACGACGCCGACGCCGGCCGCGTCGCCACCACGTCCCACGACGGTGGTCGCGGTGATGCCGAGCGCGGCCCGGTCGGAGTCGGTGACCTTGCCGTCCTTGATCATCTGGTCGGCCAGGTTCTTCGCGGTGTTGGAGGGGATCGCGAACCCGATCCCCGGCGCGAGGCTGTTGCCCGCGCCGGTGGCCGCTGCCAGGGTCGGGATGCCGACGACCTTGCCCTCCAGGTCGACCAGTGCGCCGCCGCTGTTGCCCGGGTTGATGGCGGCGGTCGTCTGGATGAGGTTGGGGATCGTCGCGCCCGGCGAACCGGAGTCGGCGGCCTCGCTCTGGGTGCGGTTGAGCGCCGACACGATGCCCTGGCTCACGCTGCCGGACAGGCCGAGCGGGTTGCCCATCGCTAGCACGATGGTGCCCACGTCGATCCTCGACGAGTCGCCCCACTGGGCGGGCTTGAGGTCGCCGGGCGGGTTGTCGAGGCGGATCACCGCGACGTCGTTGGGCGGGTACGAGGCCACCAGCTTCGCGGTCAGCGGCTGCGCCCCGGTGGCCAGGGTCACCTGGAACGCCGTGGCGTTGCCGACGACATGCGCGTTGGTGACGATGTTGCCCTTGTCGTCGTAGACGATGCCCGAGCCCAGTCCGTCCGGGGTGGTGATCTGCACGACCGACGACAGGACGTCGGTCACGACCTTGCGGTACGCGCTCTGGAGGTCGTCCGCGCCGCCCTCGGCGGCCGGTTGGCCGGCCTTCTGCGTCGTCTCGGAGGACGCCTGCGCGGGAGTGTTCCCAGCGGCATTGCCCTTGTCGTCGCCGTCGTCCGAGCAGCCGGCCGCACCGACCGCGAGCACCGTCGCGGCGGCCAGCACCGCGGCCGCGCGGCGGCATCGGCCCAGTGGTCCCGCCCAAGTCCGTGCAGACACCGCAGACTCCCTCGCGTACCTCGACCCGGCGGCTCCGCCCGGATCCACCCCGGGCCCACAGGGCCCCGCTCCGGACCGACTCCGGATCCGCTCATCAATGCCCGAAATGTCGGAATCAAAAACTCCGAGGATTCACCCTCCCGGCGCAACCCGCCCGAAGGCCCCCCTTGCTTCCTGGGCCGAACCCGGGTGACATTGCGTCGCGGCGGGCCGTCCCGTGCCCGCCGGGCTCATGGACCAGCGCAACCCGGAGGCACCATGCTGTCGCTGCAAGAGATCTCGGACCGGTTCGAAATCCAGGACCTGATGGTCCGTTACTCGCACGCGGTCGACACCCGCCAGTGGGACCTGCTCGACGACGTCTTCACGGCGGACGCGCACATCGACTACTCGGCGATGGGCGGCTCGACGGGCGACCTCGCGTCGACGAAGAAGTTCCTCGCCGATGTGATGCCGAACTTCCCCGCGTTCCAGCACATGGTCGGCAACTCGGAGGTCACCCTCGACGGCGACACCGCGACCGGCCGCACGATGTGCCACAACCCGATGGTCATGCCGGGCGAGGACGGTCAGCAGAGCCTGATGCTGTGCGGACTCTGGTACCTCGACACGTTCGTGCGCGTCGACGGCAAGTGGCGCATCAAGTCCCGGGTGGAGGAGAAGGGCTACATGTACATAGCCCCGGCCACCCCCGGCATGGGCTGAAGGATCCCTGCGGCCGACCCGGTCCGGCCGACCCTCGTCGGTCGGTCCGCAGCGGGTCGGCTCTGCTGGAGAACACGCCCGGAGAACGTGCGAGGGGCGGGTGTACGACGTGTCGTCGTACAC
>NZ_JBEZFP010000070.1:0-45950 GCF_040649515.1 Streptodolium elevatio
CTTGTGGCCGCCGTACTCGTCTACGTCGCGCTCGGCGAGACGTGGCGCCGCGGACGCGAAGTGCGCGAAGGCGCCGAGTGGGTCGCGGGCACCGACGAGGCGAAGGAGCGTACCGCCGCCCGCCTTTGACGCCTTCGGCGCGTGGCCGCGGCAAACACCGAGCACCGAACGCCGAGCACGAACGCCGAGTACCGCCGCGGAGACCCGCTCAGATGGAGCGGCCGCAGGGGTGCCCGGCGTTCGGTGTTCCGCGTGCGACGTTCGGCGCTTGGTTCAGTGGGCGCAGGCCCAGGGGGCCGCCGACAGGGACTGGGCGGCGAGCGCGCGGAGCTTGTCCACCGCCGCGCCCGGGTCGCGGCCGTCGTACACCGCGGAGCCCGCCACGAAGACGTCGGCGCCGGCCTCGGCGCAGCGCTCGATCGTCTCGGCCGAGACGCCGCCGTCGACCTGGAGCCACATGTCCAGGCCGTGCTTGCCGATCAGCTCACGGGTGCGGCGGATCTTCGGCAGCATGATGTCGAGGAACTTCTGGCCGCCGAAGCCCGGTTCGACGGTCATGACGAGGATCATGTCCAGCTCGGGCAGCAGGTCCTCGTACGGCTCGATCGGCGTGGCCGGCTTGAGCGCCATCGACGCGCGGGCACCGGCCGCGCGGATGCTGCGGGCCAGCCGCACCGGCGCCGCGGCCGCCTCGACGTGGAAGGTGACGCTGCCCGCGCCCGCCTCGGCGTACGCCGGGGCCCAGCGGTCCGGGTCGGCGATCATCAGGTGGGCGTCGACCGGGGTGTCGGACGCCTTCAGGATCGACTCGACCACGGGCAACCCGAGGGTCAGGTTGGGCACGAAGTGGTTGTCCATGACGTCGACATGCAGCCAGTCGGCGTTCGCGACCTTCGCGGTCTCGTCCGCGAGGCGCGCGAAGTCGGCGCTGAGGATGCTCGGGTTGATTTGCGGCTTGGCCATGAGGACAGACTGCCATCCCGAGGGCCCGCATCGGGAATCAGGGGCGGCTTGCCCGGATCCGCCCGGCGAAGCGCCTCAATCTCGTCGACACCCGGCCCCACCAGCTAACTGACGGTTCGTCAGGTAGCCGCGTGCTCGCGCTCTGTGCGCGTGATGGAACACACAGAAGCGGCAAGGTCAAGGACGTGGCGCGTCGTGGCACACTTCCAGGTGTACGAATGTCACGTACGCGCGCTCCGGGGTCGGTGAAAATCCGAACCGGCGGTAAAAGTCCGCGAACCGGTTGACGCCCTCCGACCCGGAGGCGCCGGCCGGCCGAACCGGTGGAATTCCGGTGCCGACGGTGAAAGTCCGGATGGGAGGCAGCGCGCGGCGGGTGGCTTGTTCGGCGTGCCGGCATACCCTGCCATGCGCCCGAGCCGCTCCGTCCTGCCTTCCTGCGGCATGCCCGCAAACCCCCACCCCGGTCCACGCGTCCGCGACGACGTCCATGTCATGTCGCATCGATGCGGAGGAGACCGGGTGTCCGGCGAGGTGGCCCCCCAGGGGTTCGAGGCGGAAACGCACATGCGGCGCGCGATCGCGCTCGCCGCGCGCGGCCTCGGCACCACAAGCCCCAATCCCGTCGTCGGCTGCGTCGTCCTCGACGCACACGGCGAGGTCGCGGGCGAGGGCTTCCACGAGGTCGCCGGCGGCCCGCACGCCGAGGTCGGCGCGCTGCGCGAGGCGGGGGATCGGGCGCGCGGCGGAACCGCCTTCGTCACCCTCGAACCCTGCGCCCACACCGGCCGCACCGGGCCCTGCGCCCAGGCGCTGATCGACGCCGGGATCGCCCGCGTCGTGTACGCCGTCTCCGACCCGAACCCGCAGGCCGCCGGCGGCGCCGAAGTGCTGCGCGCGGCCGGCGTCGACGTCACCGGAGGCTTCCTCGCGGCCGAAGCCGCGCGCGGCAACGAGGCCTGGCTGACCGCCACTCGCCTCGGCCGCCCCTTCACCACCTGGAAGTACGCCGCCACCCTCGACGGCCGCATCGCCGCCGCGGACGGCACCAGCCGCTGGATCAGCTCCGCCGCCTCGCGCGCCGACGTGCACGCCCTGCGCGCCTCGGCCGACGCGGTCGTGGTCGGCTCCGGCACCCTGCTCGCCGACGACCCGCACCTCGCGGTCCGCGGCGACGCCGCCCGCCCCCGTGACCGCCAGCCGCTGCGCGTCGTCGTCGACACCTCCGCGCGCATCCCCGCCGACGCCCGCGTACTCGACGACGCCGCCCCGACACTGCTCGCGGTCGCCGACGACCTGCCCGCCGAGACCGCCGCCGAGCTGGCCGAACGGGTCGCCGGACGGGCCGAGATCGTCGCGCTGCCGCGTACCGCCGGGGGCCTCGACCTGCACGCGCTCGGCAAGGAGCTGTACGTGCGCGGCGTGCGCTCGGTGCTCCTGGAGGGCGGCCCGACGCTGGCCGGCGCGTACGCCGCCGCCGGTCTGGTCGACAAGGTCGTCGGCTACCTCGCGCCCGTCCTGCTCGGCGCCGGACCCGCCGCCCTCGGGCCGGCCGGAATCAGCACCATCACCGAAGCGTTGCGCCTGACCGTCGAGGAGGTGGCGGACGACCGGTTCGGCGGCGATCTGCGGATCACCGCGCGCGCCGCGTCCCACGACCGCCTCGCCGACGGCCAGGGCACGGGCGACACCCACGGTACGAACGGCACCACCGGTGGCGCGCACCGTCCCGCGCGGCCGGACCAGTCCCGAACCGCGCCGCCCCAGGCGGCGGACCACCCTGTGAAGGAGTCCTGACGTGTTCACCGGAATTGTGGAGGAGCTCGGCGAGATCGTCTCGGTCGAGCATCTCGGTGACTCGGCCCGATTGACCGTGCGCGGCCCCGTCGTCACGGCGGGCGCCCGGCACGGCGACTCCATCGCGGTCAACGGCGTCTGCCTGACGGTGGTCGACGAGAAGATCGACCCGGCCGAGGCCAGCTTCACCGCCGACGTCATGGCCGAGACGCTGCTGCGCTCCAGCCTCGGCGCGCTCGAACCGGGCTCGCGCGTCAACCTCGAACGCCCGATGGCGCTCGGCGGCCGGCTCGGCGGGCACCTGGTGCAGGGCCACGTCGACGGCATGGGCGCGATCGTGTCGCGCACCCCGGGCGAGCACTGGGAGGTCGTCAGGATCTCGCTGCCCGGCGACCTCGCCCGCTACGTCGTCGACAAGGGCTCCATCACGGTCGACGGCATCAGCCTCACGGTCGTCGAGGCCGGGCCGGACTGGTTCACGGTGAGCCTGATCCCCACGACGCTCGCGCTCACCACGCTCGGCGTGAAGCAGGCCGGGGACCCGGTCAACCTGGAGGTCGACGTGATCGCAAAGTACGTCGAGCGGCTCCAGACGTACGGCGACAACGGCCGGGACAACGGCCGTGGCAACGGTTCCGGCAACGGAATCGGCAACGGGCACGGCAGCGGCGCCGCGGAACGCGAAGGTGCGGGCGACCGGTCATGACCACCTGGGACGCCGCGACGGAGTGGCTGCGCGAGCCCGCGTTCACCGTGTTCGACCAGAGCGTCGTACGCGGTGACCTGCTGGGCAACGTCTTCGCGCTGGCCACCGTCGGGCTCGCGATGCGCCGCACGATCTGGGCCTGGCCCGTGCAGATCGCCGGTTCGCTGCTGCTCATGGCGGTGTACTGGTCCTACCACCTCGGCGGCAGCTTCTCGCGGCAGATCCTCATCATCGCGATGGCGTCGTACGGCTGGGCGCGCTGGAACCGCGGCAAGCGCGAGACCGGCGGCATCGCCGTGCGCTTCGCCACCAACCGGGAACGGGCGGGCCTGCTGGCCGCGATGGTGCTCGGCACCGCGGCGTTCGCGCTCATGCTCGCCGAGTGGGGCGTGGTGTGGGACCACCGCTGGTGGATGATCGCCGCCGACGCGTACATCTTCGTCGGCACCGCGGTCGCCACCGTCGCGCAGGCGCGCGGCCTGGTGGAGTTCTGGGCGGTGTGGATCGCCGTCGACCTGGTCGGCGTCCCGCTGACCTTCTACAACGGCCTGGTGTTCTCCGGGCTTGTGTACGGGATCTTCCTGGTCATGGTCCTGGCCGGACTGCGCGACTGGTGGCAGCGCTCCACCGCCGCGAAGCGGGCCGCGGGACCGGCGTACGGAGGGCAGGAATCAACCGCCGCGGGGGCGCGGCAACTGGAAGGGGCACGGGCGTGAGCACGATCAACCAAGAGGACGCGGCGGGCCCGGCTCAGGACCCGGGGGCGGATCTGACCCTGGACTCCATCGAGGACGCCATCAAGGCGTTCGCGGACGGCCAGGCCATCGTGGTCGTCGACGACGAGGACCGGGAGAACGAGGGCGACCTGATCTTCGCCGCCTCGCTCGCGACGCCCGAGCTGATGGGCTTCATGATCCGCTACAGCTCCGGCGTGGTGTGCGTGCCGATGACCGGCGCGGACCTCGACCGGCTCAAGCTGCCGCCCATGACGCAGGTCAACGAGGACAAGAAGGGCACCGCGTACACCGTCTCGGTGGACGCCAAGGACGGCATACACACAGGGATCTCGGCCGCCGACCGCACCCGCACGGTGCAGCTCCTCGCGGACGCCGGGACCACCGCCGACCAGCTCAGCCGCCCCGGCCACATCTTCCCGCTGCGGGCCGTCGAAGGCGGCGTGCTGGTACGTCCCGGCCACACGGAGGCGACCGTCGACCTCGCGCGCCTGGCCGGGCTGCCGCCCGCCGGGGCGATCTGCGAGGTCGTCAACGACGACGGCTCGATGATGCGGCTGCCGCAGCTCGTGCCGTTCGCGCGCGAGCACGGCCTGAAGATCATCTCGATCGCGGACCTCATCGCGTACCGCCGCCGCACCGAGCAGACCGTCGAGCGCGCCGCCGAGACCCGGCTGCCCACCGCTTTCGGCGACTTCCGCGCAATCGGCTTCCGCAGCACCCTCGACGGCGTCGAGCACATTGCGCTCGTCGCGGGCGAGGTCGGGGCGGGCGAGGACGTCCTCGTCCGGGTGCACTCCGAGTGCCTCACCGGCGACGTGTTCGGCTCGCTGCGCTGCGACTGCGGCCCGCAGTTGGCCGCGGCGCTGCAGACGGTCGCCGATGAGGGCCGGGGCGTCGTGCTCTACATGCGCGGTCACGAGGGGCGCGGCATCGGCCTGCTGCACAAGCTCCAGGCGTACCAACTGCAGGACGACGGCCACGACACCGTGGACGCCAATCTCGAACTCGGTCTGCCCGCCGACGCCCGCGACTACGGAACCGGCGCGCAGATCCTGTCCGACCTGGGCGTGCGCTCTATGCGGCTGCTCACCAACAACCCGGCCAAGCGCGCGGGTTTGGAGGGGTACGGCCTGGAGATCATCGAGCGCGTCCCGCTGCCCGTGCACGCCACCGCGGACAACTTGCGCTACCTGCTGACCAAGCGCGACCGCATGGGGCACGACCTGCCGTGGCTCGAGCCGTTGGAGCCCGCCGACGTCACACCGCACGGCGTGAGCTGACCTGAGCCGAACGGTCTTGAGTCGACCTTGCGCCGAACGGTCCTGCGCCTCACGGCGTGTGTCGGACGGTCTTGCGCCGAACGGCGTGAGTTGGACGGCACGAGTTGACCGGCATCGGTTCGTACTGCAATGAGTTGAAGGGCATGGGCTGAGGCGGGCGGCGTGGGTGGCGGGCGGTCCGCGAACGCCCTCCGCTTCAGCCGCGTCCGGCCCGCGCCGGCCCGGCGTCGGCTCCCGGATCGACCACGGGGCCAGCCGCGATTCACCCAGCTCGACCCAGTGCATACCCGCCAATTCCCGTCAATCCTCGTCCATCTCAATTCATCTCAATTCATCTAAATCAATCTCCTTCCATCCCCATCCATCCATCCCCACGAGAACCGGGACATCAAGCGATCATGAGTGGTAGTGGAGCCCCCGAGATCACCGTCGACGGCAGCCGGGGCCTTCGGGTCGGCATCGTCGCCGCGCAATGGCACGCCGCGGTCATGGACGGCCTGCTCGCCGGTGCGCTCGCCGCGCTCGACGAACTGGGCACCGCCGAACCCACCGTGGTCCGCGTCCCCGGCGCGTTCGAACTCCCGGTCGTGGCCAAGGCGCTCGCCGACTCCGGCCACGACGCCGTGGTGGCGCTGGGCGTCGTGATCCGCGGCGGCACCCCGCACTTCGAGTACGTCTGCGCCGCCGCCACCGACGGGCTGACCCGGGTGGCGCTCGACACCGGCGTACCGGTCGGCTTCGGGCTGCTGACATGCGACAACGAGCAGCAGGCCCTGGACCGGGCGGGCGTCGAGGGGTCGAAGGAGGACAAGGGCCGGGAGGCCGCCACCGCGGCCGTCGCGACCGCCGTCGCGTTGCGTAAAGTTGCCACGCCGGGGCGCTGAGCGGCGCCGACCGGCCGCGTCACCCGTGCGTACACCCGCACCGACCCCACCGACCCCCACCGACCCACAGTGAGAAGCCGAACCACTCGATGAAGACGTTTGAGCAGCTCTTCGCGGAGCTCCAGGAGAAGGCCGCCTCCGGGCAGACCGGATCGCGTACCGCCGAACTCGTCCAGCAGGGCGTGCACAGCATCGGCAAGAAGGTGGTCGAGGAGGCCGCCGAGGTGTGGATGGCCGCCGAGCACGAGGGCGCCGACCGCTGCGCCGAGGAGATCTCGCAGCTTCTCTACCACCTGCAGGTGATGATGGTCGCTCGTGGCATCACGCTCGAGGACGTATACGCTCACCTGTGACATCTGAGCGACGCCCGCGTCGCCCGACGCCGCGCGCGACTCCCGCGCGCGGCGGGGTCAACCAAGTCGTCAGAGTCCCCGGCACCGGTCGGCGCCTTGCCCGCGCGCACCGGGGCCGGGGATTCGCCCATGGAAGTAGGTTCCCGTCATGCTGCGCATCGCCGTCCCGAACAAGGGTTCGCTCTCGGAGCCTGCGTCGGCGATGCTCCATGAGGCCGGATACCGCCAGCGCAGCAACAGCAAGGAACTGGTGCTGGTCGACCCGGACAACAACGTCGAGTTCTTCTTCCTCCGCCCGCGCGACATCGCGGTGTACGTCGGCTCCGGCCGCCTCGACGCCGGCATCACCGGCCGCGACCTGCTCCTCGACTCCGGTGCGGAGGCCGAGGAGGTACTCGAACTCGGGCTCGGCGCGGCGACGTTCCGCTGGGCGGCACCGGTCGGGGCGTACAGCACGGCGAAGGACCTCCAGGGCGCGCGCATCGCGTCGTCGTACGTCGGCCTCGTCGAACGCCACCTCGCCGAGCAGGGCATCGAGGCCGAGGCCGTGGTCAAGCTCGACGGCGCCGTGGAGACCGCGATCCAACTCGGCGTCGCCGACGTGATCGCCGACGTCGTGGAGACCGGCACCACGCTGCGCCAGGCCGGCCTGGAGATCTTCGGGGACCCGATCCTGGAGTCCGAGGCGGTGCTGATCCGCCGCACGGGCGCCGAGGCGTCGGCGGCCGTGGACCAGCTCGTACGCCGCCTCCAGGGCGTCCTGGTGGCACGGCGCTACGTGATGATGGACTACGACATCCGCGTCGAGCGCGTCGAGCAGGCCGTGGCCCTCACCCCGGGCCTGGAGTCGCCCACCGTCTCCCCCCTGCACAACGAGGGCTGGGTCGCGGTGCGCGCCATGGTCCCGCGCCGCGACGCCCAGCGGATCATGGACGACCTGTGGGAGATCGGCGCCCGCGCCATCCTCGTCACCGGCATCCATGCCTGCCGGCTCTGACTTCCGGCCACCGACCGACCGATCGTCCCGGCCCCGCCCGTCTCCCGGGCGGGGCCGGACCGCTTTCCGGCGCCGTCCGTCCGCCGCCCCCGACGCCGCGCGCGACGCCCTCGGCCGCGGCATCCCGCCGGTGGAGACCTCCGAGCGAAGACGTAGGCTCGTCGAGGCCGCGAATCCCCGGCCCATGGACGACCATCGCGAGGGTGACCCGCACACCATGGAGCAGACCGCTGTGACCGGCAACAACCCCGCCCCCGGCGCCCACACCCCCGGCGCCCCCGGCCTGCCGCGCACCTGGTACCCGTCCCGCAGCCGCCTGATCACCCGCGTCGTCGGCCTGGTGATCCTCGTCGGCCTCACCATCCTCGCCGTGGCCCTCCCCGAGGACGGCGGCTGGAACCTCGGCTCCCGCGCCGGCGTCGTCCTCACCGGCGTCTTCGGCCTCTGCTTCATGCTCGCGCTGGGCCGCCCGAAGGTCGTCGCGACCGACGAGGGCGTCACCGTCGTCAACATCCTGCGCGTCCACCACCTGAGCTGGCCGCAGATCGTCCGCGTCCAACTCCGGCAGGGCGACCCCTGGGTCTTCCTGGACCTCTCCGACGGCGAAACCCTCGCCGCGATGGGCATCCAAACCTCCAACGGCCGCGACCGCGCCATCAAAGCCGCCACAGAACTCCGCGACCTCGTAGACCGCTTCGGCGGCGTAGAACCCGGCCGCAACTGACCCACCCCCCCACCCGAGCGACCCTCGTCCGAGTGAATTCCACTGGGCTCCCTCGCTACGCTGACCACCAGTCAGCCGCGGCAACACCGCCGTTCGGAGCTGTGGGGGAACGGGGGCGCTCATGCGCAGGCGTGTCAGTCCGGCGGGGGCGGCCGGAGCTTCGACGGTGCTGGGTTTCAGTGCCGGGGTCCTGGCGAATCTCGCGACATCCCAGTGGACCTGGGGCATCGGTGTAGCCCTGGTCGTGCTGGTTCTCGCGTGGGCGGGATTCGAGGCATGGAAGGCATCCGACCCCGTCCCTCCCGCCAACGGGCCGACCGGTGCCCTCGCCGCGGCAGAACACGCGCCCTGGATGGCGCCGCCGCTCGACGCGGTGGTGGAACGCCCTGAAATCGGACAACGCTTGCTGGACGCGTTGCTCACCGCCGGCGGAAGTGGCACCGGACCCGTGACTGCGTTGCGGGGTGCCGGCGGATTCGGCAAGACAACACTGGCGGCATGGGCGGCACATCGGCCCGAGGTTCGCGAACGGTTCCCGGGCGGTCTGCTCTGGATCACCCTCGGCCAAGGCCTCGCAGGCGCCGAACTCGCGGAACGCGTCAACGAGTTGAGTGCGACGCTGAGCGGGACCAGGCCCACCCTGGTCGATCCGGATGCCGCCGGCGCCGAACTCGGCCGCCTCCTGGACATGCGGGGAGCCGCCGTCCTGATCGTCGTCGACGATGTCTGGGACGCGGCGCAGCTCCGCCCGTTCCGGTACGGCGGGCGACTGTGCAGCCGACTCATCACCACCCGGGTGGCAGGACTCCTCCCCGACAGCGCAGAGCACCTGGTCGTCGACGCCATGAACTCCGAAGAGGCGCGGCACATGCTGTCCGAGCATGTGCCCGGTCTGTCCCGCGAGGCGGCGGACCGGATGACCGAGGCGGTTGGATGTTGGCCGGTGCTGCTGCACCTACTGTCCGGGTCGTTGCGCCAGCGGGTCGGCCGGGGACAGGACGCGGATGCCGCGGCGCGCGACGCCGGGCGCAGGCTCCGGACGCAGGGCCCCGCCGTGTTCGATGCGGCTCGTCCCACCGATCGCAGCCAGGCGGTGGCCGCGACGGTCACGGCCAGCCTCGACCTGCTGACGCCACCGCAGCGCGAGCGATACGCCGACCTGGCAGTCTTCCCCGAAGACGCGGAAATCCCCGTGGAGATGCTCGATCTGCTCTGGCCGGCGGAGCGTGCGGATCGCTTGTGCGAAGAGTTCGCCGATCTCGGGTTGGTCGCGGATTACCGACTGGATGCACCCGGTCCCCGGCTGATCCTTCACGACGTGCTGCGCACCTACCTGCTCACTCAAATGTCCGGTTCGGAACAACAGGCCCTGCACGCCAGAATCGTCGACGCCGCGCGCGGCCTTGTGGGCGTTGCGACTGCGCCGTCCGGTGAGTCCGTGCCCGCCTGGTGGGACCTTCCTACGCACAACGACTACCTGTGGCGCCATCTCGCCCATCACCTGGCGGAGGCGGGACGCAACGGGGAACTTGCCGCACTGGCGACGGATTTGCGCTGGGTCGAGGCCAGGACGCGGCGATCCGGATCCGCGGCGGGCGCCTTGGCCGACGCGGAGCGAGTCGACACCCCTGCTGGGCGTTCACTAGCGCGTGTGTTGGAACAGGCAGCCGCGATTCTCGGTCCCATCGAGCCGACCGAGGCTTTGGCAGCCACGTTGCTGGGGCAGGTCACCGGGGTTGCCGATCTCGCGGACTCGGTCGACCGGTACCGCGACACCCTGTCCACGCCGCGGCTGCAGCCGGCCGTGCCGTTCCCCGACCGCCCGGATCCGTCCCGGAGGTTCAGGGCAGGCCACAGCGGCGCCGTGATGAGCTGTCGTTTCGCCCCGGACGGCAAGGAGGTCGCCACGGTCGGCAAGGACGGCAGCGTACGTTTCTGGGATCCCGATACTCAGGTCGAGCGGCTCGTTCTCACCGGTCATGTCGGTGTCATCTGGGATTGCGTGTACTCGCCGGACGGAACGCTGCTGGTGACGGCGAGTGCCGACGGCACAGCACGTACCTGGAGCGTCGCCGACGGCAGCGTTCAACGCGTGTTCGCGGGGCACGACGGTGAAGTTCGAAGTTGCGCCGTGTCGGCTGACGGCAAACTGCTCGCAACGACGGGCAGCGACAGCACGGTTCGGCTCTGGAGCGTGGAGGACGGCCGTGAAATCCATGTCCTCCGGGGACACTCCGAGACTGTTTGGGCGTGCGCTTTCTCGCCGGACGGAACCGCTCTGGCCACCGGCGGAGACGACGGTGTGCTGCGGGTCTGGGATACGCAGTCGGGCGGAGAGCTCGGTTCCTCGGACCGTCAGGACCATCGCATCCGGTCCTGTGCGTTCCTGCCCGACGGTCGACAGGTAGCAGGGGTCGTCCTTGAAGGGTCCACGCTCATCTGGGACATCTCCGTCGACACGCCGACTTCCCGGCTTCTGAGCACGGAATCGGACGGACGCTGGCTCTGGAACTGCGCGGTCTCCCCGGACGGCACCCTGCTCGCAACCGGTGACAGTGAGGGTGCCCTGACGATCCGTTCGCTGACGGCAGACGACCCGCCCGTCACGATCAATGGGCACATCGGATGGATCCGACGCTGTGATTTCTCGCCCGACGGACGCCATGTGGCCACGTCGGGCATCGACGGATCCTGCCGTATCTGGGCGGTGGCGCCGGGCGGTGCGCAGACCGGGGAATTGGCGGGCCAAGTACCTGCCCTCACCTGCGCGTTCTCGTCCGACGGCACACACTTGGCCATGGCCGAGGGCGACCGGACGGTCCGCGTGCGGCACCTGTCGGACGGCTCGACGGACACGATCTCGGCGTCGTCCGGGGAGCGCTTCCTGCAGTGTGCGATTTCGCACGACGGCGCACTGGTCGCCACCTCCAGCGCCGAGGGGACGATTCGTGTGTGGAGTGTCGACGACGGCACGGAGCGGGCGGCATTCGTCGGCCACGTGGGAGCCACACGCGGATGCACTTTCTCTCCCGACGGGACCCTGCTCGCGTCCGCCGGCAGCGACGAGACCGTGCGGCTGTGGGACCTCGGAGCGTCCCAGAACCATGCCGTCTTGTCCGCTCACAGCGGCCGAGTCGGTGACTGTGCCTTTTCGCCCGACGGCGAACTGCTCGCCACCACAGGAGCTGACGGCACCGTGCGACTGTGGAACGTCCGCAACCGCTCCCCGCGCGCGGTGCTACTGGGGCACGCGGACGCGACCAATCACTGCCAGTTCTCCCCGGACGGCACGATGGTCGTTTCATCCAGCGACGACGGAACAGCACGGGTGTGGCGCGTGGCCGATGCTGCGGAGCAGGTCGTGTTGAGAGGACCCTCCGGTTGGCTGGAGGGATGCACCTTCTCGCCGGACAGCACCATGGTGGCCGCCGCCGGGTGGACAGACGGATGCGTGCTGATCTGGGACGTGGCAACCGGGGCCTGTCGCTGTGCCATCCGATTGGCCGGCGATCTGTACTACATCCGTTGGCACCCCTCGGGTTCGTGGCTGGCGGCCGCCGGAGGCGGGGGCCTCTACGAGATCGCCGTTGTCGACTGAAGAGACGGCGGTCGGTCGTTGCCGGTACCCCTGGTGTTCTGGGGCGGGGTCAGGTTGGGGGAGTGGGGGTCAGGAAGTTGAGGATGGCGGCGGTGGTTTCGGTGGGGAATTGGGCGTGGGGGTAGTGGCCTGCGGCTTCGATCATGTGGAGGCGGCCGCGGGTGGGGGGCATGGCGGCGACGATGGCTTCGCCCTCGGCTCGCGGGTCGGGCCAGTCGGGGTCGAGGGTGCCTTCGATGATGAGGGCCGGGCAGGTGACGGCGCCTAGTTGGGCGCCTGCGTCGGTGGGGGCGGCCATGCCCATCTTGGCGACGACGGCCATGCGGCCGGGGCGGCTCAGGTCGGCGTCGAGAGCGGCGATGTGTTCGGCGTGGCCGGCGGGCTTGGCGCCCGGGTAGGCGTGGTCGAGGTAGCGCTTCCACAGCTTGGTGCTGCGCAGGAGGCCGGTGCCCAGGAGGAGGAGCATGCCCTTGCGGTAGCGGGAGTTGGTGCGGAGCGCCTTCGCGTCGAGCTTCTGGGCGCGGGTGAAGGGGCCGATCTCGACGATGCGGCTGACGAGCGTGGGCTCCAGCGCGGCGGCGATCGTCGCGGAGCCGCCGGCGAAGGAGTGGCCGACGACGACGGCCGGGCCGCCCAGGTGGCGGACCAGGGCGAGGAGGTCGGCGGCCGTGTCGGTGCGGGTGTACGACGGCCAGCCGGTGTTCGAGTCGCCGTGGCCGCGCAGGTCGACCGAGACGGCGCGGTAGCCGGAGTCGGCGAGCAGCGCGGCCATCTCGCGGAACACGCGCCGGTGGTCGCCCATGCCGTGGGCCAGGACGACCAGGGGGCCGTCGCCGACGGCGTCGTAGCCAAGGCGGCCGTCTGGGGTGTCCAGGAACTCGGTCATCGCGATCCTCGGGGTCTGCGGGCGGAGGCGGCCCCGAGACTACGGGGCGGCGGGCGCACGCAGGCTGCGACGCGCTAAGGGGCCACGAGTTCGCGCTCCAGGGGGGTGCGGAAGCGGGGGGTCACGCGTACGTCTCCGATCCACGCGGCCGTACGCTCCGCCTCGGCGGCGACCGCCGACTCCGCCTCGCGCCCGGCGTCCTCGAGGAGCCGCCACACCACCGAGCCGTCCGCGCGCTGCGCCCACCCGCCGATGACGCGCCCCTGCCACCACACCGTCGGGCCGACGTTGCCGGAGCGGTCGAACAGCGACGTGCGGAAGGACGGTTCGAGGTACCAGTCGCGCTGTTGCCAGCCCATGGGAGTGGGGTCGAGCGCGGGGAGCAGCGCGGCGCGCGGGGGCGTGGGCGCGGCCGCGGACTCGGCGGACAAGGGAGAGACGTCGTCGGGGAGGACATAGCCGGTGTCGCCGCCGTCCAGGGAAACCGCCGCGGCGCCTATGGTTTTCAGCGCGGACCGGACGTTGCCGAGCGTCCAGCCCGTCCACCACTTGATGTCGGCCTCGGTGCCCGGACCGAATGCGGCGAGCCACGCGCGTACGAGGTCGGCCCGGGCCTCGGGGACCGGCAGGTCCGGCTGCGGGGCGGCGGCCGCCCAGCGGTACTGGCTCGATGTCCACGTCCCGCGCGGGCGACCCCGGACGATCGATCCTTCCATCGACAACTTGCGCAGCACCCGCATGCTCGCGGTCTGCTCGGTCTCCCACTTGGTGCCGACCCCGTAGACGACGGCGGCGCGCAGGCGTGGTTCGAGCTCGGCCAGTTCGGCCCCGGTGGCGTCGGTCAGCGAGGCCAGGTGGGCGACGACGGAGGCCTCCACCTCGTCGAGCCAAGCGGCCGCCACGGTCGCGCCCGGTTCCGTGCCGAAGCCCAGCTTGAGCATCTCGGTGCGTTCCTTCGCGGCGATCGCGGCCGTCGTGGAGGAGTGCACGATCGGGACCAGCGCGGCCGGGAGCACGAAGACGGTACGGCGCATCCCGAACATCCGGACGAGGGAGCGCTCGTCGTACAGCGCCTTCTCGATGTCGGACGCCGCCGCCGTGGAACGCGCGGCCACCGACAGGAACACCGTGGCGGGATCGGTCGAATGCAGCGCGACCAGCGCTTCCGCGACAGCGGTCGGGTCTACCGCGCGCGGCGGGTCGGCGAGCAGGTGGCGCCGGGCGAGCCGGGCGCGGCGCTCGGCGGTGTCGATGTGCCGCACGGGGGCGGGCGCGGCGGGGACGGAGGCCATGACGGCAGCTTCGCATGCCGCGCTGACAGGCGGCGGGCAGAGCACCGCGCTCGGGCCTGAGTGCTCAGGAGCGGTCGGCGGTCCCAGGGCAGTCGGCGGTCCAGCAGCGGTCGGCGGTCACGAGCGGCCGCCCGCGGTCTCGCCGTACGCCTGGAGCAGGTCGGGCAGCCGCAGCGTGGTCAGCTCCTCGCGGTCCGGCTCCCCGGGGAGCACGACGAGGCGCAGATCGCGGTACGCGCACGCCTTCTCGTACAGCGTGCGCACGAACCGCGCGTTGCCCAACTCGTCGATCCAGCCTTCCTCGCACACATGCGCCGTGATGCTGCGCAGTTCGGCCACGCAGTCCTCGTCCCACACGTCGCCGCACGAGGCCGCGAGGTGGTCGGCGATGCGCGCGAGGTCGGCCGCGCCGTAGCTGGGGAACTCGACGCGGGCCGTGAACCGCGAGGTGAGACCCGGGTTCGAGGTGAGCAGGCGGTCCATGCCCTCCGGGTAGCCGGCCAGCACGATGACCAGCCGGTCGCGGTCGTCCTCGGCGCGCTTGAGCAGCACCTGCACGGCCTCGTCGCCGTACGCGTCGCCCTTCGCGTAGCCGTTGCCGGCCAGCGCGTACGCCTCGTCGATGAACAGCACGCCGCCGAGCGCCGAATCGACCAGCTCGCCGGTCTTCACGGCGGTCTGCCCGAGGTACTCGCCGACCAGGTCGGCCCGCTGCGCCTCGACGAGGCGGTCGGTCTCCAGGAGGCCGAGCGCGTGGAAGACCCGGCCGAGCAGCCGCGCGACCGTCGTCTTGCCGGTGCCCGACGGCCCGGAGAAGACGAAGTGCCGCTTCGGGGCGACCGAGGGGAGGCCGCGCGCCTCGCGCAGCCGAGCCATCCGCATCTGTGCCGACAGCGCCCGGACCTGCTGCTTCACCGGTTCGAGGCCGACCATGCGCTCCAGTTCGTCGAGGGCCGCCGACAGGTCCTCGGCCGCGGCGGCCGCGGACGACGCCGAACGGCCTTGCCGACCGGGACCGTCCGGTCCACCCGGTCCGCCGAGGCCGCCGCGCCCGTCTGCCTGGACGATCGCGACCTCCTCGGTGTCGGCGCCGTCTGCCCTGTCCACCCCTTCCGCACCCTCGATGCCACTCGCACCGTCCGTGCTGCCGACGCCGTCACGCGGAACATGAAGGTGGCCGGTGCCCGGCGGGCCGCTGCCCGCCTGCCCGTCGCCACCCGCACCGCCATTGCCGCCCGGGCCGCTGCCGCCGCTGCCGTTGCCGATCGGTGCGGGGGAGTGCGGCACCGCCGGGGTCCCGCCGCTCGGTGTGGCGTCCGCGACGGCGGCGTCGACGAGCGCGGGCCCGTTGAGGCGCGCGGTGGCGTCGAAGAGGTACTGCGTGGGGGCGGCGTCGGCGCTTTCCGCGGCCAGTTCGGTCAGGCGTACAGCGGTGTCCATGAACGCGGGGTCGGCATGGTGCACGGCACGGTAGAGGGGGAGCGCGGCGGGGGCGCGGCCGGTTTCCTCATACGCCCTCGCGAGCCAGTAGCGCAATTCCTTGCGCTGCGGGTGCTCCGAACGGCAGCGTGCCAGGGCGGTGGCCAGGACGTGTTCGGCCTTGTCGTACAGCCCGAGCCGCACGCGGGCCATGCCGCCGAACAACCCGGCCTCGACACCGAGCAGCGGATCGTCCTCCAACCCGGTGGTACGACGCAGCAGTTGCTGCCAGTCCTTGCCGAGGTACGCGCGGCAGGCCAGCAGAAAGCGCGTCGCCGGGTCGGTGTCCGGCGGCGGGCAGTGCGACAGCGCCTTGTCGAGTTCGGGCAGGTGTCGGCCGTCCAACCAGTGCGACGCGTGTGCCAGCGACAGGTCGCGTGGCGTCTCCAGCACCAGTTGCACCCACCACCCGAGCCAGTACCAGGAGTTGAGGGGACGGCCGAACTTGGCGCGCTGCTGCCCGAAGCGGTCCCGGTGCGTGTGCATCGCGACGACCGCTCCGGCGACGTCGACCTTGAGCGCGTGCAGCCCGAGCCACGCGTCGGCCATGCCCGGGTCCAGCTCGACGGCCGTGCGGAACTCCAGCTCGGCATGGCCGTATTCGCCCGAGACGTACGCGTCCATGCCGCGCAGCCAGGCCTGTTCCGCCGTGCTGCCGCAGCGCGGCGCCCGTTCGGTGTGCGCCATGTCGGCTCCCCTCCCGACCCCGACCGTGCCGAGCGCCCGGGCGGCGCCCGGGGCCGGTACGGATCGCCCCTGACCCGGACGTGTGACGTCCGCGTCGTCCCTGGTTCTCCCCGTGCTCGTTGCTCCCCTTGGGGTCTTGCCCCGCACCGCGTGCGAACAGTCCCCCAACTGCGGTGTCTCCGCCGACCCGTGCCCGCTCGCGGGACCTTCCGAGCGGTCGGCCGGTCGGCGTGCCATCGATGTCCGGTGTTGCGGTGGTTCGATGGTATTGGCAGCGCACGGCGGGACGTGTGGCGCGACCGGGCGGCGGCCCTGACGGTCACCCAAGGTGCCCGGATCGCCACGCAACCGCTATCGCATGGTACCCACGAGGATGCCCGGGGACCTGCCTGTCGCGGGGGCACGGGTCGCAGGTTGACCGCCATCGGGTGAGCGTGCGCGCCGGGCGTACCCCGGTGGCGCGCTGCCTGCGCGCCCCCGGGAGAGCTGACGCGGGCGTGTTCGCGCCGATACGGTCGGTACATGGGCATCGGTGGCGACCCGGGATCCGCCGGGGCCGGGGGACAGCCCCCGGCCCGTTCCGGTGACGGCGAGAGTGCGGGCGCACCCGTACCGGCGCCGGGCACCGCGGGCCGGGAAAGCGCAAGCACGGGCAGACACATTCGGACCGGCGGCATGGCGGCCGGGAAGGCGGTCGGCAAGGCGGGCAACGCGACGGGCCTCGCGGCCGGTTCGGGAGCGGCGGTGGGGAAGGCGGGCACGGTGGCCAAGGTGGCCAAATCGGGAACGGTCGGGGCCTCGGGCGTGGTCAGCTCCACCCAGGCCGCGGGCACCGGCACGCGCGAGACGGTGCGGCCGCTCCCGGTGAAGCGCCGGGTACGCGGCGGCACGGTGGCGGCGAGCGAGGGACGTACCGAACCGGCGGTGACCGTACCGGCACCTGACGAGTACTCAGAATGCCTGCCCGGTACGGACGATCAGGCCGGTCCCCCGGCGGACACCGACCGGGCCGCGGTGTCGGATGCGGCAGCCGGACTGCCGACGCACACCGAAATCGAAGTCGGTGCGGGGACGGGCCCCGAGCGGGCCGCCGCCGCCCGCTCACCCGCCTCGTCCGACCGCAGCGCGCTCGACGATCACGACCGCGCCGCAGGCCGGATCGCGGACCAGCGCGGTTCGGGCGACGGACGATCCGCCACCCAGGCGGCCGGCGCGGAGCTCGGCCTCGCCCGCGTCTGGCTGCCCGCCGTCACCCAGGCCCTCGCGCTGGCGACGCGGCTTGCGGAGGCTGTCGCGGAGGCGGGCGACTCGGCCGGCGAACTCAAGTACCGGGCCGACCTGTTGCGCGACCTGCTCACCGGGCGGCTCGACGACCCGGACCGGCTGCCGCCGCACGGGCTCGCGACGCTGCTGAACCGCCACGTGACCGTCCTGGTCGCCGAGCCCGATCCTCTACCCGACGACAACGCCGCGACCCTGCGGCGGCACCAGGACGCCCTCGCGGCGGCGTGGACCGCGGCCGTACGGGCCGCCGACCCCGACGCCGTCGTGTCCGGGTATCCCGGGGAGATCGTCGCGCTGATCTCCGTGCCGCAGGGCTCCGCAGCCCGCGACGGGACGGTGGCGATCGGCCGCGAGGCCGCCGCGCGGGTGCGGGCCGCGTGCGCGCGGATCCGGCGTACGTTCACCACCGGCATCAGCCGCCCGGTGCGGGGCATCGAGGCACTGCCCGCCGCGTACGAGCAGGCCCGTCGCGCGGTGGCGGCCGGACGCCGCCTGCAAGGCCCGGGTGCGGTCACCGACTTCGACCGCCTCGGGGTGTTCCGCCTGCTCTCGCTGCTGCCCGCCGACGGTGAACTGGAGCGGTTCGCCGCCGAGGTCCTCGGCGCGCTCGCCGAGCCGCAGGACGCCGAGACGGCCGAACTGCGCCGGACCCTCCAGGTGTTGCTGGAGACCAACCTGAACGTCGCCGAGACCTCGCGCAGGCTGTACGTGCACTACAACACGCTGCGCTACCGCATCGGGAAGCTGGAACGCCTGGTCGGCCCGTTCACCCAGGACTCGCGCCTGCGCCTGGACCTGCTGATTGCCCTGGAGATCGTGCACCTGACGGACACCGCCCCGCCGCCGTCCTGACCGGCCGGTCCGTACCGGCCGTTCCGTACCCACCGGGGCGGCCGTACGCGCCACGAACGCACACCCGGTCGGCGGGTGGGCCCGACGCGGGCCGTGTGCTTGACTGTGTCAGGCATGATCGCGTCGGGTCGAGGCCGCTCCGGGCCGACCCAGTTCGGGAGGGGACACCGCAATGGCTGCGCTGTCGGGGATCAAGGTCGTCGAACTCGCGGGCATCGGCCCGGGGCCCTTCACGGGCATGATGCTCGCGGACGCCGGCGCGGAGATCATCCGCGTCGACCGGATCGGCACCGGAGCCATGCCGCACCTCGTGGTCGGACGTGGGCGCCTCGGCGGAATCGAGGTGGACCTCAAGCACCCCGAGGGCACCGAGACCGTGCTGCGCCTGATCGAGTCCGCCGACGTCCTGATCGAGGGCTTCCGCCCCGGCGTGACCGAGCGCCTCGGCCTGGGCCCCGACGTGTGCCTGGCCCGCAACCCCCGGCTCGTGTACGCCCGGATGACCGGCTGGGGCCAGGACGGCCCCCTCGCGCCGCGCGCCGGACACGACATCAACTACATCTCCATCTCGGGTGTCCTGCACTCGTTCGCGCGGGCGGGCGAGCGCCCCGTGCCGCCGCTCAACCTGGTCGGCGACTACGGCGGCGGCGCGATGTTCTGCGCGTTCGGCATCCTGGCCGGCGTCATCGAGGCGCAGCGGTCCGGGAAGGGCCAGGTCGTGGACGCCGCGATGACCGACGGCTCCGCGGTCCTGTCGGCGTTCATCCACGGCATGCGCGGGATCGGCGGCTGGGCCGACGAGCCGGGCACCAACCTGCTCGACACGGGCGCGCCCTTCTACGACGTGTACGTCACCGCCGACGACAAGTTCCTCGCGGTCGGCTGCATCGAACCGCAGTTCTACGCCCAGTTCCTGGCGGGGCTCGGCCTTGACGGCGAAGACCTCCCCGGGCAGATGGACCGTCCCGGCTGGCCCGCCCTCAAGGCCCGGTTCACCGAGGTGCTGGGCAGCCGCACGCGCGACGAGTGGACGGCCGTCTTCCAGGACACCGACGCGTGCGTCACGCCGGTGCTGAACTGGGACGAGGCGGCGGCGCACCCGCACAACAAGGCGCGCGGGACCTACGCCGCGACGGACGGCGGCGTGCAGCCCGAGGCCGCACCGCGCTTCTCGCGCACGCCCTCGAAGGCGGAGGGCGCCCCGGGCACCCTCACCCCGGGCCTGCTCGCCGGATGGGGGCTGGACCCGGCGCACGTCGCCAAGTTGCGCGAGGCCGGCGTCCTGAGCGGAATCGCCGACGACTGACCGTTTTTCCCGGTCGAGGCTGCCGCGCGCTTCGCAGGCGGCGGCGTTTCGTACGCCTGTACATGAACTGCGCCACACGTGCCGTACGCGCGGCCGGAGACTTCCCAGTCCCGGCCGCGCCGCACTTCCGGGACGGCGCCGGGCGTGCCCTCTCCCACAGCCCAGCACCGGAAAATGTCTCGCCAGGTGTACCGTCCGGACGGTACAGTTCCACCCATGAAGCGGGACCTCCTCCTCGACGCCGCCGAGCAACTGCTCGCCGAGCAAGGCACCACGGCGCTGACACTCGCGGCCGTCGCCACGCGCGCGGGCGTCAGCAAGGGCGGGCTGCTTTACCACTTCCCGACGAAGGACGCACTGGTCAAGGCACTCGTCCAGCGGTTGATCGACGAGTTCGACGCCGCGGTGGACGAGCGGGCCGACGGCTCCCCGGGCGGCTACACCCGGGCGTACGTCGACGCGACGTTCGACATCGTGACCGACCGGGACCCGCACCGGGCCCGGCGCCGCTGGGCGGTCGTCGCGGCCGCGGCCACCGCGTCCGCGCTCGCCGACCCACTGCGCGAGGCCACCCGGCGCTGGCACCGCCGCGACGACGACACCGATGTGGTGACCGCGCGCATCGTGCGCCTCGCCGTGGACGGGTTGTGGGAAGCGACGGACTACGCCCCCTTGCTGTTCGACGCCGAGGAGTGCGAGCAGTTGCGCCGCCGCCTTGTGCGGCTGCTCGAAGACCCCGGCGACACGTCCGAGGTGGCCGGCACCGCAGCCACCTGAGGCGGTGCCTGCCCGGCAGCGGCCGTTCGGCGCGATGCCGGCCCCGGCTCTGCGCTCGGACGGTCAGGACGTCAGGACGTCAGGACGACCGTTCGCCGCCGCGAACCCGCCCGCCGGCCGAATCGGTCCGCCTGATCCGCGTTCCGACGCTGCTGCTGCTGCCATCGCCACCGCCGCCACCCCTGCCGCGCTGCCCGCGCATGGTGGTTCCGACCGCTTCGCGCACCTGCCCGTACGGTCGGCGCCTCGCGCGCACCGCGTACTCCTGTTCTCCTGTTCTCCGCGCGTCCCACGTGCCCGCGACATCCCCGGAAGGGGCCTCCCCATGGCAGCCGACCCGGCGTCCGACGCCGCTCTGCCCACGGACATATCCGGAATCAACCAGGGAATCGACCAGGACGTCGACCAAGGGACGCACCCCAAGGCCGACCGAGGAGGCGACCCGCCGACGGCGCCGGGGACCGGACCCGGCGCCGGGCCCGAGCACCCCGACGACCCCGAAGGCGCCCGCGCGGTGCGCCGCGCCCGCCTCGGCATCGCCGGGACCTTCGCCCTGGCCGGCGGCCTGTGCGCCGTCTGGACCGTGCGGGTGCCCGCGCTGAAGGACAAGCTCGCCGTCTCGGACGGCCAACTCGGCCTGATCGTTCTGGCGTTCGGTATCGGCGGCGTCCTGACGATGGGGCTGATGGGCCGCCTGGTCGCGCGGTACGGCAGCCGCCGTCTGCTGCGCACCGCCGTCCCGCTGTGCACGCTTGCGGTCGCGGCCATCGGCCTGTCCCCGAACCTCCCGACGGTCATCGCCGCGGGGTTCGCCTTCGGCGTCGTGTTCGGCGTCACCGACGTCGCCATGAACACCCAGGCGTCACTGCTCGAACAGCGGTACGGCAGGTCCCTCATGGCCGGCATGCACGCGGGCTGGAGCCTGGGCGCGGTCACCGGCGGACTGCTCGGCGCCCTCGCCGCAAAGGCCGATCTCGGCTTCACCGCGTCTGTGGTGACCGCGGCCGCCGTGGGTGTGCCGGTGTCGCTGTGGCTGCGCGTCACGTACCTGCCCGATGCGCCGCCCGCCCGCGGACCGGCGGAGGAACACGCGCCCGGCGGGCCCACGGGCAGTTCACCCGACATGTCACCAGGCACATCCTCCGGCGCCTCGTGCGACAAGCGCACCGGCCGGGTGCGCGTGACACTGCCGTTGGTCGTCTACATCGCGGGCGCGATCGCATTCTGCGGCTACATGATCGAAGGTGCCGTCGCCGATTGGAGCGGCCTCTACTTGCGTGACACCATCGGGTCCGCCGAGGCGGTCGCGGCTCTTGCGTACCCGCTGTTCGAGGCGGCGACGGCGCTCGGCCGGCTCACCGGCGACCGCATCACGAACCGCTTCGGCGCCAGGGCCGTGCTGACCGCGTCGGGTCTCGCGGCCGGCATCGGTCTCGGTCTGGCGGTGGCGGCGCGCGGGACGGCGGCGGGACTTGCGGGTTTCTTCCTGGTCGGACTCGGCGCCTGCCTGATCGTGCCGCTCGCCTTCTCGGTCGGCGGCGCGCTCGGCGGCAGCGAACCGGCGACGGCGGGTGCGGCCATCGCCCGCATCGGCGCGATGGCGTACACCGGCCTGCTGCTCGGCCCTGTGGTGATCGGCTTCATCGCGGACGCGTCGACGCTGCGCATCGGACTCAGCACGACACTTGTGCTGGCCGTGGCGGTCGCCCTCGGCGCGCGGCTGCTACCGGGCAAGCGCCACCTCGACGCACACCCGCACCCGGCGGAGCCTGCGCATTCGGTCGGTCCCGCCCACCCGGCGGACGCGGGGAAATTGCCGGGATGATCCCAGAACTGCGTTCGTAATCGGCGGCTTTCGCCGATTACGAACGCCCCCGGTGACGACTCGCCTACCGTGTGGAGCCGCCGTGGGCCGGGACTACTCCGGGCCTTCCTGTCCCGGCCCACGGTCCGGCACCGAATTTCCCCCGATGCCGGCCGTGCCGCCGACCCAGCAAGGGACCGTCGTGGACGTCATACCGAGCACCGACACGTCAGGCATACCCGCCCAACCGACCGCGGCCGTCGCACCGGACGGCGAGTTCCCGGACGCCGAGTTCCCTGACGCCGGGCACCCGTACGCCGGGCGTCCGGACGCCGCCGACCCGACCAACGGCTTCCCGCGCCCTCCCGCCGACAGCACGCCCGCACCGTCCCGTGCGATGCGCCTGCTCGGCGAGACCGCGCCGGCCCGCCGCCGGGTGCTCGCGCACCCGATGTACCGGATGCTCGCCGACCCCGACGACGTCCGCGTCTTCATGGAGCACCACGTCTTCGCCGTATGGGACTTCATGTCCCTGCTCACTGTGCTGCAGCGGCACCTCACCTGCGTGACCGTGCCGTGGACACCGCGCGGCCACCCCGAGCTGCGGCGCCTGGTCAACGAGATCGTGCTGACCGAGGAGAGCGACCTGACCGGGGTCGGCCCGCGCAGTCACTTCGAGCTCTACATCGAGGCGATGGGCGCGGCCGGCGCCGACACCGCGCCCGTGCTCTGCTTCCTCGACCTTCTCGGCGACGGGCTGCCGGTGACCGAGGCCGTGCAGTTGTGCGGAGCCCCTCCGGACGCCGCGGCGTTCGTACGCCAGACGTGGCGCATCGTCGAGCACGCGCCCGTGCACTGCATCGCGGCCGCGTTCGCGCTCGGCCGCGAGGAGCTTGTGCCCCGGATGTTCGAACACGTCCTCGCGGCACCCGAGCCGACACCCGGACGGGACTGCGGGACAGCGCCCGATCCGGCGTCCGACCCGGCGCCCGGTCCTGGCCACGGGGCCGAACGAGCGGACTTCACCCTCTTCGCCGAGTACCTGCGCCGGCACATCGAGGTGGACGGCGACGAGCACGGCCCCATGGCACTGCGCCTATTGGAGGAGCTGTGCGGACTCCAGCCCCGCCGTTGGCGCGAGTGCGCGGGGACGGTGAGCGTCGCGCTCCGCTCGCGCGCGGCGCTGTGGGACGCCGTCGCCGAGGCGATCCGGGAACGCCGGGAGGCGGCCGCACACGGCCGGCACGCGGGCCTGATGCCGGCCTGATCCAGGCACGACACCCGGCCTGATCCAGGCGCGCCACACGGCTTGACCCAGGCGCGACACGGGCTTGGCACCCGGCCTGGCCCCGGTGTGACATCCGGGCGACTCCCGGGCCGCGGCGGTCCGCCGCCGCCTTCGTGCCGTGCTCGCGGCGTACGCGATGCCCCTCGTCGTCGGACGGACTCGCGTACGCCGCGCGGCCGTCACCCAAGGCGTGCGGGCCCGCCTCGGGCTAACTTGGGCGTTGTGAGCCACAACACCGATCTGTATCCCACCGACCGCCTCGCCGCCGCCGCGAAAGCCGCCGCCGAGGCCGGACTCGACGCGCTCCTCATCTCCCCGGGCGCCGACCTGCGGTATCTCACCGGCTACGAGGCGCTGCCGCTGGAGCGGCTGACCTGCCTCGTCGTCCCCGCCGCGGCCGACCCGTTCCTCGTCGTGCCGGGGCTGGAGAAGCCCGCCGCGGAGGCCTCTCCGGCCGCGCGCCTCGGCATCGACATCGCCGGGTGGGCCGAGACCGAGGACCCGTACGCCCTCATCGCCGGCCGCCTCCCCGGCGGTCTCGCCAAGGTCGGCGTCGACAACCACATGTGGGCCGAGAAGCTGCTCAACTTCCGCCGTGCGATGCCCGGTACGGAGCAGTCCCTCGCCGGTGACGTGCTGCGCGAGATGCGCATGCGCAAGACCCCGGCCGAGGTCGGGGCGCTGCGCGAGGCCGGGGCCGCGATCGACCGCGTGCACGCCCAGGTGGGCGAGTGGCTGCGCGCCGGGCGTACCGAGCGCGAGGTCGGCCGCGACATCGCGGATGCGATCATCGCCGAGGGCCATGTACGCGTCGACTTCGTGATCGTCGCCTCGGGCCCGAACGGCGCGAGCCCGCACCACGAGGTCTCGGACCGCGTTATCCAGCCGGGCGACCCCGTCGTGGTCGACATCGGCGGCACCACCGAGGACGGCTACTGCTCCGACGAGACGCGCACCTACAGCGTGGGGGAGCCGCCCGCGGACTTCACCGCGTACTACGAGGTGCTGCAACGGGCCCAGCAGGCCCAGCGCGAGGCGGTGCGTCCGGGCATCACGGCCGAGCAACTGGACGCCGTGGGCCGCGACATCATCGCGGACGCGGGCTACGGCGAGTACTTCGTGCACCGGACGGGCCACGGGATCGGCCTGGAGACGCACGAGGAGCCGTACATCGTCGCCGGGTCGCCGCTGGTCCTCGAACCGGGCATGGCCTTCTCCATCGAGCCGGGCATCTACCTGCCCGGCCGCCACGGAGCGCGCATCGAGGACATCGTCGTCTGCGGCGAGACCGCCGGCGAACCGGTCAACCACCGTCCGCACGACCTGGCCGTCGTGGGCGCCTGACGACCGGACGGCTCGACCGCGAGCGGCCGGCGACGCGGCCGTCTCGATCGCGCGGCCCGGGTTCCGGAGGCGGGGCCCGGGCCGCACTGCCGCAGGACAGTCGCCCTGCGTACGATCGGAGCACGCCGAGCGGCGATCCCGCCCGGCCCACCTGTCTCATCTGTCACCGCCGGACTCCCATAAGGGGCCCCACGGAAGGACGCACCGATGGCCGTCGTGCGCAGCATGCCCACCGAGGAAGCCGAAGCCCTCCTCGACCTGACCCGCGACCTGGTCGCCAAGCAGGTGGCCCCGCGCGCCGCCGCCGACGAGGACGCGGCCCGCTTCCCCCGCGACATCTTCCGCACCCTCGGCGCCGCCGGGCTCCTTTCGCTGCCCTACCCCGAGGAGTACGAGGGCGGCGGCCAGCCGTACGAGGTGTACCTCCAGGTCCTCGAGGAACTCGCCGCCGGATGGCTCGCGGTCGGGCTCGGAGTCAGCGTGCACACACTGTCCTGCTATCCGCTGGCCGCCTTCGGCAGCGACGAGCAGCGCGCGGCCCGGCTGCCCGAGATGCTCTCCGGCGAACTGCTCGGCGCGTACTGCCTGTCCGAACCGCAGTCCGGATCCGACGCGGCCGCGCTGGCGACGCGCGCGGTGGCGGACGCGGACGGCGCGGCGTACACGGTCACCGGGACCAAGGCGTGGACCACGCACGGCGGCGTCGCCGACTTCTACACCGTCATGGTCCGCACCGGCGAGCCCGGACCGCGCGGCATCAGCACGGTGTTCGTGCCGGCCGACGCGGAAGGGCTGGGCTTCGCGGCCCCCGAGCGCAAGATGGGCATGCGGTCGTCGCCGACCGCCCAGGTGCACCTGGACGGGGTACGCGTCCCCGCGGCCGACCGCATCGGGATCGAGGGCAGCGGCTTCAAGATCGCCCTGGCCGCGCTGGACTCCGGACGGCTCGGCATCGCGGCCTGCGCGATCGGCGTCGCGCAGGCCGCGCTCGACGCCGCGACCGACTATGCCCGGGAACGCCGCCAGTTCGGCGGCCCGATCGCCGACCTCCAAGGTGTGCAGTTCATGCTCGCCGACATGGCGACCGCCGTGGAGGCCGGGCGGGCCCTCTACCTCGCGGCCGCCCGACTGCGGGACGCGGGAAGGCCGTTCGGCAAGGAGGCCGCGATGGCCAAGCTGTTCTGCACCGACGCGGCGATGCGCGTGACCACCGATGCGGTCCAGGTCTTCGGAGGCTACGGCTACACCACGGACTTCCCCGTCGAGCGCTACATGCGCGAGGCGAAGGTGCTGCAGATCGTCGAGGGCACCAACCAGATCCAGCGCATGGTGATCGCCCGTCAACTGCTGCGCGGCGGAGCCTGATCGCTGTCGTCGCCGTGCCCGCCGACCAGGGCGGGTACGGCGACGGCCGTGGTCCCACGCTGCGCCGCTCCGGTTCCCGTGCGCGCTCCTGCGCGTGTTCCCGCTCGGGTGGCTGCTCCGGCGGGACCCTCGGTCAGACCGTGTCGGTCGTGCCACCGGCGCAACGGTCCCGGGGCCCACCACGCCGCCCGGCCCAGCAGCGTCATCGCGGCCGGGACGGCGAGCATGCGGACCACCGTGGCGTCCAGCACGATGGCGAGGGCGAGTCCGAGCCCGATCTGCCGGATCGGCGAGAAGCCGCCGGTGGTGAAGGCCGCGAAGACCACCACGAGCAGGAGTGCGGCACCGGTGACCACGCGCCCGCTGCGGCGCAGTCCTTCGCCGACCGCGGTACGCGGGTCCCGTCCGTCGAGCCATTCCTCGCGGATGCGGGACAGCAGGAACACCTCGTAGTCCATGGACAGTCCGAACGCGATGGCCGCGATCAGCACCGGCGCCGTGGCGTCGACCGCACCGAGCCCCTGCCCGAAGTGACCGTCCTGGAACAGCCATACGACGATGCCCAGCGACGCGCCGACCGCGAGCACGTTGGACAGCACCGCCTTGATCGGGAGCAGCACCGAGCCGGTGAAGGCGAACAGCAGGGCGAGCGTGGCGAGAAGGATGACGGCGGCGGCGTACGGGAGCCGGTCGGCGAGCATCGCGTGGTAGTCGACCAGCCGGGCGGCCGGCCCGGTGACCTGCACGTCGAGGCCGGAGTACGGCGGCAGCCCGCGCAGTTCGCGGATGTCGCGTACGACGCGCTGCGCCGGCCCGCCGTCGGACGGGGTGTCGGCGGGCAGGTCGACGCGCACCGTCAACACGGCTGATCCGTCCGGCCCCTGACGGGGTGTCGCCTCGCGGACGCCGGGCAGGCGGGCCACGTCGGCGGCGAAGCGCTCGATGGCGGCGGGCGGTTCGGCGACGCCGGGCTCGACCTGGTGGCCCTTGCCGCCGGGAGCCCCGGTGCCGCCGGGATTCCCGGGCTTGGCCTTGACGAGTACGTCGACCGGGTCCGCGACGTACTGTGTGCCGAAGTCGTCGCGTACCTGTTCGTAGACCTGCCGGGACTCGGACGACCCGGGCAGCGAGCGCGCGTCTCCACCGGACAGGCGCAGACCGGCGGCCGGCGCGGCCAGGATCGCGAGGGCCGCCGCGAGAAGGCTCAGGACGACGACGGGGCGCCGGCCGACGAGCGCCGCGGCGCGGGCGAACACGCGTCCCTCGCGGGCCTTGGCGCGGGCCGCCGGGATGCGGTGGCCGAACAGCCGGAGCAGCGCGGGGAGCAGCGTCAGGGCAGCGATCATGTCGATGGCGACGACCGCGGCTCCGGCCATCCCGATGCCGCGCAGGAACGGGTCGGGGAACACCAGGAGCCCGGCGAGCCCGGCGGACACGGTGAGGCCGGACACGAGGACGGTGCGCCCGGCCGTCGCGGAGGTGCGGCGTACGGCGGCCTCTGTCGCGTCGGCGCCGTCACCGGCACGGGAGTTCTCGGTGCCGTCGGCGTCGGGCCCGGTGTCACGGGCCAGTTCCTCGCGGAACCGGGTGACGATCAGCAGCGCGTAGTCGACGGCGAGGCCCAGCCCGAGCATCGTGGTGACCTGCACGGCGTACACCGAGACATCGGTGACGAGGCTGAAGCCGTACAACACCAGGAACGTCGACGCGATGCCCACCAGCGCGACGGCGAGCGGGAGTCCGGCGGCGACGACACCGCCGAAGACGACCAGGAGCAGCAGGACGACGATCGGCAGTGAGATCAACTCGGCCCGGTTGAGGTCGCGTTCGGCCTGGTCGTTCATCTCGGCCGTCAGCAGCGGACCGCCGCCGACCCGGACGCGCGGGGCGTCGATGCCGTGCAGGATGCGGGCGGCGTCGCGAGCGGTCGCCTCGACGGTCGGTGCGCCGGGGCGCCACGCGACCTCGACGCGTACGAGCACCGAGCGTCCGTCGCGTGCGGGCGGGAGCGCGGCAGGGGAGGTGTACGGGTCGACGACGGAGACGACGCCGGGAAGGGCCCGGGCGCGGTCGGCGGCGGAGCGCACCTGCGCCGCGAACTCCGGGTCGGCGGCGTCGCGTCCGCCGATGACGGCGGTCACGGTCTCGCCGGTGCCAGGACCGGTGCCGGTACCGGATCCCGAGCCAGGGCCCGCGTCTTGGGCCGAGCCGATGCGGGCCAGGGCGTCCGCGGCGCGGTCGGACTCGCTGCCCGGCGCGGTTCCCACGGACGTCGTCAGACGGCCGAACACCGCGCTGCCGAGGGCGAATCCGCCGACGGCGACGACCAGCCACAGGGCGACGGCGAACCAGGCGCGCCCGCGTCCGATGCGGCACTTCGGCGGCCGTGGGCAGCGCGGTCGGCCCCCACCGGGGGACAGCGGCGGCTGGAGGATCACGGGCATGGCGGAACTCCCTGAGGACACGGTGGACTTCGGGCGACTCCGCGCAGGCGGCCGGGGGTGGGCCTTGCCGGGCGGCGGCGGTGTCGTGCTGCGTCCATGCTCGTGCGGGGGAGGGGTACGGCGGATCGCCGCCGCGAGGGGTCCTGCGGGATCGCCCGTACGGGGGATTCGGACGACAGGGCTCGCCCGTCAGGGGGAGCCGGGGGTCGGCGTCAGGCCGTCTCGCCGGCCTCCGCGACGACGAGCCCGGTCTCGTACGCGCAGATCACCGCATGCACCCGGTCCCGCAAGTGCAGCTTGGAGAGCACGTTCCCGACATGCGTCTTGACGGTGTGTTCGCTGATCACCATGGCTGCCGCGATCTGCGCGTTGGACAGGCCGCGCGCGAGCAGCAGCAGCGTTTCGCGCTCCCGCTCGGTCAGGATCTCCAGGCGGCGATCAGGGCCGCGGCCCTCTCCCTGCGCCGTGGACGCGTCCTGGTCGGCCGCGACGTTGGCCGCCATGTTGGCCGCGACCATGCGCGTGATCAGGCGCCGGGTGACGGACGGGGCGAGGAGCGCCTCGCCGGCCGCGACGACGCGTACCGCGTGCACGAGGTCGTCGCGACGCACGTCCTTGAGCAGGAACCCGCCCGCGCCGGCGCGCAGCGCGTCGTAGACGTACTCGTCGTGGTCGAACGTGGTCAGCATGACGACGCGGCTCGACGTCTGCTCGCAGACGAGGCGGGTGGCCTCGATGCCGTCCATGCGGGGCATGCGTACGTCCATGAGCACGACGTGCGGCCGGTGTTCGCGGGCGGCGGCCACCGCGGCGGCGCCGTCCGGCACTTCGGCGACGACGGTGATGTCCGGCTGGGCGTCGAGGATCATGCCGAAGCCGCTGCGCACCAGTTCCTGGTCGTCGGCGACGACGACGCGGATGTGCGCGGGCGGGTCGGCCGGCGCGGGCAGGTCGTGGCGGCCGACCCGGGAGTCGTCCGGCGAGCCGTCGTGAGGTGCTGTCACGGCGTCAGTTTCGCGTACGCGGCGGGGCCTTCGCCGACGGGCCCGGTCGGCCCGGTCGCCCCGGTCGCCCCGGTGGAGTCGCGCACCGCGGGACGGTCTCCGGACCCGGCCTGGGAACCGGCGTCGCCGGGCTCGCCGACGCTGCCCAGGCCGCCCGGTACGTCGTCGCCGTCCGAGGGAGCGGCGGCGACGTCCGCGAAGCACCCGACGACGCGGAAGCCGCGACCGTCCGGCCCCGGGCCCGCGGTCAGCGATCCACCCGCGGCCCTGACCCGGTGCGCGAGTCCGACCAGTCCATAGCCGCCGCCGTCGGTGTCGGCACGGTCGGCCGACCCCGCCCCGACGCCGTCGTCGTCCACGACGACCTCCAGCCCGCCGCCGGTCCAGGCGATCCGGACCCACGCGCGGGTCGCGGCCGCGTGGCGGACCGTGTTGGTGAGGGACTCCTGCACGAGACGATAGACGGCCAGCGACACATCGCCCGGCAGGGGCCGCGGCGTGCCGGAGACGGCGAGTTCGACCGGCAGGCCCGCGTCGCGGACGCGCGCGACGAGTTCCGGAAGTGTGTCGACCCCCGCTTGTGGGGCGCGCTCGCCGGAGTCGGCGGGCGCTCCGACGCCTCCAGCGCCTGCCGGCTCCCCGGGACGGTTCAGGAGGCCGAGCAGCCTGCGCAGTTGCGCCATCGCGTCGCGGCCGGCCTCGGCGATCGCGTCGAAGGCGGCCTCGGCACGGGCCGGGTCGCGGCGTACCACGACCGGCCCGGCCTCGGCCTGCACGACCATCAGGCTCACCGCGTGGCCCAGGATGTCGTGCATCTCCCGGGCGATGCGCTCGCGTTCGCGCAGGGCGGCGCGGTCGGCCTCCAGGTCGCGCTCCCGGGCCAGTTGCTCGGCCCGGGCCTCCAGGGTCGCGGCGTGCATGCGGCGGGTGCGGGCCGAGCAGCCCAGCACGTACGCGGTGAGCAGGCTGAGCAGCGGGAACATGTCGCCGTAGATCAGGTCGCGGACACTCAGCCCGGAGGCGACCAGCCCGGCCACGCACAACACCGGCACCCACTTGCGCACCCGGTCCGGCCCGCGGTCGGCGACCGTGTAGACGCCGATCAGGGCGCCGTACTGGAGGTGCTGGCTGGGCAGGCCCGGCAGCCGGTCGTAGACGACCGCGGCCACCGAGACGACGAGAGCGGTGCCGAACGGCCAGCGACGCCGCCACGCGAGGGGGACCGAGGCGAGGGCGACGAGTACGTACGCGTACCAGTGGTCGGTGCCGGACGGCATGCCCGAGGCGTCGATGCGCAGCAGCGCGACCATCGTGCACAGCACGAGGAACGCGAGTGCGGCGTCGGCCGGGTAGTGGCCGAGCGGCGCGGCGGCCGCCCGTACCCGCTCGACCGTCCGGACCACGCGAGTCGGAACGGTCCTGGCCAGGACGGCGATCAAGGCGGCCACGCACGGTCCTCTCGGGCTGGGGGACGGGACGACCCTCCGACCGAGTATCAGGACGTCCCCCGAGCGGCGACTCCCTCGTACGGGGGATATCCGCAGGGTCGGTCCGCGCGGCGGCAGCGCGCGCCGGTCGGGCGGCGGCGTCTCGTGCGCCGCGCCCGCCGACTCCCGTACTACACCGACGCGTGCGAGAACGGCTGCGTGCGCCAGTCCAATCCCCGGGGCAGCGTGAGCGCGGGGGGAGTCGGGAGGTCGGGTTCCGGTTCCGGGACGGCGTCGGCCTCGGGATCGGCACAGCGGTCCGAACCGGGGCACAGGCGTGCCTCGAACGGCTCGGTCGCGGCCGGGCCCACGGCGTGCACCGGGACGCGCCACGCGAGCGGCGCGCCGGCCCGCGGGGGCGGGCCGGCATACCCGTCCATGTACCCGTCGACATCTCCGTGGGCGCGGTCGTCGTCATCCGGCCGGTCGGCGGGCTCGTCGGCCGCCAGGACCGTGCCGCAGTCGGCGCAACGCAGCCGGGTCGGCCCGGAAACGAGTCTTGAGGTCGGCTCGGCGGCGACCGGGCCGGAGGCCGCGTTACCGGCTCTCTCCGGTCGATCCGGACCCGCGTGCTCCCCGGGCGACTCGAGGTCGTCGGTGAGGTCGGGGATGTCGCGGATGTCCAGGGCGATGCTGCTCATGGTGTCCCCCTGTCGCGTGCGCGGACACACCCGTGGGTGTTGGTGGGCCCGCTGCGCCGACCATAGCCGCGAGGGGTGACGAAGCGCAGTACCCAGGTTGAGCGGAGCAGGTAGTTGGCCGGAATCATCCCGATTCGCACTCGGGGGAGCGGGGCGGACCGGCAGTCCGGGGACCGCCGACTCGGGGTGCGCCGACTCGGCGTGCGGCGGCTCCGGGGCGCGGCGCGGTCAGGGGCTGTGCGACTCCGCGGGGTGCGGCTCCACCGCGCGCCGCAGTTGCTCCAGGCGGTACGGCAGCGGCTCCCAACCCGGGTGCCCGACCATGTCGGCGTTCACCTGCACGACGGTGCGGGTGTACGCGCGGGCCAGCCCGCGCGGCATGAGCGGCATGCCGGCCGGGCGCAGCCGCGCGTGCCCGTCCGCGTCCAGCACCCCGGCGTGGTTGCCGCGGACCGAGACCCACAGGGACTTCGCGGTGCCCTGCACCTCCCGGATCAGCTCCTCGCGTACGTCGAGCCAGTGCTGCAGCGCCGCCCGCGTGGGGCCGGACAGTTCGTGGACCTCGGTCGTGGGCGGGGCGACCGAGCGGGCCTGCGGCTTGCGTACGACCGTCACCGTGTCGAGGTCGGGTCCGAGGTCGGCGAGCTTGAGCGCGCACAGTTCCCCGGCGCGGGCACCGGTGTCGAGGACCACGCCGACGAGCGCGAACAGGCGGACACGCCCCGGGGCCGCCCCGGGGCGGTCGGCGGTGGCTTCCAGCCATCCCTGCAGCAGCGAGCGCTGCCGGGCGCCGACCGGCTTCTTGAGCTCCTGCATCGCCGGGCGCTCGGGCAGGAAGACGGGGACCTTTCCGGCGCGCGCGAGGATTTCCAGGCAGTCCATGCGGACGCGGATGCTCGCCACCGTCGACGTCGCGTTGCCGGAGGTCGCGCGCGTGCGCAGATCGCCGCGCTTGGCGAGGTCGAGGTAGATGCTCACCGGCTCCGCGGCGAAGAAGTCGGCGAGAGATGCGCGGGCTTCGGTGGGAAACCCCTCGCGTACGATCGCCCGGCGCAACTCACCGGCGACCCAGCGGAGTTGGCGGGCGCGCGCGGCGGAGGTCTCGTCGCGGGAGGTGACGCTCAGCAGCGCGCGGTCGAGTTGCTCGAGCGCGGTGATGCGGCTTGACGAGGTCATGCGGGTCAGCGTAGCCGCCGAATAACGGGCCGGTCCCGGACACGCGCGGGATCACTCGGCCGGGCCCGCCGCGCGCGCATGCCCTAGGTTTTACGCGTGGAGGACCTCGACCGACAGATCGTCCGGCTTCTTGTCCGGGACGGTCGCATGAGTTACACCGACCTGGGCAAGGCCACCGGCCTGTCCACCTCGGCGGCGCACCAGCGTGTGCGCCGCCTCGAACAGCGGGGCGTGATCCGCGGCTACGGCGCGGTCGTCGACCCGGATGCGCTGGGGCTGCCGCTCACCGCGTTCATCTCGGTCAAACCAATCGACCCGGCGGCCCCCGACGACGCACCGGAGCGGCTCGCCGACCTCGACGAGGTCGAGGCCTGCCACAGCGTGGCCGGAGACGAGAGCTACATCCTCAAGGTGCGCGTCGGTGCCCCCGGCGACCTGGAGGCACTGCTCGCGAAGATCCGCGCGGCGGCCAATGTGTCGACGCGTACGACGGTGGTGCTGAGCACGCCGTACGAGGGTCGCCCGCCGAACCTGTGAGCGCGCGGTCCGCGGCCGAAGGCCGGTCGCGGCCCGCCAACACGGGGGCGGGATGCGGGCCGCGACCGGCCGGGGCGGGGGCCTTGGCGCCACAGTACGCCGCATCGCGCATGCCGGATGGCCGCTTCTCCGGATTCGCCCGGGCAAGTCCGCGCGCCCGAAGGCGACCCGAACAGGTAGGCGTACCAAGGGAGATCGAACGCGCGACGCGGCATTCGTATGACGTGCGGCCGACAGGCGAACCGCCCGAAAACCCGGCCGACACAGTGGCCCCACAGGCGTGCGCAAGGCTCATGCGCGACTCGGTGGCGAGGTGCCTGGCCGCAATGTGTGCGCGGCTTTCCTGCCCGCGCATAACCGCACGAGTGGACCGCCAGGTAGCGGTTCGCGCCATGCCGTGGCCTTCAACCTGGGGTGTCCGACGCCGGGGTCACCGGCTGCGGTCGCGGAAGGCTTGGGCTTTTGCTCGGTTTCCGCACAGGGCCATTGAGCACCAGGCGCGGGAGCGGTTGCGGGAGTAGTCGTAGTACGCCCACTCGCACATGCGGCACCCCTTCATGCGCGACCAGGTGCCGTCGGCCACGGACTTGGCCACGTCGGCGAGGAGTTGGGCCAGGGCGGCATCCGGCGTGTCGGGGGTGTGGGGGACCAGGGTCGGCGGGGTGGTCAAGGGGTCCAGGACCAGGGGGAGTTCGCGGGCGAGAGCGGCCAGGTCGGCCAGGGCCGCGGGGGTGCGGGCGGCGTCGTCCGTCTTCCGGGCGGCGGACGCGGGCGTGTTGTTGGCCACGACTATCGCCCGGAGTCCCTCGCGGACCACGCGTGCCCGGTCGAGGTCCGCCGCACTCACGGCCACTGTCTCCGGCAGGAGGTCCCGCTCCGCGAGCCAGGCCGCCAGCGCCGCCGGGTCGGTGAGGGCATCCGTCCCGGTGTCGACGCTGAACGTGTTGATCAACTCCTCGACGCGGCGCAGCGCGCCCGGCGCGGCGTCGGAGTCGGGCTCGTTTGCGGACATGCCACCCCGTTCCAACCTGCTATTGACGATAGCTGGTTACGCTAACTAGTGTTCACGAATAGAAGGTTACGCCAGTCGCTCGTCAGTCGACCTCCGAGAGGGATTGCAGCCATGGGCCTCCGCATTGCCAACGTCAGTATCGACACCAACGATCTCGCGGCCTCCACCGCCTTCTGGACGGCCGTCACCGGGTACAAGGTGGATGCGCAGGACGATGCGTACACGTACCTCGTCGACCCCGAGGGGGCCGGCCCCGGCCTGTGCGTCAACGTCGTGCCCGAGAAGCGCGAGGGCAAGAACCGCCTGCACCTCGACCTGGTCACCGACGACCTGCACGCCGAGGCCGCCCGCGTCGAGGCGCTCGGCGCCAAGCGCCTTTCCCGGCACGGCGAAGGAACGTCCGGGTGGGTCGTGTTCGGCGACAACGAGGGGAACCAGTTCTGCGTCTGCGCCACGTGAGGACCAACTGCGGGCCACACGAGGGCGAGGAAGGCAGACTGGGATCATGACCAACCGCGGCTTCACGCTCTTCGACACCGCAATCGGCCGCTGCGGCATCGCCTGGGGCCCGCAGGGTGTGACCAGAGTGCAGTTGCCGGAGCGGGACGACGCCACTACGCGGGCGAGGCTGGCAGCCGCCGGACCTGCGGGGGAGGCGGGCGACGCGGGTGCGTGGGTGCCAGGAGCGGCGGCCGGGGTGCCCGAGGCGTCCGGCGGCGAGCCGCCGCCGGAAGTGCGCGACGCCATCGAGGCGATACGCGCTTTGCTCCGCGGCGAACCGCGCGACCTGCACGACATCGTGCTCGACCTCGACGGCGTACCGGAGTTCAACCGCCGGGTGTACGCGGTCGCCCGGGCGATCCCGCCCGGGCGGACCATGACGTACGGCGAAGTCGCCCGCAGCCTGGGCATGCCCGGTGCCGCCCGCGCGGTCGGGCACGCCCTCGGGCGCAACCCGTGCGCGATCGTGGTGCCGTGCCATCGGGTGCTCGCCGCCGGCGGTGCGTCCGGCGGGTTCTCGGCGCACGGCGGCGTCGACACCAAGTGGCGGATGCTGGCGATCGAGGGCGCTCCGGAGGCCCCGCCGCCCACCCTCTTCTGAGCGCCCCTGGCGGTGGTCCGAGTGTCAGCGGTCCAGGCGGTTGAAGCGGCGTACCGCCAGGGGCAGGAAGACGGCGGTGATCAACACCGGCCAGGCGATGGCCAGTTCCACCGCGTGCCGGGCCGCGAAGGACTCGCCGCCCCAGCCCGGGTTGCCGAACAGTTCGCGGGCCGCCGCCACCGTCGCCGACAGGGGGTTCCACTCGGCGACCGCGCCGAGCCAGTCCGGCATCGACGCGGGCGAGGCGTACGCGTTGGACAGGAACCCGATCGGCCACACCAGGACCTGGATGGCCACCAGTGATTCCGGCCCGCGGGCGACCAGACCCAGGTAGATGCCGACCCAGAGCAGGGCGAACCGCAGCAGGAGGAGCAGGGCGAACGCGGCCGCCGCGCGGACGAGCCCGTCGTGCCAGCTCCATCCGACCAGGCGCCCGCACACGACCATCACCGCCAGCGCCACGACCGAGTGGGCCATGTCTGCCACGCTGCGCCCCACGACGACCGCGGAGGCGGCGATCGGCATCGAACGGAACCGGTCGGTGACCCCGCGGGCGGCGTCGGTGGAGACCGCGGCGAACGTCGTCTCGATGCCGAACACCATCGACATCGCGAACATCCCCGGGAGCAGGAACTCCCGGTAGTTGCCGCCTCCCGGCACCTGCATCTGGCCGCCGAACAGGTAGCCGAACATCAGTACCAGCAGCACCGGGAACAGCAGCGCCAGGATCAGGGCCGCAGGCTGCCGGGCCCAGTGCCTGAACGTGCGCAGCGTCAGCGTCCACGAGTCCGCGGCGGCCCAACGCAGCCGGGACGCGGGGCTCTTGGGGAGGGCGGGGCTCGGGAGCAGGCCGGCGCCGTCGTCGCCGTTCGCTGCCGGTGCGCTCGCGCTCGTGCTTGTGTCCAAGTGGGTGGTCATGCGCCCGCCTCCTTCTCGGTCTCCTGCGCCGGGGCGGCCGCGGTCGCCGCCTTCGCCTCGGGGGTACGGCCGGTCAGGTCCACGAAGACCTCGTCCAGCGTCGGCCGCCGCAGAGCGATGTCCTCCGCCTCGATCCCGGCGTCCCGCAACGCACCGACGACGGCCGTCAGGGCCGCCACCCGGTCGCGCACCGGTACGCCGACCCGCCGGGCCGCCGCGTCCACCTCCGCCGGCACCCCGCCCGCCACCTGTTCCAACAGGCGTGCCGCGGCGGCCACATCGGCGTCCTCGGCGAGTACGACGTCGATGCGGCCCCGCCCAGCCGGGCCTTGAGGTCGTCAGGAGTGCCGCGCGCGACAACCCGTCCGCGATCGACGACGGTGATGCCGTCGGCCAGCCGGTCGGCCTCCTCCAGGTACTGCGTGGTGAGCAGGACGGAGGTTCCGCCTGCGACCAACTCCCGGACCGAAGCCCAGACTTCGGTCCGGGCACGCGGGTCGAGGCCGGTTGTCGGCTCGTCCAGGAACATGACCTCGGGTGCCAGGATCATGGCCGCCGCGAGGTCGAGCCGACGGCGCATTCCGCCCGAGTACGCGCCGACCGGCTTGCGGCCGGTGTCCGCGAGGCCGAAGCGGTCGAGCAGTTCGGCAGCCCGGGCACGGGCCGCGCGCGGCGCGAGGTGGTACAGGCGCGCGAACATCTCCAGGTTCTGCCGACCGTCGAGGATCTCGTCGACGGCGGCGTGCTGACCGAGCAGCCCGACGCGCAGGCGCACCTCGGACGGGTCGCGGGCCACGTCGAAGCCCGCGACCTCGGCACGCCCGCCGTCCGGGCGCAGCAGTGTCGCCAGGATGCGAACCGCGGTGGTCTTGCCCGCGCCGTTCGGGCCGAGCAGCCCGTGGACCGTGCCGCGCGGCACCTCCAGGTCGATGCCGTCGAGGGCGGGCGTGCCCCGATAGTCCTTGCGCAGCCCCAGGGTGCGGATCGCCGCCGTGTCGGCAGCCGCCTGCCGCGGCACTCCGGCCGGAGCCCTGGTCAAGGCAGTCACGAGGGTGGCCTCCTAAACTGTGTACACCGTACGGACCTACTCCGTACACCGTACGGTACGGCGTACGGAGTACCAACCGTACGCCGTACGGACTTGAGTGAGGACGGTCACATGGCTGAGAAGACCGGCAGGTCGGACCCCACGCGCACGCTCGCGCTGCTGTGGCGCGCGAAGGAGCCCCCGGCGCGCGGCCCGAAGCCCGGCCTCAGCGTCGACCGCATCGTGGCGGCGGCAATCGCGCTGGCCGACGAGGCCGGTGTCGCGGCGCTGTCGATGCGCAAGGTCGCCGAGCGGCTCGGTGTCGGGACGATGTCGCTCTACACCTATGTGCCGGGCAAGGACGAGCTGCTCAACTTGATGGTCGACACCGTGCTGGCCGAAGCCGACCGACCCGAGGCCTTCAGCGGCACGTGGCGCGAGGCACTCGAACTGCACGCGCGCGCCGACCGCGCGGTGGCGCTTCGGCACCCGTGGCTGGTGTCATTGTCGACGCCCGGACTGATGCTCCTCGGGCCGGCCGAGACCGCGCGCTCGGAGTTCGCGATGCGGGCGGTGTCCGGGATCGGCCTGACCCAGCGCGAGATGGTCGACATCGTCAATCTGGTCGACGGATACGTACGCGGCGTCGCGCAGATCACCGCCGACATCGGTGCCGCCGACCGCGAGTCGGACGTCGACTACGAGGAATGGTGGGACAAGGCCACGCCCATGCTGGAGCGGTTCATCCAGCAGAGCCGCTATCCCACGCTGTACGCCGCCTGGTACTCGGGCGCCTTCGAGACCTCGCCGAGCGAAGGATTCGAGTTCGGACTCCAGCGGCTGCTGGACGGCGTCGAACGCTTTGTCGACGAGCGCGCCCGCGGCTGAAACGGGGTCGGCGCGGGGCCGACGCGCGCCCGAGGCATGGGCCGACGTGGGCCCGAGAACGGGCCGGGTGAGGATGAACGTGTCCCGGATCGGAGCCCGGCCGGTTCCGATCCTGACCCGGGAACAAACCGCGGGGGCGTCCCGTTGGATCTCCGTACATCGTACCGTACGCTGTACGGAGTCCCTGATCCGGAGGAACCCAGCGCATGGCGACAGGCACCACCCGTACCGCCTCCACATCCGCTTCCGCCCACAACTCCGGCCGTCCGACCTCCGGCCCCGCGGCGGTCGGCCCTGCCGAGGCGGCCGCCCTTGCCCGCTGCGCGCCTGTCTTCGAACCGGCCGACCCGCCGCGGCAGTCGCACCTGGTCTTCTGGAGTCCGGACGGCGTCGACCTGCCGTTCGGGGCCGGAGAGCCGGTCGACCTGGCCGTCGCGGCGCCCGACCCCGCGACGGGCGTGGTGGCGCTGCGACAGATGCCTGCGGTGCGCGTCCCCGTCGCCGCGGCCGTGCCCGTCCTGTCCCGCGCCCGCACCGCCCCCGGCGCGCACCGCGCAGCCGCGTTCTGGGGCTCGGTCTGCGTCGTCGCCCTGCAACTGGTCGCGCGCGGACGCATCCTGCCCGGTGTCACCCCCGGCGACTTCGACGCGTGGCGCGTCGGGCCGCTCGATGCCGCCGACGTCGCGCGCGTACGCGACCTCGCGCACGCCATGCCGCCCGAGGCCCGTGCGGTGCCTACGTCCGCCGATGCGCCCGACCCCGCGCCGACGTCCGCGTCCGGCACGCTGCTCGAACTGGCCGACGCCGAGGAACTGGTGCGCGGCCTCCTGGACGCCGTCGCCGACACGATGCCCCGCACGCCGGCCGCCGCCCGGGCCGCCGGGACACCGCTGTTCGCCGCCCGCACGGTCACCCGGGCGCCGCAACTGCGCCCGTGGGCCGACGAGGTCGCCTCGGGCCTCGACGCCGGACTGCGCGCCTCGCTGCGCATCGAACTCCCGGGCGGGGACCCGGACGACGAGGACGGCCTCGGCGACCTCGCCGCGAGCGGCTTCCGCGCCGTCGTCCAACTGCACAGCCTCGCCGACCCGACCCTCGTCGTCGACGCGGCGGACCTGTGGGGGACCGGCCCGGCAACGTCGTCCGCGGGCGCGGCATCCGCATCAGCAACGGCGTCCGACGCCGTGGCCCGACTCGGCCCCCGCGCCCGCCTCGACGCGACGATCGCCGTACGCCGCGCCGCCGACGCCTGGCCCGCCCTCGAACGCCTCCTCGACCAGGCCGTCCCCGACGTCCTCGACCTCGCCGACGACGAAGTGGGCGACCTCCTCGGCCGCGCGGGCGCGCGCCTGGCCGCCGCGGGCATCGACGTGCACTGGCCCAAGTCGCTGGTACGCCGCCTGACCGCCACGGCCGTCGTCGGCGCCGAATCGGGGCCGCGCGACGAGCCGTCCGCACGCCCGTCGTTCTTCGGCGGCGACGCCGCGTTCGCGTTCCACTGGCGGCTCGCCCTCGGCGACAGCGACCTCACCGATGCCGAGATGGACGCCCTCGCGGAATCCCACCGGCCGATCGTCCGGCTCCGCGACCGCTGGATGCTCGTCGACCCCGAACTGCTGCGCAAGGCACGCGAACGCCACTTGAAGCCGCTCACCGCGGTCGACGCCCTCGGAGCCGCTCTGACCGGCGGCACCGAGATCGACGGCGTACGCGTGCCGGTGCGCGCCGAAGGGTGGCTGAGTGCCCTCCGCGACCGCATCGCCGACCCGGACGCGGCCGCCGCGGCCGAGGCCGTCGCACCGCCCGCCGCCCTGGACGCCACACTCCGCGACTACCAGTTGCGCGGCCTGCGCTGGCTCGCCCGCATGACCGAACTGGGCCTCGGCGGCTGCCTCGCCGACGACATGGGGCTCGGCAAGACGGTCACCCTGATCGCGCTCCACCTGCACCGCCAACAGGACGACACGACCGCCGGCCCGACGCTCGTCGTGTGCCCCGCCTCGCTGCTCGGCAACTGGGAGCGCGAGATCCGCCGCTTCGCCCCCGGCACCCCGGTCCGCCGGTTCCACGGCACGCGGCGCGATCTCGCGGACCTCGCCGACGGGTTTGTGCTCACGACGTACGGCACCATGCGTCGCGACGCCGACAAACTCTCGGCCGCGCCCTGGGGCCTGCTCGTCGCCGACGAGGCGCAGCACGTCAAGAACCCGCGTTCTGGAACGGCCAAGGAGCTGCGCCGGATTCCCGCCCTCGCCCGCGTCGCCCTCACCGGCACGCCGGTCGAGAACAACCTGACCGAGCTGTGGGCCGTCCTCGACTGGACGACCCCGGGTCTGCTGGGCCCGCTCGCGGCGTTCCGCACCCGGTGGGCGGTGCCCGTCGAGTCGCGCAAGGACCCGGCCGCGGCCGAGCGATTCGCGCGTCTGGTACGCCCGTTCCTGCTGCGCCGCCGCAAGTCCGACCCCGGCATCGCCCCCGAACTGCCGCCCAAGACCGAGACCGACCAGCCCGTGGCCCTGAGCCGCGAACAGGCCGCGCTCTACGAGGCGACGGTCCGCGAGCTCCTCGCCGAGGTCGCCGGGACCACCGGCATCGCGCGCCGCGGCCGGGTCGTCAAGCTGCTCACCGGGCTCAAACAGATCTGCAACCACCCTGCCCAGTACCTGAAGGAGGAGCAACCCCGCCTCGCGGGCCGCTCCGGCAAGCTCGAACTGCTCGACGAACTCGTCGACACCATCACCGCCGAGGACGGCGCCGTACTCGTCTTCACGCAGTACGTCGCGATGGCCCGGCTCATCGAACGCCATCTCGCCGACCGCGGCGTACCGACCCAACTCCTGCACGGTGGAACGCCGGTGGCCCGGCGCGAGGAGCTGGTGCGGCGCTTCCAGGACGGCGAGGTCCCGGTGTTCCTGCTGTCCCTGAAGGCCGCCGGAACCGGGCTCAACCTCACCCGCGCCGACCACGTCGTGCACTTCGACCGCTGGTGGAACCCGGCGGTCGAGGACCAGGCGACGGACCGCGCGTACCGCATCGGGCAGACCCGTCCCGTGCAGGTGCACCGCTTCATCGCGGAGGGCACCGTCGAGGACCGCATCGCCGACATGCTCGCCGCCAAGCGCTCCCTCGCCGACGCCGTGCTGGCATCCGGCGAGGCCGCGCTCACCGAACTGTCCGACGCCGAACTGGCGGACCTGGTCGAACTGAGGAGCGCCCGGTGAACGAATCCGCTCGTGGTTTCCCCGCGTTCCCGGCCGGCCGCCGCGGCGGCCGGGGCTTCGCCCGCTCGTGGTGGGGCAAGGCCTGGATCCAGGCGCTCGAAGACGCGGCACTGGACTCCGAGGCGCTGCGCAACGGCCGCAAGTACGCCTGTACCGGTCGCGTCGGCAGCATCACGGTCAGCCCGGGCCACCTCTTCGCGCCCGTGCACGGCGAGGGCGAGGTCCACCGTACGACCCTCACCCTGCAACCGCTGACCGCCCGCCAGTGGGACCGCTTCCTCGACCAAGTGGCGGCCCGCGCGGGCCACATCGCGGCCCTGCTGCGCAGGGACATGCCGCACGACCTGGTGGCCGCGGCGGAGGACGTGGGCGTGCCGCTGCTGCCCGGCATGGGCGACCTGGACCCGTCGTGCGACTGCGAGGACTGGGGGCACCCCTGCCGCCACGCCGCGGCACTCGCCTACCAGGCGGCATGGCTGGTCGACGAGGACCCGTTCCTGCTCCTGCTGATGCGTGGTCTGGGCGAGCAGGACTTCCTGGCGGCCCTGCAACTGCGCGGTGCCGAGGGCGCCCGTGAGGGCGGGGGCGCGGGCGAACCGATACGGGCGGCGGTCGCCGCGGGGGACGCCTACGCGGCCCAACCCGGCCCGCTGCCCGCGGACCCCGAACTCCCGGACGCGCCGGGGGAGATGCCGACCGTTGCGGACGGGCCCGAGCTGGAGTTCGCGGCGCTGCGGCTGCTGGCCCGCGACGCCGCCGAGCGGGCGTTCGAACTGCTGTGCGCGGCGCTGGTCCCGGCGGGCGGGCAGGGCATGACCGGGGAGGCGGCATCCGGTGACGAAGCCTCCGGTGACCCGGCACCGCTGCTGGACCTCGCGGACCTCGGCGAACGGGCGGACGCCGTACGGCTGGCGGCCCGCCACGACGACCCCGACGCACACCGCCGCCTGCGCGCCGCACACGACCGCCCCGCCGATTTCGAGCGCGGGGTGGCCGCCTGGCGGTACGGAGGCCCCCGCGGCTTCGAGGTGTTCGACAGTCCGTGGCGCCCGAACCGCACCGAACTCGCGTGCGCCAATACCGAGTTCCAGGAGCTGTGGGCTGACGACCCGGAGGCGGGCCGGGCGTTCGCCGTGTCGCGCAACCGATGGACGGACGCGGGCGGCGGCCGACAGCTCCGCTACGGGCGGGACGGCCGGTGGTACCCGTACGAGGAGCGCGGCGGCGTGTGGTGGCCCTCCGGCCGCCCGGACCGCGACGCCGCCTCGGCCCTCGACCACCTCTGACCCGTCCGGTGGCCGGGACATGCGACCTGCACGGCGGCCGACTCCGGTGACCAGGCTCCTGCCGCCCATCCGGCGGCCGCACCAGCGTCCGGTCCCCTGGCCGGCCCGGTGCTCGTCGCGACCCGCGGATCAGCTCCCGCCCGGGCTGATCCGCGGGGTCCGACCGGCCGCGGCGGCCCGTCGCGCCGGAGCCGGGAAGGCATGCCGGACGGCGAGCAGTACGACCGTCAGCGCACCCAGGACGAGCGGGAGCGCGGTCCACGGCAGCGCCCCCGCCCCGGCGTTGTCGAGCACGACGCCACCGGCCAGGGAGCCCGCCGCGATCCCCGCGTTGTAGACGGTGGCCTGCAACGCGGTCGCCACGTCCGCGTCGGCCGGGCCGGACACGTCCACCAGCGCCGTCTGGATCAGCGTCGGGGCGCCGCCGAACGCCGCCCCCCACAGGGCCACCGCCACGATCAGCACGACACCGTTCCGCCCGGCCGCGCCGAGTGCCAGCAGCGCCGTGGCGGTGACCGCGAGGGCACCCAGCAGGCTCGCGCGCAGATGCCGGTCGGCCAGCGTCCCGGCCGCCCAGATGCCCGCGACCGTGGCGACGCCGAAGACCGCGAGCACGAGACCGGTCCGGCCGAAGCCCGAGCGCTCGGTGAGCGGCGCGAGGTACGTGTAGACCGCCTGGTGCCCGAGGAGCAGGAACAGCGTCACCGCGAGCACCGGCGCGATGCCGGGCTTGGCGGCGATGCGGCGCAGCGGTGCGCGGCCGGCCGCCGGTTCGCCGGGGAAGTCCGGCACCTTCCAGCGCACCCACGCCGCGACCGCGAGACCGAGGACCGCGACGGTTCCGAACGCGGCGCGCCAGCCGACCGCCGCGGCCAGGGCGGTCCCGGCGGGGATGCCGGCGGCGAGCGCGACGGTGATCCCCGCGAGCACGATCGCGATCGCGCTGCCGCGGCGCTCGGGCGGGACCATGCGGGAGGCGTACCCCGCGAGCATCGCCCACAGCGTGCCGCCCATCGCGCCCGCGAGCAGCCGGGCTCCGAACGTCAGCGAATAGGAGGACGAGAGCGCGGTCACCGCGTTGCACACCGCGAAGCCGAGCAGCGCGCCGATCAGGATCGGCCGCCGGGGCAGCCCGCGCAGGGCGGCGGTCAGCGGGATCGCGGCCAGGAACGAGGCGGCGGCGTAGCCCGTGACCAGGAATCCGACGCGGCTCTCCGGGACGCCCAGCCCGTCGCCCATGCGCGGCAGCAGGCCCGCCGGGAGGAGCTCCGTCATCACGGCCGTGAAGGCGGCGGTGAACAGTGCGAGCAGCCCGGCCAGGGGCAGTCGCGTGCCGGACGGTCCGTCCGGGGCCGGGGCATACCGGTTGACGTGCTCGTTTGCTGATGCGGTCGGCATATGGCCATGCTGAAACCTTCACATCAGTGAGAAGGCAAGCGCGGGCGTGCGGCAGATCGACGCCGAAGGGACCCGTGCGGATCCGGCGCCAAAGTCCAGGCGCACAACGCCCGAGCACACAAGCCCGAGCACACAAGCACAAGCCCGACGAGGAGGTGCCGGATGCGGATCGGCGAGTTGTCGCGGCGGACCGGGGTCCCCACCCGCATGCTGCGCTACTACGAGGAACAGGACCTCCTGCACCCCGACCGGGCGGACAACGGCTACCGCAGCTATCCGGAAGCTGCCGTGTACCGCGTCCAGCAGATCCGCGGACTGCTCGACTCCGGCCTGACCACCGAGATCATCCGGAACATCCTGCCGTTCCTCGACCGGCCCGACCAGCTCCACCCGCACCCCGACTGCCTGACCGCCGAGACGACGGCGCTGCTGCGCGGCGAGGCCGAACGCATCCAGGCGCGCATCGACTGCCTCGGGCGCAATCTGCGCGCGATCCGCGAGTACCTTGCCGCCGTCGCTCCCGATCATGCAGGCGAACAGGCCTGACAACCAACGGAGTTCTTCCGGACCGGAACTGGTGATTCTGGCCGGGAAAACCGTCGCCTTCCGGCCACGGCGACCGTACCGTCGCTCCCATGAATCTGCTTTCCGTCAACATCGGCAAGCCCCGCGACAATCCGTGGAAGACGGTCGGCACGACCGGGATCGACAAGCGCCCCGTCGCCGGCCCGGTGGCCGTCACCGAGCCCGGTCCGCGCGGCACCGGCGCGGTCGGGCTGGCCGGCGACCGGGTGTACGACGTGAAGCACCACGGCGGCAGCGCCCAGGCGGTCTACGCCTACGCCCGCGAGGACCTGGACCACTGGGAAACCGAACTCGGCAGGACGCTGCCGAACGGCGCTTTCGGCGAGAACCTCACGACCGCCGGCTACGACGTCAACGCCGCTCTGATGGGCGAGCGCTGGCGCGTCGGGGCGGACGTGGTCCTGGAAATCGCGACGGTGCGGATCCCGTGCCGTACCTTCCAGGGCTGGCTGGAACAGGAGGGCTGGGTCAAGCGGTTCATGCGGGCGGGACGCCCGGGTCCGTACTTCCGCGTGGTCGAACCCGGTGACGTGCAGGCCGGGGACACGGTCGAGGTGGTGCACCGTCCGGCCCACGGCGTGACGGTGGCCCACTTCTTCCGCGCCATGACGATCGAACCCGATCTGCTCCCGGGGCTGTTGGCGATCGACGACCTGCCGGAACCGGCGCTGGACTGGCTGCGCAAGCGAACGGCCTACCTGGCCGGCTGAGTTCGAGGTCGCCGTGTCCGAGGTCGCCGTGTCCGAGGTCGCCGGGTCCGAGGTCGCCGTGTTCGAGCACGACGACGAGGGCGGTGTGCCGTGGACCGGTCGGCATCGACC
>NZ_JBEZFP010000071.1:0-45898 GCF_040649515.1 Streptodolium elevatio
GGTCAGTTCGCCACACAGCGCCCTGACCCCGCCGACGTCCCTACGGCTTGTTCGCCGCGGTCGGCACCTCGCCGATGTGCTCCGCCTCGGCCGGCTGGACCGACGGCTGCCCGTCGTGCGTGAAGGCGATTCCGTACAGCGTCGGCGCCACCGCGCCGTTGCCGACGAGCTCCACCTTGTACTGCAGGAACCGCGACCCGCCGCCGACCGTGCTGCCGGAGGCGCCCAGGTCACGCCACTGCGTCCAGGTGGCGTCCGGCACCGCCTTGCTGCCGGTGCGCACCGAGACCTTGAGCGACGTGCCCTGCGGCAGGTCCGCCTGCCAGGTGGCCTGGAGCCAGTTGACCATCTGCGACGCGTCCAGGACCTGGGACGTGTAGCCGCCGGCGGTCTGCTTGTCGCCGTCCTTCACCTGCTTGACCCGCAGCGGGATCCGGTCGGTGAGGGTGTCCCGGGCCGCCGGCGTCATCGCGGGGAGCTGGGCCTTGATGTCGGCGACCTTCGTGCCGTCCACCGAGAAGCGGAAGCCCTTCCCGTCCCGCTCGACCGTGTAGCTGTGCGGCGCACCGCCCCAGTCGCCGTCGATCTTCTTGTCGGTCCGGTCGCGCCCGCCGACGCCGACCGTCAGCGCGTGCAGACCGTCGGCCCGCCATTCGAAGACCGCCGCGGGGCCGTTGACCGGGTCGCCCCAGCCGGCTACCTGCGATGCCGGGCCGTCGAAGACCGCCTGGAAGTCCAGGCGCCGTCCGGAGGACGGGGCGAGGCCGACGCCGGCCGCCGTGCCGTCCAGCGTCAGGGCCCCGTCGTCCACGGTGGTGTTGCCGCCCGGGGCGATGGGCACCTGGCCCCACGGGCCGTTGCCGGTGCCGTCCGCGAAGTCCTGTTCGGCCTGGCTGCCGAGGGTCAGGACCCCTGCGGTCTCGTCGACGACGGCTCCCCCGGTACGGGTGCCCGTCGCGAAGGTCGGTCCGGTGTGCTCGGCCACGCCGTACTTCGGCATGTCGAACCTCGCCGTCCCGGCCTTCTTGCCCGACCAGCTCGTCTCATTGCCCGCGTCGTCCTTCGACACGAGCTGGAAGGCGTACGACTGCCCGGGCACCAGCCCGGTGACGACCGCCTTGTGCGTGGTCACCGGCTCCTGGTCGTCGGCCGCCACGCGCATCTGCGCGGCGCCCTGGCCCACCACGACCTTGGTCGTCGAGGGCTCGTCCGTCTTCCACGTCACCACGGCGGTGCCGTCGGGCCACGGGACCACGCTCTGGTCCGTGATCTTCGGGGCCTTCTTGTCCGCCTTCGGCGTCCTGAACTCCAGCGGCTTCTGCGCCGGGTCCGGGGCGACCGTGGTGCGTCCGGCCGCGTCGACCGAGGTGACGCGGTAGTAGTACGTCGTGTCGGGCTTCAGCGCGCCGACCTCGACGCGGTGCTCGCCGGCGCTCTCCGCGACGTCCTTGACCGGCGCGAGGGCGTCGGCCTTCTCGCCGAGCGCGACCTTCGTCGTCGACGGCGTGTCCGTGGTCCACGAGACGTCGGCGGTGCCGTCCTTCTGCGGGTCGACCGCGAGGGTCTGCACCTGCGGTGCGGCCAGGGCCGCGGTGTAGGTGGCGGTGTAGGCGCCGGAGACGCCGTTGAAGACCGCGTACTCGATGCCCTTGACGGTCTTCTCGGAGAACGGCACCGGTACGCCGCCGCGGGTGAGTCCGCTGAGCGTCTGCCCCGACGGGCCCGCGGTCGGGATCATCGTCATCAGGTTGGCCGCCGCCGCGTTCGCGTTGACCGTGAAGGTGACGTTGTTGCCGGTGCGGGTCAGCCCGGTGATGGACGACTGGTTGCGGCCGTCCGTCCACTCCAGCAGCTGCTTCGCCGAGACAACCGGTACGCCCTTGGCCTTGGCCGCGGCGATGACGGCGTCCTGGATGGTGATCTGGTCCACCGCGTCACAGGTGCCGGTCGTGTTGGCGAGCCTGTTGTCGAGGTGGTTGTTGAGGGTGATGGCCGCGTAGAAGCCCTGGCTGCCCTGGGCGCGGTCGACCATCGTGTTGAACTGCGTCGGGTACGTCTGGCAGAACTCGTCGTGCAGCTGCGTCGCCGCCTGGTACACGTCGATCATCGTGCCGTTGGGGTCCGCGAACCGCATCGGCATGCCCGAACCGGTGTAGTAGCCCGGCGCGTTCTTCATGAGCGGCGAGCCGTACGAGTTCGACCACACGTCCGGCAGGTAGTAGTAGTTGGTGTCCATGCGCACGCCGTTGGCCAGTTCGACCGTGGCGTTGGTGCTGTAGTCGGGCCACGTCATGCAGTGGGTCCGGCTGGTGGTCGGCGTGTAGCCGTACTTGCCCTCGAAGTCGCCGAGGCTCGCGGTGAACGCGTTGGTCAGCGTCGACTGGATGACCGGCTGCGGGGTGTTCGGGTTGACCCCGACGCAGTGGCCGTTCTCGGAGACGTGGCGGCCGACCTCGTAGCCCTGCGTGCGCCAACCGTTGACGGTGGCGGAGGACGCCTCGCCGTCCGCGTCCCAGATGTAGAAGGTGCCGCGCATGCAGCGCCAGTTCTTCACCCAGTCGGCCTGCGTGAGCGCGCCCGTGCATGCGGGGTCGCTGTTGGCGTTGTACTTGCTCACGCGGTCGGTGATGCCGAGCTGCGGGGTGTTGTGGTGGTCACCGGTCGACACCAGTACCGCCGGGTGCAGGTCGGGTGTCGCGGATCCGGCCTTCCCGGGGAAGTACCAGAAGCGCGGTACGGGTGCCTTGTCGCGGTTGGCCTTCTCGATGACGTTGGCGAGCAGCCGCTGCTGCTCGTCGGCCTGCGGCACCTCGACCCGGTTCAGGTCGATCCAGTCCCGGTAGAACATGTCGGTGGAGCGGAGGTTGTCGGTGAGGGTGTCGTTCTCCTTGTTGGCCTGCGCCGGGTTGCCCTGACGGGTCAACACGACGGACTTGGCCAGGTCGAAGGCGAACGCCGTGACGGTGCCGCTCCCGACGGTCCGCTGGGTGACGGCCGGCTTGCCGACGCCGGTGGGCTCGGCTGCCCCGGTACGCCGGAACAGCTCCGCGATCACGGTGGTCCCGGCCGCGGGCGTCCACTGGTCGGCGTTGCCGTGGTACTGGATGGCCCGGTCCGCGTAGATGCCCGCTCCGGGTCCGGTGGTGTCCTGCACCTTGAGGTACTGGTCGCTCAGCACACCCGCGCTCGAGGTCAGCCCGGTGAGCGCGGACAGCGTCGCGCGCGGGCGCATCGTGATCAGGTTGCCGCCGTTGTTGACCCAGGTGGTCAGGGCGGTGATCAGGGTCGGGCTCGGGTCGAGGTCGCCGAGGACGACCGTCGTGTACTTGTTGAGCTCGGTCGGGTTCACCGCGCCGATGTCCAGCGTCGTGAAGGAGTTGAGGCCTTCGGCGCGCAGGATCTCGCTGTAGTAGCAGGCGTACGGGTTGGCGTTCGACGTCACGACCAGGATCGGCCCGGCGTTCGGCGACGAGCACGGCGCGGGCGGCGGTGCGGCCCCCGTGGTGAAGTTCCAGGTGGCGCCGGTGCCGTTGTTCCCGGCCAGGTCCTGGAAGTTGCCGAGGGTCAGGGTGTACTGCGTCGAGTACGCGAGGGGCGCGCTCGGCTTCAGCAGCACCTGCGTGGGCTGCGCCGGGTCGTCCAGCTCCAGCGTGGCGGGCACGGTGGTCGCGCCCTGCTTGAGGGTGAAGCTGATCGTCGCGGGCTTGACCGCCTCGCTGAAGTCCACCTCGGGCTGGATGGCGATCGGCACGCCGGTGTCGTTGGGCAGCGGGTTGCGGTTCGCCAGGACGGGCGCGACGGTGTCCGTGCCGTCGGTGTCGAACAGGACGTCGACCCAGTAGTTGCTGTTCTGGTAGCTGTCGGTCGGGAACGTCGTGCCGCTGGCGTACTTGTAGACGCCGTTGGGCGCGCCGCCGACGCTCGCCGGCGCCACGATCTTGGCGTTGCCCGCCGACTGACCGGAGAAGAAGCCATTGGCGTACGCGTAGTTGCCGCTCATCGTGTGGTACGACGCGATGTACGTCGTATTGGCGGTCACCGCAACGGGGTTCGCCAGGTTGACGGTCTTCCAGCCGGACCCGCTGAGATTGGTGACGTTGTCGACGCCCGCGATGCGCGCGCCCGCAGTGTTCCACAGGCTGACCGTGAAGGGCCCGGTGTTGGCCGAGCTCTTGTAGAACTTGATCGCCTTGATGAAGCCGTTCGCCGTGGTGTGGAAGCGTACGCCCAGCTCGTTCGGCGAGTCGTCGTTGTTCGGCGTGGCCACCGGCTCGCTGCCGGTGAAGATGCTGAACGTCGACGTCGAGGGCGGGGTGGCCGCGGTGGTGAACGACCACGTCTTCGGCGCCATCGTGTTGCCGGCGGCGTCCTTGGCCCCGCTGACGGTGGCCGTGTAGACGGTGGACACGGCGAGGTTGGCGGTCGGGGTGAAGGTCGCCGTCATGGTGCCGGCGTCATATGTCCCGGTGCCGGCCACCGTCGAGTTGTCGGGCTTCTTGAGCTCCCACGCGACGGTCGCGGGCTGCACGGCCTCGCTGAAGGTCGCGCTGAGGCTGGAGTTGACCGGCACGGCCGTCGCGCTGTTGGCGGGCGACGTCGTGGTCACGGTCGGCGCGGTCGCGTCGACGCCGGGCTCGAACACCGGGTCGACCCAGTAATTGCTGGCGTTCCACGAGTTGTTCGGCATGACCGTGCCGCCCGCACCGGCCTGGTACACGCCGTTGCCCTGACCGCCCCCGCTCGCGGGCGCGGTCAACTGCTCACTGTCGAACACCTGGTTGAAGAAGCCGGTGGTCGCCGTGTAGCGGCCGTTGGGCGCGAGGTAGGACGCGATGTATGTCGTCCCCGCCGTCACGTCGACCGGGGCGGCGAACATCTGGGTCTGCCACCCGGACGCGGTCTCGTTCGCGAACGTCACCTGCGTGGCGGTGCCCGTGGTGGTGTTCCACAGGTAGCCCTTGTGCACGCCGGTGTTGGCCGGGTCCTTCCAGAACTTGACGCCGAGCACACGGCCGTTGACCTTGGGCGTGAACCGCACGCCGAGTTCGACGGAGATGGCCTCGCTGTCCGGCCCGATGCCCGGGTTCGTGGTCCCGAAGAGGGAGCACGGGTTGCAGGGCGCGGCCTGTGCGGACAGCGGTGAGAAGAGCGTGAACAGCAGCGCCGCGACCGCCGCGAGGGCCGTCGTGACGCTCGACAGGGCCGCGGCCTTCTTCCGACGCGAGCGGAAGGGGCCGAAGGCCCGACGGGGTCTGAGGGTTCGGGAACGCGGCGGCGCGTGGCGGCGTGCCATCGTCGGTACTCCTATGTGGAAGTTCGATACGGGCGGCGGGGCGCCGACGCGGCGCCCCGCCCGAAGACGTGCTGCTCTGGTGGGCCGACCGGCGGTCAGCTCGTCGTGAACGTCACGTCCACCCAGTAGTTGCTGGCGCTCCAGGAGTCGGTCGGGAAGCCCCCGCCGGTGCCCTGCCGGTAGACGCCGTTGCCGCCGGCCGGACCGGAGGCGAGGGCCTTGACGGGGCCGGTCCCGGCCTGCTGCACAAGGCCGTCCTGGTCGGCGGCGTACCGGCCGACCGGGGCGTAGTACGACGCGACATAGGTCGTGCCGGCCGTCACCGGGACCGGCGTGTCGAAGGTGACCTGCTGCCAGCCGGTCGCGGTCTCACCCGTGAAGGTCTTGGTCGCCAGCAACGTGCCGGACGCCGACCACAGGTGTGCGACGTGTGTGCCGGTGTTGCCGGTGCCCTTGTAGAACCGCACGCCGGTGATCGAGCCGTTGACGGTCGTGGTGAACTTGACGCCCACTTCGATCGGTATCGACTCGGGGTCGGACGGCGTGCCCGGCACCGTGCCCGAGGGCCAGATGGTGCACGGCGCGCAGGTCGGCGGCGGGGTGGTCCCGGCCGTGGTGAACGACCAGGTGACCGGGTTCATCGCGACGCCGCCGGTGTCCTTGGCGCCGCTGAGGGTTGCCGTGTAGACGGTGCCCGGCAGCAGGTCGGCCCCCGGGTCGAAGGTGGCGGTGCGCGTCCCCGCGTTGTACGACGCGGCCCCGGAAACCGTGGAGTTGTCCGGCTTCTTGAGCTGCCACGTGACGGTCGCGGGCTGCACGTCCTTGTCGAACGTCGCGGTCAGGTTGGACCCGACCGCCACGTTCGCGGCGCCGTCCGCCGGGGTCTTGCCGGTCGGTGCGGGGCCGACCGGCGGCGGGGTCGACGAGGTCGTGAAGACCACGTCCACCCAGTAATTGGCGGCGTTCCACGTGGCGTTCGGGAACCCGCCGGCCTCGCGGTAGACCCCGTTGCCGCCGGACGTACCGCTGGCCGGGGCGGTCAGCGGGGCGCGGGAGAACTGCGCGGCGAAGTAGTTCTCGTCCGCCGCGTAGCGCCCGTTCGGCGCGAAGTAGGACGCGATGTAGGTCGTGTTCGCGGTCACCGGGACCGGCGCCGAGAACATGACCTGCTGCCAGCCGCTCGCGGTCTCGTTCGTGAAGGTGGCCTCGGCCAGCTGGGTGCCCGACGAGTTCCACAGGTGGCCGACGTGCGTCCCGGTGTTCTCGGCGAACTTGTAGTAGCGGACGCCGGCGATGTAGCCGTCCCGGTCCGGCTTGAACTTGACGCCCAGTTCGACCGGGTCGGAGTAGTTGTCCGCACCCGAGCCGGGCACCGTGCCCTCGGGCCAGATGGTGCACGGACAATTGACGACCGGCGGTGGACCGCCGCTGCCGACCACGACGTTGACCCCGGCGCCGGGCGTCTCGCTGCGCACGCTGTCGTCGGTGGCCCGGCTCTTGATGGTGATCGGGCCGGTGGCCGTCGGCGTGAAGCTGTACGTCCACGACTCGCGCCCGGTGGTCGCCGGGTGCCAGGTGGCACCGTTGTCGGTGGAGATTTCGACGCCGCCGACCCGCCCGCCGCCGCTGTCGACCGCGGTGCCGGTGATGGTGGTGGCCTGGTTGACCGCGATGTTCTGGCCGGCGACCGGCGCGGTGATCTGCGAGGTCGGCGGCGTGGTGTCGGCTGACGTGGTGGGCGCGGTCATGCCGGCCATCAGGGTCCCGGGCAGCACGCCCATGTCGGCGAACAGGTTGAGCGTGGCCTGCTGCACCGCGGTGTCGACGCTTCCGGTGCCGCTGGTGCGGGTGTTGTCCAGGCCCCACGACCACTGGATGGTCCCCGCGCCGAAGACCAGCGCGCCGCTGGGCGCGCGGTACAGCGTCAGGTGGTGGGTCGCGGTGCCGTCGGCGTACGACGAGCCGTAGTCCTGCAGCATGTCGCCGGATTCGGTGGTCGTGGACAGCCGGATCATGTTGGCCGGGCGCGCGCTGTTCTCGGTGTCGACGTCCCACTCGTAGCCGAGCAGGCCGCTGCCGAGTGTGGTCTCGGTTCCGGCGGCGAGTGTCGCGGCGCGGGTGTTGCGCCAGAAGCGCATCTTGCCGTCGGCGCTGTTGACCGTCATGTCGGTGGTGCAGCAGTTGGCCTTGAACTGCTGTCCGGTCAGCGAGTTCTCCGGCTTGCCGCCGTCCGCGGGCGGCGAGAAGCGCGGGTCGCGCCACGTGCCGGTCCACATGTTCGGGCCCGCCGGGTCGGTCTTGTCGTCGTCGAGGGTCTCCTTGTAGGTGACGACGGTGCGGTATTCCGCCCCCTCGCCGTTCATGCCGCCGTTCTCCCAGCGGGTCTTCCAGAACAGCTCGTTGCCGGAGAAGAACGCCAGGTTGACGCCCGCGTCCCGGGCCGCCTCGACGTTGGTGCGCTGCTCGGCCGACCAGTACTCGTCGTGGCCGACGGACAGGAACACCTTGTGGTTCTTGATCAGTTGGCCGCGGCGGGCGGTGTCGGCGTTGGTGGTGTAGCTGACGTCGTAGCCGTTGCGCTCGAGGAAGCGGATCATCGGGTACTCGGCGTTGAACAGCCAGTCCTCAGGGTTGTCCCCGCGCGTGGTGAACGGCCGGTTGTAGCTGACCTTGTACGCGCGGCCGACCGGCTGGCCCTCGTAGAGGCTGTTGCCGCCGTACTCGTTGTACGCCTGCCAGGTGGTGTCCGACGCCTGCATGAACAGCTTCGACGTCGACGCGTCGTCGCGTACGACGAAGGCGATGTGGCTCGACCCCGTCGTGCCGTCGGTACGGACCAGCTTGGCCAGGTAGTAGCCGGAGACCGACCCCGCCGGAACCGTCCACGAGGCGGACTCGGCCCAGTTGGAGCAGTCGATCAGGCCGGTGTTGGCGTCGTCGGAGTTGCAGCCGGGCTGGTTCTGCGGCAGCGGCGCCGACGGATTGACCGTGGTGATCTTGCGGGCGCCGTTGCCGCCGTAGTAGCCGAGCCGGTAGATGTCGAGGCGGTACCCGGTGGCCGGGGTCTTGACCTTGAAGCGGACCGTCTGTCCGACGTTGACGCTGATCTCGGTCGCGAAGCCCTGGATCGAGCTGCTGCCCGAGCCGGTGACGTCCCAGGTGCTGCGGGCGGTGCCCGCCTTGCTGTTCTCGCACACGATCGCGTTGACGACCGGTGCGTCGCACGGCCCGGCGCTGGCGCGGCCGGCGGTGGGCAGCACGATGGCCATCGCGCCGAGCAGCGCGAACAGCACGAGATAGACCGGCGAAACGGTGCGCCCCCGCCACCGCGGCCGAAGTCTGCCCCCAAGTTGCCGGAAACCAGGACGGCGAAATGCCGCGGAATGCATGATGGCGACCCCTACCCCTAGGACCCGGTCGGGCCCTCTCCCCAGAGCAGCCGGCCGGGCCGCCTGCCGACGTCCCCCACGGGTCCGATTCCGACGGGGGTGAGCGTCGCCGGCAGTTGCCTGCGCACAGTGTTGCGCAAGAACATCGCTGATGTGGGCACTTCGAAACGGTTGCCCCGCCGAGCGCGGACGCTGGGTAGCATGCCTCCACCGGACCGGGCCGTTTGAGGGGGCTCTGGGGGCCTGTCCGCGATTCGCCTCACCGCCGCATGTGCAGCCGGGGCGCGGTGGATTTGCAGCCGGAATGCTGAAGTGCCGATTTGCCGATGTGCAGCCGAAGCAGTGGGGGGCTCATGAAGGTCGTCGTGACCGGTGGTGCCGGTTTCATCGGGTCGAATCTGGCGCGGGCGCTGCTCGCGCGGCCCGAGGTCGACGAAGTGGCGGTGGTCGACGACCTGTCCACCGGTTCGCTGGACAATCTCGCGGGCGTGGCCGTGGACTTCCACCGCGGGACGTTCCTGGACGAGGAGTTGATGGACAAGGCGTGTGCCGGGGCGGGCGCCGTGGTGCACCTGGGCGCGCTGCCGTCGGTGCCGCGGTCGATCGAGGCGCCGCTCGCGAGCCACCACGCCAACGCGACCGGCACGCTGATGGTCCTGGAGGCCGCGCGGCGGGCCGGTGGTGCGCATGTGATCGCGGCCTCGTCGTCGTCGGTGTACGGGGGCAACCCGGTGCTGCCCAAGCGCGAGGACCTGCGCACGATGCCGCTGAGCCCGTACGCGGTCAGCAAGTTGGCGACCGAGTCGTACGTGCTCGCGTACGGGCACTGCTACGGGCTGCCGGTGCTGCCGTTCCGCTTCTTCAACGTGTTCGGCCCGTTGCAGCCGGCCGACCACGCGTACGCGGCGGTGATCCCGCGCTTCGTCGACGCCGCGCTGGCCGGACGCCCGCTGACCGTGCACGGCGACGGCGAGCAGACGCGCGACTTCACCAACATCGGCAGCGTCTGCGCGGTGCTGACCGACGCGGTGGTGCGCCGGGTGACCCACGACGGGCCGGTCAACCTGGCGTTCGGCACCCGCACATCGCTCAACGCGCTCATCACGCTGCTCGGCGAGGTGCTGGGCGAGCCGCTGGACGTGGAGCACGTCGAACCGCGGGCCGGGGACGTCCGGGACTCGCAGGCGGACAGCTCGGAGCTGCGCCGGCTGTTCCCCGACGCGCAGCCCGTCGACCTGCACCAGGGGCTCGCGGAGACCGTGGCGTGGTTCCGGTCCCGGGTCGCGGTGCCGACCCGGGGATGACCGGTGTCCGAAGCACGGGGACGCGGACCGGGCCGGACGGCCGCACGGCGGCCTCCTATCGGGATCGTCGGCAACGCCGGGAACATCGCGGCGGCGCGGCGGGGCTCAGCGGTCGCACGGCGGCAGCGGCCGGGCAGGCGATCCGACGACGACCTGGCCGGCCGGTACGTCGCGGGTGACGACCGCGCCCGCCCCCACGAAGGCGCCTTCGCCGACCGTGAGTCCTTGCAGCACCACGGCATTGCTGCCGACGGTGGCGTCGGCGCACAGGTGCACGTTTCCGGAGATGTTGGCCCCGGGGTAGACCGTCACGCGTGCGTCGAGGACGGCGTCGTGTCCGACGGTGGCGTTGTAGTGGACCTGCGCGTGCGGTCCGACCGTAATGCTGCTCGACACGTGTGCGTTGGCCAGGACGAGGCAGCCGTCCGCGATGCGGGTTTCGGGGGCGATGACCGCGCGCGGGTGGACGAGCGTCGCCGCGGTAAGCCCGAGTTGGTCCAGGAGTTCCGCCAGGCGCGCGCGGGCGGCCGGTGCGGCGATTCCGATCAGGTACGCGGCACCCGGTCCGGCCTCGGTGGGCCGCAGGACCGGCAGGCCGCGCACCTTGCCGCCGGCGAGCGTGTCGTCGAGGAACGCGTCGACGGCCGCTCCGGCGGCGATCGCGGCGTCGAGGGCTTCGCGGCCGACGCCGCCGGCCCCGGCGATGAAGAAGGACATGGCCCCATCCTGCCGTGCGGCGGGGGTTCGCAGACACGACCTCGGACCACACCGCCCGGTGCGGTGACCGGAAAGGCAGCGCGATGATCCCGAAGCGCATCGGGAGCTCCCGTGCGGCGCGTGCGTGGCGGCGGCTGAAGAGGTCGCGGGCCGTGCGGCGTTCGCTGGGCGTGACCGGGCGGATCGACCGGGGGAACCTCTCCCGGTTGGATCTCCTCGGCGTGATCCTCGTCGCGGCGGCGGCCGTGTGGGGGCTGCTGGCCGCCGCCGGGCGTCCGGCGAGTCCGGAGGGGTACCTGCTGGGGCTGCTGACGATCTCGGTGGCGTACGTCGCCGGGCGCGTGGCCGGTGCGCAGTCGGCGTTCGGCGTCTGCGCGGCGCTCGCGGGTGCGGTGGCGGTGCTGCTGCTCCTGTCGCCGGACGCGCTGGCCGGCGAGACCCTCGCGGCACCGCTCGGCTACGGCAACGCCAACGGTGCGCTGGTGGCGCAGGCCGTCGGGGCGGCGTGCCTCGCGGCGCTCGCCGCCACCGGCGACCGGCGGCGCGGTGAAATGCACCTGCTGGCCGGGCTGTTGGTGCTGGGCGCCTTCGCGACACGGTCGCTGGCGGCGGTGTTCGGCGCGCTGGTGATCCTGCTGATCGGGTTGACCGCGCTGTCGGCCCGGCGGCGCGGTTCGTTCGTGGTCGTCGGTGCGCTGTGTGTCGCGGTCGTCGCGGCAGGCACCGTGTACCTGGGCGGCGACCGGGTGTCAGGGGCGTCCGGGGTGCGCGGCACGGCCGAGTCGGGGCTCACCGAGCGGCGGATCGATGTGTGGCACGACGCCTTGGAGTTGACCCGGGAGAACCCGTGGCGCGGCTCCGGCCCGGGGACGTTCCTCGCGCAGAGCCCGACGGCGAGGGCGGACGGCGACACCAAGTCGGCGCATTCGCAGTGGCTTCGGCAGGCCGCCGAGCAGGGTGTGCCCGGATTGCTGTGCCTGGTCGCGCTGTTGGCATGGGCGTACGTGCGGCTGTGGCGCTCCCGGCAGGATCCGGCCGTCGTGGCGATCGGGGCGGCCTCGCTGACGGCGTTCGCGCTGCACGCGTCGATCGACTACGTCGCGGAGTTCCCGGTGGTGCTGGCCGCGGTGGGGGTGGTCCTGGGGGTCGCGACAGCGGCGCCGGACCAGCAGTTGCGGTCCTGGCACCGTTGACGCCGGGCGCGGTCGGTGGTGCCGTCTCCGCAGGCTTCCCCGTCGGGACCTTCCGGGTCAGCAGGCTCCCGGATCAGCAGGCTCCCGGGGCAACAGGCGCCCGGGTCAGAAGGCTTCCCCGTCAGGAAGCTTCCTCGGCGGCAACGGCGTCCACCGTCGCGGCGGGGTTGTAGGGCACCGTCCACGGCCCCCGGCTGCCGGGACCGGCGGGCGCCGCGGCGACGGGCGGCTTGTGGGCCGCGGGGAACCCGGGGTTGACGCCGTTGGCGCCGGTGATGCCCTGCGGCCTGAGCAGGACCACGACGGTGCGCAGCAGGATCCGGGTGTCGAGCCGGAGGCCGTGGTTGCGGACGTAGTAGAGGTCGTACTCGATGCGCGCCGGCCAGCTGAGGGCGTTGCGGCCCTGGACCTGGGCCCAGCCGGTCAGGCCCGGTCGTACGTCGAGGCGCCCCCGTTGGCGCGGCGTGTAGTGCGCGACCTGCTCGGGTAGCGTCGGTCGGGGCCCGATCACCCCCATGTCGCCGAGCAGGACGTTGATCAGCTGCGGGAGTTCGTCCATGCTCGTGGTGCGCAGGAGGTGGCCGACGCGGCTGATGCGGTCCTGGTCGGGCTCGTCGGGGTACCGCGCGTGGCGCATCGTGCGGAACTTGAGGATTCGGAACTCGCGTCCGTGCAGGCCGCTGCGGGTCTGCCGGAACAGCACCGGGCCGCCCATGGTGGTGCGGATGAGAACGGCGATCACGATGATCACCGGGCCGAGCAGCAGCAGCGTCAGCGCGGCGGTCGCGATGTCGAACAGTCTCCGCATCATGCCTGGCCCTCTTTCCCGTGCCCGTGGCGTGCTGCGTCGGCGGGGCGGACACCCCAGCCGAGTTTTTTGCGGCGCGCGACGGCCCGGTAGGTGTCGACGGACACCTGGGCGACGCGGCGTTGGTCGAACTCGGCGAGTGCGCGCTCGCGGCCGGCGGCGGCGAGTCGGGCGCGCAGTTCGGGTTCGGTGAGCATGCGGGCGATGGCGGCGGCCAGCGCGACGTCGTCGCCGGGCGGCACGAGGAGCAGGTGCTCGCCGTGTGTGCCGATCTCGCGGCAGCCGCGGATGTCGCTGAGGACCATGGGTACGCCGCTGGCCGCGGCCTCCATGGCGGAGCGCGAGAAGCCCTCGCGGTAGGAGGGCAGGACGAACACGTCGAGTGCGGCGTACACGTCGGGCATGTCGGAACGGCCGCCGAGGTGGTCGACGCCGGAGCGGCCGTCGGTGGCGAACGCGTCGGGCTTGTCGGGGTCCTCGGGGCCGATCCAGACGAAGCGGGCCTTGCCGGCGAGCGTGCGAGCGGCCGCCTCGTACTCGGCTATGCCCTTCTCCGCGACGCGTCGGCCGACTCCGCCGACGAGGAGTTCGTCGTCGCCGACGCCGAGTTCCGCGCGGACCCGGCGGCGTGCCTCCGCGTCGGGACGGAAGCGGCGCAGGTCGGTGCCGTTGCCGACGACGCGGGAACGCCATGCCGGGACCGCGCGGGCGAGAGTCCGGTGGTCGGTGGCGTTCTGGTACAGCTCGGCGTGCGACGCCAGGGCCGCGGCGGACTCCGCGCCCAGCACGAACGCGCGGCGCGGCCACGGGTCCCCGGGCCGGATCCAGAGTCCGTGACACGTGTTCACGACGACGGGCACCCCGGCCGCGCGGCCGAGGATCCGGCCCAGTACGCCGGTCTTGGGGTTGTGCGTGTGCAGGACGTCGAGGCGCAACCGGCGCAGGGTGGCGGTGAGTTCGCGGGCGGCCGCGGCGTCGCGGGCGAGGTCCCACGACCGGGTGAGTGCGTGCAGCGGTACGTGCGTGACGCCGAGTGCCTCGATGCCGGGCACGTACTCGCCGGGGGCGCTGAGCCCGAACACCTCGAAGCCGGCGGCGACGTCCACCTCGAGTTCGGTGCGCAACAGCAGCGCCAAGCTCATGTCGACCGTCGTCAGGTGGGCGACCCGCAGGGGTCTGCCGCCGGGTCCGACGGGGACGGTGAGGCCGTCGGGCAGTGTCGTGTCCGACGGTCCGGGACGGTGCTCAGGCACGGGCGCCCGCTTTCTTGCCGAGGCGTACGGCCCCGGCGTACGCGCGTTCGGGGCCGAGGTTGCCGGTGAGCTTGGCACTGAAGAACTCGGTGGGGTCGGTACGCCGGACCGGGACGCGGTTGAGGCGTATCGGGTCGGTGCCGGGAAGGTTGCGGCCGAGGGTGCCGGTGGCGGCGCTGCGGAATCGGCAGCGCAGCGCGTGCTCCATGGCGGGCACCGGGACGCCCCAGGTGTACGCGAAGTGGTCGGGCCGTACGCCCAGGTTCTTCTCGATGTCGTCCGAGGCGGCGTCGAGTTCGTCCTCGGTGAGGGCTTCGGGCCGGGCGTGGCTGCGGGTGTGGTTGCCGATGGTCAGCAGGCCGCTGCCGTGCATTTCGGCGAGTTGGTCCCAGGTGAGGGCCGGTGCGCCGGAACTGGTACCGGTCGAGCCTTCCCAGTGCATGGTGCCGCCGACCATGCCGCTGGCGAGGTAGAGGGTGAAGGGCAGCCCGCGGTCGCGCAGTTGAGGCCAGGCGTTGTCGTAGACGTCCGCGAAGCCGTCGTCGAAGGTGAGGACGACGGACGGGGTGCGGTCGGCGCCGTCGAGCCGGTCGAGCGCGGTGTCCAAGGACACCACCGAGCCGGTCGGCAGCGCGTCGACCTGGTCGGCGAACCGGTCCGCGGGCAGGTCGAGTTCGTCCCGGGTGCCGCCGCCGACGCGGTGGTAGATGAGCACCGTCGCGCCGGATGCGGGCCGGCGTCCGGCGCAGCGGGCGAGTCCGCGTTTGAGCCCGGTGCGGACCTGGTCGCCGCTGAGCCTGGTCATGCGCCTGGTCATGCCGTCGTGCCCCCTGGTGAAGTCGGTGCGGTGGCGCGGCCTCGCGCGCGGGCCCGCAGGCGTCCGACGGCCGCGGCGCGCGCGGTGCGGGCCAGGGCGCGGACGGGCAGGACGGCGGAGGCGAAAGGACGTTCGCGGACCGCCTCGACGTCGAGGAGCGGCGGGCGCTCGGGTGCGAGGCGGTTCTTCTGGACGGTGGTGGTGGGCAGCAGGTCGACGAGGGCGGGCGGGTCGGCGGGGTCCTCGGTCAGGATGTGCTGGTGAGCGCGCCACATCGCGAGGTTGCCTACGCCGAGCGGGGCGAGTTCCTCGTCGTACGCGGTGGAGTGCCACAGTGCGACGGAGCCGACCCGGAACCACAGGTAGGTGGCGGCCGGGCGGTCGCCGACGCGCAGCACGTACAGCCGGGCCCAGCCACGGGCGGCGGCGCGGCGCACGAAGTCGAGGCGCTCGGCGCGTATGCGGTCGGTGAGCGGACCCTTCCAACTGCGCGGGAACAGGTCCGCGTAGACCGCGAAGCCCGTGTCGATGTCGCCTGCTTCGAGGTAGGCGTCGAAGACGACGTCGCCGTGCTTGCCGATCTTGCGCTCGACTCGGCCGCAGTGCGTGTGGAAGGACTTGAAGCGGGCGCGGTGGCCGTCCCAGCCGTCCTCGACGCCGGCGAGCATGTCGTGCGACCGTTCGCGGGCGTGTACGTCGTAGCCGGTGCGGCGCAGTGCGCCGAGCAGACGGTGGGTGGCCGCGTCGCGGCTGGGCAGTCGGCGCAGCCGCAGGTCGCGTACGCCGCTCCGGGCCAACTGCTCGGCGAGCGGCGTGAGGTCGGCCTGTTCGCTGACGACGCGCGAGCGGGGCCGGTCGGGGGCGAAGGTCGTGTAGCGGCCGTCGCCGTGGTCCTGGAGGGCCAGCAAAGATTGCGGGCGTCCGGTGGCCTCGTCGACGACGGCGGCTATGCGGGCGCGTTCGGCCGTCTCGGGGTGCGTGGCGAGGACCGCTCCGGCCCACACGTGGGTGTCGAAGCAGTCGGCCAGCGTGCCTCGGGCCGCCACGAGGTCGTCCCAGCCCGCGGCGAAGGCCGCGTCGAGGTCCTGCGCGCGCAGGAGTACTCCGCGGGCGCTCAACGGCCCGCCTCCGACCGTGCGCGGGCAGCGGCTTCGGTACACCGTGCCGCGCTGGTCTCCCTGACTGCCCTGCGTCCGACGGCCCCGTCGCGGCGCATGGCTGATACCGCCCCCACCATGAGACCCCAGCGTCTCTCAGCCCCGGCATGAGCAGTGCCGAGGCGTGCTCCTAGAGCCGCGCCCCGGTGCTCCCCCACCTGGACACAGCCCACCCGCGCATCAGCCTAGGGGCACGCAAGCCGCCATGCGGGTGGTTTCGCCAGGAATTCGCGAATGCTCCGCCGAGTCGGCCCGATGGGCGTGCCATGCGCCCCGTACGTCACATCCCGGCCCGACATCCGGCGCGGCCCGCGGGATGCCTCCGGTGTCGTCGTTCCCGGGTGGGAGCAATCGGCCAAGCGGCTGACGGTGTGTGAAAAGGCTTGTTACCGTGCCCTGTGGGGAGGCCGGAGGGTGCGGCCGTGGGAGTTTTCGGTGGGGAGAGACATTGCGATCAAGCCTGCGCTCCGGGCTGCGCACGGGCGGGGACACCATCATGCGCCGGTCACCGGCGCAGTGGTGGTTCGGCGGTCGGGCCGTCTCGCGCCTCGCGGTGCTGGGCTATCACGGCGTCGACGACCCGGAGGGTTTCGCACGGCAGTTGGACCGGCTGACGCGTATCGCGCGTCCGGTGTCGCTCGACGAGGTGGAGCACGCGATCGAGCACCGGCGTCCGCTGCCGGGGCGGGCCGTGCTGATCACGTTCGACGACGGTGAGCGCAGCGTCCTCGAGCACGGGCTCCCCCTGCTTCGCGAACGCGGCCTCCCGGCGGTGGCGTTCGTGATCCCGTCGCTGGTCGGGACGGACACCCCCTTCTGGTGGCACGAGGTGGACCGGCTGGTCGCCGCGGGCGCCGGCGCGGAGCGGAGCACCGCGGCATGGCTGCGGCACCTCAAGACCGTGCCGCAGGCCGAACGGCTCGCGGACCTGGACCGGCTGCGCGCGGGCCGCGCGGCGGTACGCCAGACGCAACTGACCGCCGACGAGGTGCGCGCCCTCGACGCGGGCGGGGTCCGGGTGGAGAACCACTCGCTGACGCACCCGCTGCTCGACCGCTGCGACGACGCCGACATCCGCACCGAGATCGGCGAAGCGCACGACCTGCTCACCAAGATCCTCGGCCGGGCGCCTCGGTCCTTCGCGTACCCGAACGGCAATTGGGACGCCCGCGCGGAGCGCCTGCTGCACGAACTGGGCTACACCACCGCGTTCCTGTTCGACCACCGGCTCGGGCCCCGGCTGCCCGACCAGCCGCTGCGCGTGTCGCGGCTGCGGGTCGCGTCGGGCACGCCGCCGGACCGCTTCGAGACCATCCTGTCGGGGCTGCACCCGGCCGTACACGGACTGCGGGGTCGCGGATGAAGGTGGTCGAGGCGGCGTCCGCACTGCCCGAGCTGGTGCGCGACCCGGTCGCGTTGGAGAAGCTCGTGCCCGCCTGGCGCGAACTGGCCGCCGCGACGGGGGTCGCGTACTTCGGTACGCCGGACTGGGTGCTGTCCTGGTGGGAGCACATCGGCGCGAACGGTCCCGGGAGCCCGCTGGTCGCGGTGTGGCGCGGCGCGAGCGGCGAGCCCGAGGCGGTCGTCCCGCTGCTGCGGACCCGCCAGGCGCTGCATCCGCGCCTGCCCGGCGGGGCGCGCTGCCTGACGTTCCTGGGCTCCGGCGCCGCGGCGGCCGACCACTGCGGGTTCGCCGTCGAGCCGCGGCGCGCCGACGACGTGCGCGCCTGGTTCGCCGCGGCGGCCCGGCGGCACACCCTGTGGCTGCCCAACCTCGACACGGCGACGGGCATGTCGTACATCCCGCCCGGTGCGCGGCTGGTCGAGCGCACCGCGTGTCCGACCATGCCCGCCGATCCGGACCGCATCGGGTCGGCGCGCTTCCGCAAGGACCTGCGGCACTACGGGCGTCGTCTGGCCGCCGAGGGTGTGCGGTTCCGGTTCGCGGCGCCCGGCGCGGTCGACGACAAGTTGTTCGACGTCCTGCTGGCCCTGCACGGGCAGCGGCAGACCGCGATCGGCCGCGCCACGACCTTCGACGTGTCCCGCAAGCCGTTCCACATGGCGTTGAGCGGCCGCGCCGCGCCCGGGCGCGGGCCGTGCGCCATGGTCGCCGAGGGCCCGGACGGACCGGTCGGGGTGCTGTACGGGTTCCTCTGGGGCGACACGTTCTCCTACTACCAGACCGGCTGGGACCCGTCCTTCGCCCGGCTGAGCCTCGGCACCGTACTCGTCGCCGAGACCGTCGCCGCGGTGCACGCCGAGGGCGCCGCCGTGTTCGACTTCCTGCGCGGCGCCGAGGAGTACAAGTACCGCTTCGGGGCGGTCGACCGGCACGACACCACGTGGCTGGCCGGCCGCGGGTTGTCCCGGCTGGTGTTGGAGGGGCGCTCGGCCGCGAAGTCGCGGCAATCGCGCCGGGCCGCGGACCGGATCGTGTCGGAGAGGTGAGTCGATGACCGCGCAGACGCCGGCGGCCGCGGGGGCCGCGCAGGATGACCGGGTGCCGGCGCCCGGCACGCCGCCGAGTGTGAGTGTGGTGGTGCCGTCCTACAACTACGCGCGCTACCTGCCCACCAACGTCGGGAGCCTGCTGGACCAGGAGGGCGTCGAGGTCCGGGTGCTGATCCTGGACGACGCCTCGACCGACGGTACGCCCGAGGTCGGTGCGGACCTCGCGCGCGACCCCCGGGTCACGTACGAGCGGCACCGCACCAACAAGGGGCACATCGCCACGTACAACGAGGGCCTGTTGGAGTGGGCCGACGGCGACTACTGCGTGCTGCTCTCCGCCGACGACCTGCTGACGCCGGGTGCACTCGCGCGCGCGACGGGGGTCATGGAGGCGCACGAGGACGTCACCTTCGTGTACGGCAACCCGGTCAAGTTCGTGAGCGGCCGCCCGCTGCCGGTCGCCCGCACCGGCACCAAGTCCCGTGTCTGGCAGGGCGACCGCTGGATCCGCGGGGTCTTCCGGGCCGGGCGGAACCTGATCCTGTCGCCGGAGGTCGTGGCACGGACCAGCGCCCATCACGACGCCGGGGGCTACAACGCGGCGCTGCCGCACTCCGGTGATCTGGAGATGTGGCTGCGGCTGGCCCGGCGCGGGTCGGTGGGCTGGCTGCCGGCCGCGGACCAGGCCTACTACCGCATGCACGACAGCAACATGCACCACTCCACCTTCGACGCCCGCGCCCGCCTGGCCCAACTACGGGAGGGCTACGAGTCGTTCCTCGACAACGACGGCAGCGCGCTGGCCTACGGCGACGCGGTGCGTGCGGACATGCGCCGCAAACTGGCACGCGGCGTGCTGCGCAAGGTGATCCGCACGCTGGACGCCGGCGAGGAGTCCGCCGACGGTCTCACGGTCGACGAACTGTACGAACTTGCCGAGGAGTTGACGGACGTCCGCAGACTCCCGGAGTACCCGGGCGCCCGGGCCCGCATGTCGCTGGGGCCGACCCGCTGCGGGCGCCTGAACCCGGTCACGTCCCTGGTCACGCTGCGCCGGGGCCGGGACTGGGTCCGCTGGCACGGCAACAAGATCCGCCCGGTGTAGGTCACTCGGGGCACGGCATGCCGACCGGGACGTGGACGGTGGCCTCGCGGCTGGCGGTCCGGATCGTCAGCGGGACGCACATGGGGCGCTCGGCGTAGAAGCCGCCCGCGAACGCCAACCATGCCTGTGCTCCGGGGTGTTCCGGACACGGGGCCACGGTGATGACGGAGACCGGCTCCCGGATGTTCCCCCAGGCGATGGCCGGGCGTTCGGCGGCGTCGGAGGGAACGCTCAACTCCGCGCCCTCGCCGGCCCGGAGCACGAGTCCCTGCTTGGCGAAACGCCGGTCGCCCGAGCCGTCGGCCACGGCGAGTTGCAGCGTACGGTCGCGGTCGGGGACGGCGACGGCGTCGAGGACCCGCAGGTAGCCGTCCGGGGGTTCGGGGATGCCCTCGATCGACGAGGCGCAGTCCAGGCCGACGGTGCCGAGCCCGGTGACCGGCGCGCCGGGCGTGAACCGCGAAGGCCGTGAGGCCACTTGGTCGTCGCCGCCGGAGCCGTCGGCGCACGCGGAGACCGCGACCAGAGCCCCGGCGGCGAGCACGGGAACGAGCGCGGGAGGCAGGGGCGTTCGGCGGCGCGGCGGCATCCGGCCATCGTGGCGGCGACGGGGTCCGGGAGGAACGGCCCAGGCCGGTTTCGGCGGGTATCCGCGCCGATTCGGCAAGGTACGCGCGGCACCTGGGCACGCAAGCGGCAGCGGACCGCGGAAATCCGGTGGGTCCCCACGCGCCCCGGTGGCAGGGTGGCGGTCATGACAAGTGCCGAGGAAGCCGCGTGGTTGGCCGGGCAGCGTCCGTCCCGCGTGCGCGAGGTACAGGCGGGACGGCTGGGCTGGACCGAGGTGGACCTGCTCGCGGTGGGTGACGGCGACGCGACGGCGATCCGCGGCGTGCTTGAAGGGTTCGGCGTACGCGTCAACTACTTCCCGGTCGGCCAGGCCCGCCACATCGTCGCGGCACTCGGCGGCGAGCGGTCCGCGGCACCGTACGTGGTCATCGCCTGCCACGGCGACGAGGGCGCGATCCTGATGGACGAACTCGCCGAGGAACTGGCGGCGTTCCAGCCGTTCGACGGCAACATCGGCCCGGCGGAGGTGCGCGCGCACCTGCGCTTCCCCGGCAGCGTCGTCATCGCCACCGGGTGCGACACCGGCGACGAGGCGCTGGCCGAGGCCTTCCTCGACGTCGGCGCGGCGGCGTACGTCGCCCCGGTGCACGGGCCCTTCGGGTATGCGAGCGTCTTCGCCCCGCTGTTCCTCTTCTACGAGCTCACCGAGCTGCGCACCTTGGAGGAGGCGGTCGAGCGGCTGCGCGCGCACGACGCCGAACTGGCGATGTGGCGGCTGTTCAAGCGCTGACGGCTGCGACGGCCTGCGCCGCGGTGGGGCGATGCGGGGTCGAGCGCTACGGGCGTACCGCGCGCACCAAGGTGTCGATCGCCTCGCGCGCCTCGCCCTCGACGGTCACCGGACGCCGCACTCGTTCGGCGCGCTCCACCCGCAGGCCGGCACCGAGCGCCGCGGACACCCTGTCGGGCGTGTGCAGGATGTCCGGGTCCTGCGGTCCGCCGACCCCGTGCTCGAGGTTGTCCAGGTCGTGGCCGACGAGCAGGAAGGTGCCGCCGGGGGCGACGGCCGCGGCGGCGTTCGCCAGCACGGCGGCGATCTCCGCCTCGGGCAGGTGCAGGTAGGCGATCAGGACCAGGTCGTACGCCCCCGGCTCCGGCCGCCACGTCAGCAGGTCCGCGGTCACCCAGTCCACCGCGACGTCCTGCGCGTCCGACAGCAGCTTCGCCTTGGCCAGTGCCGCCGCCGAGAAGTCGACCGCGGTGACGCGCCAGCCGCGCTTCGCCAGCCAGATGGAATTGCGCCCCTCCCCCGCCGCGAGGTCGAGCGCACGGCCCGGCGGCAGGTCGCCCGTCTGCTCGGCGACGAAGCGGTTGGGGTCGGCCGACCAGACCAGCTCGGTGCCCGTGTACCGCTCGTCCCATGCCTTGGCGTCCACGTGTGCCGCCTTCCCGTCGTACCCGTGCCGGCGGGTCGGAGCGCCCGCGCACCTACGATCTTGCCCGATCACCCGCGGTGGCCATGCGGTAGATGCGGTCCAACTCGGCGCCGACGGTCTCGGGGGCGAAGCGCTTGCGGGCCTCGGCCGCGATGCGCTGCCGGTCGTACTTCTCGGGCGCGTCCGCGACCGCGCGCAGCGCGTCGGCGAGCGCCGCGGTGTCCTCCGACGGCACCAGGTGCCCGAGGTGGGCCTCCATGACCTCGCTGTGGCCGCCCACATCGGTGGTGACGACCGGCAGGCCGGCGCACCAGGCCTCCAGGACCGCGACCGTCAGGTTCTCGGCGCGGGACGCCAGCACGAACGCGTCGGACGTATGCAGCAGGCGCGCGATCTCGGTACGCGGCTGACGGCCCGCGAAGGTGACCACGTCGGCGATGCGCAGCCGTGCGGCCTGCTCCTCCAGCTTCACCCGCTCGCGCCCGTCGCCGACGATGGTGAGCCGCAGGCGGGGGTCGTCGCGCGAGGCCGCGGCGAAGGCGTCCAGCAGCACGTCGAAGCCCTTGGCCGGGGCCAGGCGGGCGACCGAGACGAACTCGACGGTGTCGCGGCCGGCGCGCGCGGCCGGGTCGGGCATCGCGAACCCGGAGGCGTCGACGGGGTTGTGGATGATCTCGAAGCGGCCGGTGAGCCCGTACGAACTGATCTTGTCGAGCAGCGACTTGCAGACCGTGATGACGGTCGCGGCCTCCGCGTACAGCTCGCGGGCCCGCTTGATGCCCAGCGGGCTGGGCGGGGGCTCGGTCCAGTGGCCCTGCCACGACGTGTGGTGCTCGGTGACGACGTACGGGATGCCCAGTTCGCGCTTCATCGCGACGAGGTAGTGCGCCCAGTAGAAGTGCGCGTGCACGATGTCGACGGGCCCGTACTTGCGGGCCACGTAGCGGACGGCCCGCTGGTAGCGCCGGGCCATCATGACGTGCGAGACGCGGCCGAACAGCCGCGACGGCCGCCAGCTGAACGTCTTGATCTGGTAGTGGCGGGGGTCGTCCGGGTCCTGCGCGAGGTACGGGGCGCCGTCCACCTGGGGCCACGTCAACTCGTCGGTGTTGGACAGCCGGACAACTTCGGCGGCGTGTGCCGCGGACTTCACCCAGTCGGTCTCCCACGGCACCCCGGGGTATCCGACGATCATCACGACCCGCATGCGCTGCACTCCCCCCACAGACCGGGGACTCCCCTCCCCGGCACGGCCCCATCCTGCCAGCGGGATCCGCCGCCCGTGCGCGCTTGGCGGAAGTCGCCCGGCGGAGTCGCCCGGCCCAGGTACCCCGGTCGTCCGAGTTGCCTGCCGCGAGGCGCTCGGCGGAGTCGCCCACGCCGAGGGCTTCAGTCGAAGTCGTAGACCGTGACCGCCGCCCCCGCGGCGACGAGGCTGTCCTCGACGAGCGGTTCGACCAGCTCCCAGCGGCCCCCGGCGAGCCCGCACCCGATGCGCGGCATGTGGACGGACGCGCCGAGTTCGCCGGCGCGGGCCGCGAGCCGGACCAGCGCGCTGCCGATGGCCTCGTACCGCACCGGCGGGCCTTTGCTGCCCGTCTTGGTCCCGTGCTGGCCGATCATGTTGGCCACCCAGATGTACTTCTCGACCTGCACGAACTGGACGGCGCCCAGCGCGAAGTCGTTGCCGGACCGCCCGCGGTGCCACAGCCGGTAGGCCGCCTCGGGCTCCTTCCAGCGCCGGGACAGCGCGAGCACGAACCCCTTGCCCCACCCGCCCGCGTCGTTGCAGACGTGCGCGATGATCTTGACGCCCTTGGCCTGCGGGACCGTCGCGTCGCCTCGGAGGTAGGTGATGGGACGGCTCATGCCATCGAACCTAGCCAAGAGCGGTGACACACCGTCGCTGGTTTTGCGCGGGTTCCGCGAAGCCTCCGACGGGGACCGCGCGGCCTTGTTACCGTGCCTCTCGGGAAGGGCCGTAGGGGTGCGGCCCGGGGGGATCTTCGAGGAGCAGCGCATGGGTCGTCGCATGGGTCGTCGGATCAGAGTCGTCCACGTCGTGTGGAGGCTCAGCACCGGCGGCGGGATTCCGCAGGTCAGCAGGCAGATCTTGGCAGGCCTGGACCCGGACCGCTTCGAGTGCCACGCGGTCACCGCGCGCCCGGCCGCGGCCGAGGACGAACTCCACCTGCTGGGCCCGAATGTGACGGTGCATCCGCTCGGCTACACCGGGCCGCCGAACAAGGTCGAAGAGGTGCGCATCCCGCTGCGCTACGCCGCCGCGGTGCGCAAGCTGCGCCCGGACGTCATCCACGCGCACAGCGGTACGGCCCGGCACGCGCTCCCGGCGGCGCTCGCCGTACCGTCGGCCGGCCGGGTGATGGAGGTCCACGAGCCGCTGCGCGGCGGCCTGCACAGCGAGTGGACGAACCGCATCGAGCTCAACATGATCTCCCGGGCCCGGTTCCGGCCGTTCGCGCACTCCTCGGACGTGCGTGACGCCACCGCGGCCCTGCTCGGGGTGCCGCGCGCCACGATCCCGCTCGTCCCGCTCGGCGTCGAGCCGCACGTCCCCGACCCGGAGGCCCGGGCCCGCGTACGTGCGGAGCTCGGACTCGCGCCCAACACGCGCCTGGTGGTCGGGGTGGGCCGCTCGGCGCAGAAGAACATCCCGCTGTTCGTCCGCGTCGCCGCCCGGGTGCTGGAGTGTCTGGGCGACACCGGACCCGCGGTCGCGTTCGCGGTGATCGGCCACCAGGACCCGGAAGTGCCGGACCTGATCGAGAAGTTGGGCGTCGGCAAGCGCGTCCGCCTGGTGCCGCCGTTGCCGCGCCTGCAACACGCCTTCGACGCGGGCGACATCTTCCTGTCGACCTCGGACTACGAGGGCTTCGGCATCGCGGTCGCCGAGGCGATGTGCGCCGGCCTCCCGGTCGTCGGCACCGGCGTGGGCGGCGTCAACGACGTCGTCGAGGACGGCGTCACCGGACGCCTCGTGCGCAAGGGCGACTGCGACGCATTGGCCGACGCCGTACGCGAGTTGGTGTCCGACGACGACCTGCGCACCACGATGGGCGCCGCCGCACGCGAGCGCGCGATGGCCCGCTTCACGCGCCCGACGATGATCGAAGGCTTCGCCGAGATGTACGAGAAGGCCGCGGCCGAGCGTGTCGGAAGCGGCCGGTAGGGTTTTCGACCATGGCAGCACGACCCCTACACGAGACCGTCGAAGCCGGCTGGGCGAAGGCGCTGGAGCCGGTCGCCGAGAACATCGCGGCGATGGGCACTTTCCTCCGCGCCGAGATCGCGGCGGGCCGCAGCTACGTCCCCGCGGGGGCCGACATCCTCCGCGCTTTCCAGCAACCCTTCGACGACGTACGGGTTCTGATCGTGGGCCAGGACCCGTATCCGACACCGGGGCATGCGGTCGGGCTCAGCTTCTCGGTCGCGCCCGACGTACGGCCGCTCCCGCCGAGCCTGGTCAACATCTACACCGAGCTCCAGAACGACCTCGGCGTGCCGGCCCCTTCCAACGGCGACCTGACGCCGTGGACCGAGCAGGGCGTGCTGCTGCTGAACAAGGCGCTCACCACCGCTCCGCGCAAGCCGGGCGCCCATCGCGACAAGGGCTGGGAACCGATCACCGAGCAGGCCATCCGTGCCCTCGCCGCCCGCGGCAAGCCGATGACCGCGATCCTGTGGGGCCGCGATGCCCGCAACCTGCGTCCGCTGCTGGGCAGTTCGGTGCCGGTCGTGGAATCCGCGCACCCCAGCCCGATGTCCGCCAGCGGCGGCTTCTTCGGCTCCCGCCCCTTCAGCCGGACGAACACGATGCTCGCCGAGATGGGCGCATCACCCATCGACTGGCGCCTGCCGTGAGCAACCGGGCCGGATCGCCGTTCAGGTGATGGTCGTCACCGGGCGCGGCGGCGCGCCCCTGCGACGGTCGTAGCGCAGGAAATAGCCCCAGAAGGCGATCGACGCCAGGCCAAATCCCAGGAGCAGCACGAGGATTCCGGTCAGCGCCCGCATCGCCTGGTCGGTCGGCACGGCGGTGACGTACTCGGTCACCAGCACGTGTACGAAGAGGACTGTGGCCAGCAGGAACGGCACGCCCCACGCGAGGCGTCCGCGCTCGCGCAACTTGTGGCCGTCGAGGAACCGCAGCGGCATGAGGCCGAAGACCACCGTCTCGACGCCGGCGACGAAGACCAGCGTCAGCAGGCCGGCCGCCAGTTGTCCGGCGCCCGTGCGCGCACCGAGCGCTTCCTGTACGGGAGTTCGGGCGAACCACGCCGCGACCGCCACGGCCAGGGTGAGCCAGACGCCGATCAGGATCGCCCCGGCCTCCCGGCGGCTGTTCCACCGCGCGATGCCCTGCCGGCTCACCGCGTAGACCACGACGACGCCGTAGACGTAGCCGGGAATCAGGTGCGCCGTGCGGGAGACCGCGACGCACGCCGCCGCGACCACGAAGGCGGCTCCGGCGACGTGCAGGGGCCCGCGGACGCCGCTCACGCGGCGGGCGTGCAGTTCGCCGGCGTGCTGGTAGGTCAGCCACGTCAGGACCAGGGCCAGGCCGAGTTGCAGGGCGAGCACGGCGGTTCGCCCGTTCAGTCCGCTGCCGGGTTCGACGCAGGCGAACAGTACGGCGGTCGCGGCGAACGCGGCGACCACGCGGGCGCGTTGTGGCACGAGCGTGCCGGCGGCGACGAAGGGGGCACGGATCACGGCGAGTTTGGCGTCGATGACGTCGCGGTGCTCCTCGTACGTCTTGTTGAACAGCTCTGCCGGGAATCGGACGACGAGCAGCAGGACGAGGACGCCCACGGCGGTGAGGGCGATGGTGCCGGGCGTGAGGTTCAGCCGGTCCGGTGCCGCGACGGAGGTGGCGAGTTCGGACTGCAGGGCCGAGCCGTCCACGCGGTACGAGGTCTTGACGACGTCCTGCGTGCCGCAGGACAGGGTCATCTTGTGGGCGCCGACGCGCGCGTCGGCCGGCAGCCGTACGACGGCCTGCCAAGTCGCTCCGGAGGCACCCGGGACGGGCGGGGCGGTGCGCACGAAGTCGAGGGTCCGGCCGTCGAGTTCGACACGCGGACCGGGTTCGGCCGTGCAGCCGGGAGGTAGGTTCGTCGCGGTGGCCTGGGCGGTCTCCCCCGGACGTCCCGCGGTGACGTCCAGGTCGGGTCCGGTCCGCCCGGTTCCGGACGGGTCGTCCCGGCCCGATTCGGCTTCGGGCGGTCGGGGTGCCCCCGCAGCGGCCGCGGGCGGACTCTGGCCTCGCACCGTGGCGTCCACCCGACCGGGCTCGGGCGCCGACGAGGGCCCCGGGGCGGCCGAAGGGCCTCCCGGCACCGGGGTGGTGGTGGGCGGCACCGACTTGTCCGCCGGCGCGGGCACGGGAACCGGCGCGGGCACCGGGGGCGCGTTCGGCGCAGGCGCGCCGGGGTCGGCTACGTGGGGCTGCGGAACACCGGGCGCGACCGGGACCGGATCGGCCGGCCTCGGCTCCCCCACGACCGGCGGAGGAGGCGGAGGCTGGGTCGGCTCGTTCCGGGGCGAAGGGGGAACCGGAGGCGCCTGCACGGTCATCGGCGCCGATGCGACCACCTTGCCGCCGCAGAGCATGCGGAGGCTGTGGGCGCTCTTCGGGTCGGCGCCGGCCGGGATGACGAAGTCGCCGCTCTGGTAGCCCCATTGGAGCTTCCCGAGGACCGTGCTGTCGTCGAAGGTGATCGACGCCGCGCAGCTCTCGTGGTTGAGGTAGTGGATGAAGGCCCGTTGGCCGGGCTGCGCCGTCCGGTCCACCTCGATGCGCGGGTTCGGCCACACCGTGAAGTCCACGACGGGGGATCCGTCGCCGAGCCCGACCTTGTGGTCACGCGCGGCCGCGTCGGCGGGCACGGTGAACTCGTAGCTCTTGCAGAACTCCCCGCCGGGGAACTCCTTCGCCGGGACGGGTTTGCCGTCCCAGTGGACCCGGCCGCACGACGCCTCGTAGGTGAGCGTGACCTTGTCACCCGGCCGGCCGTCGACACGGGACAGCGTCATCTCGCCCGCCACCGGGCGCACGCGCGCGCCGTCCCGGCCCTGCGCCGGTGCGACGGCCGCGGCCAGGGTCAGCACCCCGATCAGCAGCATCGGGAGCACGAGGGCCGCCTTGTCCAGCAGCCTGCTCCCGAACCTCCCCAAAGCCCGCCGAAGCGTATCCCCCTGCATGACGGTGAGTGTAGGAGCGGACGACGCTCCGCTCCGAGGGGCTTTACCCGATCGGGCACGAAGTCGAGGGGGTTCCCTCGTCCATCGAACTCGCTTGCGAGCGACGGGACTTGCCGGGGTCACCCAGGCGGCACGGTACGCCCCGTCCGCCCCCGCAGCGCGTGCCACGCGCCCAGCGAACGCGCCTTGGTGCGCACGAGCTTGCGGTCCTGCCGGGCCAGAGTCACGGCGGTGAACTTGGCCTGGCGTACGGCCCAGTGCCACACCTCGGGTGCCGACCGGTGTTCCAGGGCCATCGCCAGGTGGTTGCGGGACTGGTAGTAGAGCCGCCAGGGCGGTGCGGTCGCGGCGCCCACGTGGAGCGTCGCCACCAGTGGTTCGGGGAGGATGTAGACGGCCCATCCGGCGCGGCGCGCGCGGATGCAGTACTCCATCTCCTCCCACATCATGAAGTACTCCGCCTTGGGCAGCCCGAGTTCGCGTACCGCGGCGGTGTTGACCAGGGCGCCCGCGAAGATGAGCACGTCCACCGGGTACGGCGAGCGGTCGGCGGGCGGATCCACCAGCGGCAGGCGGCGGTTGCGCCACCCCGAGCCCAGCCGCGCGACCGTCCCGGTGTCGTCGATCAGCCAGGACGCGAACATCGCCGTACGGCGCGGTAGTTCGGGAAGCCGACCGAGCATGGTCTCAAGCGCCTCGGGCAGCGGGTGGTCGTCGTCGTTGAACAGCCAGGCCCAATCGTGCCCGTGCGCCTCCGCCGCCCGCAGCCCCGCCGCGAAGCCGCCCGCCGCCCCGGTGTTCGAGGCCAGCGGGAGGTGCGTGACGTCCGGGAACTCGGCGGCCAGCATCTCGGCGGTGCCGTCCGACGACGCGTTGTCGACGACGATCACCTCGTCGAGCGGCCGGGTCGACTTCGCGAGCGCGGTGAGCGTCTCGCGCAGCAGGTCTGACCTGTTGTACGTCACGAACACCGCGGCGACCGAGGGCGCTTCGACCGAAGGTGTCACGACAGCCCCTCCCAGATGGTGCGAGCCACGTGCGGCCAGGTCATCGTGGTGCGCAGTACGGCGCCGTGCGCCTCGGCGCGCTTGCGCAGGTCCGCGTGGTCGGTGCGGAGTGTGCGCAGCGCGCGGGTGAGGCCGTCGACGTCGCCGGGCTCGACGAGGATCCCCGCGTCGGCGACGATCGTGCGCTGGTTGCCGACCGTTGTGCCGACGCACGGCAGTCCGCGGGTGAGGGCCTCGACGAGCGCGATGCCGAAGGGCTCGCGGTGCGTGGGGATCACCAACGCGTCGGCGGCTGCGTACAGTTCGGGCATGCGGCCGTGCGGTACGCGGCCCGCGTACTCGACACCCTCGGGCAACGGACCGTCCGGTGCGCTGCCGGCGAGGACCAGGCGCCAGGCGGGGTCCTCGGCATGCACGCGGCGGAAGGCAGCGAGCAGTTCGGGTCCGCCCTTGCGCTCCCACTCGACGCCGACGAAGAGCAACTTGGGTGGTCCGGCCAGGGGTTCGCGGTGCTCGGGAGCCGTGTCGGCGGGGACGTTCACGCCCGCGCCGACCACGACGACGCGGGCGTCGGGCACGCCGTACCGCGCCGTGACGGCGTCGGCGGTGCTCTGGCCCATGACGTAGACGCGGTGGGCCCCGGCGACCATCGCGCGCTCGCGGGCGAGCCAGCCGGCGGTGTAGCGGGAGCGGTGTTCGCCGCTGCCGCCCGCGGGGTCGTCGGAGCCGGCCGTGCCCTCCAGGCCGACGCGGTCGGTGTAGACGCCGTAGCGCACGCCGGACGGCGGCACCAGCGCGGGCAGCGACTGCACGACGAGCAGCGGGCGTTCGGGAGTGAGCAGGCCGCGTCGGGCGACGTGCCGCTGGATGGCGACCGGCCACGCGGCCGTCTTCGTCCACGGGGTCCCGCCGCCGGACCGGCGCGCCTCGGCCATGGCCCGCACCCGGGCTCCGGCGAGCCGGGGTTCGCGGGCGAGCGGCATCAGGTCGTACGCCGTGACGTCGGTCAGCTCCCGCATCGCCGCCAGCAGCCCGGGGGCCGAACCGGAGAAGGCCCCGGCGTGCAGGACGACCAGCCCGGCGCCGCCGCGACCGGTCGTGGCGCGCGTCGTCTCGTCAGCCACGTGCCCTCCCACGCCGGGCCCGCGCCGCGCGTCCCGCCTCCTTGGCCTTGAAGCCGGCGAGCCTGCCCAGGGTCCCGGCGCCCGCGGCGGTGCGGCGCACCGCCCCCGGCGCGGCACGCTCGGCGAGGGCGGCCTCGTAGTAAGAGACGAGCAGCGGTGCGAGCCGGTCGAGTCCCAGGCGCTCGCGGACCATGTCGCGCGACCAGGAGGCGAGACCCTTGCGGGTCTTTTCGTCGTGGAACAGTGCGCGCAGCAGCTCGGGCAGCGGGTCGGCCGCCGGGTCCAGGCCCGGGCCGACGCCGTGGAATCCGAACCGGTCGAAGACGGGGATCGTCTCCGGGCGCACCGGCTCGGTGAAGCCCTGTTCGCCGACCACGACGCCGGGCGTCGCGAAGGCCATGCCGCGGAGGATCGAGCTGCCCATGCCGCAGACGACGTCGGCGCTCGCGTAGGCCGCACGCGGGTCGTCCAGGGGCCCGGTCATGACCACGGCGCGGCGGCCCAGTTCGGTGTTCACGCGCTCGGCGCGGGCGCGGAGGTCGTGTTCGGCGGATCCGCCGCCGACGACCAGCGCGCGGATGCCGGGGACGACCGTGTCGAGTGCGGCGACCGCGTCGATGGTGCGTTCGACGCTCTCCCGCTTCATGTTGTGGGCGAGGCGGGACACCACGGCCACCGTGGGCGGTCCGGCGGGCAGGTCGTGCGCGGCCCGGAACTCGGCGAGGCCGAGCCCGGGGGCGTCCGGGCGGTCGTGCCCGGTGTCGATCGGCGGTTCGAGCAGGTACGCGTGCCGCCGGGTCGCCCGGACCTCGTCGTACAGGTCCCCGTAGCCGAGCGTGAGCGGCACCGGCGGAATGTAGGGCGGCAAGCTGCCCATCGACATGATCGATCCGATGGCGGCGGCACCGGACGCGCCGAGGTAGGCCTCCAGCGTCGGCCAGTACTCGTAGGCGTGCACCACGTCGATGCGGTGCCTGCGCACGGCCGCGCGCACCGCACGCACGGTCGCGGGCGACGGCCGTACGCGCATGTCCTCGGGGGACGCGATCAGCGGCAGCCCGAAGGCCCGCGCGCGTACGGACAACGGTCCCTGACGGGCCATCACCCACACGTCGTGGCCGAGGTCGCGGACCGTGCGCGCGAGGTCGAGGGCGTTGATGGAGCTTCCGCCCAACTGCATGTCGTGCGGCATGACCATGACGCGCACCGGGTCACGACTCCCAGGTGTGGTCGACGTACACCGGGGCGGCCATGACGACCGCGCGCGGCGGGGCGTCGAGGTCCGGGCCGAGGACGTCGAACTGCTTGGCCGGCGCCCACCCCATGAGCGGGTGGCCCTCCTTGTCGTAGATGCCGACCCAGAGGGCGTACCGCCCGCGCGGCAGCGGGAGTTGCCCGATGGTGCAGCGCACCTGGTTGCCGGCCCAGCCGAGGTAGATCTCGCGGCGTGCGGTGAAGACCGGGCTGGCGGTGCCCTCGGTGACGCCGATGTGCAGTACGGCGGGCCCGGTGCGCTCGGTGGTGAAGTCGAGGTCGACGACCATCGGGGCGCTGGTGGTCGGGGCCGGCTGGTCGATGCCGCGCACGTCGCAGTAGGCCATGCGCACCGGTTCGTCGGTCTTGACCCGCAGGCCGGTCTCCTCCTCGACGCTGTCGCGGTACCCGCGCAGCGCGGCGCGTATGGGGCCGTCGGCCCTGATGTCGCCCTGTTCGAGCCACACGCCGCGCGTGCAGATGGACTCGACGGACGCGAGGTCGTGCGAGACGAGGACCAGCGTGGTGCCCTGTTCGAGGACGGCACGCATGCGGTCCAGGCACTTCTGCTGGAACAGCGCGTCGCCGACCGCCAGGACCTCGTCGACGAGCAGGACGTCCGGCTCCAGGAACGCGGCGACCGCGAATCCGAGGCGCATCTGCATGCCGGACGAGTACCACTTGACCTGGCGGTCGATGGCGGTGCCCAGTTCGGCGAACTCGACGATGTCGTCGAACCGGGCGGCGACCTCGGCGCGTTTGAGGCCGAGGAGCGAGCCGTACAGGTAGGCGTTCTCGCGTCCGGTGAGGTCCGGGTGGATGCCCGCCCGGACCTCGATCAGCGCGCCGATGCGGCCGCGGACCTCGATCTTCCCGGCGTACGGGTACATCACGCCGGTCAGCATCTTCAGCAGTGTGGACTTGCCGGACCCGTTCGACCCGATCAGGCCGACCGCCTCGCCGGGTTCGATGTGCAGGTTGATGTCGCGCAGGGCCCAGCGCCAGTCGGCGGCGTCGCGGCGCGTGACCTTGCGGACGATGCGCCCCAGGTTGTCGCGCAGCAGCATGCGGCGGCTGTCGGCGCGGAAGCGCTTCCACAGCTGGGTGGCCTCGATGCTCCCGTCAGGCAACATCGGCGATCCCCGTCTCGAGCTTCTTGAAGACCTTGTAGCCGATCAGGAGCATCAGGCTCGCCGAGAGCGCGGCGACGCCGGTCAGCTGCCAGTCGGGTTGCTGGCCATACAGCAGGGTGCGGCGGTAGCCGTCGATGACGGCGGCGAGCGGGTTGGCGGCGACGTACGGCACCAGCCACTCCTTGGTGATCTGGTCGAGGCCGTAGGCGACCGGGGTGGCGAACATGCCCATCTGCATCAGCAGCGGCAGCATGTGCCGGATGTCGCGGAAGTACACGACGGACGCCGACAGCAGCAGCGCGGCGCCGAGCGCGACCTCGATCTGGATGACCAGGAACAGCGGCGCGATGTACGACGTCTCGGCCGGTGCCTTGGTGTAGATGCCGAAGAGCACGACGAGGACGACCGCGGCGATCATCATGTCGAACAGCGCGACGATGATCGTGGAGAGCGGGAAGACCTCGCGCGGGCAGTACACCTTGTTGAGCAGCGGGCCGTTGGAGACGATCGCGCTGGCGCCCTGGGTCACCGAGGCCATGAAGAACGTCCAGCCGAGCAGGCCGACGTAGCTGAACAGCGGGTACGGCGCGCCGTGCGACTGGGCGATCTTGCTGACGTCGCCCACGCGTTGGAACACCACGGTGAAGACGACCATGAGCATGACCGGCGTCAGGATGGCCCAGGCGAAGCCCAGCACGGCCTGCTTGTAGCGGGCCCGCAGGTCGCGCTCGGCGAGCGTGCGGACCAGTTCGCGGGCCTTCCACAGCTCGCGGACGCCCTTGACGAGCCCGGTGCGGCGCTTGAACCGCAGTTCGGGCGGCGGCGCCTCCGGTATCTCGCGGATCGGCCGCATGACGACGGCCGCGTGCGCGCCGAAGGAGCCGGGCCGCGGGCCGCTCGGCAGCCGGGTCCCCGGCCCGCCCGCCGCCGGCGGTTGCGCCTTGTCGGCGGCAGGCCCCGGGCGGGCGTGCCGGCCTCCGGACCTCGGCGGCGCGGCCTGGTGCGGCGGCGCGGCCATCGGGTCGCGGGCATGGCCGGCGTACCCCGGTGCCGGTCCGGCCTGCTGGATCGGCGGTTGCATCGGTGACTGCATCGGTGGCTGCCCCATCGCCGGTCCCCCTGGCGCATGGTGCGTCTGCCCGTTCATCTGGGTGTGCGGCCACGCGCCATCGCCGCGCGCGCCGACAGAGCCCCCCACAGCGTCCCCCACGGACTCCCCCTCCCTGGTCCGCCGTCAACTCTCGCACATGGCACATCGCCACGAACGTGAATCACTCATAAGAGATCAACCGGGTGTTCGCGGGCCTACATATCCGGCCGGATCGGCCGAACTCCCCCAGCCCTGTCCCCTGTTACGCCTTGTCTACCATTCCCGCGGGCCCGGCGACGGCGCGCAGGAGATCTTGCCAAGCGTCCACCACCGAATCCATCGCGTAGGCGTCCAGGCAATACCGGTACGCCGCCGCGCCCATCGTGTCGCGGTCCGCGAGCACGCGGCCGATGGCGTCCGCCACCGCGCCGGGGTCGCCGGGTGCGGCGAGTACGCCGGTCCGCCCGTCGAGGACGACGTCGCGGACGAACCCCACATTCGTCGCGACCGCCGGGATCCCCGACAGGCCCGCCTCGACCAGCACACCGGGAACGCCTTCGCTGTCACTGGTGAGCAGCAGCGCGTCGGCCGCCCGGTAGACCCGTGCGGCATCGTCCACGCTACCGAGGAACCGTACGCGGCCGGGCGCCCGCTCCGCAGCGATCCGCGACAATCGCTCACGCTCCGTGCCGTCCCCGGCCACCAACAGGAGCCATTCTCCGTCCGGAAGTTGCCGGTGGCGTCCGGTGGCGTGCGGCCCGGCCCCTGTGCCGGTGCCGTCGCCGTTCCCTCCTCCCCCCTCCCGGTCCCCGGGCGCGCCGGTACCCGCGGCGGCCCGGTCGGCCGTCTCCGCGTACCGCGCAAAGCCCTCGATCGCGATGTCGACGCGCTTCTCGGGGCTCAGCGCCCCGACCACCGCGAGCACCACCGCGTCTTCTGCGATCCCCAGGTCCTGGCGCGCCCGCGTGCGCGACTTGTCGTCGACGCGCGGGTACGCCTCCGGGCGGCGTCCGTTCGGGATGGCCCGCACCTTGGCGGCGGGCAGCCCGTACCGCGCGACGAGGAGATCGCGTCCGACGGGTGACACCGAGGCGACCGCCGCGGCGCGTCGCAGCATCGCCCCGACCCGCAGTTTTCTGGCCGGGCTTGCCGCCCAGTGCCGCGGGTCCCCGATATTGACATAGATGAACGGAGTTCGGGCGAAAACCAGCGAGATCGCACATGCCGGCAACGTCGACGACCCGTGTGCCACGACGACGCGCGTCTGCTTCGCGCGGTTGCGCAGCATCGCGAGGGTGCGGCGGTCCAGGCGGCCGGATCCGAGCGTCGGAACGGGTAGTCGGTTGTCGTCGGGCCCGGCGCCGGACGGCCGGGCCGCGGACCCGCCGACGGCGGGGTGCGGCGCCAACGCGGCGATCTCGGAAGGGAATCCGCGGGCGCGCAACGCCTCGTGCAGGTCGTGGGCGAAGGTCTGGGCCCCCCGGCGCCGCGGATCGGTGATCACGTGCAACACCCCGCTCCGGGGTGGTGAGCTGCGCATGAACAGGCAGGCTGCCACACATCGGGCCGCGCCGTGCGGCATCCGCCGACATGCCCGCGCCGCGGGTCGCTACGCTCGCGTCGGCGTTCGGAGAACCCGCCCCTTGGTGCGGTTCGATCGCTAGGCTCACGGTTGGGGGGACCGCTGTCGGGGAGTGCGGCGGGACGCCTTCGGGGCGGTACTCGGGGTGGTGCCAGGGCTCGCAGTCGGGCACTGGGAGACATTGGGGGTTGTGCCCGTGCACGTGTTGCACGTGATCGACAGTGTCGATCGGGCCGGGGGGGCCGAACAGGCGCTGGCTGTGACGGCGTCGCATCTGATCCGCCGCGGCGTCGAACTGGACGTCGCCTATCTGCTCGACATGGACGGTTTCCAGCCGGAACTGGCGGACGCCGGTGTGGCGCTCTTCGGCGTGCACCGGGGCTCGCGCGCGGGTTCCGCGGCGGGTCTGCGCCGGGTCATCCGCGACCGGCGGCCGGACCTGGTGCACACGACGCTGTTCGAGGCGGACGTGGCCGGGCGCGCGGCGGCGCTGGCGTGCCGGGTCCCGGTGGTGTCCAGCCTGGTCAATTCCGCGTACGGGCCGGAGCAGTTCGCCTCGCCGACGCTGCGCCCGTGGAAACTGCGCGCCGCCCAGGGGCTGGACGCGGCGACCGCGCGGGGCGTACGCCGGTTCCACGCGCTGACCGAGCACGTCGCCGACGTCATGGCCCGCCGACTCGCGGTACGCCGCGACCGCATCGACGTCGTACCGCGCGGCCGCGACCCGGAACTCCTGGCCGCGGCCCGCAAGCAGCGTGACGCGGTGCGCGCCGAACTGGGCCTCGCCGCCGACACCCCGGTGGTCCTCGCCGCCGCCCGCCAGGAGTACCAGAAGGGCCTGGACGTCCTCGTCGAGGCCTTCGGCACGGTGCGCATGACGGTCCCCGAAGCGGTCCTGGTGCTCGCCGGGCCGCCCGGCACGCAGACCGAACGGTTGCGCGCCGCCGCCGAGACGGTCGGCGGCGAGGAGAGCGTGCGGTTCCTCGGCGAGCGCCGCGACGTACCGGAACTCATGGGAGCCGCCGACGTCTTCGTGCTCTCCTCGCGCTGGGAGGGGCTGGGCAGCGTCGTCATCGAGGCGATGGGCAGCGGAGTTCCCGTGGTCACCACGGACCTCCCGCCGGTGCGCGAGATCGTCGGGTCCGACGCGTGCGCGGCGCTCGTCCCCGTCGAGGACGCCCCGGCGCTCGCCGCGGCCCTGACCGCGGCCCTCACCGACCGGGCGGGCGCCGCAGCCCGGGCGGACGCCGCGCTCTCGCGCTTCCTCGACACCTTCACCGTCGACCGGGTCTGCGACCGCATGGTCGATTTCTACGCACGCGCACGGGCAGGAAACCGCAAGTGACCCATGTGACCCACGAGTACCGGCCGTACTGGGAAAACCTCCACAGTTCCGGCACATCCGAGCGGTTCGCCGTCCGACCCGTTCAACTACCGTTGACCTGCCGCGGAAACGCATCGTGGCTGGCCGCTCACGCACTTCACCCTGCGCACTCCTTGACCGCGATCCGGAGGGGGACCGGTGGAGACCTCTAGTTACTTCTCCGTCTTGCAGCGCCGCTGGAAGCTGGTGCTGGCGTGCCTGGCGGTGGGGTTGGTCGCCGGATTCATGCTCACCCCGGAGGACCCCAAGGCGTTGGGTGACGACTGGGAGAGCACGATCTCCGTCGTGCGCTCGCCGGAGACCGACAAGGAATTCCAGCTCATCGAGGTCAAGTTCGTCTCCGACGGCGGCGACGTCGCGAAGGCCGTGGCCGCCAAGATCAACAAGGATCCGGCGCTCATCGCGGCACGGGTGACCAGTGGGGTCGACGGCGAGGCGGGCGCCTTCTGGGTGACCGTCAAGGGCGCGAGCAAGGAGGACTCGGAACTGCTGGCCCGTACCTGGGCCACCACGACGGTGGAGATCTTCGCGACGAAGCAGCGCGCGAAGTTCCAAGCCACCGCCGAAAGCGTCCGCCCCGAACTCGACAAGCTGCGTGGCGAGATCACGCGGCTGCAGAAGGAAGTCGAGGCCCTTCCCGCCGCTCAGCGGGCGACGAGTATCCAGCAGGCCGACCTGGGCACCAAGCAGGACTCGTACAAGAAGTTGTCGGCGGAGTTCGAGAAGTACTCGCAGCCGTTCAACGACCCCAAAGTCCTCGTGCAGGACAACATGCGCAGTTCGGCGGACGCGGCGACCAGCATCCTCGCCCCGACCTCCCGTCCGCTGCGGCTCGGGCTGGCCGGGCTGTTGGGCCTGGCGCTCGGCCTGGTCGCGGCGCTCATGGTCGACCGCATGGACATGCGGCTGCGGTCCCGCCTCCAGGTCGAGGACGCGTTCGGCATGCCGGTCATCGCCGAGGTGCCGCGCGCGTCCCGGCGCATGCGCGCCGGGCATGCCGTGCTGGTGGCGGCGCGCCCCGGCAGTCCGGTCTCGGAGGCGTACCGCTCCCTGCGGTCCGCGCTGCTGTTGTCCGGTCCGCCCGGGCTCGCGTTCCGGCTCGGCGAGACGCCGCCGCGCACCGGCCGCGCTTCCTCGCTCCCGGTACGCCAGTTCACCGACCCGGCGCCGGTCATCCTGGTGGTCTCCCCCAAGCCCGGGGACGGCCGGACCAGCACCGTCGCCAACCTCGCCGCGGCACTCGCCGAGGCCGGCCGCTCCGTGCTCGTGCTGGACTGCGACTTCCGCAACCCGGAGACGCACCTGTACCTCGGTGCGAAGACCGGCACGGGGCTGTCCGAACTGCTGCTGTCGGACCGCGAGACGGATCTCGCGCACGTCATACGCGCCACCGAGATCCCGCACGTGCGGGTGATCACCGGCGGCGCGCCGACCAGTTACCCGGCCGCACTGCTGCTGCGGGTCGGCGAGGTCATCGCCCGGGCGCGGCACCACGCGGACGTCGTACTGCTGGACAGCGCGCCGCTGCTGTTCGCGAACGACACGAACGACCTGATCCAGCACTCCGACGCGATGCTCGTGGTCACCCGCAGCGGCAACCTGACGCCCGATCAGGCATCGCGTGTCTCCGAGCTGCTGACCCGCACGGGTGTTCCGGTGGCGGGAATCGCGCTGGTCGGCACCGACCCGTCCAGCGTCGGGATGCGCGGGCGCGGCCTGTCGTCGATCAGCGTCCCGGGCTCCGGCCTCATCCTGCGCGGCCGCTCCAACGCGGCGGAGCTGGCCGAGGACGGCGAGCGCTCGGCGCCGAGTTGGGCGCGGCGCACCGAGATCGGCGACGGCAGTGCGGCCGTGGCCGTACGCCCCGGCGGCGGGACCGACGGCGACGGCCCGGACCCGGAGGCGCCCCGGCCGCCCACCACCCGCGAACCCGACCCCGACTCGTTCGTGCACACCGCCGAGTTGCGCACGATAAGCGTGCGACCGGGCGAGCCGCGGGCGACTTCCTACCCCGCGGACCTCGACGACCGGTTCGACGACCGGTTCGACGGCGGGCAGGGCGGCTACGGCGGCGGCGGGTTCCTGGACGACGACCCGAACGACCTGGGCCAGTTCGGCCGTCCCGGCGGCCGTCCGGGCCGCGGCGGACGGTCCGGCACGGAGGACCTGCCGTGACCGGCGCGCCGCCCGGGTCCGCCGCCCGGACGCGCGTGCTGTGGCTGACCAAGGGCCTGGGCCGCGGCGGCGCCGAACAACTGCTGGTCAACTGCGCCCGGCATGTGGACCGGGAGCGTTTCGACGTCGAGGTCGCGTACGTCCTGCCGTGGAAGGACGCCCTCGTCCCGGCACTCCGCGACGCCGGGGTGCGCGTGCACTGCCTCGGCGAGCGCCCCGGAGCGGACGGCGACCGCGCGGACCCCGGCCCGGCGGCCGGCGGCGGCGCGGCGCGGGCCGACCGCACCTGGCCGCTGCGCCTGCGGCGCCTGGTCGCCGCGCGCGGGTACGACCTGGTGCACACGCACATGCCCGTCCCCGCGGTCGCGGCGCGCCTGCTGCTGCACCGCGGCGTCGCGCTGGTGCACACCGAGCACAACCTGTGGCACCGCTACCGGACCCCGACGCGCCTCGCGAACTCGTGGACCTACCGCAGGAATTCGGCGGTGATAGCGGTGTCGAGGGCGGTCGCCGGGACGATCGCCCCGGAACGCCTGCCGCGTACGCGTCCGGGTGTCGAGCCGCTGCGCGTCGTCTACCACGGTCCCGATCTGGGCGGCGTGCTCCAGGGCGCGGGCGGCCGCGAGCGGGCGCGGCGCCTGCTCGACCTGGACCCCGACGCGTTCACCTACGGCGTGGTCGCGAACTTCACGCCCAAGAAGGACCACATGGGCCTGCTGGAGGCGCACGCGCTGCTGCGGCGCGGCGAGCCGGCCGCACGCCTCGTGCTGATCGGCCTGGGCCCGCTGGAGCCGCAGTTGCGTGAGCGGGCGTCCCGTCCCGACCTGGCCGGCTCGGTGGTCTTCACCGGTTCGCGCGGCGACGTCCCCGAACTGCTGCCCGCGTTCGACGTGTTCGCGCTCGGGTCGCGGCAGGAGGGACTTCCGGTCGCGCTCATGGAGGCGATGGCGACCGGTTTGCCGGTTGTCGTCACCGATGTCGGGGGCATGCCCGAGATCGTGACGGACGGAGTCGAGGGACGCGTCGTACCCTCGGGGGATCCGGCCGCATTGGCGGCGGCGCTCGCGGAGGCGGCGGCGGATCCAGCACGGCGGCGCGCGTGGGGCAAGGCCGCGCGCCTGCGGTCGGAGTCGTTCGACGTGGCGGGCGCGCAGGCACGGATCGAGGACGTGTACCGGGAGGTGCTGAGACGATGACCGACCGATCCCAAGAGGATGTCCTGGTCCGGGAGTTGGCGAAGGACGACGAGCCGCAGGTGCTCGAACTGCTGGCCGCCGCGCTCGCGGGGGGCGGGCCGACCGGTGAACGCACACAGGAGTTCTTCGACTGGAAGCACCACGACAATCCGTTCGGCGCCAGCCCCGGACTGGTCGCAGAGACGCCGGAGGGCGGGATCGCGGCCGTGCGGTTGTTCCTGCGCTGGGAGTTCGTGCACCAGGGCGAACCGGTGCGCGCGGTGCGGGCCGTGGACACCGCGACGCACCCCGAGATGCAGGGCCGCGGCCTGTTCACCCGGATGACGCGGGAGCTGCTGGACCGGCTCGCGGACGACACCGACCTGGTGTTCAACACGCCGAACGCCAACAGCCTGCCCGGCTACCTCAAGATGGGCTGGCGCGAGGTGGGCAAGGTGCCGATCGCGCTGCACCCGATCCGGCCCCTGGCCTTCGCCAAGGGATTGCGCGAACTGCGGTCCGGCGAGGCGGCGGAGGCCAAGGTGTCCGGGTCGACGGCCGACTTCGGCCGGACGCGGCCCGGCCCCGGCGCGGTGAGCAGCTCGTACGCGTCCGGGACCGGCTCGCGGGCGACGAACCTGCCCGACGTCTCCGAACTGCCCAGGGCGACGGTGGACGCCTCGACCATCCGCTGCCGCTTCCCGACCGCCCACCAGTTCTTCTCCGACCCGGCCGCGTGCAACGGGCTGGAGGAGCTGATCGGCGACGCGGACTCGGCGGACGCGGCGCTGTACCCGGACCGGCTGCGCACCCGGCCGACGGAGGCGTACCTGCGCTGGCGGTACGGCGACGCGCCGGGCCTGGACTACCGGGTGATCGCCGCGTACCGGCAGGGCGTGCTGGACGGGGTCGCGTTCGGCCGCCCGCGCATGCGCGGACCGCTGGCCGAGTTCACGCTGTCGCAGCTGCTGATCAGGCCGGGCGACCGGATGACCGCGCGACGGCTGCTGTCCGCGGCGGGCCTGTCCGGGTGCGACCACGTGGCGACGCACCTGACGCCCGGTTCGGACGCGTCGCGGGCGGCGCGGTACGCGGGCTACGCGACGCCGCCGCGCACCGGCATGCTCATGGTCGCGCGCCCGTTGCGGCCGCTCCCCTACGGCCTGGACCCGCACACCCTGAACTCCTGGCATCTGGCCCTGGGTGACCTGGAGGTCTTTTGAGCGGCACCGCGCTGCCGCGGTTCCGCCGCCCGCGGATACCGTGGGGCGGCGTCGCCGCGACCGGGGTGGTCGGGTTCTACGTGGCCGTGTTCGCGTGGTCGATGGAGAACCGGGCGTACGACATGTGGGGGGCGCTCATCGTCTTCCCGCTGCTGCTCACGCTCAGCATCCCGATCCTGGAGCGGCTGACCCGGGACGACGAGCCGTGGTTCCAGAAGATCGTGGTGTGGGCGCTGGTCGCCAAACTGGTGGCCTGTTTCGCGCGGTACTGGATGTCGTTCCACTTGTACGGCGGCAATGCCGACGCCGCGATGTACGACCTCGAAGGCCGCCATCTGGCGGTCTTCTTCCGGGACGGCGACTTCACCGTCGACATCGGGCGCAAGGTCATCGGCACCGGCTTCATCATGATCCTCACCGGCATCGTGTACGCGTTCGTCGGGCAGTCGATCCTGTCCGGATATCTCGTGTACTCGTGGCTGGGCTTCTGGGGCCTGTACCTGTGCTGGCGGGCGTTCACGATCGCCTATCCCGACGGGGACCGGAAGCGGTATTCCAAGCTCGTGTTCTTCCTGCCGTCGCTGCTTTTCTGGCCGTCGGGCATCGGCAAGGACACGTGGATGCTGTTCACCCTCGGCATGTGCGCGTACGGGTGCGCGCTGCTGCTGGTGCGCCGGCGCGGGGCGTACCTGTTCCTGCTGCTCGGCATGCTGGGCACGACGATGGTCCGGCCGCACGTCACCGTGCTGGTGATGTGCGGGCTCATCGTCGGTTACCTGCTGCGCAGCAGACCGCAGCAGGTGTCGGCGCTCGGGCCGATACGGGCCGGCATCGGCGCCGTCGTGCTGGGAGCCGGCGCGGTGATCGCACTGAAGCAGGTCGGCAAGTTCTTCGGGACCGCGGACCTGAGCGCGGGGTCGGCCACGGAAGTCGTCAACCGCACGCAGACGCTGACCTCGCAAGGCGGTTCGGCGCAGACGACGGCCGAGCAGACGAGCGTCATCTCGCCGTCGCATCTGCCGCAGTCGCTGATGACCGTGCTGTTCCGGCCGTTCCCGTTCGAAGTCCACAACATGCAGGCGCTGTTGGCGTCGCTCGAAGGCGTGTTGCTGCTGGCGTTGTTCATCACGTCGCTGGCCCGGTTGCGACGCCTTCCGGCGCTGCTGATCAGACGCCCGTACCTGGCCTTCGCGCTGGTGTACGTGCTGGTGTTCGCGATGGCGTTCGCCAACATCAAGAACTTCGGCATCCTCACGCGTGAGCGCGTGCAGGTCTTCCCGTTCGTGCTCATCCTGCTCGCGATACCCAAACCCGAGGCGCCGGACGGGGTGGGGGTCCGGCGCCGCAGAGTTCCGGCCAAGCTGCGGGCCGCGGGCGGGGGCGTGCCGGGGAGTGCGGCGGGTGCCGCGGGTGCGGCGGCTGCCGGGGCGGGTGTCCCGGTCGGCGCGAGTGCCACGAACGGCGCCTCGTTCAGCGGCAGTACGGCGGGAACGGGGTCGTCCGGGATGCCGGATCCGGGGGTTTCAGGCACGTCCGATCAGGCTGGGACGGGGATCCCGGCCGCAGGGAGGGGGGATCCGCAATGGCGGTGACGATGGGTGAGCAGGGCGGTGCGTCGGATGTGGCGCTCCCGGCGGTGCTCGGGGGGTCGCCAGCGTTTCCGGAGGGGCTGCCGCTGACGCGCGTACAGGTCCCGGACCGTGCGGAGTTGGACCGCCGGTTCGACGCGATCCTCACGAGCGGGCAGCTGACGAACGGCGACACCGTCCGCGAACTGGAGGAGGCCGCGGCGGAGTTCCTGGAGGTGCCGCATGTGGTCGCGGTGGCGAGTTGCACGAGCGGCCTGATGCTGGTGCTCCAGGCGTTCGACGTCGCGGGCCATCGGGTCGCGATGCCGAGCTTCACGTTCTCGGCCACCGCGCACGCGGCCCACTGGGCGGGCGGGCTACCGGACTTCGCCGAAGTGGACCGCGAGACGCTGACGCTGGATCCGGCGCTCCTGGCAAGCGTGATCGATGCGGCGGAAGGGTCTCCGCCCACTGTCAAGGCGCTGATGGCCACGCACGTGTACGGGACTCCGTGCCACGTCGAGGAGTTGGACAAGGTCGCCGCGGAGTGGGGCGTACCGCTGCTGTACGACGCGGCGCACGCGTTCGGCAGCCGCCGCGCCGGTACCCCGATCGGCGGGTTCGGGGCGGCCGAGGTGTTCAGCCTGAGCCCCACCAAGGTCCTCGCCGCGGCGGAGGGCGGTCTCGTCGCGACGCGCGACGCGTCGCTGGCCGAGCGGATCCGGCTCGGCCGGGGGTACGGCAACCCCGGCGACTACGACTGCCTCTTCCCGGGGCTGAACGCGCGGATGTCGGAGCTGCACGCCGCGCTCGCGCTGGTGTCGCTGCGCACGCTGCCCGAACGCGTGGCCCACCGAGGGGCGTTGGCGGCCGCGTTCGCGGCGCGTATCGAGGGGCTGCCCGGCGTACGGCTGCCCGCGCTCGCGGACGGCGACACGTCGACGTGGAAGGATCTGACGCTCATCGTCGATCCGGCCGAATTCGGCTGCGACGTACCGGCGTTGGCGGCGGCACTGAAGGCCGAGGGAATCGATTCCCGGCGGTACTTCCACCCCGCGGTGCACCTGCAGAAGGCGTACGCGTCGCCGCCCGGGTCGTGGCGGCTTCCGGTGACCGAGGAAATGGCCGAGCGGGTGCTGACGGTGCCGTTGTGGTCGCATATGGACGAAGCCACGATCCTGCGCGTCGCGGACGCGGTGACCCGCATCCAGGCGCACTCCGCGCGGCTCTGAACGCGTCGTGCGGGTGTGCGCGGGGGTTTGGCCCGCGCACACCCGCACGGAATGCGAACGTGCCGGACAAGGCTCCCGGCAAGTGACCGGACAAGTGGTCCGACAAGGGACCGGACACGGCGTTCGGTAAGCCGACGCACAAGGCGTCGCGCAAGGGCCGGGCAAGGGCCGGGCAAGGGCCGCACAAGGCCCGGACAATGCGTCGGACAAGCGTCCGAATAGCTCGTGGAATTTCCGCCGCGTTCTTCTCGGGGACTCCTTTTCGGGCGGCCGCCGCCCGAAAAGGAGTTCACGTCACGGGGCGATCGCGGAGATGGTCACGAGGGCGGTCGCCGGGGTGGTCACGGAGTGCTGGTGCGGGTCAGTGCGTAAGTCCTTCCCGCAAGATCGGTGATGCGGCATTCGCCCGCGTCCGGCACCGCGGTCCGGACCCGGTCCACCGCCGCGTGCCGCCACTCCGCGGGGATGCCCTCGGTGCCCACGAGCACGCCGGCGACCGAACCCGCGACCGTCGCGTCGAGTTCGGTGTCCCAGCCGCCGCGCACGGTGAGCGACACCGTCTGCGTCCAGTCCCCGTCACCCCAGAGCAGACCGGCGGCGATCAGACACGCGTTGCCCACGGTGTGCTGCGGCCCGTAGTGCGCGTGGGCGCGGTGGATGTCGTCGGCGACGTCCGGCCAGCTGCGTCCGCGCGCGTGCGCGACCAGCACCTCGCACAGCGCGTCGCACAGGCGCGACCTGGGCGGGATGTGCCGCAGGGAAACAGCGACGGCCTCCGTGGCGTCGCGTGCGGTGAAGGCCGCCGACGAGAGGGCGGCGACCCACATGGCGCCGTACAGCCCGCTTCCGACGTGCGAGAGTTGCGCGTCCTTGCGGGCGAGCCGGGCGGCGCGCCGGGGATCGCCGGGGGCGATGTATCCGTACAGGTCGGCCCGGGGCAGGGCGCCGTCGCCCTCCTGCGTGGGCTCGGGCCTGCGCACGGTGCCGACGTGCCCGGGCACGGTCACGCCGTCGACGAGCATGCGGTACGCGGCCCGTTCGGCGCCGCCGGGCCGCAGGAAGGGCAGGGTCAGCAGCCATAGGGACGCCATCTGCTCGTGGGTGAAGCCCGGACCGTACGTCTCCAGCAACCGCAGCGTCAACACCGCGCGGTCGACGGCGTCGCAGCGGTCCAGCACTTCGCCCGGATGGGCCATCATGTGCGCGCCCGCGCAACGCCCCAGCCAGCCGCCCTGGATGCGGTCGAGGAGCACGTCGTCGGGTGGCGGCGGGTCGGGCGGTCCGTCGGGCGGCAGGCCCGCGTCGATGCCGGCGTCGTCGGCGGGTTCCCAGGCGCCCGCGGCATCCGGGGCGCCGGGGGCATCCGGCCGAGGCCGCCGCCCGGTCACGGCACCGTCGCGGTGCCCGCGGCCGTTGCCGGTCGGTTCGCTTCGTTCGCGTCGCACGTGGTCCCTCCCCCGTCGGGTGGGTCATGCGTTACAAGTGGACACAAGTGCGGGTGCACACAAGTGCGGTGGGCCCGCAGGCCGCAAGCAGCCATCATGCTCTGCGGAAGGCACGATGGCCACACTTCGTCGTACATCTGTACGCCAATGGCCCAATCGGATGTTATCGGTCCATGCCGACCACCGTTGGTTACGTGCACGTTGCATGGGAGGGGGGTACTTCGGGTCCTTGGCGTAAAACCAGCGCGTACCTCGGAAATTCGACAGCTCGAAGGGGGTTCGCAACGGCTCCGGATCGCGTACCTTATCGCCCATGACCTCGGCTCGAGCCTTTGACGGCGGCATCTATTCGCCGTATTCGGAGACCCCGATCTACGACCGTCTGGTGGCCGAGCGGGGCCGCCCGGAGATCGGCCCCATGCACGTGCCCGCGCCGGACTTCACGGGGCTCGGGCACTACTCGCGCTTCGGCGAGCGCCCGGCCCTGCCGGCCTTGCCCGCGCTGCCCTCGTCGTACTCCGGTTCGTCGTACGGCGGTTCGTCGTATTCGAGCCCGTCGTACGCCGCCCCCGCGGCGCCTGCCGCCACGTATTCCGGTAATTCGTACGGCAGTTCGCCGTACGCCAACGCCGGCTACACGTCGCCCGGCTACTCCCCGGCGCCGGCCCCGCCCGCGCCGCTGCCGTTCACACCGATCACCGGACAGCAGAGCGGCCAGTACGCCGCGGCCCCGCAGCCGCCGCAGCAGTATGCCGCGCAGCCGCTCCCGCCGGGCTACCGCCCGG
>NZ_JBEZFP010000072.1:0-45709 GCF_040649515.1 Streptodolium elevatio
CGCGCACCTGCCGCCGCGGGCCGACCGCCGCGCCGCCGACCGGGCAGGCCTGCCTCGGGCTCACGGCCCTCAGGCGGCCGTCCGCGGCGGCAGCGGGGTACGGCCGGGCCGACGCGTACCGCACGCCCCCCGCGCGTCGTGCGGCCCACGCGGGGGTCGGCACCGTCCCCCGGCCAAATCTGGTTCGCGTCTGTTCCGTTCGACGACGTGGCCGAGGCCAAGGACCGCCCGTGCCTCGTGGTCGGCACCGGCCCGCGCGGTGTCGACATCCTGAAGATCACCAGCCAGGACAAGTCGGGCCGCCCGGGGTACATCCGCATGCCGGTCGCGGGCTGGGACAAGTCGGCGACCCACGACAGCTGGCTCGAACTGGACCGTCCCCGCCGGATAGCCCGCTCGGCGTTCCGCCGCCCCCTCGGCATCTGCGACGAGGCCGTCTGGCGCCAGGTAAGCCGCCACCACAACGACCGCTAGCCGCCAGGCGTACGGCAGGATGGCAGGCGTGATCGTGAAGTATCCCTGTGTGTGCTGCGGCCGGTTGACGATGCACGAACAGCCCGGGTCGCACGAGATCTGTCCGGTCTGCTTCTGGGAGGACGACGCGGTGCAACTGCGCTGGCCCAACCGCGCGGCGGGCGCGAACCGAACCGCACTGACCCAAGCCCAGCGGAACTTCCAGAACGTCGTCGGACTGCCCGTCCCTGTCAGGGTTTCGCGGCGGCTAGGGCTATGAGGTCCTGGGTGAGGTCGGCGTCTTGGTCCTCCAGGTCCCATTTGCCTTCCCGGATGGCGGTGTTGGTGGCCCAGAAGACCATCGTGTGGTCGGACGGGCGGATCGCGAATCGGGCGAAGGACCAGTCGTTGCCGCCGTCGTGAGTGATCAGCGGGCCCTTGTCGGTCGGGAACACGGTCAATCCGTAGCCGTACGAGCTGGGCAGGCCGTCGCCCTCGGGGACGTGCGGGGTGAACATCTTGGCCTTGGCCGCCCCGTTCAAAATCGTGTCCCCCTCCAGGGCGCGGTACCAGCGGAACATGTCACTCGCGGTCGACAGCAGGCCGCCGTTGCCGCGCAGGTTCCAGTACGGGCCGTCCGGCGCCCACGGATGCTCGAACGGCCGCCCCTGGGAAGCACCTTGCTCGTCGTACTCGACGGCGACGTCGCCGCGGCCCGGATCGGGCAGCACGTAGCCGGTGCGGGTCATGCCCGCGGGGCCGAAGAGGTTGCGGGCGAGGAAGTCGCCGTACGACATCCCGGACACCTTCTCGACGACGGCGGCAAGCACCGAATATCCGGTGTTGGAGTACGCGAACTCCTCGCCCGGTGCGGCCTCGAGCGGTGTGGCGAGGGCACGGCCCAGCATCGCGTCCCTGGACAAAGGCTCGTAGTCCTCGCCGATGCCTTCCGGGAGCCCCGAGGTGTGGGTGAGGAGCTGATGGATGGTGATCGCGCGCTTGTCGGCCGGAACCGCGCCCAGGTGGACGCCGATGCTGTCGGTGACCCGCAGCGCTCCGTTCATCTCCAGCTTCAGAACCGCCGCGGCGGTGAAGGACTTCGTGATCGAGCCGATGTCGTAGACGGTGTCGCAGCCCGCCGCCCGGCCCGCGGCCTCGTCGGAGCGGCCCAGTCCTTGGCAGCTCACCAACTCGCCGTTCCGCGCGGTGACCACGGAGCCACCGGCCCCCTCCGGCCAGTTCTCGCCAAGGAACTTCGCGACCGCATCGGCCTGTTCGGAGGACGGGAGAGGCATCGGGAGGGATGTGGTCCCGCCCGGCGACGGCGGTTGCGAGCCGCCGGACGCCGCAACCGAGGGCGCCCCCGTCGGAGTTCCGGTCGGAGTACCTGACGGCGAATCGGCGGTCTTGTCGTCCGTGCCGGAGCAGGCGGACAGTGCGACCGTCAGCGAAGCCACCGTGATTGCCACGTACTTGAGCGCACGCTGACGCGCTTCGTTCTTCATGTTCGGCATGGGATCCCCGAGTTGCCGACGCGGCCTCTCCGCGTCCCCTCCGAAACGCTATGAAGATCGGACGCCGGGGTCGTCACGCATGCGAGCGAACCGCCCCCTCCCCGGTACGGGGGAGCCTCGCCCGGGCGACTCCCTGGCAAGGGGCACCGGCAGCACCCGGCCAGGGGATGCGGAAGCCCGTCCGGGACAAACCACGGGGTCTCCAGGCGGCACGCGGCAAGGTGCCCGGACATGGTGAAGGCCCGCCTCGTGTGCGAGTGTTCCGAGGCGGGCCCGACACCGTCACCAAGGGCGCAGATTCCTTGGAGATGATGTCTGTGACTCTATGCGGCCGCACTGACAACGCGGCCGCACTGACAACACGGCTCGGCGGCGGGCTACTTGCCGCTGTCCTCGGCGAGGGTGTGGGCCACGAGGGCGTTGGCGTGACCGTGGCCGAGGCCGTGCTCGCTCTTGAGCCAGCCCACCAACTCCATGTGCTTGGTCAGCGGCGACGAGCGGATCAGGCCCTGCCACTCCGAAATGGGTCGGCCGTACTTCTTCTCGATCGAGGGAAAGTACGACGCGGGGCCCTTCACCGTCTCAGCCATGTCCGTGGTCCTCTCGGGTGCGGGTGCGGTCCGTCGCGCCCCGCCCTGTGCGGTGCGCCTGTCCCCTTATGACCGTCGTCGCCGTCGAAACTCATCGCTCACGCGAACGTGATCCGCACCACCCGGCACCTCCCCCGCCCCCACGGCGTCCGTCATGCCACGCCGGCCGCGCGGAGGATGTCGGCGTCGGTCAGCGTCGCGGGGGCGAGGCGGTGGCGGGCGTGGTGGTTGGCGAGGCGCTGCACCGCGGCGTTCACCGGGGTCGGCACGCCGTGGAGGCGGCCGAGGCGGGCGATCTCGCCGTTGAGGTAGTCGGCCTCGATGCCGCCGGTGCCGCGCAGCAGGCTCTGGTACGACGAGCCGCCGGCACGGTCGGCGCCGCGTACCGGGAGGTCGACGATGAAGCCGCGGCGCGGGGAGTCGCCCGGTTCGAGGAGGGGTTCGATGCCCGCGGCGGCGTAACAGGCGTCCGTCTCGCCGCGCAGATGGGTGGCGACGGGGCCGACGCGGACGCTCGGACCGCAGAGCGCCTCGGCGGCGTTGGCCAGGTTGTAGAGGAGCTTGCCGTACTTCCACCGCATGATGTCGTCGCGGGCTTCGGAGGGGAACGTGGCCGACGAGAGCGCCGCCGCGATCTTGCGCGCGGTGTCGTCGGAGCCGCTCGGGTAGCGGCCGAGGTCGAGCGTGCCGGCGACCGGGGTGGAGTGCAGCTGCACGATCCCGGGCTCGGTGTACAGGGCCGGGCACATGACGTTCATGCCGTACACGTTGTCGAACGACCGCAGGGCCATGTCCTCGTTGGCGACGCCGTTCTGCGCGCAGACCACCGGGGTCGACGCCGGAGCCGCCTCGGCGAGGTCGCGGAGCGCGGCGGGGGTGTCCTGCGTCTTCACGCTCAGGAGCACGACGTCTTCCGGCGCGAACGTGATCTCCTGCGGGTGCTCGGCCACCGGTACGTTCACCACCTGCTCGCCCTCGGGGTCCAGGATGCGGAGCCCCTTCCCGCGGATCGCCGCGGCGTGCGCCGACCGCGCGATGAGCACCACGTCGTGGCCCGCCGCCGCCAGCCTGCCCCCGACCGCTCCGCCGATCGCCCCCGCGCCCAACACGATGAACCGCATCAACTGCCTCCCGCCGACCGAAGATCGCTTGCCGTCAGCGGCCCACGATAGAAGTTGACGGTCGTCGAGTGGGTCAAGGCCCGTGCCAGGGGCCCGGCGTCAGTGCGCGGGCGAGACGTGTACGGGGAATCCGTTCAGCACCGCCGTGCCCGACAGGGGGTCGAGCCGTGAGCCGTCCAGCAGCTGGTTCACGTTGACCCCGGGGCGTTCCGCGGCGACCGAGAGCCGGGTGCCGGGGCGGTCGTGCCCCCACCCGTGCGGCAGGCTCACAACACCTGGGCGCATTCCCTCGGTGATCTCGACCTCGGCCTCCAACTCGCCGCCCTCCCCCTTGATCCGGGCCGCCGCGCCGCCGACGAGGCCGAGCCGTGCCGCGTCGTCCGGGTGGACCTGGAGGGTGCAGCGGTTGGAACCGCCGGTCAGCGCCGGGATGTTGTGCATCCAGCTGTTGTTGGAGCGCAGGTGGCGGCGGCCGACCAGCTGGAGTGTGTCGGCGGCCGGAACGGCGTCGAGCGCGGCGCGCAACCGGGGCATGTCGGCTTCGACGGGCGCGGGGAACAGCTCGATGCGCCCGCTGCGCGTCTTGAGGACGCCGGGCAGCCGCGGCTCCAGCGGGCCGAGGTCGATGCCGTGCGGAGCGGCGCGCAGGGCGTCCAGCGTGAGCCCGTACGAACCGAGGCGCAGCATCATGTCCAGGCGGCGTTCGGGCCCGGTGTCGCCGATCAGCTCGGCGGTCACCTCCTTCGGGTCCCGTCCGTGTACGGGCGACTGCTCGTCCGCCACGGCCTTCGCGAGGGTCGTGGCGACGGCGAGGTCGTCGACCGCCGAGGGCGGGGCGCCGTGCATGCCGGAGACGGCCAGGATCAGCCGGGCGTGGATCTCGCACTCGTCCATGCGGCCCGGACCGAGCGGGAGGACGGCCGGCGAGTACCGGGCCTGGTTCCGCACCGCGAACTGGTTGAACACGAAGTCGAAGTGCGGGCTCTGGGACGGCGGAGGCGGCGGCAGCACGACGTCCGCATGGCGGGTGGTCTCGTTGAGGTACGGGTCGACCGACACCATGAAGTCGAGCGTGTCGAGCGCCGCGTCGAGGCGCCGTCCGTCGGGTGCGGACAGGACGGGGTTCGCGGCGATGGTGACGACCGCGCGGACGCGTCCTTCGCCCGGGGTCTCGATCTCCTCGGCGAGGGCGGTGAGCGGCAGTTCCCCCTTGGCCTCGGGGTGGCCGGACACCCGGCTGGCCCAGCGTCCGAGCGCAAACCCCTTGCCGGGTCCGGCCTTTCGAGGTGCCGGTGCGGTCGCCCCGTGCGGGAAGAGCGCGCCGCCGGGCCGGTCGAGGTTCCCGGTGAGCACGTTGAGGACGTCGACGAGCCAGTTCCCGAGCGTGCCGTATTCGACGGTCGAGGAGCCGACCCGCCCGTACACGGCCGCGGTGGGCGCGGCGGCCAGCTCGCGGGCCGTGGCGCGGATGACGTCGGCGTCCAGGTCGCAGGCGACGGCAACCGTGTCGGGGGTGAACTCCTTGACGGCCTCCCGCAGTTCGGATACGCCGTCGACGTGCTCGGCAAGGTCTCCGAGCCTGACGAGGTCCTCGGCGAACAGGGTGTGCACGAGTGCCGCGAGGAACAGCGCGTCGGCGCCCGGCCGGATGGCGAGGTGCCGGTCGGCCAGGCGGGCGGTGCGGGTACGGCGGGGGTCGACGACGGTGAACGTTCCACCCCGCGCCTGCAGTGCCTTGAGCTTGCCCGGGAAATCGGGGGCCGTGCACAGGCTGCCGTTGGAGTCGAGTGGATTGGCCCCGAGCATCAGCAGGTGGTCGGTCCGGTCGAGGTCGGGCACCGGGATGGCGAACGGGTCGCCGAAGAGCAGCCCGCTGGACACGTGCTTCGGCATCTGGTCGACCGTGGACGCCGAGTAGTAGTTGCGCGTGCCGAGGGCGCGCAGCAGCAACGGCGGGTAGAGCGCCCCGGCGACGGTGTGCACGTTGGGGTTGCCGAGGATCAGGGCCACGGCGTTCTTCCCGTGTTCCTCGACCAGCGGCCGGACCCGGGCGGCGATGAGGTCGAAAGCCTCGTCCCAGGTCGCTTCGCGCAGAGCCCCGTTCTCGCGTACGAGGGGCCCGGTGAGCCGGTCCGGATCGCCGTCGACCTCGGGGAACGCGGCGCCCTTGGGGCAGATGAAGCCCCGGCTGAAGATGTCGTCCCGGTCGCCGCGGGCGGCCGTGACCCGTCCTGCGTCGATCGTGAGCGTCAGCCCGCAGGTTGCTTCGCACAACGGGCAGATGCGCAGGGCCTTCGACATGGCGATCTCCCAGGGGCGGGGCAATGGCGGTGGCTCACGGGCACCCGCGAGCATACCGACGGGTAGCCGGGCCTGACAGCTTTCGGTCCGCCGCCTGTGGCCCGTCACATCGGTGGAGTCACGGGGTCGGTGCGCCAGCCGCGTTCGACGGACCGGCCGCACTGCGCGGGGTCGTCGCCGGCCGCGACGTACAGACCGGTCAGCATGGGGATCGCGTACGTCAGGGCGCCCTCCGGCAGCGGTCCGGCGGTGGCGAGCGAGGCGAGTCCGTGGCCGATCACCCAGCTCTGGGTTGCCAGTTCGAGCGGATCGACGTCGCCGCGGAACCGGCCGGAGTCTTTCGCCCGGCCGACGTTGCGTACGAGACTGTCCAGCGTGTCGTCGGCCGCCTGAGGGTCCTCGAGTTCGAAGTCCGCGTCGAACATGACGCGGTAGAGGTCGGGCGCGTCCAACGCATTGGCCACGTACGCGGCCCCCTGCGCCGCCAGGTCCCGCACCGGATCCGCACTCGGTGCGACGGCGGCGAGCCGGGCCGCCAGGAGGGTGAACCCCTCCTGGCGCAGCGCGCTCCAGAGTCCGTCCATGCCGCCGAAGTAGGTGTAGACCGCCATCGTCGAGACGCCGGTGCCGGCCACGAGGGAACGGAGCGTCACCGGTTCGCGTGCCCGCAGCATCTGCGCCGCTCGCCGCAGGAGCAGGGCGCGTACCGCCGGGTCCTTGGTTCTTGCCACGGCACCACAATACATAGCACTGCTATGTTATTCCGAAGCACACCGACAGCCAGGAGGACCGACATGGCCGTGCAGCTCATGAACCCGGACGGTCTGCCCAAGCCCGAGGTCTACCGCCAGCTCTCCGTCGCGACCGGGTCCCGCCTCGTCTTCCTCGCCGGGCAGGTCGCCCGCGACGCCGACGGCGGGAAGGTGGGCGAGGGCGACCTCGCCGCGCAGGTGGAGCAGGTGTACCTCAACATCGCCACCGCCCTCGCGGCCGTGGGCGGGTCGTTCGACGACGTGGCCAAGCTGGCCGCGTACGTCGTCGACTGGACTCCCGACAAGATGCCGCAGCTCGGCGAGGGCGTCGGGCGCGCGGCCGCCAAACTCGGCGTCGACCCGACCAAGCCCGTCACGCTCATCGGCGTCGCCGCCCTGGCGGAACCGGACCTGCTGGTGGAGATCGAGGCCACCGCCGTCCTGGACTGACGACTCGCGCTCGGGGCCGGCACCCGGCCCCTGACGCCCGACCCTGACGCCTTGAGGCGCCGGGGCGCGGCCCGGAGGGGCGGGGCTGTCGGTCGCATCACCTGCGAGGTAGCTTCGCGGGGTGTTGCTTCACGAGATCTTGCGGGCCGCGGCGGACCGTGCGGCGGATGACATCGCGCTCATCTGCCCCGAGGACGGCGTCGAGCTGACATTCGGTCAGCTCGACGCGCAGTGTGAGTCGTTGGCGGCGGCGGTGGCCGAGCGCGTCTCCCCCGGCGGCCGGGTGGCGATAGTCGCGCACAACCGGGCCGAGTACGTGGTGGCCTGCTACGCCGTACCGCGTGCGGGACGCGTCCTCGTGCCGCTGAACCCGCGCCTCCACCGCAACGAGTGGGTCGACCTGCTGAACCGCTCGGGTACGGAGCTGGTGCTCGCGGACCCTGCGCTCGCGCCCGAGCTCGCCGGCCGGGAGCGCCCGGTCGTGACCTTCGACGAGTGGGACGCCCTCCTGGCGGAGGGTCGCGCTGCCGCGGCCTCGGCGCCGACCGCCCCGACCGGCCCGAGCGACGATCGGGCGCTCGCGTGGCTGCTGTTCACCTCCGGCTCGACCGGCCGCCCCAAGGGCGTACGCCTGACGCATCGCAGCCTCACCGCCGGCATGCGCACGACACTCGCGCGGCGCCCGGTGCTCGCCGACACGGTGTTCCTCACGCCGTTCCCGTTGTGCCACGTGGCCGGCGCGTACCAGGTGCCCATGCACCACATGCGCGCTCGCCCCGTCGTGTTGGTGCGCAAGTACGACCCCGCGGCGCTGCCCGTCCTCGTGGCGCGGCACGGCGTCACCAACATGTCGCTCGCGCCGACGATGATCGACGCGCTGTTGGCGCAGGACGGCGTCGCGCGGTTGCGCGGCCGCCTGCGCGGCATCGGGTACGGCGCCTCGCCCATCTCCCCCGAACTGCTCCGCCGTACCGCCGATGTCCTCGGCTGCGACCTCGGACAGGGCTACGGCTCCACCGAACTGTCCGGCAACGCGGTGTTCCTGACACCGGAGGAACACCGCCCGGAGCTGCTGTCGGCGGCCGGTCGGCCCGGTCCCGGCGTGGAGCTGCGCATCATCGACGACGCGTGGGCGGACGTGCCGACCGGGCAGGTCGGCGAGATCGCCGTCCGCGCCGAGCAGGTGTGCGACGGGTACTGGGAGGATCCGGAGGCCACCGACGAGGCGTTCCGGGACGCGTGGTTCCGCACCGGCGACCTCGGGCGCCTCGACGACGCCGGCTATCTCTACGTCGCGGACCGCAAGAAGGACATCGTCATCTCCGGCGGAGAGAACGTCAGCGCGCGCGAGGTGGAAAGTGTCCTGCGCACCCATCCGGGGGTACGCGACGTCGCGGTCATCGGCATTCCGGACGCCCGGTGGGGTGAACGCGTATGCGCGGTGGTCGTACCTGCCGACGCACGACCGTCCGAAGCCGAGCTGGAAGACGAGCTGGTGGCGCTGTGCCGTGCACGCCTCGCGGGCTTCAAGATCCCGCGTGTGGTCCACTTCGTCGACGAGCTGCCCGCGACCGGGACGGGGAAGGTCAGCAAGCCCGCCCTGCGGCGGCGCTTCGCGACGGCAGCGGGCTGACCGCGCCCACCCCGGCCCGGCGCCGCCGGCCTCGCACCCTCATGTCGCAGCCCTGTGACAGCGTGCCTGTCATGATCGCCCCCACCTCGCTCCCGGCCCTCGACCGCGCCTTCCGCACCGCATGGGCGGCGGACACGTGCTCGCCCGACGACGCCGCGCGCGAGCCGTGGCGCCCGGACAATCCGGCGTGGGGGCACTGCGACATCACCGCCCTGGTGGTGCACGACCTCTTCGGCGGCGACCTGATGCTCGCGGGCGTCGAACTGGACGGCGCCGATGTCGGCTACCACTGGTGGAACCGGCTGCCCAGCGGCCTGGCGCTCGACCTGACGTACGAGCAGTTCCGGCTGGGACAACAAATCCTCGATCCGCGCACGGTCGTACGGCCGACCGGCCCTCTCAGGCGCCGCGCGCCCGAGTACCACCTGCTGCGCGAGCGCTTTGCCACGGCTCTGGGCCGGGAACTGCCGCCGGCCGGCAACTGAGCGTCGCCGATGACTGGCCGCGCGTCGGGCGAGAGGCCGAGGCCTTGTAGGTGTGCGGCCGCGTCCCAGCGGACAAATGCCCATATGACGCGAAGATCAAGTTCGCACGGAGGAGCGCACGCGGCGCGGCACACACGCCGAGGGCGCACACACAGCAGACCGTAGGGAGCCCCGGGCATGGCCAAGCAGACCGTCGCGGAACAGTACGTCGACCTCCTCGCCCGCGCGGGAGTCCGGCGCGTGTTCGGGGTCGTGGGCGACAGCCTGAACCCGGTCGTGGACGCCATCCGGCGCAACAGCGCCGTCGAATGGGTGCAGGTGCGCCACGAAGAGGCGGCGGCGTTCGCGGCGAGTGCGGAGGCGCAGCTCACCGGCCGTCTCGCGGCGTGCGCCGGGTCGTGCGGGCCGGGCAACCTCCACCTGATCAACGGGCTCTTCGACGCGCATCGTTCGATGGCCCCCGTGCTCGCGCTGGCGTCGCACATCCCGAGCGCGCAGATCGGCCTCGGGTACTTCCAGGAGACGCACCCGGAGCGGCTGTTCGAAGAGTGCAGCCACTACTCCGAGATGATCTCGACGCCGGAGCAGATGCCGCGCGTCGTGCAGACCGCGATCCAGCACGCGGTCGGGCGGCGCGGCGTGTCCGTCGTGACGCTGCCCGGCGACATCGCGAGCCTCGCCGCCCCGGAGGGGTCGGTCGAGTTGGCGATGGCCTCGGAGCGTCCCACGATCCGGCCGGGCGACGGCGAGGTGGACCGACTGGCCCGGCTCGTCGACGAGGCCGACAAGGTGACGCTGTTCTGCGGGCGCGGCGTCGCCGGGGCGCACGCCGAGGTCATGGAACTGGCGGAGAAGGTCAAGTCGCCGGTCGGGCACGCGCTGCGCGGCAAGGAGCACATCCAGTACGACAACCCCTACGACGTCGGAATGTCCGGCCTGCTGGGCTACGGCGCGGCGTACGAGGCGATGCACGAGTGCGACCTGTTGATCCTGCTGGGCACGGACTTCCCATACAGCGACTTCCTGCCGCGCGACGTGCGGACCGTGCAGATCGACATGCAGCCGGAGCGGCTGGGACGGCGTACCTCGCTGGACCTGGCAGTGTGGGGCGACGTACGCGAGACGCTGCGCTGCCTGACGCCGCGCATCCGGGCCAAGTCGTCGCGCGCCTTCCTGGACCGGATGCTGAAGAAGCACCTGGACTCATTGGAGGGCGTCGTCGGGGCGTACACCAAGAACGTCGAGAAGCACGTGCCGATCCACCCGGAGTACGTCGCGTCGATCCTCGACGAAGAGGCCGCCGAGGACGCGGTCTTCACCGTCGACACCGGCATGTGCAACGTGTGGGCGGCGCGGTACCTCACGCCCAACGGGAAGCGCCGCGTGGTGGGTTCCTTCGTGCACGGGTCGATGGCGAACGCGATGCCGCAGGCGATCGGCGCGCAACTGATCGACCGCAAGCGGCAGATCGTGTCCATGTCCGGCGACGGCGGGTTCTCGATGCTGATGGGCGACTTCCTGACGCTCGTGCAGTACGACCTGCCGGTCAAGGTCGTGCTGTTCAACAACTCGTCGCTGGGCATGGTCGACCTGGAGATGATGGTCGACGGGCTGGCGCCGCACGGTACGCGCTACCCGCACACCGACTACGCGGCCATCGCCACCGCCGCGGGCGCGCGCGGCATCCGGGTCGAGAAGCCGCGCAAGGTACGCGCCGCGCTGCGCGAGGCCTTCTCGCACGACGGCCCCGTGCTCGTCGACATCGTCACGGACCCGGACGCGCTGTCCATCCCGCCCAAGATCACCTCGGCGCAGATCAGCGGCTTCGCGCTGTCCGCCAGCCGGATGGTCCTCAACGGCGGTGTGGGCCGGATGGTCCAGATGGCCAGGTCGAACCTGCGGAACATCCCGCGGCCGTAGCGCGCGTTCGGCGCCACGGCCAGGGGTGGGCGGCGTGTCGGGACCGCGACCGGGTCCCGACATGCCGCCCACCACACGGCGTCAACTCGGCAGGCCGCCGATCGGCACCCCGACGGATGCCGAACCCGACCACCGGACCGACCCCGAGCCGACCACCGGACCGACCCCGAGCCGACCACCGAGCCGACCACCGACCCGAGCACCGAACCCGAGCGCCGAATCCGCCCTCCGAAGCCGGATCCCGGGCGTTGCCCCCCGGCTAGCCGTTCACCTCCAGTGCCGCGCGCACCGCGGACTCCAGCGAACCTTCGATCCAGGCGTGCTTGAGCGAGGTGTGCTCACCCGCGAAGTGCACGGGGCCCTCGGGCGTGGTGACGGCCGGATGCAGGGCGGTCCACTGGCCCGGGGTGAACACGGCCGCCTCGCCGCAGGCGTAGCGGTTGCGCAGCCAGCTCTGGGTCGCGCCGTGGCCGGTGAAGAAGACCTCGACGCGCCGGCCGTACACCTCTTGCAAGCCGCGCAGGGCGTACGCGTAGCGCTCGTCGTCGTCGAGCGAGTCCCAGCGCAGCGCGTCGTCGGCCCAGGTGTAGCTGGCCAGGACGACACCGCCGGCGCTGCCGCCCGCGGTCGGGTGCGACGGGTGGTAGATGAACCGGTTGGCGTTGTCGGTGACCGAGCCGCCGCCCACGGCCTGTACGGCGGGCGGCTGGTCCCCGGCGGCGGTCTGCGGCGCCGAGGCGTACCGGGAGCGCAGCCCAGGGGCGATGTCGGCGCGGTTGACGGAGTAGTGCGCGCCCAGCAGTTCGGCGTCCTTGCCGGCGCGGCCGGTCCGGTACAGCTCGTACAGGCCCGGGCGGATCGACTCAAGTTCCTTCCGCCACTGGTCCTCGTCGAACTCCCACCAGCGGCGCGAGAATTCGAGCAGGACCTTGGTGGCCGCGTCGTAGTGCAGCTCGGTGATCGCGCGGCGCTTGGGGTAGGAGAAGGCCGGTTCGACCTGCACGTGGCGCAGGGCCGCGAACGGGATGGTCACGATCGCCACGTCCGCCTCGAAGATCTCCCCGCCGGGCAGTTCGGTGCCGGAGTCCTGGTCGTTGCCGCCCGCCTCCCGCACGGTGTGCACCCACACCGAGCTGCGGCCGGGCTCCGCCAGGTGGGTGGTCCTGGCGGCCGGGTCCGCGGGGTCGCGGTACTCGAGCCGCGTGACGCGGCGGTTCATCACGATGTCGTTCTCGAGCTCGGGCAGCAGCGCGTACGGCAGTTCGGCGGTGCCGCCGGCGATCTCCCAGTAGGTGGCCGACGGGTTGATGTCGGTGTGGCCGAGGAAGCTGTGCAGGAAGGACAGCGGCAGGCGCGAGGTCAGGTTCTCCAGCGTGCCGAGTGCCTCGATGGTCGCGTTGTCGAACCCGGCGACCTCGGACATGAACCGGCGCAGCGAGAACTCGTCGTAGTCGTAGATGAGTTGCGCCCAGCCTTCGATGCGCTGCGGCAGCGGCAGCGGTTCCCGGGTGCCGTCCGGCCGGGTCGTGGTGATCTTCGCGTACGCCGGGGCGAGTGCGTTGGCCCAGCGCTCCCCCATCGTGCCGCCGCCCGCGGGCAGCCCGAAGCCGCCGTGCATGATGTCGGGGGACTTGGCGTATTCGTTCTTGCGCTGCCGCACGCCGTTGGCGCGGATCCAGGTGTTGTTGAGCTTGTCGGGTGCCTTGAAGTCGCTTTGCGCGGGCCCGAAGCGCCATGTCTCGCCGGTGAACGCCTTGTACTCGACCGCGGGCGGCTGCCCTGCCGGGTTGCCGGTGCCGGGAACGATGTCGACGAGGTGGAACGGGCGCCGCTCGAGCCCGAGCTTGTCGATCAGCGCGAGGGTCATCGGGTGGAAGCTGGGCAGCCGCATCGCGCCGGCCTCGGCGGTGGCCTTGGGGTCGGCGAACGGGCGGGCGGAGTCCTGGCCGCCGGGGGCGGAGCGGAAGGTCTTGATGCGGCCGCCGATGCGGTTCGCGTTGGCCTCCAGGATGGTGACGCGGTGCCCGGCGCGCTTGAGCAGGGTGCCGGCGACCAGACCGGCGATGCCCGCTCCGATGATCATGACGTGCTTGGGAGCGGTGGTCTTGGGCAGGCCGTCCTCGATCAGGATCTTGAGGTACTTCAGCTTGAGGTCCTCGTCGCGCTCCCCCACCAGCAGGAGTTGGCGTGCCACCGCCACGCAGGTGTTCCAGCGGGCCGGGTCGACGTCGCGCTGCCGCGGGACGCCGACGGCGGTCCCCGGCGCCAACAGCGCGCCGGCCGCGGGGATCACCGCGGTCGTGCCCGCGGCGGTGAGGAACGCCCGGCGGGACGGGGCCGTTCGGCCGCCACCCTCGCTGGGCGATTCGGGTGACTCGTCACTCTTGGAGTTGCTCTTGAAGGCCATGGAGACAGACTGGTTGCCCGAACGGCCCGCATCCGAATGGCCGCACCGTATCGGGTGAAAGGTTCACCCGAACGCTTGAACATCCAGACACTTGGGGGGTGTTCGGCCGCGACCCGTGATGCGGGCTCAGGCGGCGAGGAGTCCGCCGGTCGCCACCGCGCGAAGGGCACGGCCCACAGCCTCGTCGGCGGAGCGTACGGACGACTCGCCCGCGGCCCAGCGCTCCATGGCGATGCGCACGGCGGTGTTGACGGTCCCGGCGGCCAGTTGCACGTCGAGGTCGTCGGGGGACGCTCCGACGCGCGCGGCGATCGCGGGGCGCAGGCTGTCCTCGGTGTCGCGGTAGACGTTCAGCCACACGGCGCGCAGCGCGGAGTGTCCGCCGACCAGGCGTAGGAGGGCGCGGAGTTGGTCCTCGTCGAGGCCGTCGGGGGTACGCGCGTGGCGCACCGACGCGCGGTACGAGGTCAGGAGCGCGTCGACGAGGCCCAGGGACGCGTCCGCGTCGGCGAGCCGGTCCACCCAGTCGCGCGTACCCGCCGCGAGCAGCGGGGCGATCGTCTCCTCCTTCGCCCGGAAGTAGCGGTAGAAGGTGCGCAGGGCCATGCCCGAGGCGGCGGCGATGTCCTCGACGGTCGTCGCGTCGTAGCCGCGGTCGGTGAACAGCCGGGCGGCGACGCGGGACACCTCGGTGCGGGTGTCCTCCTTGCGCCGCTCGGTCAGCGACGGTCGGCCCGGGCCCCGGCGCGTGCTCGTGGTCATGCACACAGCCTAGCGTCCGCCCGAGGAATTATTGGCATGACATGTATGTTTGACATGACGTGCCAACAACAAGGACCGGTGGGAGGCGAGGGCCGAGCGCCGGACCAGCACCAGACGGAAGGCTCCTCATGAACCGCTTCGACAACCGCCGCATCCTGGTCACCGGCGCCGGCTCCGGCATCGGCCAGGCCACCGCGCTGCGCCTGCTCGCCGAGGGCGGCACCGTCGTCGCCGCCGACGTCGCCGCGGACGGGCTCAAGGCCACCGAGACCCGCGCCGCCGAGGCCGGACTCGACACGTCCCGTCTGCGCACACTGGTCCTGGACATCTCCGACGAGGCGAATGTCGTCGCGGGCGTCGCCACGACCGTCGACGACCTCGGCGGCCTCGACGTGCTGGTGAACGCGGCGGGGATCCTGCGTGCGGCACACACGCACGAGACGTCGCTCGACCTGTGGAACCGCATCATCGGCGTCAACCTGACCGGCACGTTCCTCGTCACGCGCGAGGCGCTGCCCGCCCTCCTGGCGACCGGCCGCGGCGTGGTGGTGAACTTCAGCTCGACCTCCGCCGCGTTCGCGCACCCCTACATGGCGGCGTACGCGGCCAGCAAGGGCGGCGTGCAGTCGTTCACCCACGCGCTCGCGCTCGAGTACGGCAAGCAGGGCCTGCGCGCGGTGAACGTCGCACCCGGCAGCATCAAGTCCGGCATCACCGACGCGACCGGCGGCTACCTCCCCGAGGACACCGACTGGTCGCTGTTCGCGAAGCTGAGCCCGATCCTCGACACCGACGTGGAGTCCGCGAGCGGAGCTCCGATGGCCGGACCCGAGACGGTCGCCGGAGTGATCGCCATGCTGGCGTCGGACGACGGGGCGTTCATCACCGGCACCGAGATCCGCATCGACGGCGGCACGCACGCCTGAGGATCCGGCGCGGCCCGGTCCGACCAGACCCGACCCGCGCGCCCGCGGCACCGCGCTCATAGGGTGATCAGTCCCGTCGTACGACACGGCGGGGCACGATCCTCGGGAGCACACCATGGCCAGGCCGGCACGTATCGCGCTGTTCTCGATCTCGGGACTGCTCTTGGCGGGCATGGTCGGCTCCGCGGGGTTCACCGGCCTGGTCCTGCTGTCCAGCCACGACGTCGCGGCCTCCACGCAGTTCGACCTGCCCGGCGAGACGCTGACGATCGAGAGCGACGACGGCGGCCTCCACCTGGTGCCGGGCGAGCCGGGCCAGGTACGGGTGGACCGCAAGACCACCGAAAGCATCCGCGGCGCCGACCCCGAGTGGTCGCTCAGCGAGGGCACGTTGCGCCTGACGACAAACTGCCCGTCCTTCTTCACGGTCGACTGCGACGGCGACTACACGGTCGCCGTTCCGCCGACCGTGAAGGCCGTCAAGGTACGCAGCGGAGACGGCTCGATCTCGGTCCGCGGCCTGGCCGCCGACATCGACCTGCACAGCGGCGACGGCTCGATGAAGATCCGCGACGTCCGCGCCGGCACCCTCAAGCTGTCCACGTCCGACGGCTCGGTCTCGGTGGCGGGCACCGCGGCGACCGACCTGACCGTCTCCTCCGGCGACGGCGGCGTGGGCCTGACCCTGACCGAGCCGCCGATGCACGTGAAGGCGTCGACGGGCGACGGGAGCCTGCGCCTCACGCTGCCGCGCACCGAGGACGCGTACCGCACATCCGTCAAGGTCGGCGACGGCAGCCAGACCATCCAGATCAAGCAGGACCCCGACTCCCCGCGCACCATCGAACTGAACACAGGAGACGGTTCCGTCACCGCCACCTACCCGCGCTGACCCGCACCCACCGTCAACTCCCCACCCCCGCAGCCGAACTCCACCCCACGTCCCGGACCCGCACAGATGCCCGGGACGCGGCGTCTTCGCACTCCCCCGCACCGTCGGTGATCCCGCACAGCCACGGGCTCCTCGCACGCATTGGACGGCTCAGCCGTTTCTGCCGGCTGTCCGCGGGGTCGGGTTGCCGGGTTTTGGGCGGGGTAGCGGGTAGCTTTCGCATCGGATACCTGGTTCATCCGGATACGTGGGTTCCCTTGACGCGGTCGTGTCGGGTCGCGCGGGGATTCGCGGTTGCGCCGGGGGCGATGTGGATCGGCTGACCCTCCCTCAGGAGCACCGCAGGAGCACGGCATGAGCCACGAGGCACCGGAACCCGGCGAACCGCAGGCGACCGAGACGGCAGGCGGCGCGGACAGCGGCGGCGGGGAGAACCTGCGTACCGTCGTCGTCGCGGTCGCGGCCAACCTGGCCATCGCGATCGCGAAGGCGGTGGCCGCGATGGTCACCGGGTCGGCGTCGCTGTGGGCCGAGACCGCGCACTCGTTCGCCGACACCGGCAACGAGGTGCTGCTGTTCGTCGGTCTGCGGCGCAGCGACCGGCCCGCCGACCGGCGCCACCCCTTCGGGTACGGCCAGGAGCGCTGGTTCTGGGCGTTCCTGGCCGCGATGGGCATCTTCGTCGTCGGCGGTGTGCTGGCGATCCAGGAGGGCATCCGGTCGCTGCTCGACCCCGAGCCGCTGGAATCGGTGTGGGTGGGCGTCGGGGTGCTGCTGGTCTCCGCGGTCCTGGAGGGCGTCTCGTGGCGCCAGGCGCACAAGCAGTTGAAGGCCGAGGCGGCGGCGAACGACCGTACGCTCACCGCGCAGTTGCGGCGTGGCTCGGACCCCACGGCCGCGACGGTGTTCTTGGAGGACTCCGCCGCGCTCGTCGGCCTCGCGCTGGCCCTCGCGGCACTGGGCCTGCACGCGTGGACCGGCTCGGCGTTGTGGGACGCGGCCTCCAGCATCATGATCGGCCTCCTCCTGGTGGCTGTCGCCTGGCAGCTCGCCCGCCGCAACAAGGCGCTGCTCATCGACGAATCCGCGCCCGACAACGTCGTCGACCAGCTGCGCGAACGCGTCACCTCGCGCCCGTGGGTCGCCGAAACCGCCGAGGTGACGGCTGTGTTCGTCGGACCGCGTCAGTTGTTCGTGTCGGTACGCGTGGTTCCGGTGCCGACGGTGGCGGTCGGCCCCGCCGACCGGCTCCTGGCCGAAGTCGCCCGGTTGACGGCGGCGTTGGAGGCGGAGCCGACGATCACGCGGGCCGATGTGGTCGTGGTGGCGGCCGATTCCGCGGCATGAGCGGCCGTGGCCGTGTCTGCGGCGACGGCTACGAGGGCGTGGGCCCGCCGAGCGGGAGGGGGACGGCGTAGCGCCAGAACCCGTCCGGAGCGCGCCGTACGACGTCCGTGGCGGAGCCGCCCCGCCGTGCGTCGCCGCCGGGTGCCCACTCGAGGACGAGGATGCCGATATCGCCCGCCACGTGGTTGTGCCGCAGGCGCACGCTCAACTCCAGGGCCCCCGCCGACAGGTCGAGCCGCGCGACGACCGTCGCGCGAACGGCGTCGAACGCCGCCTCCAGCGCCTCCGCCTGCCCGCCCGCGCCGCGGGTCAGGCCGAGCTCGACCGTGCCGGTCGCCCGGTGCAAGGTCATGCGGACGACCGGGTCCGCGGGCTCGGGCACCATGAGGCGGAAGCCCGTGAGCCCCCAGGAGGGCGCGGAGGATCGGTCCGTCGGCGGCCGGTGCGGCGGCGGGGTCGAGGACGACGCGGGCAGGCTCATGCCGGCTCTCCTGGGTTGCGGCGGACGGTCGGGGCCGTTCGGTCGATCGGTACGCGTCCACTGTCGACCGGGGCGCTGACCGTTCCCTGACCACCGCCTGACCGACCACCCGGCCAACCGCGCAGCCGACCGACTGCCCGACAACCCGCCTACCGCCTACCGCCTACCGCCGCGTGCCTCTTCGTCCCGCACCCACTCCCCTACGCCACCCCGGAATCGGCCCCGGCCCGCACGAAGCCTCGCCCGGCGCACGCCGCTTCGCGCGTACGGACCGTCCCCCTCCTGTGTGGCGTTCAGCCCTCATTCATCCGTCCGAGACCCTTACCTGGTATGCACATCGGGTGACCTCCCCCGATGTGCCCTTCCCAGCCCCCGCACCGTCCGCCCGGCCCGCCGCTCTCGCGCGCCGTCTGGGCACCGGCGACGCCGTGATGGTCGGTCTCGGTTCGATGATCGGCGCGGGGGTCTTCGCCGCCGTCGGCCCTGCCGCCCGCGCGGCGGGGTCGGGCCTGCTGGTGGGCCTCGGCATCGCGGCGGCGGTGGCCTACTGCAACGCCACCTCGTCGGCCCGGCTCGCGGCGCGGCATCCGGAGTCAGGGGGCACGTACGTCTACGGCCGCGAACGCCTCGGCCCCTTCTGGGGGTACCTCGCGGGCTGGGCGTTCGTGGTAGGCAAGACGGCGTCGTGTGCGGCGATGGCAATGACGGCCGGGGCGTACATCTGGCCGGAGTACACACGGGCGACCGGCGTGGGCGCGGTCGCCCTGCTGACGCTGCTGAACCTGCACGGTGTGCAGAAGGCCGTGTGGCTGACGCGCGCGATCGTCGCCATCACGTTGACCGTGCTCGCCTTCGTCGTCGCGGCCTGCCTCACGTCTGCCGACGCCGCGCGCCTCGAACCGTTCCCGGACGCGAGCCTGTATGGCGTCCTCCAGTCCGCCGGACTGCTCTTCTTCGCGTTCGCCGGGTACGCGCGGATCGCGACCCTCGGCGAGGAGGTCCGTGACCCCGCCCGGACGATCCCGCGCGCGATTCCGATCGCCCTCGGCATCGCCCTCGTCGTGTACGTCGCCGTGGCCGTGGCCGCGCTCCTCGCCGTCGGAGCCGACCAACTCGGCTCCGCCACCGCGCCGTTGGACACCGCGGTGGCGGCGACCGACCTCGACGGCGGAACGACGGCGGTACGCGTCGGCGCGGCGGTCGCGGCGCTGGGCGCACTGCTCGGCCTCCTGCTCGGCGTCTCGCGCACCGCCCTCGCGATGGCCCGCGACGGCCACATGCCGCGTGTGCTGGCCGCCGTCGACACGACACACCAGGTCCCCCGCCACGCCGTCATCGCGGTCGGCGCCGCGGTGGTGCTCCTGGTCGGCCTGGTGGATCTGCGCGGCGCGATCGGGTTCTCCTCCTTCGGCGTACTGGCCTACTACGCGGTGGCCAACGCCTCCGCCCTGAAGCTGCGTTCCGACGAAAACCCGCCGCCTCGCGCCCTCCCCGTCCTCGGCCTCCTCGGCTGCGTCGTCCTGGCCGCAACCCTCCCCTGGCGGTCGGTCGCCTGGGGCGCGGCCGTGCTGGCGACGGGCGCGGTCATCTGGTTCGTCCGCACCTCCCGCGGCGCACCGGACCGCGCAGCACCGTGAAAAGCCGCTCGCCCGGCGCGCCGCCCGTCGGCATAGTGCGGGCCATGATCTACCGAATCGAGTCCCACCCCGCCCGGTGAGCCCCCAGCACGAGCGCAACCCGCTCGACGGCACACCTGCCTTGTACGACCTGGCCCGGCACACGCTGCGCGACAGCCGCGAGGCCCTCGCCTCCCGGGCCCGCATCACCACCCGGCTCCCGCCCGCCCCTCACGACGATTCGCCCTCGCCCTGACGAGATCACGCCCAGAATCTCAGTAGGTGCGGGGTACTGCGGCGATGCAGGTGGGGGTGCCGGTGGTGAGGGCTTCGGCCGGGGGTGCGAGGAGGCCGGTGGCCGGGTCGCGGCGCAGGGCGGTGACGGTGTCGGAGCGTTCGCCGGCGATGTAGAGGTGGTCGCCGATCAGTGTCGCGTCGCGGGGCCAGGTGACGCCGGTGTCGATTTCGGCGACGACGCGGGGCGTACCGCCGTCGAGGGCGAGGACGGTGACCGTGTCGGGGCCGCGGTTGGCGACGTAGAGGTGGCGGCCGTCCGGGGAGGCGACGATCGCGGAGGGGTGGTTGCGCGTCGGGCCCGCCGTGGCCAGGCCGGTTGCCGGGCCGTTGGGCAACGCACGGACCGCGGGGACCAGTTCGCCGACGACCCAGGCACGGTCCGGCGCCGTGTGCACGAGGTGGCGCGGGCCGAAGCCGGGCGGGGTGGGAACGGGCGCTTCCGCGACGAGTGTTCCGTCCGGGCGGAGGCGGTACCGCCAGACGCGGTCGGAGCCGAGGTCGCAGACCAGGACCGTGTCGCCGTCGAAGGCCACCTGGTGGGCGTGTGGTCCGGCCTGGCGGTCGCGGTCCGGGCCGTCGCCGTGCAGTTCGACGACGGTGGTGTGCGGGCCGGCGGCGCCGTTCGGGGCGAGGGGGTGGACGGAGACGCGGCCGTCGCCGTAGTTCGCGGTGAGCGCGTACGCACCCGTGGGGTCCACCGCGACGTGGCAGGGCGCGCTTCCGCCGCTGGGGACGCTGCCGAGCGGGGTGAGCGAGCCGTCATCGGCGATGGCGAACGCGCTGAGGGTGCCCTGCGGTTCGAGCTCGTTGACCGCGTAGAGCGTACGTCCGTCGGGGTGCGCGGCGAGGAACGACGGGGACGGGGTCGCGGTCGGCTCGCCCAGCGGCGTCAGCACGCCGGTGGCCGGGTCCTGGGCGCATACCGTGATGCCGGATCCGCGACCGCCGGTGGCGGGGGTGTAGCTGCCGATGCAGACGAGCGGCTGGGCCATGGCGGGGCGTACTCCTGATCCTCGTGCGGTCGGACGGGAACGGGCATTGGTCTGGTCCAATGCCCGTTCCGGTCCGACGGTACGGCAAGCGGGGTCAGCCGCGTGCGCCGACCTCCACCCGCTCCGCGTCGTCCTCGCCTGGTGCGGCGGCCTCCTCCGCGGTGTCGGCCGCGAACTCGGCGACCGGCCGCGTGTCGGTCTTGGCGGTGCGCTTGAAGGTGAGCGCCGCCACCGCGCCGAGCAGCAGCGCCGCGGCCACGAGGTAGAGCGTGCCCTGCTGACCGTCGGCGACGGCGTGCTCCAGTTGGGTGCCGGTCAGTCCGTCGGTGTCGGCGTTGGCGATCGCCACGAAGATCGCGAGGCCGACGGCGGCACCGACCTGGGACGCGGTCGAGGCCATGCCGGAGGCGACTCCCTGCTCGCTCGCGTCGACGCCGGACGCGGCGGCGATCCACATCGCGGTCCACGCGATGCCCTGGCCGACGCCCATGACGACGAGGCCGGGGACGAGCACGCCGTACGAGCCGTCCGCGGTGACGCCCATCGCCAGCACCGCGGTGCCGATCGCGCCGAGCACGAATCCGCTGAGCAGCGCCGGGCGCAGGCCCGCACGGGTGGTCATGCGCTCGCCGATCTGGGTGCCCGCGAAGATCGCCACGGCCGGGACCAGGAACGCGAAGCCGGTCTGCAGCGCGCTGAGGCCCTGGACCTCCTGCCACAGGATGGTCAGGAAGTACGGGATCGCCCCGAAGGTCCCCATGAACACGAAGGTGATCATGGTTGCGGCGGCGAGGCTGCGGTTGCGGAACAGGCGCAGCGGCATCAGCGGGTCGGCGGTGCGGGACTCGATGAAGGCGAAGCCGGCCAGCAGCACGACGGCGAGGGCGGCGGAGACGAGGATCGTCGCAGACGTCCAGCCTGCCGCCGGTGCCTCGACGAGGACGTACACCAGGAGGGTGATGCCGGCGGTCGCGGTGAGCGCGCCGGGCAGGTCGAAGCTGCGGCGCGGGCCGGACATGCGGTCGCGCGGGATGAAGGCGAAGGCTCCGGCGATCACCAGTGCGGCCAGCGGCACGTTGACGAAGAAGACCGAGGCCCAGCCGAACCAGCTGGTCAGCACGCCGCCGAAGAGCGCGCCGAGGGAGAGCCCGCTCGCGCCGGCGCCGCCCCAGACGGCGAGGGCGCGGTTGCGCTCCGGGCCTTCCGCGAACAGCGTGTTGACGAGCGACAGGGTGGCGGGGAACAGGAGTGCGCCGCCTATGCCCTGGACTGCTCGGGCGCCGACCATCATGCCGGGGTTGACCGCGAGCCCGCCGAGGACGGAGGCGCCCGCGTAGAGGCCGAGTGCTGTGATCAGGACCGAGCGACGGCCGAAGAGGTCCGCCGTACGGCCGCCGAGCAGCAGGAAGCCGCCGAAGGCGACCGCGTAGCCGCTGATCACCCATTGCAGGGACTGTTCGGAGAAGCCGAGTTCGGTGCCGATCTCGGGAAGGGCCACGAAGACGATGTTGTAGTCGACGGCGATGATCAGCTGGGCGAACGCCAGGACGGCGAGCGCCCACCCGAGGTGCCGCGGGCGGGCGGCGGGGACGGTTGTGGGCATGGCGGAGAGACCCCTTGCTGGTGGGACTTGGTGCCGGGTGGGCCGTGCGGGGGGACCGTGACACTGTCGAGCGACTGTGGGAATGTACGTGGACTTGCGTACTGAACGACTGTACGAGGATCTTCGTACAGTCTCACGACGGCCGTCAAGCCGACTCCGCAGAATTGTTCGTACGTTCACGAACGGTCGTAATCGCGCTATCGTGGGCCCATGACGCTGTTCCACCCCGCCCCCGAGCAGTTCCAGGTGGAGAACGTGCTGACCGCGCTGGGCAACCCCACCCGGCTGGAGGTCGTACGCAAGCTCGCCCACGACTGCGAGTACGGCCACCCCTGCGGCACCCTCATCACCGGGGTCGCCAAGTCGACGCTCACCCACCACTGGCGCGTGCTGCGCGAGGCGGGCGTCATCCGGCAGGAGCCGGCCGGGCGCGAGCTGCTCATCAAGCTGCGGCGCCAGGAGATGGACAGCCGCTTCCCCGGGCTGCTCGACGCGGTTCTGCTGGCCGCAGCCCAGGCCGCGGACTCGGCAGAGACCGACGCCGACGCCGAGGCCTCAATCGCCTGACGGCTCCGGCGAGCCCGGCCCGCCCGGTGCGTACACGGCCATGACCGCGCGCGCCGTCGCCTCGACGTCCGCGCGCAGCTCCGGCGGCGCCAGCACCTCGACGTCCGACCCGAAGCGCAGCAGTTCCAACGCGCCGAAGCGCATCGTCTCCAGCGGCAGCACCGCCTTGACCCAGCCCTCCGCGTCCGGCGCGCTCTCCGTCTCCGCGACGACGCGCTCGCGCTGCGGCCCGAACAGGCCCGCGACGGCCGCCCTTGCGCGCGGTGACAGGCGTACGACGGCGGGGACCTGGTAGAGATTGCGCTCGAAGTCCTCCGACCACACGGTCCAATAGTCCGCCAGCGAGAAGCCCGGGTCCCTCTCGAACTCCTCGCCAAGCGTGGTCAGTTCGAGGATCCTACCGACCCGGTACGTCCGGTCCTTACGTGACCGCCCGCCCTCCTCGCCCTCGGCCGGCCGCGCCACGAGGTACCAGACGCCCGCCTTGAGCACGAGGCCGTACGGGTCGAGCACCCGCGGCGCGACCGCCCCACCCCACCGGCGGTAGCTGATCCGGATGCGCCGCCCGTGCCAGACGGCGTTCGCCGCCTCGGCCAGGTACGGCGACTTCTCGGCCTCCGCATACCAGCCCACCGTGTCCAGATGGAACCGCTCCCCAGTGCGCGTCGCCCGCTCTCGCAGCTCCGGCGCGAGACCCGCCATCAGCTTCAGCTGCGCGGACGCCACCACGGCGCCGAGCCCCAGCTCGGCGGCGGGCCCGGGCAGTCCGGCCAGCATCAGCGAATCGGCCTCGTCGGCGGTCAGACCGTTGATCTTGGTGCGGAACCCGTCGAGCAGGCGGTAGCCGCCGGCCGGGCCGCGCTCGGCGTACACCGGGATCCCGGCGGCGCTCAGCGACTCGATGTCCCGGTAGACCGTGCGCACCGACACCTCGAGTTCGTCGGCCAACTCCTGCGCGGTGACGTGGCCGCGCGTCTGGAGGGTCAGCAGGACGGACAGCAGTCGACTCGCACGCATGCCCCCAGTCTGCCCTGGATCCTGACAGAGGGTGTCAGGTATGGCAGGCATGATCGTCCGAGCGGACCGCGCTGCAGAATGCACGGCTGCGGAAAATCACTGCGATGCGAGGAGCGACGGCATGACCCGCGAAGTCGGCAAGACCCAGGACGTCGGCTACGAGATCGGCGTCTCCAAGACCCTCCCTTACCCGGCGTCCGTGGTCTGGGAGTTCCTGACCGACGACGACGGCCTCGCGGTGTGGCTGGGCCCCGGCGCCGAACTCGGGCGCGAGAAGGGGACGCCGTACCGCACCGACGACGGCACCGAAGGCGAGTTGCGCAGTTGGCGGGAGATGGACCGGGTGCGGCTCACCTGGCGGCCGGCCGGCTGGGACCACGACACGACCGTGCAGGTGGCGATCCGCGCTTCCGGCGAGAAGACGATGCTGCGCTTTCACCAGGAGTGGCTGGCGGACGGCCGCGAGCGGGAGCGGCAGCGCGAGCACTGGAAGGCCGTCATGGACGCCGTCGTCGCGGCCTTGCGCGAGGAGCCGTCGGACGACTGACCCGCGGCCGGAAATTCATATAACCGGAACGTTGCCTTCCGTGATCAGCGGGTACCAGATGTGCGTTGAGGCTTGACGGCACGAGGAAAGGCGGCGTCATGAGCGGGTTCCTGGACAAGGCGAAGGAAAAGGCCAAGGAAACCATGGCCACCGGCAAGCAGAAGGCCGACGAGTTCCAGGCCAACCGTGCGCAGGGCGACCTCTACAAGCAGCTCGGCGCCGCCTACTACGCCGAGCAACGCCAGGGCGCTTCGCACGACGAGGTGTCGCGGCTGCTTGCGGCCCTCGACGCCCACGAGCGCGAGCACGGACCGTCGACCGGCGACAGCCCCTCTGACGGCCCGGGCCCGGTCGGCCTGGCCTGACAGACCGAGTGGCCCGACGGAACCGAGCGGCACGACAGGGCCGCGTGACCCGACAAGACCTGACCCGGCCGATCGGCGCCCTACCAACCCCTGCCGAGCCCCTGCCGGACGTCCTGAATGCCGGACGTCCCGAACCCCCACCGGACTTCCGGCCCCTCCCCGGGCGCGCCCGCTCGCGCGTCCGGGTGTTCGGCACTCCGGCGCTGTTCTAGGGGTTCGGGCCGTCCGGAACCGTCGAGGCGTCCGCCCCCTGCGTCCCTTCCGCCGTCCCCGGTCCGAACTTCACCACCGTGATCGACGGGCGCCGGTTGCGCACCACCGGGATCAGGTGTGCGTGCGGCGCGACCCGGGTGTAGAAGAATCCCCGCCCGGGGACCAGCGCTAGGTCGCTGATCTCCACGATGTTCGGGTGCGCGCCGTGCAGCTTCCAGCGCTCGGAAGCGTCCATGCCCCAGGGCATCGGCGGCGCGACGTACCCCTCGCGCGTCTTCACCCGGCCCTTGACCGTCTGGGCGCTGAACCAGCGCGGCACCGCGTCCAGGATCAGCGAGCCGTTCGGGAACCGCTCGGCGCAGCGGGCGATGAGCGCGCGTACGTCGGACGGTTGCAGGTACATCAGCAGGCCTTGCGCGGTGACGATCACGCCGCGCGCCGGGTCCACCTGGTCCATCCACGCCTCGTCGAGCGCCGAGCCGGCGATGGGATGCACGCGGGTCTCCTGCGGGAGCAGGCGCGCCCGCAGCTCGACTATTTCGGGGAGGTCGACCGACAGCCAGGTGAGGAGGCCGTTGTCGACGCGCCAGAACTGCGTCTCCAGCCCTTCGCCGAGGGCGACCACCGTGCCGTCCGGGTGTCTGCCGAGGAACTCGCGGATCTGCTCGTCGAAGGTGCGCGCCCGGAGTGCCTGGCCCTGCGCGCTGCCCATGTCGGCCTTGCCGAACCGCCGTTCGAAGGGATAGTCGATACCGTCCAGCAATTCGACGCCCATCGGGTCGTCGAGCACCGCGTCGGGACGCCGCGCCTCCATCGCCCGGTGGTACAGGGTCCACAGCAGCGTCTCCGGAACCCCGTCGAGCGCAACGCGGGTTTTCGGGCCGTTCGTGGTCGCAGTCGCCATGCCGAGACCTCCTCCCGTGCCCCACGCTAGTCCCACGCCCGGGAAAATACCTGGTGACGGGCAAGCGATTCCGCCTACTGTGAGGCACGTGAACAACGCACCTCCCGGTGCGAAGGGTCCGGATACTTCCTTCCACGAAAATCTCCGGTCCCGCTTTTGATCTCGGGAGGACAGGCGTGGGGTGCCCGGTGCGCAGGCATCGGTTACTTCGACTCATAATCGCGAGGTTCCGGGTTCGAGTCCCGGTCGCCGGCGCAAGCTCGGCGGTAGCTCAATTGGTAGAGCACGTGTGCCGAAGCCGCTTCGATCTCGGGCACCCCCTCACGCCTCCTCCTCCCAATCCACGGTCCCACGGGGGGATTTCGGCATGTCCAAGTTCAACAGCCGTACACAGAGCGCCGTCGCGGTCGGTCCGGTCCGCACCACTACGCACACGCCGACCACCACGACGTTCGAGGGCGGCGCCGCATACGTGCGCGAGCCGCGCGGCGAGCTCCTGCTGTTCGCACTCACCAACATGGTCGGCGAGGCCGCGTTCTACGAGTCCGCCGACGCCCGCGACCGCCGGTTCCGCGACCTCGTACACGACGTGGCCGCCGAGGACCCGGCGTGGATGCGCGGCTTCATCGGCTGGCTGCGGGACGCCGCCGGCATGCGCTCGGCATCGCTGGTCGCGGCCGCCGAGGCGGTGTTCGCGCGCCTGACGCTCGGCCTGCACGGCGAGAACCGGGCGATCGTCGACGCGGCGCTGCGGCGCCCGGACGAGCCCGGCGAGATGCTGGCGTACTGGACCGCGACGCACGGCCGTTCGCTGCCGAAGCCGGTCAAGCGCGGCGTCGCGGACGCGGCCGCCCGGCTGTTCACCGAGCGTGCGCTGCTGAAGTACGACACCGCGGGCAAGGGCTTCCGCTTCGCCGACGTGCTGGAGTTGACGCACGCCTCGCCGGCGGCCGACAAGCCGTGGCAGGGCGAGCTGTTCAGGCACGCGATCGACCGGCGCCACGGGCGCGACGAGAACGTTCCGGAGCGTCTGCGCGTCGTCGCGGCGAACCGGGCGCTGCGCGCGGAGGCGGCCGAGGACCCGTCGGTCCTGTTGGCCGCCGACCGCCTGCGGGCGGCCGGGATGACCTGGGAGGACGTACTCTCGCTGGCCGGCTCGCGGCTCGACAAGGCGCGGCTGTGGGAGGCGATCGTGCCGTCGATGGGCGTCATGGCGCTGATCCGCAACCTGCGCAACTTCGACGAGGCGGGGCTGTCGGACGAGGTCGCGCAGGAGGTGGCGCGGCGGATCGCGGACCCGGCGACCATCGCGTCGTCGCGGCTGTTCCCCTACCGGTTCCTGTCGGCGTACCGTGCGGCGCCGTCGCTGCGGTGGGGGCACGCGCTGGACCAGGCGCTGGCCGCGTCGACGGCGAACGTGCCCGCCCTGCCCGGCCGTACGCTCGTGCTCGTCGACACCTCGGGCAGCATGTCGTCGTACGTCTCGGCGAAGTCGAAGGTCACGCACGCGGACATCGGTGCGCTGTTCGGCGTCGCGCTGGCCCACCGCGGGGCCGAGGTGGACCTCGTCGGTTTCGCGGACCGGCACTTCACGCACCGGATCACGCGCGGCGGTTCGGCGCTGCGCGACATCGAGGCGTTCTGCGGGCGGAACGGTGAGGTCGGCCACGGCACCGAGACCGTCGCGGCGCTGAAGGCGACGTACAAGGGGCACGACCGCGTCGTGCTGGTGTCGGACATGCAGGCGTTCCGGTACGCGGGCTCGGGTGCGGCCGGTGTGTCGGTGTCCGACGCGATCCCGGCGAACGTACCGATGTTCGGCGTCAACACGACCGGCTACGCACCCGCGGTGATCGCGAGCGGCACGCGCAACCGGTACGAGATCGGCGGCTTCAGCGACAAGCTCTTCACGCTGATGGAGGTCCTGAGCAAGGGCGGCGACGCCGGTTGGCCGTGGGAGTGAGCGGCCCGGGACGGCCCGCGATCACGCGTGCCGTCCCGGTTCGCGGGCCCTCGTTGGCTCTCGGGCCGTCACGTCCCGCCGGGTCCCGGACGGGGTGGACGACCCGGTCCCGGGCTCAGCGCGTGATCCCGAGCGCGCCCGCGATGAGGTCGCTCAGCCCGGTCCGGGTCCCGGCGAGGAAACCGCCGTCGACGGCGATGGCCTGCCCGGTCACGAACGACGCGTCGTCGGACGCCAGGAACAGCGCCGCCGCGGCGATCTCGTCGGGGCGGCCGAAGCGGCCGAGCATGTGCAGTTCGCGGTACTCCTCGCGGTACCGCGTCATGTTGCCCGACCCCATCACGGCCTGGAACATCGGTGTGTCGATGAACCCCGGGCAGATCGCGTTGACCCGGATGCCCGCACGGCCGTAGTCGATGGCCATGTTGCGGGTCAGGGTCACCACGCCGCCCTTCGAGGCGTTGTAGGCGCTGCCGCCCTCGGTGCCCTGGAGTCCCTCGACGCTGGCGATGTTGATGATGCTGCCGGACTGCTGCCCGATCATCAGGCGCAGCGCGTGCTTGGCGACCAGGAACGTGCCCTTGAGGTTGACGTCGACGATGCGGTCCCACTCGGCCGCGTCCAGGGCGTGCACCACTCCCCCGCCGGAGACCCCGGCCGAGTTGACGAGGATGTCCAGACGCCCGTGCTCGGCCTCGACCGCGGCGACGGCCGCGGCGACCGCCTCCTCGTCGCGTACGTCCGCCGCCACCAGGCCGCCCTTGCCCGGGAATTCCCCGTCGGGCGTGCCGAGGTCGAGGCCGACCACCGTGGCACCCTCGGCGGTGAACCGCTCGACGCAGGCCAGGCCGAGACCGGACGCGCCGCCGGTCACCAGCGCGACCCTGCCGTGCAGCCTGCCGACCTGCCCGCTGTTGGTGCTCATCGAGGCCTCCCGTACGCGTGGAATCGTGGCACCGGCCGATGAGTCCGGCCGGTGGATCCGGCCGAGGGAACCTAGACCAACCGGGTACGCGCGGCAAGCGAAACGCCTGTGCAGTTCCCGCGCGCTGTCCGGGTGCGGGCGTAGCGTGGATGGCCACGGAGAGGTCGGTCGTGGCGGAAGGACGAGGATCGCGGCATGGCGCGTTGGGCCGATGTGGTCGAGAACGAGGCGGAGTTCGCGGACGAGGTCCGCAAGGCGTTCGACGCCTACACGCACAAGACGCTCGCGACGCTGCGCAAGGACGGTTCGCCGCGCATCAGCGGCAGCGAGGCCGGGTTCGTCGACGGCGACCTGTGGTTCGGCAGCATGCCCGGCGCGCTGAAGGCGCTCGACCTGCTGCGTGACCCGCGGTTCGCGTTGCACGCGGGCACCGGGGACGCCGACAGCGACTCCTGGCGCGGCGACGCGAAGCTGTCCGGGCGGGCCGTGGAGGTCACCGACCCCGAGGCAGTCGCGGCGGTCTACCGGGCGTGGACCGGCGAAGCGCCGGAAGGGCCGTCGCACCTGTTCCGGGCCGAGCTGACGGACGTGGTCCTGACGACGCTGAACCAGGCCCGCGACGGCCTGGCCATCCGTCTGTGGACCCCGGACGGCGGGTTGCGGACGTTCGCCCGCAAGTGAGCGCCGGCGCGCGGTGCGGGCCGTAAGCAGGGCGACCTCGACCGCCGGTTCCTCAGTCGGCGGTCGGCCCGGTGAAAGGGTCCGCGAGTGCCTGCGTCTCGGCGTAGCTCGGCACCCCCGCGGCGGCCCGCCCCGCGTCGTACGTGTCCTCGGCGATGGACCACGCCAGCTCCACCGCGCTGTGCAGCGCCGTGCGGAACAGCAGCGACCCGCAACTGATGCGGGCGACGCCGAGGTCTGCGAGGCGACCGTACGTATGGCGGGCCGGGTTGAAAAGCACGTTCACAGGCGCGGCGACCTCGCCCACCACCGCGCTGATCACCGCGTCGTCCTCCAGGCCCGGGACGAACACCCCGTCCGCGCCTGCCTCGACGTACGCGGCGCACCGGCGCAGGGTCTCGTCGAGCGGCTTGCCGTCCGGCGTGCCGAGCCAGAACGCGTCGGTACGCGCGTTGACAAACATGTCGGGCACGGCCGCCTTGACCGCGCTGATCGCCGCACGCTGGAAGCCGAGGTCGGCAAGGGTGCCGTCCGACCGGCCGTCCTCCAGGTTCATGCCGACCACGCCGGCGGCCGCGAGTTCGGCGGCGAGCGCGGCCACCTCGTCGGGGTCGTCGCTGAAGCCGCCTTCCGCATCGACGGTGACCAGAGCGGCCAATCGGGTGATCCGGCGGGCCAGCGCGACGGTGTCGTCCCGCATGCCACCGCCCTGGCCGTCGGGCTTGCCGAGGGCGGAGGCCACGCCGAGGCTGGTGGTGGCGATGGCGGTGAATCCCCGGGCGACGAGTGCCGACGCCGACGCGTGGTCCCACGCGTTGGGCAGCAGCAGCGGCCGTGAGCCGCGGTGCAGGGCACGGAACGCCTCGTAGCGGTCGCCGCGTTCGGTGGTCTCGGGGGTCGGCATCGCGTGATCCTGTCTCTCGTGGGTGACGTTCTGCGCTGGGGCGGACGGCTCAGCGGGGCTCGACGAACAGACTCGCCGGAATCCGCAGCACCGGGTGGGCTTCGTACGCGACCGGCGTGTCGACCCGGCGCCTGCCGTCGGCCGACAGCGCTTCGAGGACGCCGCAGGCGATGGCCAGGGCATGATCGCGGCCCGGACACGCGTGCAGGCCGTGGCCGAAGGTGAGGTGCGCGGTGTGGCCGCGCGCCGGGTCGAAGGTGTCGGGGTCGGGGAAAACGTCCGGGTCGCGGTTCGCTCCCGCGAAGTCGAGGAAGACCGAGGCCCCTTCCGGCAGGCCGAGTTCCGGCACGGGTGCGGTGGTGCGGCGCCGGGTGCCGCGTACCGGCGGGTCGAGGCGCAGGGTCTCGTGCACGAGCGCGGCGACCGGGATGCCCGGGTACCCGGGGTGCTCCGGGCGTTCGGCGCTCTTCGCGCCCTCCGTGCTCTTCGCGTCGGCAACCCGCGGCCCGGCGGGCAGCGCCGCGACGGCCGTGTTCCCGATGAGGCCGGCGGTCGCGTCGCAGGTCTGCACGAGGATGGCGACGAGGTTGGCAGTGCGCTCGTCGTCGCCGGTGCCATTGCGTGTGCCTGGGCCTGGGCGCAGGATCGCGGCCACCCGGGCGACGCCTTCGTCGGCGCGGCGCACCGCATGGTCCGGCGCGCCCGGCTGGTAGGCGGGGGCGATGCTCAGAATCGCGGCCACCAAGCTGTCCAGGTCGGATTCCCCGGCGCCCAGCGCCGCACCGACCACGCGCACCGGAACGCGGCGGGCGAGTTCGGCCATGACGTCGACGGGTTCGGCGCGTCGCCCGAGGATCGCCGCGGTGGTCGTACGGGCAGCGGCACCCAGGGCGTCCGGCGCGACGCCGGCCAGGCAGTTGGCCACCAACGCGCGGCGGCGGGTGTGGGGCTCGCCGTCGGCGAAGCGGGCGGCCTCGGCACGCAGCCATGCGGTCGTGCGGTGCTCTCGGTCGGCGGCGGTGGCGGGTCCGACGGGTGGCACCGCGAGGCGTGGGTCGGCGAGGGCGGCGCGTACCGCGGCGTGGCCGGTGACCAGGGTGTCTCCGATTGCGGCTGCCTGAGTACTCGTCATGCCGCCGACGCTAGGCGCGGATCGTTTCGGCGCACGCCGAACTTTGCCTGCGGCATGCTGGGGGCCATGACCCGCACAGATCATTCCGCGTCACGGCTCTCCGCCCTGACGGCGCTGCTCGCGGACGAGACGCGCGCGACGATGTGCCTCGCGTTGCTCGACGGGCGGGCCTGGACCGGCGGCGAACTGGCCCGGCACGCGGGTGTGGCCCCGTCGACCGCCAGCGAGCACCTGTCGCAGCTGGTCGCGGGCGGGTTGCTCGCCGAGGAGCGGCAGGGGCGCCACCGGTACCTGCGGATCGCGGACCCCGCGACCGCGCAACTGATCGAGGACCTGGCGGCCTTCGCGGGGCCGCCGGCCGGCACCGCGTCGTCGCTGCGGGCCCGCTCCGCGAGCACCGCCCTCGCGCGGGCGCGCACGTGCTACGACCATCTCGCGGGACGCCTCGGCATCGCCATCACGGACGCGCTGACCAAGCGCGGGCTGCTCGCCCAGGAGACCGGGTTCGCGCTCACCGACCAGGGGCTGCGGTGGTTCGCCGAGCTGGGCGTGGACCTCGCGGGTGCGCCGCGCGGTCGCCGCCCGCTGGCCCGGCCGTGCCTCGACTGGACCGAACGCAGGCCGCACCTGTCCGGCATCTCCGGCGCGGCGTTGTGCGCGCACGCGTTCCAGGCGGGCTGGTGCACGCGCATCGGGACGCAGCGCGCACTCGCGGTGACGGACCTCGGGCTGCGGGAGCTGCGTGCGCGGCTGGGGATCGAGCCGGACGCCTTGTCCGTCTGAAGTCGCGGTCTGAGCCGAAAACCGACCGGGGGCGCGCGCCGTGGCGCCGCCCCCGGATCACCGGTCCTCGCGAAGGTCCGCGTCAGAAGTCCGGGTCAGGAATCCTCGTCACAAATCCTCGTCACAAATCCTTGTCAGCAATCCTCGTCAGAAGTCCTCGTCGAAGGAGACCGTGCCGGTGACGGCGACCTGGTACGCGGACACGCGCCGCTCGAAGAAGTTCGCCAGCTCCTGCACGTCCTGGAGTTCCATGAACGCGAACGGGTTCGCGGCGCCGTACATCGGCTCCATCCCGAGCTGCGCGAGCCTGCGGTCCGCGACGTGCCGGAGGTACGTGCGCATGTCCGCGACCGTCATGCCCGCGACTCCCCCGCCCAGCAGGTCCTCCGCGAACGCCGTCTCCGCCTCGACCGCCTCGGCGAGCATCCGGCGTACGTCGTCGGCGAGTTCGTCGTCGAACAGGTCCGGTTCCTCGTCGCGGACGGTCTCGACCACCTGGAACGCGAAGTCCATGTGCGCGGACTCGTCGCGGAAGACCCAGTTGGTGCCCGAGGCAAGGCCGTTGAGCAGGCCGCGCGAGCGCAGGAAGTAGACGTACGCGAAGGCGCCGTAGAAGAACAGTCCCTCGATGCACGCCGCGAAGCAGATCAGGTTGAGCAGGAACTGCCGGCGCTCGTCGCGGTTCGTCAGCCGTTGGAGCCCCATCGCGGAGTCGATCCAGCGGAAGCAGAACTCCGCCTTCCGGCGGATCGACGGGATGTGTTCGACGGCCGCGAACGCCTTGGCCCGCTCGTCCGGATCGGGCAGGTACGTGTCCAGCAGCGTCAGGTAGAACTGGACGTGCACGGCCTCCTCGAACAGCTGGCGCGACAGGTACAGCCGCGCCTCGGGGGCGTTGATGTGCCGGTACAGGTTGAGCACCAGGTTGTTCGCCACGATCGTGTCGCCGGTGGCGAAGAAGGCCACGAGGCGCTGGACGAGGTGGCGTTCGGCCGGTCCCAGCTTGGCCAGGTCGGCCAGGTCGGAGTGGAGGTCGACCTCCTCGACGGTCCAGGTGTTGCGGATCGCCGCCCGGTACTTCTCGTAGAAGTCCGGGTAGCGCATCGGCCGCAGGGTGAGGCTCATACCGGCGTCGAGCAGCCGCGCCCGGTCGGGGGCGGGCCCCGCCTGCGCGGCGTGCGCGCCCAAGGCGGGCGAGGCGGTCGGCGCAGCCGGGGCGGGCAGGTCGGCCGACGCCGCTCGCGCGGCCTCGGGCTCGTGGACGGTCGTCACTGGCATGCCTCGCAAGCCTCGGGGTTCTCCAGGGAGCAGGCGATGACCTCTTCGTCCGCGACGGCGGGGGCGGCGGTCGCGACGGTCGCCTGCTGGATGCGCGTCGCGGGGCGCGAGCGCAGGTAGTACGTCGTCTTCAGGCCGGTCGACCAGGCGTACCGGTACATCGACGAGAGCTTGCCGATGGTCGGGTCGGCCATGAACAGGTTCAGCGACTGCGACTGGTCGATGTACGGCGAGCGCGCCGCCGCCAGGTCGATCAGCGCGCGCTGCGGCAGCTCCCACGAGGTGCGGTACAGCAGGCGTACGTCGTCCGGGAGTTCCGTCAGGTCCTGGACCGACCCCTCGGCGCGCTTGATGCGCTCGCGGATGGCCGCGGTCCACAGCCCGCGGCGCTTGAGCTCTCGCACCAGGTAGGTGTTGACCTGGAGGAACTCGCCCGACAGCGTCTCGCGCTTGAAGAGGTTGGAGACCTGGGGCTCGATGCACTCGTACGCGCCGGCGATCGAGGCAATGGTGGCGGTCGGCGCGATCGCGATCAGGAGGGAGTTGCGCAGGCCGTGGGACGCGACGCGGTCGCGCAAAGTGTCCCAGCGCTTGGTCTGCGTCGGGGTGACGCCGTCCCACAGGTCGGGCTGCAGGCGGCCGCGAGCCGCGTGCGTCTCCTGGTAGGCGGGGTGCGGTCCGGCCTCCTCGGCCAGGTCGCAGGAGGCTTCCAGGGCCGTCAGGTAGATCTCTTCGGCGATCCGGGTGGACAGTTCGCGGGCCTCGGCCGAGTCGAAGGGCAGGCGCAGCGTGAAGAAGACGTCCTGGAGCCCCATGACGCCCAGGCCGACGGGACGCCAGCGCGGGTTCGAGGCGGCGGCCTGGCCGGTCGGGTAGTAGTTGATGTCGATGACGCGGTCGAGGAAGGTGACGGCGGTGCGCACGGTGGCCCGCAACTTGTCCCAGTCGATGCCGGCGTCGGTCACGTGCGCGCCGAGCTGCACGGAGCCGAGGTTGCAGACCGCGGTCTCGCCGTCGCTGGTGACCTCGAGGATCTCGGTGCACAGGTTGGAGAGGTGGACGACGTTTCCGGGCTCGGCGGCCTGGTTGCAGGTGCGGTTGGACGCGTCCTTGAAGGTCATCCAGCCGTTGCCGGTCTGCGCGAGGGTGCGCATCATGCGGGCGTACAGCTCGCGGGCCGGCATCTGGCGTACGAACCGCCCGTCGCGTTCGGCCTGTTCGTAGGCCGCGTCGAACTCCGCGCCCCACAGGTCGGGCAGCTCGGGCACCTCGTCGGGGTCGAACAGCGACCACACCCCGTCGGCATCGACGCGCCGCATGAACAGGTCGGGGATCCAGTTCGCGAGGTTGAGGTTGTGCGTGCGCCGCGCGTCCTCGCCGGTGTTGTCGCGCAGTTCCAGGAACTCCAGGACGTCCGGGTGCCACGGCTCCAGGTACACACACGCCGCGCCGCGGCGCTTGCCGCCCTGGTTGACCGCCTGGACGGAGGCGTCGAGCGTGTTGAGCCACGGGACGATGCCGTTGGAGTGGCCGTTGGTGCCGCGGATGAGGGCGCCGCGCGAGCGTACGCGCGACCAGGCGACGCCGATGCCCCCGGCGAACTTGGAGAGGCGGGCGATACGGCCGTACATGTCGTAGATGGACTCGATGTTGTCCTGCGGCGAGTCGAGCAGGTAGCAGGAGGACATCTGGGTGTGCCGCGTACCGGAGTTGAAGAGCGTCGGCGAGCTGGGCAGGTACGCGAGGGAGGACATGAGGCGGTAGAAGCCGACGGCCTCGGGCGCGGTCTTGGAAAGGCCGCAGGCGACGCGCAGCAGGAAGTGCTGGGGTGTTTCGACGACCGCGCGGTTGACCGGGTGACGGAGCAAGTAGCGGTCGTAGACGGTGCGCAGGCCGAAGTACTCGAACCGCCGGTCGGCGGCGGGGTTGACCGCGGCGTCGAGTTCGGCGGCGTGCGCGGCGACGAATGCGGCCGTCTCGTCGCCGACGAGGCCTTCCGCGTGGCCGAGTGCGATGCCGGAGCTGAAGCCGGTGATCCCGTGGGTGCCGACCTCGGTGTCGATGGTGCGGGCCAGCAGGCGGGCGGCGAGCCGGGAGTACTCGGGCTCCTCCGCGATGAGTTCGGCGGCGGTGCGCACCACGAGCGCGTCGCGTTCGATGTCCGTGGCGCCGGCGTGGAGTCCGGCGAGGGCCCGGGTGGCGACGCGTTCGGGGTCGACGTCGGGGAGGTCGTCGGCGAGGGCCCGGATGACGGCGGCGATCGCCTCGGGGCTGTCGGCCGCGGTGTTCGCAGGGGTCCCCGCGGACGTATCCGCCGGGTTTCCTGCGGAAATGCCCGCGGGAGTGCCCTCGACGGTGTTGGCCTCAGATGGGGACATACCGGCGGAAACCGGCTTGTTATGGGCGCGCGAAATCGCGCTGTCCATGACGGTCACGGGCTCTCTCCTCGCGAGCTCGAAATGCGGTGACCACCGTGCGCCGCCTGACAGGGGGGCGGACACGGGCAACCGGCAGGTCTTCGGACTCGCGGGCATGCCGGGCACCGGCACGCTGGGGCGTGCCGGACCGCGGAGTTCCTAGTGGCCGTCGCTTCCCCCGGCCGGAGGCCGGAGTGCTTGGTGACGGCGGTCGTTCCCGCTCACCGCTGCGGGGGCAGTCCCGGCTCGACGTACACGCGCCGCGACATGTCGCGGGTGCGCGCACCCGGGTTCCCTCTTCAAAGGACCAATGCCACCTGACGGGACATCAGCACCTTTTCGCCACTTGCTCCGACAGCGCGGAGCAGGTGAACCAGCTGCGATCAGGAGCATATATCTAGTGGGTACCCCCGACGCGAACCACCAGTGGTTGTGTTCGGCGTGTCGCACGGCACGTGTCGTGACACGGGGGGTTCCGTCCCCCTCGCTCTCCGGGTATGTTACCCCCGGTAACACCTTCTGCCCGGGCCCTCCGTCCGGCGGATCGCGCGCTTCGCGCTCCGTTCCCGCACGGTTCACCTCTCCGAAAGGCGGTCGGCATGGCGACCCCGCTTACGGACGCATCCACCGGATCGACCGATGTGACCGGAGTAGCTGATATGCCTGATATAGCCGACAAGTTCGGTTTGCCGGGGGCATCCGGCGAAGTCGGCGCGGCCGGCCTGACCGGTGCGGACCTCGACGGCTTCCGCGCGGCGCAACGCCTGGCCTACGACTGCGCCGAGGCCGTCGCGGCGCACCTGCGCCCCGGCACGACCGAGCGCGAGGCCACGGCGATGATGCGGCAGTGGCTCGTGGCGCGCGGCGTACGCGACTGGCTGCACCTGCCGTTCGCCTGGTTCGGCGACCGCACCGCGTTCACCGGCTTCAAGGTGCCGCACCAGTTCTTCGCGACCGACCGCAGGCTGACCGAGGGCATGCCGTTCATCCTCGACGTCGCCCCGGTGTACGACGGGTACACCGCCGACATCGGCTACACGACCTCGCTCGGGCCGAACCGCGTCGTGGACCGTTTGCTCGACGACCTCGCGGCGCACCGCGCGTTCATTCTGGAGGCCGTGCAGGCCGGTCGGACGCTGCGTCAGATCTACCTGGACGTCGATGCCTTGATGGCCCGTCAGGGATACGAGAACCGGCATCGCGCGTATCCGTTCGGGGTGATCGCGCACCGCGTCGACAAAGTGGCCGACGCCCGGCTGCGGCCGCACGCGTTCGGCTTCGGAATGCGCGCGCTGCGGGGGCTGCTGCACGACGGTCTGCGCGGCCACCGCGAGGGCTGGTCGCCGCTGTGGAGCCACCGCAAGATGTCCGACCACCCGGCGACACCCGGGCTGTGGGCGGTCGAGCCGCACGTCGGATTCCGGGGCGTGGGCGCGAAGTTCGAGGAGCTTCTCGTCGTCGAGGACGACGGGCACGCGTACTGGCTCGACGACGACCTGCCGCACGTGCACCGCTGGGCGGACCGCGGATTGGCGGGGACCGCGGCCACCGGGACCGCGCCGGGGTTTGCCTCGGCCTTCAGTTCGGCCGCGGGGTCGGTGTCGGCCCCGGATTCGGCTCTGGGCCCGGATTCGGCTCTGGGCCCGGCATCGGGCGCGGCATCGAAGGAGTCGGTGTGACCTCGCTGTACGACCTGCCGGGAGCCCGCCGCTTCGAGGTCACGTCGCCGGAGGGCGTACGCCTCGCCGCCGTCGAGGCCGGAGCCGCCGAGGGCCCGACCGTTGTTCTCGTGCACGGGTACCCGGACACCAAAGAGGTGTGGTCCCACGTCGCGGCGCGTCTCGCCGACCGGTACCGGGTGGTGGCGTACGACGTACGCGGGGCCGGCGAGTCCAGCCGCCCCGACGCGACGTCCGCGTACGCACTCCACCATCTCACCGACGACTTCGAGCGCGTCCTCGACGCCGTCGCGCCGGAGGGCCGCGTGCACCTGGTGGGGCACGACTGGGGGTCGGTGCAGAGCTGGGAGTTCGTCACGACGCCGCGCGTCGCGCGTCGCGTCGCCTCGTTCACGACGATCTCCGGGCCGAGCCTCGACCACCTGGGCCTGGTGACCCGGGAGGGGCTGACCCGCCCGACACCCGGGCGGGTTTCGCGGAACATCGAGCAGGGGTTCCGGTCCTGGTACGTGTACGCGCTGCACGTGCCGGTCGCCCCCGACCTCGCGTGGCGTGGTCTGCTGGGCAAGCGCTGGCCCTCGATCATGGCCAGGGCCGAGAAGACGCTCGGCGCCCCCGAGCCGTCGTTGTCCGAGGACGGGGTGTTCGGCGCCAAGCTGTACCGCGCGAACGTCCGGCGGCGCATGGCGAGTCCGCGCCGGGACGCGATCGCCCGGATGCCGGTGCAGTTGGTCGTGCCCGACCGGGAGCGGTACCTCGCAAAGCGGATCTACGACGAACTCGACCGCTTCGCACCGGACCTGACGCGCCGCCAGGTGTCGGGCGGGCACTGGGTCCCGCGTACGAGGCCGGACCTTTTGGCGCGCTGGATCGGGGAGTTCGTGGACGGTGTGGAGCGCGCGGGTGGTGTGACTGACGGCCGGGCCGCGGGGATGACGGAGGCGGGCATGCCGGTTGCCGGAGTGGACTCATCCGCGGCGTCGGCGTCCGGGTCCCGCCCGCGGGGGCGCAGGGCGCGTCGGGCCGAGGACAACCGCCGTCGCTTCGCCGGCCAGCTCGCGGTGATCACGGGCGCGGGGAGCGGCATCGGCCGGGCGACCGCGCTGTCCCTCGCCGAGGCCGGCGCACGGCTGGTGCTCGTCGACCGCGACGGTGCCGCCGTGGCGCGCACCGCCGATCTGGCCGAAGTGCTGGGCGCTGCCGAGGCGATCGCGGAGACCGTGGACGTCTCGGATGCGGCGGCGATGGAGCAGTTGGCGGGCAAGGTCCAGGCCTCGCACGGGGTTCCCGACCTGGTCGTCAACAACGCCGGTATCGGCATCGCGGGTTCGTTCCTGGAGACCACCCCCGAGGACTGGAAGCGCACGCTCGACGTCAATCTGTGGGGCGTCATCCACGGCTGCCGCTTGTTCGGGGCGATGATGGTCGAGCGCGGGCAGGGCGGGCACATCGTGAACACGGCGTCCGCCGCGGCGTTCCAGCCCTCGAAGTCACTGCCCGCGTACTCGACTTCCAAGGCCGCCGTGCTGATGCTCAGCGAGTGCCTGCGGGCGGAGTTCGCCGCGTACGGCATCGGCGTCACCGCGGTCTGCCCGGGGTTCGTGGCGACCGGGATCACGGGGGCCACCCGGTTCGTGGGCACGAGCGCCGAGCAGGAGCGGACACTGCGCGAGAAGACCACGAAGGCGTACAAGCGCCGCGGCTACCCGCCCGAGAAGGTGGCCGACGCGATCCTGCGTGCGGTCGCCGAGAACACCGCCGTACGGCCGGTCACGCCCGAGGCCCGTGCCGCCCGGGCCGCGTCGCGCTTCACACCGCGCGTGCTGCGTGCGCTGGCCCGCATCGACCTGCCCAAATGACCGGCCGACTCGCAAGCGGCAGTGAGGAGCCAGCACAGATGAACACGATTCCTTCGGACGGCCTCAGCGCCTCCCCTCCTCCCGTGGGTCTGGTGGGTCCGGACCGGTCGGCGGGGTCCGTGGGTGCGGCGACGACGGCAATCTCGGCTACTGACACGCCGATTCGGCCGCGCCGGGTGGCGTTCGACTGGGAGCACACGCCGGTGCACTGGATCCCGGGCGATGCGCCGACCACCCACCTGATCAACGTGCTGCACCTGCTTCTGCCCGCGGGCGAGAAGTGGTTCGTCCAGGTCTACAAGGAGGCACTGCCGCTCGTCACGGACGACAAACTCCGGGAGGACGTACGGGGGTTCATGGGCCAGGAGTCGGTGCACTCGTACTCGCACGCGGCCGTCCTGGACCACCTGCGGACGCAGGGCATCGACACGTCCGGCTACACACGGAAGTTGGACTGGTTCTTCTTCGACTTCCTCGGCGACAAGCCGTACATCCCGATGCCCGAGGCCGAGTGGCTGCGCTTCCGTCTGTCGCTCATCGCCGCGATCGAGCACTTCACCGCGCTGCTGGGCAAATGGGTGCTGGAGGCCGAGGAACTCGACCACGTCGGTGCGGACCCGGTGATGCTGGACCTGCTGCGTTGGCACGGGGCCGAAGAGGTCGAACACCGGTCGGTGGCCTTCGACCTGTACCAGCACCTGGGGGGCACATGGGGGCGGTATCCACGGCGCGTGGAAGGGATGCTCTTCACCGCCCCGACCATCTTGTGGCTGTGGCACGTGGGTGCGAGCTATCTGATGCGGCACGACCCGACCATCCCGGACCGCCGCTACCGGCTCCGCGACATGACGCGCGCGGCCCGGCAGGGACGGGCGCCGAGTTTCGTCGACTTGGTGTTCTCGATCCCGCGCTACCTGAAGCCGTCGTACCACCCGGAGGGCGAGGCGTCGACGCAGAAGGCGATCGACTACCTGGCGACGTCGCCCGCCGCGCGGGAGGCCGAGCGGCGGGCCGCGGAACGACGGGCTCGCTTGGCGGGGTGAGGTGTGCGCCCGGCGGTCCGAGGTCCGGGCCCAAGCCTGGCCTGGAGTCCGGACCCCAGGCCAGGCTTGGGGTCCGGGGCTGGGACCGGCTCCGGACGGGCTCTAGACTCCGGCGGATGGACCATGCTTCGGGAAATGTCGTGCGGGTGGGCGGCGCGACGTACGAGTTCCGGGACGAGACGCCGTCGGTGGAGACGTACCGGATGCTCCGGCCGGGCTCCGGGCTGAGCGCCAAGACGCGGGAGGCGTCCGAACTCGGGCTGCCCAACTCGTGGTACGCGGTGACGGTCTTCCACGACGGCGCACCGATCGGCATGGGGCGCGTGATCGGGGACGGCGGGCTCTTCTTCCTCGTCGTGGACATCTGTGTGCTTCCCGACCACCAGGGGCGCGGCCTCGGCAAGCGCATCATGCAGGCGATCAGTGACGAACTGGGCCGCCGCGCACCGCAGTCCGCGCACGTCGCGCTGATCGCGGACGGCGACGCGAAGTACCTCTACGAGAAGTTCGGCTTCGTCGAGACCGCCCCCGGCGGCGTCGGTATGGCCTACGTCGTCGGCGGCACCCGCGACGACATCTGAACCCCGGTCACACCACGGGTTCGTCGGCGAGGTAGGGCGGGGCGGGCTCGTACTGGATGTAGCGGCGTACGGTCCGGGCGTGGTCGCGCCCGTGCAGGCGTCCGATGAGCCACAGCGCCATGTCGATGCCTGCCGACACACCCTGCGAGGTCACCAGGGTGCCGTCGACCACGTAGCGCGCGTCGCGCACCACGGTGATGTCACCGCGGGCCTCAAGGGTGTCCTCGAAGCTCCAGTGCGTGGCGACCCGGCGGCCCTTTGCCGGGCCGGCCTCGTGCAGGAGCAGGGAGCCGGTGCAGACGCCGGTCGTCCATTCGGCCGCGGCGGAGGTCTTGGCGATCCAGTCGAGGAGGGAGCGGTTCTCGACCTCGCGCCGGGTGCCCTGGCCGCCGGGGACGAGCAGGACGTCGAGCGGCGGGTGGTCGGCCGTCGTGGCGTCGGGGAGGATGCGCAGGCCCTTGGCGGCGCGGACCGGGTCGAGGGACTCGGCGACGGCGACGACGCGGTCCTGCGTGGCGGGTTCCTGGTTCGCGCGCAGCATGGCGGAGACCGTGAAGACCTCCCAGGGGCCGACGAAGTCCAGTTCCTCGGCACCTTCGAACAGCAGCAGTCCGTACGTGGTCATGGTCGGCCTTTCGTACTCCGGAATCGGTCGCGGTAGTCGGACGGCGATACGCCGACGCGGCGGTGGAAGGTACGGCGCAGGGTCTCGGCGGTGCCGAAGCCGCAGCGCCGTGCGACGGCGTCGACGGGATCGTCGCCTTCCGCGAGGGCGCGGCGGGCGGCTTCGACGCGGACCTGTTCGACGTACACGGTCGGCGGGACGCCGCACTCGGCGGTGAAGCGCCGTTGGAAGTGGCGGGTGCTGAGCCCGGCGCGCTCGGCGAGTGTGTCGACCGTGTGGCGGGCGGCCGGGTCGGTGGTGACCGCCTCGGTGGCGGCGCGGATGGGGTCGGTGGCGGGGCGCACCGCCCACAGGGGTGCGCTGAACTGCGACTGGCTGCCGGGCCTGCGCAGGTAGAGCACAAGGTGCTGGGCGACGCGGTGGGCGAGTGCCCGGCCGAGGTCGTCCTCGACCAGCGCGAGCGCGAGGTCCATGCCGGATGTGACGCCCGCGGACGTCCAGACGGGCCCGTCGTGGATGAAGATCGGGTCGGGATCGAGTGCGATGTCCGGGTGGTCCTGCCGGAACTGCGCGACGCGGCTCCAGTGCGTCGTGACGGTGCGTCCGGTCAGCACGCCGGCCGCGGCCAGCAGGAAGACGCCGCTGCACACGGATGTGGTCCGTCGCGCGTGCCCGGCGACCTGGCGTACCCACGCCACGAGTTCCGGGTCGCGGCTCGCCGCGTCGACGCCTCCGCCGCCGACCACGACGAGCGTGTCGACGTCGGCCGGGTCGATGTCGTCGATGCCGTACGCCGCGTGGATCGGCAGCCCGCTCTCCGACACGACCGGGCCCGCGTGCCGTGCGGCGACCAGGCAGCGGTACTCCGGGATATGGGCCATCACCTCGAAGGGACCGGCCAGGTCCAGGGACTGGAGGCCGGAGTAGGTCAGGAAGACGACAGTGCGTTGGGCCACGTGCCCAGCTTTGCGCGTGTGCCTGGCGTCGTCCACGTCGCCGACCCCACAGATTGCGCCATCGGGGGTAGCAGGCGGGAGCGCTGATGATCACTCATTGAGAAGGCGGCCCATCCCGCCTACGCTCCGCTGACAGACCGTCAGATTCAGGTGCCGGGGCGCTCGTGGGCCGTTGTGCGTGGGCCCGGGCCACCGTGGGCGAGGAGGAGCGATGGGCGTAAGGCTGTCCGACGACGAGGCGTGGGACGTCCTCGCGTCGTCGCACACGGGGGTGTTCACGTCGCTGCGGGCGGACGGCTTCCCGGTGTCGCTGCCGGTGTGGTTCGTGGTCGACGGGCGCGAGGTGTGGATCGCGGGGGCGGCCTCGACGTACAAGTTCCGCCGGGCGCGGCGCGACGACCGGGTGTCGTTCCTGGTCGAGTCCGGGCTGAAGTGGTCGGAGCTGCGGGCGGTGCAGTTCACCGGGCGGGCGGTCCTGGAGCCGGCGCCGGACTGGGCGCGGGTCGACGCCCTGTTCGACGCGAAGTACCGGGACTTCCGTACGCCGCGCCCCGACATGCCCGAGAGCGCCCGCGCCCGGTACGACGCGGCCCGCGCACTCCTCCGGATCCGCCCCGACGGCGGCCTGCTGAGCTGGGACAACGCACGGCTGGACGGTGGCCGGTGACCGGCACGGGCGGGAGCGACGGCGACCTCCTCCGCACCGATCTCGACGACGGCGTCCTGACCCTCACGATCGCGCGCCCCGAGGCGAAGAACGCGCTCACGCTGGCGATGCGGCAGCAGATCGAACGGGTGTGCGCGCAGGTGGACGCGGACGACGACGTGGCGGTCGTGGTCCTGGCCGCCGTCGACCCCGTCTTCTGCGCCGGGGCGGACATCAAGGAGATCGCGGCTCTCGGTGCCGCACTGCCCCCGACCAACCCGGGCGCCGCCCTGCGGGCCGTCCGCAAGCCGGTGATCGGCGCGGTCAACGGCGCGTGCGTGTCGGGTGGCCTGGAACTGGCGCTCAGCTGCGACTGGATCATCGCGTCAGAGCAGGCGTTCTTCGCCGACACGCACGCCCGGCTCGGCGTGCTGCCGCGTTGGGGGCTGTCGGCGCTGCTGCCGCGCGCGGTGGGCGTACGCCTGGCCAAGGAGATGACCGCGACAGGACGCCGCGTCCCGGCCGCCGAGGCACTGCGTGCGGGCCTGGTCACCCACGTCGTCCCGCACACCGAACTCGCGGACCGGGTAAGGCAGTCCGCCCGCGCAGCCGCCAACACCGACCGCGCCGCGCTCGCGGCGTCACTCGCCCTCTACGACGCCGGCGACGGCACGGAGGAAGCCCTGCTCCGCGAACGCGAGCGCGCCCTCGCCTGGGCACCTCCACCGACCTTCGGCTGACACGAGAAGCCGCAAGCCCGAACACCCGCCCACTCCCGGGCCAAGACCTGAACGCCAGGGCAGACCGACCACCCCGAGGGTGGCTTCCCCGTTCCGGCAACACCGGCGACGCCGGCAGCACCGGTTCGCACCGCGGCCCCGCCCTCGGCGCGAACCTGTATCGCGAGGAAGTTGGTGACGCCCAGTCAGGCTCCTCACCCGTACGGCTTTCTCCCGTTGCCGATGCCTCGGCGCGCGGTGACCATGGGCCAGGGGGCCGACTCGTTACGGCCTCCGGTCTGGAGGACACAGTGCGCGCGGTTGCCGTCGCGAAGCCCGCGGGCGAGCCCCAGCTCATGCGGCTGCCCGTTCCCGAGCCCGGGCCGGGCGAGGTGCTCATCAAGGTGGTCGCGGCGGGGCTGAACCCGCTCGACTGGAAGCTCGCGGACCGGGCACGGCGCGGCGAGACGGCCGACGAGGCGGTGTATCCGCTGATCTACGGCGTCGACTTCGCCGGCAAGGTCGCGGCGCTCGGGCCGGGGGTGACGCGGTTCGCCGAGGGCGACCCGGTGTTCGGGCAGCCCAAGCGCGTGCCGGTGGGGGCATACGGCACCTACGCCGAGTACGTCATCGCCGCCGAGGACGGTGTGCTGGCGGCCGCGCCCGAATCGCTGCCCCTCCCACTGGCCGCCGCGCTCCCGACCGCCGGACTGACCGCCATGTCCATGCTGGACGCGGCCGGGCTCGTCGCGGGGCAGACTTTGCTCCTGGTCGGCGCGGCCGGCGGGGTCGGGTCGTTCGTGACGCAGCTTGCCGCGGCGCACGACGTACGCGTGGTCGCGGTCACGCGCGGCGTGGGCGAGCACGAGATGGGCGAACTGGGCGCGGCGGACACCGTCGACGCGCGGAGCGGGCTGCCGGTCGACGAACTGCGCGAGGCGTATCCCGAGGGGGTCGACGCACTGATCGACCTGGCGTCCGATCCCGAGCGGTTCGCGGCGTACGCGGAACTCGTGGCCGACGGCGGCGTGGCGGTCAGCACGATCGGTGCGGCCGATCCCGATGCCTTGGCACGGCGCGGGGTCGAGGGGGTCAACTTCGTCGTGTCGCCGTCCGCGGAGTTGTTGGCGCGGCTGGCGGCCGAGGTGGACGCCGGGCGCGCGACCGTACGGCTCGGCGCGCAGGTGCCGCTCGCGGACGCGCCCGACGCGGTGGCGCGCAGCCGGGCGGGCAAGGCGCGGGGCAAAACGGTGATCCTCGTGTGACGAGCGCGCTGGTCGGTCCGGGCCGCCGGGCGGCGGTCGGGGTCCCGTCCGCGGCCGAGGAAGCGGATCGAAGGCGTGTTCCGGCGCGTCCGGTGGCC
>NZ_JBEZFP010000073.1:0-45655 GCF_040649515.1 Streptodolium elevatio
CCCGCCCGTCTCCGGCGGGCCGCGCGGCCCGCCGGAGACGGCACAGGCGTTCGAGGCACCGGCGGCCCTCGGTCAACTCGGCGCCTTGCCGCGCGTCCTGCGCCAAGATGTGGCCATGACCGACCCACATGTCGACCCGCTCGTGGCCCTGTGGCGGGGCATCTCCCTCGACGCGCGGGCCACCGAGACGACGACCCAACTGGCCTTCCTGGCCAACGGCATGGGGTGGACCGAGTGGACCACCGCCGCCGGAGGCATCGAGGTGGTCGGCTTCCGCTGGCGCCCGACGGGGCCCTGCGGCGTCGAAGTCCTGGACATATGGTGCGCGTTCGGCCTCACCGCCGAACGCGACGCGATCGAATGGGACGACCTGGAGTGGCGTGACGACCCGCCCTTCACGCTCGACATCGCGGTCAGCCCGCGCTCGCTCGTGCTGTCCGGCAGCCTGGGCGGTGCCACCGAGTTCCGGCTGCTGCGCCGCGAGGTCACGTACGCCGACTGCCCGGCCCGCGGCATGGCCCCGGACCTCGGCAGCGGCATCGTCGACGAGGTGAACCACCTGCCCCCGGAGCCCGGCCGCCGCTCCTGAGGTGCGGACGCCGTCCCGCACCACCCGGATCTGCACCATGAGCACTGTCACAACAGGCTGACTCATCGTCAGATGACCGCTAGGTTTGAGACCGACACTCGCCGGACCGCCGTCGAAACCGGTCCGCACGACGGTGATCAGCCACCCACGGAGGAGAAGCCTGTGAAAGGCGTTCTGTTCGACGGCAAAGAGGCCCTGGTGGTCGACGACCTCGAGGTCCGGGACCCGGGGCCCAACGAGGTCCTGGTGAAGATCGGCGCCGCCGGTCTGTGCCACAGCGACATCAGTGTCATCAACGGCACCATCCCGTTCCCGCCGCCGGTCGTGCTGGGCCACGAGGGCGCCGGCACCGTCGAGGCGGTCGGCGAACTCGTCACGCACGTCAAGCCCGGCGACCACGTGGCGCTGTCCACGCTGGCCGCGTGCGGCACCTGCCGCGAGTGCGACCGCGGCCGCCCGACCATGTGCGCCAAGAGCTTCGGCCAGCTCAACCAGCCCTTCACGCGCGACGGCAAGCCCGTCTACAACTTCGCCGGCCTGTCGGTCTTCGCCGAGAAGATCGTGGTCAAGGGCGTGCAGGCGGTCAAGATCCCCGAGTCGATCCCGCTGGCCTCGGCCGCGCTCATCGGCTGCGGCGTGCTGACCGGCGTCGGCGCGGTCCTCAACCGGGCGAAGGTGCAGCCGGGCGACACCGTCGCGGTCATCGGCACCGGCGGCATCGGCCTGAACGTGATCCAGGCGGCCAAGCTCGCCGGCGCGGTCCGCATCGTCGCGGTGGACGCCAATCCGGCCAAGGAGGCCGTCGCCCGCGAGTTCGGCGCGACCGACTTCGTGGACGCCAAGGCCGTCGAGAACTCCGTCGCCGCGGTCAAGGAGATCGTGCCCGACGGCGTCGACCACGCGTTCGAGTGCGTGGGCCACGTCGCGGTGATCCGGAACGCCATCGACATGCTGGGCCGCGCCGGCCAGGCGGTCATCCTGGGCGTCGCGCCGTCCGACGCGGAGGCGTCGTTCCATGTGTCGTCGATGTTCCTGGACAAGTCGATCATGGGTTGCCGGTACGGCTCGTCGCGTCCGCAGTACGACATCGCGCGCTACGCGGACCTGTACGGCACCGGTGCCCTCAAGCTCGACGAGCTGGTGACCCAGACGTACGCGCTCGACGACTTCCACCACGCGGTGGAGGACGCCGAGGCGGGCAAGGTCGCCCGCGGCGTCTTCGTCTTCTGAGCGCCCTCGGCTTCCGAGCGCACAGGGCGTTCTGACGCCCTTTCAGGAGCCGCGGTGACCAGCCCGCGCCCCTGAGCCCGGAGACACCCGGAGAGGCCGGTACGCGCCCCGCAGGCGCCCGTACCGGCCTCTCCGCATGTTTCCCGCCGTCGTCCGGCCCGCATCCGCCGTTGCGCCTGCCGCCGTCGCCTGCCGCCGTGTCGCGAGGTCGTCGGGTGCGCGGGCTCCCGGGCAGGCGTGCCGCAAATACGCATAGGCCCCGGAGCGTCGTGCGCGTCCGGGGCCTACGGGTTCGGGGAGAGCCTATCGGCCCCTTTTCAGGCGTTCTGGGCGGGGTGCCCGAACTTGCCGCGGTAGAAAAGCAGCGGCCCGGCGTCCTCGCGGGCCACGTCGAGGGCCTGCACGCGGCCGATCACGATCTCGTGGTCGCCGCCGTCCACAACCTGCTCCAGCGTGCAGTCGATGTACGCCAGCGTGCCCTCCAGCAGCGGCGACCCGGTCACCGGAGCGGGCTTGTGGTCGACACCCGCGAATTTGTCGGCGCCGCTCACCGCGAACCCGCGGCACAGTTGCTCCTGGTCGTCGGCCAGCACGTTGACGCAGAACTTCGCGCCCGGCTGGATGCGCGGCCAGGTGGTCGACGTCTTCGCGACGAAGAAGGTCACCAGCGGCGGGTCGATCGACAGGGACGCGAAGGACTGGCAGGCGAACCCGACCGGCGTCTCGCCGTCCAGCGCGGTGATGATGGTGACGCCGCTGCAGAAGTGGCCGAGCACGTGCCGGAATGCGGCGGGGTCGACGGCGGGAGCGTCGAGCTGGCCCATTTGGTCCTCGCAGAAGTCGTCGGGTGCGGCAGAAGCCGACGGGGTTTGTCTGCCGACGGGTTTTGTCTGGCGGCGCCTGCGACGCTATGGCAGCGAAAAACCTTGCGTCAATCAAAAGCAGACAGGGCGTGCGTCACATCTGACGCAGAGTCAGTTGGCTTGTCGAGCAAGGGAATACCGCGTCGCCGAAGGGCCGCCAGGGCTTCCGGCAGCACCTCGGCGACGCGGTCGGCCGTCACCAGCCGTAGTACTCGGGCTTGCGGCGCTCCATCAGGCTCGCCACACCTTCGTTGGCGTCCCGGGTCGTCATGTTCAGCTCGACGGAGTCCGCCTCCTCCCCGAACGACGTCGCCCGGTCGCTGTCCAGCGAGCGGTTGACCAGGCGCTTGGTGATGGCCAGGGCCCGCGTCGGACCGGTGGCGAGCCGCTCGGCCCACTCCCGGACGGTGGCCTCCAGCTCGTCGGCCGCGACGACCTTGTTGACCACGCCGATGCGCAGCGCCTCGGCGGCCGGCAGGTCGTCCCCGAAGAACATCAGCTCCTTGGCCTTCTGCGGGCCGACCAGGCGCGGCAGCAGGTACGCGCTGCCGCCGTCCGGGATCAGCCCGCGGCGCGTGAAGATCTGGATGAACCGCGCGGTGTCCGCCGCGATCACCAGGTCGCACGCGAGCGCGAGGCTCATGCCGTAGCCCGCGGTCGTGCCGTTGATCGCCGCGATCACCGGCTTCTCGCACTCCAGGACGGCCGTGGTCAGCCGCAGGACGCCGTTCTTCATCATGCGCGAGGCGTACCCGGTCGGTCGGGCGGGCGGCTTCGGCGCGCCGTCCTCGGCCGGGGCCGCCTCGGCCAGCAGCGACTTGGTCCCGGGCGAGCTGCGCAGGTCCATGCCGGTGCAGAAGTGCTTCTCGCCCGCCGCGCCGAGCACGACCGCGCGTACCGCCTCGTTCGCCGACGCCTCGCCCAGCAGCGTGATGATCAGCTCGCGCTGGTCCCAGGTGATGGCGTTGCTCGCCTTGGGGCGGTTGAGCGTGATCCACAGGACGCCGTTCTCGACGCGGTGGAGCAGCTCGGGCTCGGTCTCAGGAGTGGTGCTCATGCCTGGCGGGGTTCCTCTCGGGTACTTCGGCGGTCGCTGTCCTGCGGGCGGACCAGCGCGGTCGGATCAGCGCGGTCGGATCGGCTCGGTCGGGCCGACGCCGTCGGGTCGGCCCGGTCGGTCGGGTGACAGGTCGGCGGGACCGGCGGAACGCCGGTCCCGGGAACGATCATCGGGGGATGTCATCGCGGGATGGCGAGGGCGTCGAGCGCCACCGTGCCACCGCCGCGCGGCATCACCATGAGCGGGTTGATGTCGAGTTCGGCGAGGTCGTCGCCCAGTTCGAGGGCCATGCGCTGGACCCGCATGACCACGTCGACCAGGGCGTCCAGGTCGGCCGGCGGTTGGCCGCGCATGCCCTGGAGGCACTTGAGGCCCCGCAGTTCGCCGAGCATGCGGCGTACCTCGACCGGGCCGAACGGCGGTACGCCGATGGCGATGTCGTCGAACACCTCGACGAAGATGCCGCCGAGGCCGACGGTGACGGTGGGCCCGAAGAGCTCGTCGTGGGATATGCCCACGACCATCTCGACGCCCTTGTCGACCTGTTGGCACACCAGCACGCCTTCGAGCCGTCCGGCGCCGTTGTCGCGGGCGGCGTCCACGATCTCGCGGTACGCGTCGCGCACCTGGCTGGCCGAGCGCAGTCCCAGCTTGACCAGCCCGAGGTCGCTCTTGTGCGGCAGTTGCGGCGCGCACGCCTTCATCACCACGGGGTAGCCGATGAGCCCGGCCGCGCGTACCGCCGCCGCGGCGGACGTGACCAGCTGCTCGCGCGGCACGCGTATGCCGTACGTGCGCAGCAGCTGCTTCGCGGAGTGCTCCGACAGCGGCTTGCCGGGGGTCAGCAGGCGCCGCGCCTTGCCCGCCGCCGGGGAGGCGGTCCGGGCGACGTCCTCGAAGGGCGAGTCGTAGTTGTCGCGGAAGCGGTGGTAGTCGAAGTAGGCACGCAGGGCGGTCACGCAGTTGCCGAACGTGCGGAAGACGACGATCCGGTTGGATTTGAGCAGGATGTCGCGGTACGCCGACTCGTCGCCCACCGGCGAGCCCCAGACCACACACACGACCTTGTCCGTCGCCTCCGCCGCGTCGACCAGGTCCTGCGCGAGCTTGTCGCTCATGGGCGGGAAGGCGCCGGTGATCGGACAGACGAGCACGCCGACGTCGGGGTCGGCGAGGATCGCGTCGATGATCTTCCGGCCGCGTTCGTCGCCGGCAGGGTGCCCGCCGTTGTCGACGGGATTGGAGATGGTGAGGTAGCCGGGGATCCACTCGCGCAGCGACTGCTGTGTCCCGGCTGTGAGTTGCGGCAGGTTCAGGCCCTGCGCGGAGGCCAGGTCGGCCATGTGCGCGCCGGTGCCGCCCGAGATGGAGTACACGCACACACCGTCCGCCTTGGGGCGCGAGGCCCGTGCGAACAGCTGTGAGGTGTCGATGAGTTCGTCGAGTCCGTCGACCCGGGTGACGCCGAACTGGCGGAACACCGCGGAGGCGACGCGGTCCTGACCGGTCAGCTTGCCGGTGTGCGACGCGGCCATCTTGGCGCCGGTCTCCGTACGCCCGACCTTGACCATGACGATCGGCTTGCGCTGCTGGGCCGCGTAGTCGGCGGCCAGCGCGAAGGTGCGCCCGTCCTTGAAGCCCTCGATGTAGGCGGCGATCACGCCGACTTCGGGCTGATCGGCGAAGTACCGGATGAAGTCGGCGGTCTCCAGGTCGGCTTCGTTGCCCACCGGTGCCCAGTGCGAGACCCGGATGCCGATGTCCTGCGCGGCGAACACCGGGCGGCCCTGGTGCCCGCTCTGGGTGATGAGGGCGATCGACTGGCCTTCGAGGTCCTCGCGGAACTCCTCGAAGGCGTTGAGGTTGGTGTTCGGTCCCAGGAGGCGCAGCGGGCCTCCGTCGGTGAGTTCGGCGAGCCGGCGCTGCGCCTCGGCACCGGCCTCGCCCTGCTCGGCGAACCCGGCCGCGAAGACGACGGCGAAGGAGACCCCGGCCGCGGCGAGGTCGGCCAGCACCTCCTGCGGATCGCCCACCAGGATCACCGCGAGGTCGACGACCTCGGGGACCGACGCGATGTCGGGGTGGCACACCTGTCCGCCGATCTCGGCGTGCTTGGGGTTGACCGGGAACATCCGCGCGCCCACACGGTCGGACCACGCCCGCAGTTGCGCGGTGATGCGGGCTCCGGGCCGTCCCTCGGTGTCCGAGGCGCCGATGACGGCGACGGTGCGCGGCCGGAAGAACCGGTCGAGTTCTGCGGGCCGCAGTTGCAGCGGCCTGCCGGTGACGTCGACCGGGAGGGGCTGGTCGACTGAGCTGGAGCCCACGGAACCGGTACGGGCGTGTCCCGGAGCGTGCTGTTCCCTGCTGTCACGAAGCATCTGGCCCGTCCCTCGTCTTTCGATCCATCAGTGAATCACTTGACCTGACGGTCAGTCAGTTAGCTTGCTGATGGGACGTCAGGACTGTCTACCGTCTCATCACCCCGTGGTCGCGCATATCTGTCCGATCATGGGGATTTCTGGTGACTTGGTCAATATTTTTCGATGAAGCCGCCGGTCAATGGGGGTCTCCCCTGAGTAGCGGTTGTTTCGTCGAACGGTCACGCAGCGTGTTCGGCCGTCCCCACGGCACTCAAACGGCTGTTTCAGGTACGGAGTACCGCCGACCCCCCGGCCCGGTCCGACCGCTCCCGGTCGGCGAGCGCCTTGCGGTCCACTTTGTCCATTCCGGTGAGCGGCAGCTCGTCCACGATCCGCAGCGCCTCGGGGAGCTTGTACGCCGCCAGTCTCGGCGCCGCGAACGCGCGGAGCTCCTCGAGCGTCGGGGTCGGGGCGTCCGCCCTCGGCACCACGACCGCCACCCCGATCTCGCCCATCACGTCGCTCGGCCGCGGGGTGACCGCGACGGAGGCGACGCCGGGATGGGCGAGCAGGACGGACTCGACTTCCAGGGGGAAGACGTTGTAGCCGCCGCGGATGTACATGTCCGAGATGCGGCCGGTGATCCGGAGGCATCCCCGGTCGTCGATCAGGCCCAGGTCACCGGTGCGCAGCCAGCCCTGGGCGTCCAGCGCCTTCGCGGTGTCCTCGGGGTTCCGCCAGTACCCGGCCATCACGGACGCCGCCCGCAGGCAGATCTGGCCGGCCTCGCCCCGCTCCAGCGCCTTGCCGGTCTCCGGATCGCGGATCTCCAGCTCGGTACCGGGCCGCGGCCTCCCGACCGTGTGCAGGGCCTCCTCGTCCGGTGCGTCGAACGAGGTCAGCGTGCCCAGGCCGCCCGACTCGGTCATGGAGTACCGGATCGAGTAGCCGGCCCCGAAGCGCTCGCGCGCCTCGCGCACGACGGGCGCGGGGGACGGCCCCGCCCCGACGATCAGGCCCTTGACGCAGGAGAAGTCGTACGAGTCGAACTCCGGGCGGCGCAGCAGCAGCGACACCTGCGCCGCGACGCCGCCGATGTAGGGGATCCGCTCGCGCGCGACGATGCGCAGCGCGTCCTCGGCCCGCCAGCGGCCGAGCACGTGCATGGTCGCGCCGAGCTTGAGGTATCCGGCGAGCTTCGCCATGAACCCGACGTGCGGCAGACCGGTCGCGACGAGCTGCGGTCCGCCCTCGCCCCACCGGCCGCCGGTGTCCATCTCGGTGATCGCGGCGATCTGCCGCGACGTGAACAGCGCGCCCTTGGGCGTGCCGGTGGTGCCCGACGTGAAGACGACCGTCTCGGGCAGGTCCGGGTCGTCGGCGCCGCTGACGCGCGGCGTCGGCGGGATCGCGTCGACGCGCAGGTCCGCGAGCACGTCGTACGCGCGCTTGGCGGGCTCGCAGAGCAGCACCTCGGGCCCCGACGGGACGCCTTCGGCCAGTTCTTCGGTCGCGATGACCAGCTCCGGCTTCGCCTGCGCGAGCACGCGGGCCCGTTCGTCGGCGGTGTAGCGGGGGCCGACCCCCGTCGTCACCGCGCCGAGGCGCGCCAGAGCCAGGTATGCCACCACGTACTCCGGTCCCGAGGGCAGCACCAACGCGGCGAGGTCCCCCGACCGAACGCCGCGCTCGGCGAGCCCGGCCGCGACCTGATCGGTCAGCGCGTCCAGGCCCGCATAAGTGAAGGCGATATCGCCCTGGACCAGGGCCCTGCGCTCGGGAAAGCGTCGGGCGGCGTCCCGCAGCACTGCGGCGACAACGGTCATCAGGACTCCTCCTGCCAGGCTTCCCCTTCGAGGACAGCATGGAAATGGGTTCGCGCACCACGGGTCCGAGGTGTGATGAAGGCGATGTTCGCATGATATGACGGTGTGTCAGATACTGGAGGGCGGGCCGCAGCACCGGCAATGGGGCCGGTCGCATCACGTAGTCCGGAATCGTCAGGGAGCAGGGCAATGGACGTCGAGTTCAGCGAGGAGCAGCAGGAGATCCGCAGGGCTCTCCGAGACGCACTCGACAAGCAGAGCGACTCCCCGGCGGTCCGTGCCGCGATGGTCACCGAACACGGCTTCGACCCCAAGGTGTGGCGCCGCCTTTGCGGGCAGACCGGCTTGGCCGGCCTCGGCATCCCCGAGGAGTACGGCGGCGTCGGGCTCACCTTCGCCGAGGTCGTCATCGCCCTGGAGGAGATGGGCCGCACGCTCTTCCCGTCGCCGTTCCTGGCGTCGAGCGTCATGGCCGCGTCGGCCGTACTGCACAGCGGCGACGAGGCCGCGTGCGCCGAAATCCTGCCGGGCATCGCCGAGGGCACGACCCTGGCGACCCTCGCCCTGGCCGAGCCGGGCAGCCGCGACGTCTCCGAGGTCTCCCTCACCGCGACCGCGACCCCGTCCGGCGAACACCGCCTCGACGGCGTCAAGACCCATGTCCTCGACGGCGTGGCCGCCGACCTCGTCCTGGTCGCGGCCCGGCTCGACGGCCAGGTGGCCCTGTTCGCCGTGGCCGGCGACGCGGCCGGCCTGACGCGCACTCAGCTCCCGGTGCTCGACCAGACCCGCCACCAGGCCCGCCTGGACTTCGACAACACCCCCGCGCGCCTGCTCGGCACCCCGGGCGCCGACACCGCGGCCGTCCTGGAGCGGGTACGCCAGCTCACCGAGATCGCGGTCGCCGCGGAGTCGGTCGGCGGGGCGGCCCGGTGCCTCGACATGACCGTCGAATACTCCAAGATCCGCGTGCAGTTCGGCCGCGCGATCGGATCCTTCCAGGCCCTGAAGCACCGCTGCGCGGACATGTACGTGCAGCTGGAGACGTCCCGTTCGGCGCTGTACTACGCCGCGTGGGCCGCCACCGAGGCGGAGGCCGCGGGCCTGGACGTCGACCCCGACGCCCCCGGCGCGGGCGAACTCCCGGTGATGGCACCGCTCGCCATGACCACGGCCACGGCCGCGTACCGCGCGATCGCGGAGGAGACCATCCAGCTCCACGGCGGCGTCGGGTTCACGTGGGAGCACGACGCGCACCTCTACCTCAAGCGCGCCACCACGTCCGCCCTGCTCTTCGGCGACCGCACCCACCAGCGGGAACGCATCGCCGCCCTCGCGGGGATCTGACCGCAGGACCACCAGTCGAAGATCGCGGTGTCGAGGACGCCCTTGAACGGCTCGGGAAACGAGATCTCGTCACCGTATTTGACCTTGGTCGACGTCTGGTACGCGTTGTTCTTCGGATCGGAGAACAACGTGACCTCCCGGCGGAGCGGGTCGATGAGCAGGTACAGCGGGACGGGCCCCGAAGCGTAGCCACCCGGCTTGACGAGACGGTCGTTGACCTGGCTCTCCCGGCCGGCGGAGACCACCTCGACCACGAGGTGCACCGCATCGGCTGGGAACTTCCACTCCGAGTGGGTGTCCACAGCCGCACGGTCGATTACGCACATGTCCGGCACGTAGCTTTCCTTGTCCGGTGCGTTCGGCAGGAGGATGGTCACCGGCGAGAACGGCACCCGGGTGTCCTGCGGCCGGTTCTCGCGCAGGAAAGCCTCGTAGAGGTCAAGTAGTCCGGACCGTCGCACCCGACGTTGCTGCGCTCGTTCCTCGCGCCACCATGCAATTCGTACTTCGACCGCAGACGTGTCTTCACCTCCCATCTCCCTCCAGGCTTCGGCCGGGAGGTGCCCCCCGCGCTCTCTCCGGCGCGGGAAAGTCTGCTTGGCGGCCTCCGGCCGCTCTCCTCGCTGTGCTCGTCGATCACACGGGGTGTACCGCCACTCCCGGCGGCCTTCGGCTGCCCTTCGCTCCGTTCGTCGATCACCGGGGCGTTCCGTCGCCTACCGACGGCCTTCGGCCGCGGGGGTGCGCGCCGGTCCGGGGGACCGGGTTGCCGGGGGTGGATGGGGCCGGTCAGATTCCTGTTATCCCGGTGGCTTGAATGCGTCTCCTTTAGTGTCGGCCCCGCTGCGGGGTGTACGGATCGGGAGAGGGCGGCGCGTGGGCAACAGGTCTGGGGCTGCGGGGTCTTCGCGGGGAGGGCGGCACAAGGCCGGTGGCTCGCGGCACAGTCGGCGGCGGGCCGGGGGACACCGCCGCAAGCCACGCCGCAGCGGACCTTTCGCGCTCGTCGCCGCGCTCGTGGTGGCCGCCGCCGTGGTCGTCGGCGTGCTGAACGGGTTGGGCGGCGGCGGGGGAGCCGGGCGCGACACCGCGGGCGACACCCCGACCTCTCCGCGAATATCCGCGACCGACGCTTCCGGGGACCCGGCCGCCGATCCCGGCAGGTTCGCCGCCGGTGAGGACGGCGCACGCCCGGTCCCCGGTCCAGACGCGGGGTCCGGCTCCGCCGGGCCGGGCCCCGCGTCCACTTCCTCGTCCGGGCCCCCGGCGGCGTCCCCGCCGCCGTCCTCCGCCCCGCCGAGTCCGTCCCCCTCGACGTCGAAGCCGCCGACGAGTGCGAAGCCCTCGACCACCGCGCCCTCGCGTCCGCCGTCGTCGACGCGTCCGCCGAGCACCGCGGCGCCGAGCGGCAGCAAGGCCGACCAGTACGCGAGCGAGGTCGTACGCCTCGCCAACGTCGAGCGTGCGAAGAACGGCTGCGGCCCGCTGTCCGAGGACCCGGAGCTCAAGGCCGCCGCCCTCGGCCACAGCCAGGACATGGCGGCGCGCGACTACTTCTCGCACACCGGGCAGGACGGCCGCAGCGCCGGCGACCGCATCACGGCCGCCGGGTACTCGTGGAGCACCTGGGGCGAGAACATCGCCCGCGGCCAGCAGACCCCCGAGTCGGTCATGGAAGCGTGGATGAACAGCCCCGGCCACCGCGCGAACATCCTGAACTGCAGCTTCAAGGACCTCGGCGTCGGCGTGCACATCGCGTCGGGCGGTCCGTGGTGGACGCAGAACTTCGCGGCATCGCGTTGACCCCGGCCCGGGTCGCCGGGCGTCCCCTACGGGAGACCGGCGGCCGCGCGAGGTGACGGGGCTCCCGAATTGCTGTTGGCTGGGCTGCCTCCGGGGACCCCGGAGCCGCGGCGGCGCCGGAAAGGACAGGTAGGAAGGCAGATGCGCGCTCAGATACCCGACGTGACGGCGCTGGCCGCCGCCGCCCGGGCGGGCGACGTCGAAGCCCGCGACGCACTGATCACCGCGTGCCTTCCCCTCGTCTACAACGTGGTCGGACGCGCACTCGACGGCCACGCCGACGTCGACGACGTCGTGCAGGAGACGCTGCTGCGCGTCGTCGACGGGCTCGGCGACCTGCGCGACCCCGCGCGCTTCCGCTCCTGGCTCGTGGCCATCGCGATGAACCAGGTGCGCGACCGCGCCGCCGCGCGCGAGAAGCAGGCCGTCGCGGATCTGGACGCGGCCCGCGAGGTCCCGGACCCGCACGCCGACTTCGTGGGCGTGACCATCCTGCGCCTCGGTCTGTCCGGGCAGCGGCGCGAGGTCGCGGAGGCGACCCGGTGGCTTGACGAGGACGACCGGTCGCTCCTGGCGCTGTGGTGGCTGGAGGCGGCGGGCGACCTCACCCGCGCCGAACTCGCCGAGTCCCTGGGCCTGAGCGCGCAGCACGCGGCCGTACGCGTGCAGCGGATGAAGGCGCAGCTGGAGATCGCGCGTGGGGTCGTACGCGCGCTCGCGGCGGACCCGCGCTGCGCCGAACTGGAGGATGTGCTGACGGCCTGGGACGGCAAGCCGTCCGGCCTGTGGCGCAAGCGGATCGCCCGGCATGTGCGCGAGTGCGACACCTGCGCCGCGTACGGGAAGGGCCTGGTGCCCGCCGAACGCCTGCTGGCCGGCGTGCCGTTGGTGGTGCCGATGCCGTACGGGCACGCCGCCGCGGGGGACGCGCCGCCCCTCGACCCCGCGAGTGCGAGTGCGAGTGCGAATCAGAGTGCGAACGCCGTGGACGGCACCGGCGTCCCGCAGAACGATCCGGGCTCGGCAGCGGTCGACCCGGCGGCGGATCCGTCCGCAGCCGGTGACGCGGCGCAGGCGCAGACGCATGTCCCGGGGGCCGGGAGCGAGCCCACCGGGACAACGCCGCCGGATGCCTCCGGTCCCTCCGCCCTCACTTCCCACCTCGGGCCGCTGACCCTCGGCACCGCGGTCGTCGCGGTGCTGGCCGTCCTCGCCGTGCTGTTGCTGCGTCCTGACGGAGGGTCACCCGACGCCGTCGCCCCGGCGTCCGTCCCGGCTCCGCCCGCCTCCGTCCCCGCACCGGCCCCCACACCGCCGCCGTCGGCGGAGCCGAGTGCGGCCGCGCCGCCGCCGACGACGTCCGCCCCGCCGCCGCCGAGTCCGACGCGTACCGTGCCCAGCCTCGAACAGCAGGTCCTCGACCTGGTGAACGTCGAGCGCGCGAAGGCCGGTTGCGGTGCGGTGCGGCTCGACCCCAAGCTGCACAGCGCGGCCCAGAAGCACGCCCAGGACATGGCCGCCCGCCGCTACTTCGACCATCAGGCACCCGACGGCACGGGCCCGGGCGACCGCATCACCGCCGCCGGATACCGCTGGTCGGCGTGGGCGGAGAACCTGAACCAAGGCCCGACCGCCGCCCCTTCGGCCGTCACGACCTGGATGGACAGCAGCGTCCACCGGAAGAACATGCTCGACTGCGATCTGACCCAGATGGGTGTGGGCACCGCCACCGGACCGCGCGGCATGCTCTGGACCCAGGTTCTCGCCGCCCCCATGTGATCAAGCCAAGGGAGCCGTGAACCCGTACGCGCTGCTCGTCGACTCCGCCCCCGCCGACGTCCAGCCGCCGGCTCGGTCGCTCGGCACCGGCACCGGCACCGACACTGGGGCGTGGCCCGTCGCGCTGTCCCTCCTCCGCGACTTCACCGGCATCGTTCCCGAACTCCTCGCCTCCGCCCGTACGATCACTTCTCCCTGACCGGGCGAACCGGTGGTTCCATAAGGGCGTGACCTCCTTCGGCCTCCCGCGCGACGCGGCCCCCGATGGCGGGGCGATGCCGTGAGCCTCACGAACCCGCATGCGCTGCTGCTGGCTTCGGCCCCGGCCGAGCTGCACCTGCCGATCCTCACGCGGCTGACCGCCGAGGTACGCGACGACCTGCTCGACGACGGAGCCGCCCCCGGGCTCGTCGCGTACGCCCTCGCGCACGGCACCGCCGAGGACCGCGCGGTGCTGGCCGAGAACCCCGCCGTCTCCCCGGACGACCTCGCGGCGCTCGCCGCGACGCCGGACGAACCCCAGTTGGCCGCCGGGCTGTTCGGCAACCCGTCCGCACCCCGCGAGGCGATGCTGCGCGTCCTGCCGTTCGTCCCGGACGCCGACGTCCTGCCCGGCGGCTTCGCCCGCAACGACGCCATGCGGCTGGACATGGTCCGGCGTGCTTCGGTCGCGGTCGAGTCGGAGGACCCGAAGATCCTCTCCGCGGTGTTGCGCATGGTCGACAGCGAGTTCCTGCCGCTCTGCCCGGCGGTCGTGCTGCGCGGGTGCCTGGGTCTGCTGTGGACCGTCGGGCGCGAACCGGCGTGGCGGGCGCTGCGCGACGTCCGCGACCTGGTGCGCGGCGACCTGTCGGCGCCGGTGCGCGACGCGCTGGCCGACCCGTTCGCCCCGGCGAGTCTGGGCCGCGCACTGGCGTACGAGAGCAGTCTTCCGGTGCTCCTGGAACGCCTGCGCCGGTGCCGGTCGGTGGACGAGGCGGTCGCCCAACTGCACGCCCCGCGCGACCCGGTCGACTGGGAGTTCGTCCTCGATGTCCAGCGCCGCGAACCGCTGCCGGATTTCGTCCGGGCCGCGCTCGCCCGCCAGATCGGGTGCCCGGAGGTGCTCCCTCCGCTCGGATCGGCCGGCGCTCTCACGTCCACCGCGGGGCCCGCACTCGCGGTGCGCAAGGGAGGGCCGGACGGGCTCGACCGCCTGGCCGACGACTCCGCCGCCGCCCGGGTGGGCCGCGACTACACGGCGGGCCGGCTGGACGTACGCACGCTCCTGCGCGAAGGCGACCCCGTGGCGGTCGCGCTCAGCCTCCTTGAGGCTCGGGCCTACGACGACGAGCCCGACATCGGACTCGACCGCGGCGTGGTGCTCGCGGTCGCGGAGCTGACCCGGCCCGCACTCGGCGGCAGCGCCGACGCGTGGGTGGTCGCACTCAACCTGCTCGGCGACTTCGCGGGCACCCTGCCGGAACTCGTACGCACGGCGTCGGCGGTCGCGGCGTGACCCCGGGGGAGCGAGCCGGGGCGCGTGACCCGGCACCGCTGTGCCCGCCACCGGTTCGCGGGCGCGCGCAAGTAGCGGACGTACCTGTGCGTACGTCCGCTCGAAGAACTCTGCCGAACCGCTGCGCCGAACTCTCGGGCCGGGGGCTGTGGCTTCGCCCCGGTCGGAGGGTGCTCCCTTTGGAGGGGAGCCGACCGGGGCGGGGCGTCAGCGCGGCGGCTTCTTGCCGGTGATACCCATGAAGACGAGGGTGGACAGTGCGGGACGCACGTCCTTCATCTTGATCTTCCAGGTCTCGAAGCCCTTCTGGTGGCCGGAGACGGCCGCCAGCATGGCGACGAGCGTGCCGGCCATGGCGTTCGGAGCGACCTCGTCGCCCGTCTTGCCCTTGGCCTGGACCTCTTCGATGGCCTCGGTGAGGCCGGTGGTCACCGCGGTGAGGATGGACTGCCGGACCTTGTAGAACCGCTTGTCGCCCTCGGCGGACGCCAGGTCCACGACGCGGAGGATCGGCTCGTACTCCCGCCAGAACTCCAGGAAGCCGTCGACCAGGGCCTCGGCGGCGGCGTACCCGCCCTTGCCGGTCCAGCCCTGATCCTCGGTCAGCGCCTTGAGGCGCTGGCCGTCCTTGGCCATGTCGTTCGCGATCTCGAGGATCGCGCTCTCGACGTCCTGGAAGTACTGGTAGAAGGTGGCCGGCGAGGTGCCTGCCATCCGGGCGACGTCGATGACCTTGACGTCCCGGTACGGCGACGTGTCGAGCATCTCGCGCAGGCAGTCCAGCAATTTCTGCCGGGTCGCCTGGCCGCGTCGCCCGGCGACGCGGCCGTCGACGGTGCGAACTTGTCCTGTCATGCCGTCAGTTTACGGGCGCATGATCGGACTCGCTGTTCGCGGCGCGGAGGTAGGCGGGCATTTCTCCGCCGCCGTGCAGCAGGATTTCTGCTCCGCTGACGTATCCGGCCATCGGCGACGCGAGGAAAAGACAGGCATCTGCCACGTCGTCAGGTTCAGCCATTCGGCCGAGCGGAATCGTCGCACCGACCGCCGCGATGCCCTCGTCGTCGCCGTAGTGCAGGTGGGCCTGCTCGGTCCTGACCAGGCCGACGATGATCGAGTTCATCCGGATCTTCGGGGCCCATTCGACCGCGAGCGTTTTGGTCAGCGAGTTCATGCCCGCTTTGGCCGCGCCATAGGCGGCGGTTCCGGGGGAGGGGCGCACGCCGCTCACACTGCTGATATTGACGATCGAGCCGCCGCCCGGCGCACCGTCCAATCCGGCCTGAGACACCATCAGGCGGTGTGCCGCCTGGGCGAAATAGAGCGGGCCGAGCAGGTTCAGCTCGATGATCGCCTTCGAGAAGCGCGGCGAGGCGGTGGCGGCGTCCGTGAAGGGCGCGCCGCCCGCGTTGTTGACGAGCACGTCGAGGCGGCCGAACCGCTCCTCGATGAACGCGACGGTCGCGAACGCGGTGTCGGGGTCGCGTACGTCGGCCGGGTGGTACACCGCGGTACGCCCGCCCGCGCTCGGCAGTTCCTCCGGCTCGGACCGCGAGCAGACCACCACGTCGGCGCCCGCCGTCAGGAAGCGCTCGGTGATGGCCTTCCCGATGCCTTTGCCGCCCCCGGTCACGAGGACGACACGACCGGTGAGGTCCAGGGGGTTGGCGGCTGATGTCATGGCGGTCTCCCACAACGGAATGAGGCGGAATGAAGGTGGAGCGGGGTGTCGTCGGCCACGGCCGCCCCGTCTGGCGCGGTCCGTCGAGAGTCAACTATGGTGGCAGAAATCTGACGATCAGTCAGATCGGATGGTGATGTACCACACTCTGGGTAGTCGGGCTCCCCGGCGAATCAGGACAGACCGGACATGATGCCTCGTCAGAGGCAGCCGGTACAGGTGCCGTCACCTCCGGTCGGACAACGCGGCCGAATGGATCCGATTGCCATGGCTATCCGCTACGAGGTGCGCGAAGGCATCGCCGAGGTGGTGCTCGACGCACCCCCGGTCAACGCCCTCGACGTCGCCGGCTGGTTCGAGCTCGCCGACAAGATGCGCGCCGCGAGCCGCGACCCGCAGGTGCGGGCCGTCGTGCTCCGCGCCGAAGGACGCGGCTTCAACGCCGGCGTCGACATCAAGGAGATGCAGAACACCACCGGCCACGACGCGCTCGTCGGCGCCAACAAGGGCTGCTACGAGGCGTTCGCCGCGGTCTACGACTGCGAGGTCCCGGTCATCGCGGCCGTGCACGGCTTCTGCGTCGGCGGCGGCATCGGCCTGGTCGGCAACGCGGACATCATCGTCGCGAGCCACGACGCGTTCTTCGGCCTCCCCGAGGTCGACCGCGGCGCGCTCGGTGCGGCCACCCACCTGGCCCGCCTGGTGCCGCAGCACCGCATGCGGCAGATGGTGTACACGAGCGAGAACGCCCCGGCGTCCGAGCTGCACGCGTACGGCTCGGTCTACAAGCTGGTCGACCGCGACAAGCTCGTCGAGACCGCCTTCGAGGTGGCGCGCAACATCGCCGCGAAGTCCCCGACGGTCATCCGCGCCGCGAAGGCCTCGCTCAACGGCATCGACCCGGTCGACGTGAAGCGCTCGTACCGCTACGAGCAGGGCTTCACCTTCGAACTGAACCTGACCGGCGTCTCCGACGAACTGCGCGACGCGTTCGTCGAGGGCCGCGACGCGGACACCACGAAGTAGGGGAGAGGGAAACCCACGTGGCTGACAAGCGCATGACGCCCGACGAGGTCGTCGCCCAGCTCTCCGACGGCATGACCGTCGGCATCGGCGGCTGGGGCTCGCGGCGCAAGCCGATGGCCCTGGTCCGCGCCATCCTGCGGTCCGACCTCAAGGACCTCACGATCGTCTCGTACGGCGGTCCGGACGTCGGCCTGCTCGCGCGCGCCGGCAAGGCCAAGAAGCTCGTGTACGCGTTCGTGTCGCTCGACTCGATCCCGCTGGAGCCCAACTTCCGCCACGTGCGCGAGAACGGGCTCGTGGAGGCCGTCGAGTACGACGAGGGCATGTTCCTCAGCGGCCTGCGCGCCGCCGCGTACCGCCTGCCGTTCCTGCCCACCCGCGCGGGCCTGGGCTCGGACATCCTCAAGGTCTCGCCGCACCTGAAGACGGTCGCGTCCCCCTACGAGGACGGCGAGGAACTGGTCGCGATGCCCGCCCTGAACCTCGACGTCGCGCTCGTGCACGCCAACGTCGCGGACGAGAAGGGCAACGCCGCGCTGACCGGGCCGGACCAGTTCATGGACGACCTGTTCTGCCTGGCCGCCGAGAAGGCGTACGTCTCCGCCGAGCGCGTCGTCCCCAGCGAGGACCTGCTCAAGGAGGCCGGCTGCTTCCACACGCTGGTCCTGCACCGCTACATGACCGCCGGCGTCGTCGAGACCCCCAACGGCGCGCACTTCACCGAGTGCCCGCCGGAGTACGGCCGCGACGAGGCGTTCCAGAAGGCGTACGTCACCGCGGCGGGCGACCCCGAGCAGTGGGCCGCGTTCGAGGAGCGCTTCCTCAAGGTCGCCGACGAGGCCGCGTACCAGGCCGAGGTCGCGAAGTTCCGTGAGGCTGCGTTGATTGCGAAAGAGGGTGCGAAGTGACGGACACGCTGACCGACATCACGCGCGCGGACATCTGTGTCGTCGCGGTCGCCGAGTGCTTCCGCGGCGACGGCGAGATCATCGGCTCGCCGATGGGCACCGTCCCGACGATCGGCGCCCGCCTCGCCCGCGCGACCTTCGAGCCCGACCTCGTGCTCTCCAACGGCGAGTCGCTGTTCTTCGAGGGCACCCACCGACTCGGCGCCAGGCCCGACGAGTTCGCGGCCGTCGGCTGGATCCCGTACCGCCAGGTCCTCGACGTGCTCGCCTCCGGGCGCCGCCACGTCATGATGGGCCCGGTGCAGATCGACGCGCACGGCAACGCCAACATCTCGGCGATCGGCGACTGGGCCAAGCCCAAGCGCCAGGTGCTGGGTTCGCGCGGCGGGCCGGGCAACACGATCAACCACACCACGAGCTACTGGATCCCCAAGCACTCCGCACGCGTGCTGACGGCGGCCGTCGACATGGTGTCGTGCATCGGGTACGACCGGGCCGCCCAGGTCGGCAAGGCCGCGCGCTTCCACGAGGTGCGGCGCGTCGTCACCAACCTCGGCGTCCTCGACTTCGAGTCGGTGGACGGCGCCCCGGCCACCATGCGCCTCGCGTCGGTGCACCCGGGGGCCACAGTCGACGAGATCGTCGCCAACACCGGCTTCGAGCTGATCGTCCCGGCCGACGTCCCCGAGACGCGCCTGCCGAGCGACGACGAACTGCGCCTGATCCGCGAGGTCATCGACCCGCGCGGCATGCGCCTGCGCGAGGTCCCGGCATGACCGCGCTGCACCCCGCGCTGAAAAACGGGTTCACCGAGAAGTTCGGCGTCCGCTACCCGATCGTGCAGACGGGCATGGGGTACGTGTCGTACCCCAAGCTCGTCGCGGCCACCGCCGAGGCGGGCGGACTGGGCATCCTGGCGTCGGCGACGATGACGTACGACGAACTCGTCGCCGCCATCGCGCAGGTCAAGAAGGCCACGGACAAGCCGTTCGCGGTCAACCTGCGGGCCGACTCGCCGGACGCCGCCGACCGCATCGAACTGATGGGCCGCGAGGGCATCAAGGTCGCGTCGTTCGCGCAGGCGCCCAAGAAGGACCTCATCAAGCGCGCGCACGACCTCGGCATGCTGGTGGTGCCGTCGATCGGTGCCAAGCGGCACGCGCAGAAGGTCGCCGAGTGGGGCGTCGACGGCGTCATCGTGCAGGGCGGCGAGGGTGGCGGCCACACCGGCTCCATCCCGACCACGCTGCTGCTGCCGCAGGTCACCGACGTGCTCAAGGGCACCGACGTCACCGTCATCGCGGCCGGCGGCTTCTTCGACGGACGGGGCCTGGTCGCGGCCCTGGCCTACGGCGCGGACGCCATCGCCATGGGTACGCGCTTCCTGCTGACCAGCGACAGCCCGGTGGGCCTCGCGGTCAAGGAGGTCTACCTCGCGACGGACGTCAACGGGACGGTCGTGTCGAAGGAGGTCGACGGCGTACCGCACCGCGTGCTGGCGACCGACTTCGTGAAGCGGCTGGAACAGCGCTCGGTCGTCGCCCGCTACCCGCGGGCGATCTCCAACGCGCTGAAGTTCCAGAAGCTTTCGCGCACGCCGCTGAAGGACATGGTCCGCGAGGGCCTGGCCATGAAGAAGTCCCAGGGCCTGTCGTGGCCGCAGGTGCTCATGGCCGCCAACACCCCGATGCTGCTCAAGGCGGCGATGGTGGACGGGCGTCCCGACCTCGGCGTCATGGCCTCCGGCCAGGTCGTCGGCGTCATCGAGGACCTGCCGAGCTGCCAGGAGCTCATCGAGCGCATCACCGTGCAGGCGAGCGAGATCCTGCGCGAGCTGGAGGGCTGAACGCGCACAACTTTGCGCGCATGACGAGGGCCCGTACCGATCCCGGTACGGGCCCTCGCCGCTGCGCGCTACGTCACTTCTTCTTGGCCGCGGTCTTGGTCGCAGTCTTGGCCGCGGTTTTGGCGGTCGCGGTCTTCTTCGCCGACGCCTTCTCGGTCGCGGTCTTCTTCGTCGCGGCCGTCTTGGTCCCCGTCTTCTTCGGGGCCGCCGCCCCCTTGGCCCCCGCGGCCTCCTTGGCGGCTTTCTTCGCCTCCTGCTTGGTCGCGCGTACCTTCTCCAGCGACTCGGGCCCGGTGATGTCCGCGACCGAGCGGAAGGAGCCCTGTTCTCCGTAGGCGCCGGCCGCCTCGCGCCAGCCCTTCGGCGCCACGCCGTACTGCTTGCCGAGCAGCGCCGTGAAGATCTGCGCCTTCTGCTTTCCGTAGCCCGGCAGTTCGCTCAGCCGCGTGAACAGCTCGGCACCGCTCTTGACGTCCTTCCACACCGCCGCCGCGTCGCCGTCGTAGTGGTCCACCAGGTATTGGCAGAGCTGCTGCACGCGCTTGGCCATCGACCCGGGATAGCGGTGCACGGCCGGCTTCTCCGACATCAGCGCCGCGAACGCCTCCGGCTCGTACGCCGCGATGTCGTGCGCGTCCAGGTCGTCCGCATTCATCCGCCGCGCGAGCGTGTACGGCCCGGCGAAGGCCCACTCCATCGGGATCTGCTGGTCGAGCAGCATCCCCACCAACGCGGCCAGCGGACTGCGCGCCAGCAACGCGTCGGCCTCGGGCTCCTGGGCAAGACGGATCGTCGTGGTCATCCCCCCATTTTCCCGACACCCCCTGTTCCCCGCCACGCGACGCGCTGCCTCCCGGCTCGCGGCCGGCACCGCGGCGGTGAGCCCTGACGGCGGTCGCCCTCGCCGCGGGGCGACCGTCGTCAGGGGCCGGGAGACTCAGGAGATCGGACGGACCCAGGTGGCCTCTGCAAGAAGAACGCGGTCCGGCGGTGATGTGCTGAGTTTCGGCACGCACCAACTTCGGGGCGATCGGCGGGCTCCGGCCGTGTCGGGAGCAAACCGGTCGAAGATGTGGCGAGAGCTTTGAGAGGGTCGCAAGGATCACACGAGTCCGTCGAACGCTGCGAAGGGAACCCCGTGCCCCGTGCCGTGACCTTGATCCGTTCCGCGTCCCTGTCCGGAGTCGCCGAGTACGCCTACGCCGCCACCGCCCCCGCCGGGGCCCGCCTGATCTTCCTGGCCGGCTCGTGTCCGCTGAACGAGGACGGGTCGACGGCGGCGGTCGGCGATTTCGCCGGGCAGACCGCCAAGTGCATCGAGAACCTGCACACCGCGCTGGGCGACGCGGCGGCGGTGCTCGAAGACGTCATCAGCACGCGCGTACTGGTGGCCTCTTCACGCCAGGAGGACTTGGTGGCGGCCTGGGAGGTCGTCCGGGACGCCTTCGGCGACCACGACGTACCGAGCACGCTCATGGGCGTCACCGTGCTCGGCTATCAGGACCAGTTGGTGGAGGTCGAGGCCGTGGCCGCCGTGCTCGACTGACCGTCGCCGCGGGTCGTCAGGGTCGTCAGGGTCGTACGGCGACTGCGTCGACCTCGAAGAGCATGTCGGGGAGGGCGAGGGCGGCGACGCCGAGAAGGGTCTGCGTCGGGGGAGTGTCGCCCCAGATGCGGGAGATGACCTCCAGGAGCGCGGTCAGCTTGGACTCGTCGTGGCCGACGATGTACGTCCGCAACTGCACGACATGGCTGAAGTCGAGCCCTTCCGATGCGAGCGCGCGCCCGATGTTGTCGAAGGACTGGGCGACCTGCGCGGCGAAGTCGTCCGACACGACGTGCCCTTCGACGTCGGACGCGTACTGCCCGGCGACGAAGACCAGGTCCGCGGCGGGGGCGCTCGCGACGTGGCTGTAGCCGTAGCCGACCGGGTTGTGGAGGCTGCTCGGGTTGCTGATGGTGTGGGTCACTTCGGGCTCCTGGGTTCGGGATCCGCGGTTCGGGGGACTTGATCACTTTTCTATTCTGGATATTAGACATCCAGAATAGGAAAGTGCAAGCACGCAAAAGCCCCCGCCGGGGCGGGGGCGTGACGTGTTGTTCGGGGTGGCGACGGTGTTCAGCTGCAACTGCTTCCGCCACCGCAGCTACTACTGCTGCATGAGCTTCCGCAGCTGGAACTGCCTACGTCGACGGCGGTGGAGCTGCACGAGCTGCCGGAACCGCTCGATCGGGTGGGGGAGTACGCCGGGGCCTTCGTCCGGTATACGCCTGCCGACCTGCGCTCCTCCTCGAACCCGAGCGTCGCGAACCGGGTTGCGAGCAAACGCTCGCAGTGCTCGTCGAGTCGGCGGTGGATGCCGAGTCGCCGGTAGCGGGGGAACAGTCGGGAGGCGGTGATCGGCAGGGCGATCAGGCCGGCGATCGTCGCGGCCGTCCAGTAGAAGACCGCCTCGGCCCGGTAGTCGGCGGCGGTGCCGGTCGCGTGGACGACGGCGCTGACGGCCGCCGTGATCGGGATCAGGTACGCGGCGGTCATCGCCGGGCGGCGCACGCCGCCGCGGGTGACCGCCTTCAGTTCCGGGAACGACTCCCTGAGGTCCGGGCGCAGTTCGCGGACGCCGCTGCACGTCGGGTCGTCCATGATCTCGTGCAGTTTCCGGCCTGACGGGTGCCGCCGCAGGAAGTCGAGGATCGCGGCCTGCGCGGGATCGTCGACTTCAGGGCGCTGCCGGGTGATCGACGCCACCGTCGCGCGGATGCGTCCGTCGCGCGCGACGTCCACGTAGCCGGCTTCGAGCAGCAGCCACACCGCGACCTCGGTGCCGTTGGTCCGCGTGAACTCCGTGGCCTGGTACAGCGAGATGTCGTGGGTGAGCACCCGGTCGACGATCTCGGAATCGCGTGCGTCGCGCTTGCGCCGGGTGTGGAACAGCGCGGCGGCGACGGCGACCGTGACCGCCGTCCACGCAGCCGTTCCGATGAGGATCTGCTCGGTCCACCAGGGCATGGCGCCCCTCCCTTGCGGTCGTCCTTGCCGCACGCTTCTTTGTCTCTGAAGCCAAGGATCCCAAGGGGCTTGCTCCTCGTCAGAGGGAGGTCCCTCGACCCAGGCGGACGGCGAGGACGGCGACCCAGACGAGCAGCAGCGGCAGGGAGAGCATGGCGGCCGCGCCGAGCGACGGGGCGAGCAGCAGGTAGCCGACGCCGGAGGCCGTGATGGTCGCGGCAGTGGCGTACGCGACCCAGCGCTGCCAGGTCTTGGCCAGGAGCGGCGCGGTCAGCGTCGCGACGGCGGCGAACGCGAACATCTTCACGCCGTCGACGCGGAGCGCGAGGTTGAACAGGCCGCCCGCGCGCTCGGGGTCGCTCGCGGCTGTCGCGGCCTGCTCAAGGACGAGTTGACCGAACGCGAGGGCGGCGGCGGTCGCGGCGGTCCACCCGGCGAGGCGGCGGCCGTGGGCAAGAAGGGCCATCGCGACGACGGCGACAGCGGCGGCGGCGATGCCGTGCGTGAGGACGGACTGCGCGATTGCGACGGGGCCGTTGTCGGCGTATGCGGCGGCGACCGCGGCGTTGTCGTCGCCCAACTCGGGGGTCTTGCCCCAGCTGACGGCGAGGGCGGCGACCCAGGCAGCGGCGTGGGTGTACCCGGCCGTGACGGTCGGCAGGGCGATGCGCGAACGACGGCTGATGGCGGCGGTGTTGGTGGCCATGGTCGATCCTCTGCGGCTTGGTGGCTAACGGCGTTAGCTCGATGTCACAAGCATGGGGCTAACGCCGTTAGCGGTCAAGTGGTGGCGAGCGGAAACTCGACCCATGCCGTCTTCGTGCGCAGGGTCGTGGTCCAGCCGGAGGCGACGCCGAGCGCCGCGATGAGCAGGAGTCCGCGGCCGCCTTCGTCGTCGGGGGCGGGGGAGGGAATGCGGTTGGGCGGCGGGTTTGCCGGCTCGTCGTCGGTGACCTCGATGCGGAGGCGGTCCCCGTGGAGCGTGAGGGTGACGTTGACGAGGACGGCGTACGCGTGGGTGACCGCATTGGTGACGAGTTCGCTGACGCAGAGGCAGGCGTCCTCGCGGAGGTGGGGGAGTGCCCAGGTGTCGAGCGTGCGTGCGACGAACTTCCGTGCGGCGGGTACGGATTCGGCCACGGGGAGGAAGTGGGCCCGGTCGAGCAGGGGTGGCGTGGGCTGGCGCTGGGGCACGACGGGTCCTCCGGTGCGATCACTGAATGTGTCCGAATCGCTACCAAGGTTGGAGGGGCCGACCTAGGCTCGGGCAGGGGGCTGCCCTTGACACCTGGTTAGTGGGGAGGGGTGGTCGGACATGCCACCTAAGGAACTGGACGGGTCCGCTTCGGTGTTGGCGTTCTTCGGCTCGGAGATCCGCTATTGGCGGGGCCTGAGAGGGATGTCGCAGGAGAAACTGGGAGAGGAGCTGTTCTGCTCACCGTCGCTGGTGGCTTACATCGAGCAGGCGATGCGCACACCCAGCCACGAGTTCGCCGAGCGCAGCGACGATGTGCTGGGAACCGGCGGAGAGTTCACGCGCATGATGCCGCTGCTGCAGCGCAGCGGTTTTGCGGAGTATTTCGAGCAGTATGCGCGCCTCGAACTGCTCGCGACCGAGATCCGTTGCTACGACGCAACAACGATCCCGGGCCTGTTGCAGACCGAGGACTACATGCGGCGGATCATCCACGCAGGGCGGCCGGACGACGAAGAGGAGTTGGCCGAGGAACTCGTCATCGGACGCATGGGACGTCAGGTGATCTTGGACCGGCCCGAACGGCCGCGGATGTCGTTCGTGCTTGACGAGAGCGCGCTGCGGCGCACGTTCGCCCCGCGTGTCGTGATGAAGGCGCAGATGGCCAGGCTGCTCGACCTCGCGAGCCGTCCGAGGATCTGCCTCCAGGTCCTGCCGTTGGACTGCGGTCCTTGCGTTGCGGTCGACGGGAGCGGAGGCATTCTGTCCTTCGAGGAGGGACCTGACTTCGCGTACGTCGAGGGTCTGGCGGGCGGTCACGCCTTCATTGATCCTGTAGCGGTGGCAAAGTGTTCGCGCAGGTTCGAACACTTGAAGGCCGCGGCCCTTTCGCCGCGCCTGTCCGGCGAACACATCCGAGAACTGATGGAGCAGCTGTGAGCACGAAGAACTGGCGCAAGTCGAGCTACAGCAACAACGAGGGCGGCATGTGTGTCGAGGTCGCTAGCTGGCGCAAGTCGAGCCACAGCGATTCCGACACCCTCGCGGGTGTCCGGGACAGCAAGGTCCCCGACTCGCCGCACCTCGAATTCCCGGCGGCGCGGTGGGCCGCGTTCGTTTCCGCGAGCAGCCGATGACGACGTTCTTCCGCGAAGACCTCCTCGCCGACCGCGTCGCCCTCGTCACCGGTGGGGCCACCGGGCTCGGCCTCGAAATCGCCCGTACGCTCGGCCGCCACGGAGCCAAGGTCGCCATCTGCTCCCGCAAGGAGGACAACCTCCGCCCGGCCGTCAAGGAACTGCTCTCCCAGGGCATCGACGCGCGCTACGGCGTCTGCGACGTCCGCGACATGACCCAGGTGCAGCGCGTCGTCGCCGAAACCCTCGACGCCTACGGCCGCCTGGACATCGTCGTCAACAACGCCGCGGGCAACTTCCCGGCCCCGCTCACCGGCCTCAGCCCCAACGGCTTCAAGGCAGTCGTCGACATCGACCTGCTCGGCACCTTCAACGTCTCGCGCGCGTGCTACGACGCGTACCTCGCCGACCACGGCGGCACCATCGTCAACATTTCCGCCACCATCCAGTACACCGGCATGGCGATGCAGGCCCATGTCGCCTCCGCGAAGGCCGGCGTCGACGCCCTCTCCCGTACCTGCGCCATCGAGTGGGGCAAGGACGGCGTACGCGTCAACGTCGTCGCCCCCGGCAGCATGACCGGGACCGAGGGCTACAGCCGCGTCACCGCCGTGACCGGCACCCGGACCCACAGCCCCCTCGGCCGGCCCGGCACCCGACACGAAGTCGCCGACGCGGTCCTCTTCCTCGCCTCCGACGCCGCCTCCTACATCACCGGCGCCACCCTCGCGGTCGACGGCGGTTCCCACCTGTCCCGGTAGCGCCCGGCAGGGCCCACGCCGCAAGACACGCTTGCGTGAACTTCGGCCTGAACCTGTCCACATCTGCTACTCGCTCGCCTACGATGCGGCGGCATAGGCTTGCCGGTAGAACGTTGTTCGCACAGCGTTGGCCATGGACGGTGGATCATGCCCGCCCCCGTACGTCACCTCACCGCACGAATCCTGCCCCGCTGGCGGCTGCCCGCCGTCGACCACCACACTCTCGCCTTGCGCGCCGTGTTTTTCCTCGGCGTGTGCGTGCTGTGCTGGCCGGTGCAGGCGTACGGCCTCAACAGCACGTTCCTCGAAGGCGGGATGGCCGAGGGAGTCCTCGTCGCCGCGCCGCTGCTGTTCCAACTCGCGCTGCTGCGCTACTACGTCCTGCGGCACCTGCACCCGCGCCCGTGGCGCGTTTTGGTGCCCGGGGCGCTCGGCGGCGTGCTCCTGCTTGCGTCGGCACTCCAGGCGTACGACCTCTACATGTACGCCTTCGGCAAGGACGGCACCGTGACCGTCGTCGAGGAGCGCACGCGCGAAGTGACGCGCGGGGCCGACCCCAAGACCACCTGCCTGGTCGAACTCCCGGACGGGGAACGCGAGGAGCTTCGCGGCTCCGACCCGTGCCCCGGCCCGCCGGGTGAGCGCTTCCTCGCCGTCTACGACCCCGCCAACCGCGTGGCGCCGAGCCTGGGCACCGTCGCGGCACTCGACCCCGGTGCCGCGATGGGCCTCGGCGCGGGCGGCATGGCGGTCATGGCCGTGACCGTCGCGGTGGTCGTACGCCGCACCGAGGACGAGGAGCCCTCTGGCCTGGAGCGCTCCTCGTCCTGACGGCGGCGCCCGCGTTGAACGCCGTGCGAGGCAATTCGGCGTGTCCGGACCGGGCCGTACGATCACCGGCCATGGCACAGGCTGAGCACGGCGGATATCGGAAGTTCCTCGGCGGATTCGCCCGAGCGCTGATCGCGGAGGACGACATCTGGCAGGTCCGGACGTCGGCGGACGGGCGCTCGCTGGTGGGCCGCGCCGACGACGGGCGCAGTTCGGTGGTGGCCCTCGTCGACGCGGGATCGCTGGACGCGACGGTCACGGTCGAGGACGTCGAGCGGACGGCGTCCCTGGCCGCCCGGGTGGGAGCGACCGCCGACGACGGGCAGCCCGCGGCGTTCCTCTGCTCACGCCGCAAGCCCGCCGGAGCCGCCGTTCAGGCGGCGTACCTGCGGAACATCCGTATCCTGAACGTTCGTTCCGCCGGTGCGGACAGTTGGGGGCACAACGTGGCCATCGTGTCCCGACAGGAGTTCGGGCAGATGCCTGACGCTCCCGTCCTCGATGAGGGGCAGTGGCAGGCCATCCACGACGGCAGCCACAGCGCGGTGTTCCTCGACAGCCGACAGAATCCGATCGCCACGTTCCCCGGCTTGTGCGCCGAACTCGCCTGGCACGAGGAGACGGAGACTTCGTCCTGGGGGAGTGCCTGGGGAATCGGGCGTTTCACGATGCCTCCGGGAACGCTGATGGCCGTCCCGGACCAGCCGCCAATACCCGTCACCGGTGTGACCTTCAACTTCCACAAGGAGATGCGTCGGCTGCGGGCGGCGGGCGAGGAAGCCGCCTACGCCGCCCTCGCGGCCAACTGGCTCTGGGCCTGACCGCAGCCCACCTGCCGCGCTTCCTTCCGCATCTGATCCGGCACCTGACGGAGGCTCGGGGCGGGGCCGGGTGCGTTGCGCTCAGCCCTGCCCCGAGAAGTCCGGCACCGCCACCGGCCGCGAACCGGCCGCCAGGGACTCGGCGCCCGCGACGCCGACGAGCGACGCGGCGACGGCCGGGCGTACCGGCACCAGCGGCGCAGCGCCGTCCTCGACGGTGGCGCGGAACCCCTGGAGCAGGCGTACGGTCCCCTCGGCCTTGCGTTCGATCTCGGCACCGCCCACCAGCAGGCGCGGCGGGACGAGTTCGGCGTCGTGGACCGCGGCGTCGGGGGAGGCCCAGGGCTCGCGGCGGACGCGTACCGACCAGGCACGGTCGCCCCCGGCGCGGACCGACTCGGCGAGTGCGCGGGTGCCGCGTACCGACACCCAGCTCCAGTGGCTGTCGGGTTCGCCTTGCAGGAAGCCGTGCCGGGTGATCGCGAGGGCGCCGGTGGACAGGCGTACGGCCATCACCACGGCCGCGCGCGGGTCCGCGTCGTCCGCATGGAAGGCGGTCACCTCGACCGGCCACGCCTCGGTGAGCGCGAGGACCGGCGACAGGGTGTGCGTGCAGTACGCGGTCGGCGCGATCCGGCCGCGCCAGTGCCCGGGGTCGCCGATCAGCGCGGCGACTGTCTCCGGAGCCATGGCATGCAGGTAGTCGGCCTCGATGAGGCTGACGCGGCCGAGGTGCCCCGCGCGGATCGTCTCGTGCAGCAGGCGGACGTGCGGGTGCAGCACGTAGTTCTCGGCGAACGAGTAGGTGGCGGAGGACTGTTCGGCCGCTTCGACGAGGTCCTTGGCCTCCTGGGCGCTCGTGCACGCGGCCGACTCGGACAGCACGTGCACGCCGCGCGCCAGGAATTCGACGGCGAGCGGCGCGTGCGCGTCGAAGTCGTTGGCCAGCACCACGCCGTCGAGCCCTTGGCCGAGCAGGTCGCGCCAGTCGGTGGTCAGTGCCGCGGCCGGGAGCGCGTCGGCCGCCGCCGCGAGGGCCGTCGGGTCGCGGTCGCATGCCGCGGCCACGTCCATTCCGAGCCTTCGGCACCATTCGCCGAGGTGGAGACCCATTCGCAAGCCGATGATCCCGATGCGCATCGCCTCAGGCTGCACCACGGCGGCGGCGTGGGCCAAACGGAATTCAGGCCGGGACCCAGCCCTCGGCGGCGAAGTCCGCTTCGGCCCCGTCGATGATCGCGGTCAGCGGCGTACCGTCCATCCACTGCGCGAGGAGGTCGCGGTCGACGACCACGATGCCCTGCGAGAGCGCGAGTTCGAGCGCCGGTTCGGTGAAGCGGGTGGACGCGGCGAAGAGGGCGACGTCCGCCCCGTGGACGGGGCGTGCGGTGCCGACGAAGCGCTGCATGTCGGGGCTGCCGACGCCGCGGTCGGCCGCGTAGCGCTTGCACTGGACCACGAGCAGCCGGCCGTCGGGCAGGTGGGCGGTGACGTCGGCGCCGAGATCGCCGGCGCCCCCGTCGATGCGTACCTCGATGCAGCCGTCGCGCAGGCACAGTGCCCCGACGTGGCGCTCGAACTCGGGGCCGTCCATGAGGTCCACGTCCGTCAGCGAAGGGGGCACGACGGCTGGTTCCGGCGCCGCTTCCAGGATGGGGTCCAGCGCCGGGTCCAGTGCCGGGTCCAGCTCCGGGTCCAGCGCGGGGTCCAGGGCGGGGTCGGAGAGCAGGCCCCGGCGTACGGTGCGACGTATCGACGAGACGCCCACCGCCAGCACGACCACCGCACCCGTGATGGCGGCGACTCCGGCCAGCACCCGCCAGGCGCGGAAGTAGGTGGCGGCACTTGCCGCGATGAGGAAGGCGACGGTGAGTTGCCCGTACAGCCGGGCGAGTCGGGGGCTCGGCAGCGACGATCCGCGCGCCCGCCTCGCCTGCCTTGCTTGTCGCGTGTGGCTCGCCTGCCCTGACCGCCTCGTCCGCCTGGCGCGCCGCCAACCCGCCGAATCACCCTGCACATGATGTGTGTCGCTCATGCCCACCCACCCCCTGCACGCGATCCGCCGCCACCTGGCGCTGTTGCGCACATTGCCCGGCATGATCGACTTCAAGCGCGGGAGTGGTGGAAGTGGGCGGAGTGACGGGCGTGATGGACGTCAGGGATGTCGTTGTCGGGCGGCGACGCCCGGCTCAGACGGCGTCGAGCGCGGGGGCGATGACGGCGAACGCCCGGTCGGTCAACGCGCGGGCGTCGTCCGCGCCGTCGCTGTCGCTCCAGCGGTGCAGAACGGCGTCGAAGGCGGTGACGGCCATGCCCGCGGCCAGGCGCGGGTAGAGGTCGGTGTCCGCGTCGAGGCCCAGGCGGTGGGCCAGTTCGGCGGTCAGTTCCTCGCGCCACTGCGCCTGGCGTTCCAGGAACCGTGCGTGCAGTGCGGGCGTACGCAGAATCAACTGCACCACGGCCAGCGCCCGGTCGGACTGCTCGCCGCAGGCCGCGACGGGAACCAGCACCGCGTGCCGCAGCGCGACCGACGGCGGCTCGTCGGCCGGCCGCGCCGCCAGTTCGTCGCGGATCCCGGCGCCCAGGTCGGCGAGGAACTGTACGACCACGTCCTCCTTCGACGCGAAGTAGCGGAAGAACGTCCGCTTCGACACGCCCGCCGCTGCCACGATCTCGTCGACCGTGACCGCGTCGAACCCCTTGCCCGCCAGTAGTTGCAGTGCGGCCTCGGTCAGTTCGTCGGAGACGAGTCGGCGCTTGCGTTCGGCCATGGTCACTTCGGGACGGGAACTCACTCCGGCATGGTACCGCAATGCCATGGGTGGCACTCAGATGCAGATTGACACCGAGTGACATGCGAGGCATCTTGTGTCGCATGCCGAATGAACGCTGGACCTCCGATCACATCCCGGACCAGACCGGCCGGGTGTTCGTCGTCACCGGGGCCAACAGCGGCCTGGGGCTCGCGAGTGCCAGGGCGTTGGCCCGCAAGGGCGGGCACGTCGTCCTTGCCGTCCGGGACGAGGCCAGGGGCCGTGCCGCGGCAGCCGACATCACCGCGGAACACCCGCACGCCTCCGTCGAGGTCCGCCCCCTCGACCTCGCCGACCTCGACTCGGTCCGCGCCTTCGCCGACCGGCTCCGCGCCGAGCGCCGGGCGGTAGACGTGCTCCTCAACAACGCGGGTGTCATGGCGCCGCCGCGTACGCTCAGCGCCCAGGGCCACGAACTCCAGTTCGCCGCAAACCACCTCGGGCACTTCGCGCTGACCGGTCTGCTGCTCGGACTCATGGCCGGTGCGGCGGATCCGCGCGTGGTGACGGTGAGTTCGGTCAACCACCGCAAGGCCCGCATGTACTTCGACGACATAGCCGGCGAGCGGAGCTACTCGCCCATGGGGTTCTACAACCAGTCGAAGCTGGCCAACGCCGTATTCGGACGGGCGCTTCATCTACGGCTGGCCGCGGCCGGGAGCCCGGTGCGGAGCGTCCTCGCCCACCCGGGCTACACCGCCACGAACCTCCAGATGAACGGCACGGTCGGTCTGTGGCGCGTGCTCCTCGGCCGCATCGGCAATCCGCTGCTGGCCCAGAGCCCTGCCCGAGGTGCCCTGCCGCAGCTCTACGCGGCCACCGAACCGGACGTGGCGAGCGGTGACTTCATCGGACCCGACGGCCCGGCCGAACTGCGCGGCGCGCCGAAGCGGGTGGAACTGTCCCGCGACGCGGCCGACCCCGACACCGCGCGGCGCCTGTGGGAGCTGTCCGAGCAGGCCACCGGCGTACGCTTCGCCCTCCCACTCCCGTCGCCCCGTAGCGCTTGCCCGCCGGGTCTCGGCACCGCCCGTCGCCTCATGGGACAGCCCGGCGCCTCTTAGCGCCGCGCGACCCAACCTGTGGGCGGGGTTGTTCGTCGTTAAGAGGCGACATCGGCGTACGTGACAGACGGGGCGGTTCTGGATGGGGGATCGGCGGGAGTCGGTGGCCGAGTTCGTCGCTGTTCGTGGGCGGGCGCTGATGCGGTACGCGTACCTGCTGAGCGGTGACGCGGCCGAGGACCTGGTCCAAGAGGCGCTGGTGCGGGCGCTGGCCCGACGAAGACAGGTACCCGAGGATCCGCGGAAGCTGGAGGTGTACGTGCGGCGGATCATGGTCAACCTGGTCATCGACCGCTCCCGCCGGGCGGCGCGCTGGCACCGGGCGTTGCCGCGGCTGGTGACGGCGTCCGACGTACGCGACGCCTCGGGTGAGGTGTGTGAGCGCGTGACCCTCGCCGCGTCACTTGCGCTGCTGCCACCTCGGCAGCGGGCCTGCGTCGTCATGCACTACTACGAGGATCTGCCGCTCGTCGAGATCGCCGAGCGCCTCGGATGCGGGATCGGGACGGTCAAGAGCCAACTGCACGACGCCCGCCGGGCCTTGGCCGAGACATGGGGAGACGCGCGGCCAAAGTCCGTCGAGGCAACAGGAGATCCGGCATGAGGGACGTCGACGACCGGCGGCTGGCCGCGGAACTGGACACGGCGGCGGAGGACGCGCCGGAACTGTTCTTGGACCCTGACCGGCTCCTGGGTGCCGCCGACCGCCGCCGGAGGCGACGCTCCGCGTTCACGGTCGGCCTGTCGGCAGCTGTTGTGGCGGCGGCGGTCGTCCTCGCCGGACTTCTGGGCGGCAGGACGGGCGACCGGGTGCCGGACACGGCCGCGTCAACCACCGTTCCCGGGTTGGCTTCGAGCACCGCTCCGGCGTTTGCGTCGGCGCCCGCCCCTGCGCTTGGGCGCCTCGGCGAGGGTGACCTGTCGCTCATGTCGAGCACCGCGGGAGACGTCGGGCTCGGGCCGTTTGCCGGCGTCTTCACCAACCTGCGTACCGACGACTGCCGTTGCTCGGTGACCGTGTTCCTTACCGACCTGGGGCAGAAGGACGCCTTCCTCGCCGCCATGACGGCGCGCGAACCGCGGATCGACGCGTCCCATGTGCTGTTCAAGCAGGGCGTCATGCTCCGACAGGAGTGTCGTGACTTGGTCACCGCGATGTCGAACGACCTGATGGCCCGTGGCGGCCTGCCGTTCCAGGTGTACAGCGCGTCCGCCACGATCGAGTGCTCGACCGTCGAGGTGGGGGTCAGCGACGTGCGGGCCGCGCAGGCGTACTTCGACGACCCCGCCAACGGGATCCGCCGGGAAGGCGTGACCTTCACCGCAGTGCAGGGCGCGCCGGTGCAGCCCTACTGAACGAGCGCGACGGCAACCGGCACAGGCCCGAATCTCGAGTCCGGGCCCGTACGCGCGGGTGGTCGCGGCCGCGTGGGGAGGCGTGCCGGGGCGGTGGGCGTGTGGCCCTGTCCGCCCCGGCGCTTCCCCTTCCCCCCGGTCTCGTTTCCCCCGGTCTCGTCCCCCGTTCCCCCGCCCCCGCGAGCTGCGGCTCAGACCTCCAAGTCGTTCTCGATGGAGCGCAGTTGGTGGCGTGCCATCGCGAGGTTCGCGCGGTTCTTGTCGAGCGCGAGGTAGAGGAACAGCCCGACCTTGCCGCGGCCCTTGAGAAGGCGGATCAGGTGGTACTGGGTGCCGAGGGTGATCAGGATGTCCTCGATCTCGTCCTTCAGGCCCAGCATTTCCATGGTCCTGGCCTTGGCCCGTACGACGTCGGTGTTGCCGGCCGCGGCGACCGACAGGTCGAGGTCCTTGCCGCCGCCCAGCGTGCCCAGTGCCATGCCGCTGTTGTAGTCGACGAGGGCGACGCCGATGGTGCCCTCGATCGTGGTCATCGCTTCCTTGAGTGCGCTTTCGGTGTTCGCGTTCGCAGCCATCGTGTTCGGCTTCCCTCTCCTGGACGGTGTCGATCGTGGTGTCGTCATGTGTGGTGGCTCCTGGTTTTGCCGGTACCGCCGTCTCGGGCGGGGCCGCGGCGGGGGAGTCATCCGCCGGGTTCCCGGGCGGCCCACGCCTCCGCGACGAGTTCGGCGATCCGGGCTCCGGAGATCCGGGATTCGAGGTGCAGGCGGCCCACGTTGGTACGCGGCTCCGCCAGCACGGTCAGCACCGCGGACGGACCCGCCGCGTACGTCGCGACGTAGCCGTCCTCGCCGCGCACCAGCAGTTCGCGGAAACCGCCGCGCCCGGTGGCGTCGGCCAGACGGATCGCCACCGCCAGCGACGCCGCGGTGAGCGCGGCGACCCCCTCCGCCTCGGGGCCCGCCGCGTCCTGGGCGATGACGAACCCGTCCGTGCTGGCTGCCACCGCCCCGGTCACCTGGGGCAGTCGGGCGCGCAACCGCCGGATCTCTTCGAGGACTTCGGCTTCCGCCGCCGGCACTTTCGTCTTCCTCCTCCCGGCGCGCTGCCACAGCGCGCGCCTCATGACGGTGTGGTGGGGGCCGAGTTCACAGTCGGGCCTCCAGCGCGTCGCGGAGCCTGCGCAGCAGCTCGACGTCCGGTTCCCGGGCCGCGGCGGCGTGGTCGAGCCAGGACGGCGGGACGCAGGCCTCGACCGACGGCTCGGGACGCGGCGGATCCACCAGTCCGGCGGCCGCCAGCCGCCGTACGTCGACCAGCACGTGGAACGCGGGACGGCCCAGCAGGCGGGCGATGGCGCACGGGGTGCGTACGCCGTCGGCCAGGTCCAGCAGGGCCTGTTGACGGCGCGTCACATGCCGGGTGGCCCGGTGCGGCGTCACCGGCGCGGTGTCGAGCCGCGGGTCGGGGCACACGTCGTCGAGCAGTTGGCGCCGCCGCCGCGACTCCCGTTCCACCACGCGCGCGGGCACCGGCCGTATCGGGCCCAGCCAGTGCGACGCGCCGGGCCGGAACCGCACCGGCCCCGAGTCCGGCGCGAGCGCGAAGTACGCCGCGTCGAACAGCGCGCCGAGGTGGCAGATCTCCAACTCGCCCTCCGCGAGCCGCCCTTGGTCGACCAGGTAGCGGCCGACCCGGTGGTGGCTCCCGGCATGGTCCATCGCGTCCCGCCAGGCGCCCTCCGACAGGCGCCCGGTGGCGGCGAGCAGTACGTCGAGCGTCGGCGCCTCGGGGCTCTCCGCGTGCACCACGTCGCCGTCCAGCAGATAGACCGCCCCGGAGCCGCCGAAGAGCACCCCGGTCGCGTGCTGCTCCGCCAGGTGCGCGAGAGCGCCCTCGCGGGGCAGCGTCGCCGAACCGCCGCCACCGAGCGTCGATCCAACCGCCGATCCGACCGCAACTGTCATGACAGGGCCAGCCGTTCCGCGAGGTCCTGGAGGCGCAGCCGGGACAACGCGAGGTTCGCCGTCGACCGGTCGAGCCACAGGTGCACGAACACGCTGCTGTCGAACTGCGTCTCGACGAACCGCAGCAGGTGGAACCCGGTACGCGTGGTGACGATGATGTCCTCCACCGGCGTTTCCGCCGTGATGTACCGCGCCTCCGGCGTCGAGAACGCCGCGTACTCCGCGGCCAGCCGCGCCAGCTCGGCGGTCTCCGCGGCCGTCGCCTCGTGGTCCCCATTGGGCGACTGGCCCACCGTGCCCAGCGCGAGCCCGCTCACCCACTCCACCACCGAGGCGCCGAGGGCACCGGGCAACTCCATCGCCTCATGCAGGCATTCGTCGATCCCTGGCACGCCGGGCTCCCCTTCCTGCGTGACAACAGTGGCCGTGACGCTACGCAGAGTCCCCGCGCGAACGAGTGAATTCCTCCATAACCCAGCGGCCCCCCACCCCCGGCGAGGTACAGTTCCCGGTTCGTCGGAGTACGGCAGCGCGGCGACGCGACGACCGCGAGGCCGACGACGCCGCCCGTCGCGGCAGCCCGGCCACGCCTCCTTCGGCCGACGCCCTATCCCCCGAACGCGGCGACCGCGAGCAGGCTCGCCCGCCGTTGACGGGCCCTAACGTGCGCCCACTTGCCGACGCGGCCAGGTTCCATGCCCACGCGAAACGGATGATCAATGACCTTGATCATCCGCGCCCGTAATGTGGCGCAAAAGGATGTCTGGGAGGGCCGATGGCCGAGAGTGAGGGGTCGCGCAGGTCCGTCAAGGACTGGGCCGTCGACACCCTGCTCTCGGGTGCCCGCCTCGCGGGGCGGGTGTTCCGCCGCAATGCACAGGCGCTCTCCCAGGGCGAGACGCTCGCCCGCGAGGCTTTCGGCGGGGCACCCAAGCCCGAGCAGGTCGTCATTCCGGCCGCGTCGCGTGACATGGCCAAGCCCACCGAGGCTGCGCCGCCGGCCCCCCGCCGCCGGACCATGGCCGAGCGCTGGCAGGACCGACGTACCGAGACGGTGCAGGCGGAACGGGACGACCAGGCCCGCGAGCTGTGGCACGGGCTCGCGGAGTCGCAGCGCCAGACCGCGGAGGACAGGCGCCACAACCTGGCCCAGGACTGGGCCCGGCGATGGGAGTTCAAGCGGGGGATGCTGGACGCCCGCGCGCAGAACGAGGCGCGTACCCCGGCCCTGCGCGAGACCGGCACGGTCATGGCCACGGTGCGTGCCCGGGCCACGGGCGTTCGGCGCTTCTTCACCAGGGCGCGTCCCGTCGACGTGGTCGTCCCGGCGGCCGGCCCCGTCGACAAGGGCCCCGACCGGTCCTCACCGACCGCGGCCGCCAAGCTCACGGCCGAAGCCGGGGGCGTCACCAACCCGGCCCCAGCACCCGCACAGGACTCCGAGGTCGAGGCCGTGTTGGCGGTGGCGGGAAAGGGACTCGACAAGGGCCCCTCCTGGCACGGCGTGAAGGCCGCCGCCGAACAGAGCACGAACCCCTGGGTCGAAGCGGGCCGATCCGCGTCCGCCGACCGGCAGTCCGGGCAGCCGCACCAACTCCCCGCGGGCGCCTCGGCCTCCCAGCACCCTCCCGAACTCCCGCCGGCCCCGCAGCCGTCGATGTCCCTGGAAAAGTCCTCAGAACTCTTCTAGCACCGCGCGGCAGTTCGACGACGGCGCCGAACTGCAAGTCCCCGTCGTCCGAAGCCGCGTCAATCGCCGAGTCGCGCCAGGTAGGCGGCCACCGCGTCGGCGGGGTAGTCCGGGTGGGCCGACCAGTTGCGCGCCAGGTGGACCAGGAGATCCAGGTCGGCGGTGACGTCCAGTCCCTGGGCGAAGCCGTGCCGGATCACCCGCGCTCTGCCGAGGATCAGGCCCTGCAAGGCGATCAGGGCCGTATCCACGGGAGCGGGCGGTGTGACCGGCCAGGGAAGGGCACGTACTGCGATGTGCATCTGCCCCGTGAGAAACCGGCTGAGCGCCGCGAACACCGCGCGTTCGACGGCCCGTTCGTCCCTGGACCGGGTCGCCGCGACGCTCGTCCTCGTCGGGACTTCCGCAGAGACCGCCGGGTAATCGGGAGTCGTCGCAGAGGTGGTGACACGCACCGGGGCGTCGGTCTGAAAAGACCGCGTGAGGGAGACCTGCCATGACTGATGCCGGAGCGCCTCCGCAGTCGCCGGCCAGACCCGAGGCTTTGAGGGCGGTACTGGCGCAGATTGCGCCCGACCGATTGAGTTCCTTCGACGTCGAGGGTCTGCCGAGATGGGGCTCGACCGGGGCTTGTCCACGACGTGACCTCGCCTGAGGGGCGGCCGTCCCCCGGTGGGGAGGGCCGCCCTCTCTTGGGGCCTCGGTCAGCCGAGGCGTTCGATGATGGTGACGTTGGCGAGGCCGCCGCCTTCGCACATGGTCTGGAGGCCGTAGCGGCCGCCGGTGCGCTCCAGGCGGTGCAGGAGCGTGGTCATCAGGCGCGCGCCGGTGGCGCCGAGGGGGTGGCCGAGGGCGATCGCGCCGCCGTCGGGGTTGACCTTGGCGTGATCGGCCTTGATGTCCTTCATCCAGGACAGGACGACCGGGGCGAACGCCTCGTTGATCTCGACGCTGTCGATGTCGTCGATGGTCAGGCCGGTCTTGGCGAAGGCGTATTGGGTGGCCGGGATCGGTGCGGAGAGCATCTCGATCGGGGAGCCGCCGCGGACGCTGATGTGGTGGATGCGGGCGCGCGGGGTCAGGCCGTACCGCTCGAGCGCGCGCTCGGAGACGATCAGGAGGGCGGCCGAGCCGTCCGAGATCTGCGAGGCGACGGCGGCGGTCATGCTGCCGTCTTCCATGAGCACCTTGAGCTCGGCCATCTTCTCCAGGGTGGTGCCCCGGCGCGGCGGCTCGTCGGTGTCGACGAGGGTGCCGTCGACGTCGATCGGGGCGATCTCCTTGGTGAAGTGGCCGTTGTCGATCGCGTGCAGTGCGCGCTCGTGCGAGGCGAGGGCGAATTCCTCCATCTCGCGGCGCGTGATGCCCCAGCGCTTGGCGATCAGCTCCGCGCCGTAGAACTGGTCGACCGGCTCGTCGCCGTAGCGGTCGACCCAGCCCTTCGAGCCCGAGAACGGGTCGGTGAAGCCGAACTGCGCCGCCGAGGTCATGGCCGCCGAGATCGGGATCTGGTTCATGTTCTGCACGCCGCCGGCGATGACCACGTCGTTCGTGCCCGACATGACCGCCTGCGCGGCGAAGTGGATGGCCTGCTGCGACGAGCCGCACTGGCGGTCGATCGTGACGCCCGGCACGTCCTCGGAGTAGCCGGCCGCGAGCCACGCGGTACGGGCTATGTTGCCCGCCTGCGGGCCGATGGCGTCGACGCAGCCGAGCATGACGTCCTCGACCGTGTCCGGGTCGATGCCGCTGCGCTCCACGACGGCCTTGAGGGTGTGCGCCCCCAGGTCCGCCGGGTGGACGCCCGCGAGGGAGCCCTTCTTGCGGCCGACCGGCGTACGGACCGCCTCGACGATGTATGCCTCGGGCATCGGCTCTCCCAAGCTCTCCCGGAGTGATGTACCGGAGTGACGTAACGGACACCGCCTGAACGACTGACCTGACGGTCCGTCAGTTATATGCTACCCGCGCCCGGCGAAACGCCGAAGACGCGAGCAGTGTGAGGAGTGTCCCGGTGGATCTCGAGTTCTCACCGAAGGAGCAGGAGTTCCGGCAGGAGGTCCGCTCCTGGCTGGAGGCCAACGTTCCGGCCACCCCCCTGCCTTCGATGGACACGGAGGAGGGCTTCCGGCTCCACCAGGAGTGGGAGAAGAAGCTCTTCGACGCCCGCTGGGCGGTCGTCTCGTGGCCCCAGGAGTACGGCGGCCGCGAGGCCGGCCTCACCGAGTGGCTGATCTTCGAGGAGGAGTACTACCGCGCGGGCGCGCCCGGCCGGGTGAGCCAGAACGGCATCTTCCTCTTCGCCCCGACGGTGTTCGAGTTCGGGTCCAAGGAGCAGCAGGACCGCTACCTGCCCAAGATGGCCTCCGGCGAGGAGATCTGGGTGCAGGGCTGGTCCGAGCCCGAGGCCGGGTCCGACCTCGCCAACGTACGCTCGCGCGCCGACCGCGACGAGGAGCGCGGCGGGTGGGTGCTGAACGGGCAGAAGATCTGGAGCTCGCGCGGTACGTACGGGCACCGCCTCTTCGGGCTCTTCCGCACCGACCCGGAGTCCCGGCGGCACCACGGCCTGACCTACTTCATGGTCGACCTCGCCTCGCCCGGTGTGACGGTACGCCCGATCCCGCAGCTCGACGGCGAGCCCGGCTTCGCCGAGGTCTTCCTCGACGACGTCTTCGTCCCGGACGCCGACGTGCTCGGCGGCGCGGGCGAAGGCTGGAAGATCATGATCGCCACGACCGGCAGCGAGCGCGGCCTCAACCTGCGCAGCCCGGGCCGCTTCCTGGCCCCCGCGAACCGCCTCCTGGACCTCTACAAGGAGCGCGGCGGCGGCGACCAGGTGCTGCGCGACGCGGCGGTGCAGGCGTGGATGGACGCGGAGGCGTACCGCCTGTTCACCTTCGGCACCGTCACCAAGCTGCTGGACGGCGGCCAGATCGGCGCCGACTCGTCGATCAACAAGGTCTTCTGGTCCCAGATGGACGTCGAACTGCACGCCACCGCCCTGCGGCTGCTCGGCGGGTACGGCGAACTCGACGAGGGCTCGCCCGACGCCGTCGACGGCTCGCGCTGGCTGGACGGCTTCCTCTTCGCCCTCGGCGGCCCGATCTACGCGGGCACCAACGAGATCCAGCGCAACACGATCGCGGAACGCATCCTCGGCCTCCCTCGGGCCAAGTAGGCAGTCCCGGGCCAAGCGAGCAAAGGAATCTGACGATGCGTCTGGCATTCACTGAGGACCAGCAGCTGTTCCGGGAGACCGTGCGGGACTTCCTGGCCGCGAGCTGCACCACCGAGCACCTGCGCGCCGCGTGGGCGGCGGACACCGCCGTGTCGTCGCGTTGGGCCGAGCTGGCCAAGATCGGCGTGACCGGGCTGGTCGTCCCCGAGGAGCAGGACGGCCTGGGCCTGACCGACGAGGAACTGTCGGCGGTCCTGGAGCAGGCGGGGTACGCGGCGCTGCCCGAACCCCTGCTCGAATCCGCGGTCGCCGCCGGGCTGCTGGCCGAGTTCGCCCCCGACGCCGGGTGGCTGGAGAAGATCTCGGCGGGTGAGGCGACGGCGTCGGTGCTGCTGCCCGGGCAGCCGTTCGCGATCGAGGCCGCGACCGCGGACGTGCTGGTGGTGGGTTTGGTCAACGCGTCAGGCGAGGCCGAGGTGCACGTCGCCAACCCGGCCGACTACGACCTGGTCGCGCAGCGCTCGGTCGACCGCAGCCGCAAGCTCTTCCGCGTCGGCTTCGCGCCGGAGCCGGAAAGCCTCGTGGCGTCCGGCTCGGCCGCCGCCGCGGCGCTCGCCCGCGCGGCGGACCGGGGCGCGCTGGGTGCCTCGGCGCTGCTGCTCGGGCTCGCGAAGCGCATGCTGGACATGGGTGTCGAGTACGCCAAGCAGCGCGTGCAGCGCGGCGTCCTGATCGGCACGCACCAGTCGGTGCAGCACCACCTGGCGAACGTCCTCATCAAGATCGAGTTCGCCCGTCCCGTGGTGATGCGCGCCGCGTACTCGCTGGCCCGCGACCTGCCGTCGGCCGCCCGCGATGTGTCGATGGCCAAGATCTACGCGGCGGAGGCGGCCGACCTCGCGGCCCGCAACTCGCTCCAGGTGCACGGGGCGATCGGGTACACAGAGGAGCACGACCTCCAGCTCTTCATGAAGCGCGCGTGGGCGCTGGGGGCGGCCTGGGGCGACTCGGGCCACCACCGCGCGCGCGTGGCGGCCGACCTGCTCTCGGAGGCTCCGGCCCCGCTCACGCCCGGTTTCTGAGGGGCAATCACTTCTGACTGACGGTCATTTCTGACTGACGGTCACCGTCGGTCCGCAATCACGTGCTGACACCGTCACGCGGCCGCCGCACGCCGGCAACTGACGCACCGTCACCACCCGGCTCCGTAGCGGGGAACCGCAGGGCAGCGCCCCGCCACGGCCCGAAGAGCGGCTCACCGACCCGGACACGCACCCGGGTCCGTGAGCCGCTCTTTGCCGTGCCGTGCCGGGTTGGCAGCGTCCGAGGTGACGCGGCCCCAACTTGGGAGGTCGGCCGAGGGCCGTACGAGGTCACGAGGCCGATTCGTGTCGGGAGGCGCGTCGTACCGGTACTCCGGTGCGACGCGCCTGTCGCGTACCTCGACACTCCACCCCGACGGCTCGATGGTCGATTTAGCTTGTCTTCGTCAAGCAAATCGGTAGGGTGTGCGGGCGGCAGCCGACTACCGGTGATCGCCAGGAGGGCGAGGGGGCGGGCATGACGATCGACACCGACACCGACACCACAGCGCTGGAAGCACAGCTCCAGGAGTGCGTCGCGCGGGGCACGAAGTCCGTCGTACGCGCGCGGCACGCGGTCAACGCGCCCATGCTCGACATCTGGGCCGACGCCCTCGGCGACCCCAATCCCGTCTACCGCGACGTGGCGGCGGCCGCCGCGACCGGACGGACCGGGATCATCGCCCCGCCGACCATGATCCAGGCCTGGACGATGCCGCAACTGTCGGCGCTGGCAGGCACGTTGCCTCAGGTTCCCGGGTACGCGCCGTACCTGGGCGGCCGTTCGGCGGCCGACGTCGCGGCCGACAAGGCGGCCTCCGACGCGGGGGACAACCCGGCCGCGGCCGTGCACCGGCTCCTCACCGCGCACGGGTACACCGCACGTGCGGCGACGCGCTGCCGGCAGGTGTACCACCGGGAGGCGCAGGTCGGCGACCACCTCTCGTGCGAGTCGGTGCTCACCACGGTCTCCGAGCGCAAGAACACCGCCATCGGCGCGGGGTACTTCGTCACCACGCGGATGAGCTTCCGCGACCAGGACGACGCGGACGTCGCGACGGTCGACTGGACGGTGCTGTGCTTCCGTACGCCGGACGCCCCTGACACATCATCGGCTGGACCTGCCGCGGAGCCCGCCGCCGAGACCGCCGCACCCGCCGAGGCCGCCGCCGAAGCTACCGCCGAAGCCGCTGCGGAGCCCGTCGCACCCGCCGTGGCGACCGGCCGTAGCTGCCTGCCGCTCAAGGCCGTTCCGAGTGTCGGGGACACCCTTCCCACCACCGTCATCCCGATCACCCCCACCTTCGTGATCGCGACCGCGTTCGCCACGCAGGACTTCTACGCCGCGCACCACGACACGGACTGGACGCGCGAATCGCTGCGCAGGCCGGGCATCTTCACCAACATCCTCGCCACCACGGGCCTCGTCGGCGGAGTCGTGACCGACTGGGGCGGACCCGCCACCCGGCTCCTGGAGGTGGACCTCAAGCTCCTCGCCCCGAACCACACCGGCGACACGCTGAAGCTCGACGGCGAGGTCACCGAAGTTGGCGGGGAGGACGGCGACAGCGGCGGCGAGGTGCTGCTGCGGGTGGCCGGATGGAACTCCCTGGGCCCGCACGTACTGGCCACCGTACGGGCCCAGATCCCTGCGTAGCAGGTTGCGCGGCCTTCGTCCCGCGTCGCCGGCTACTCGAAGGCCTGCGCAACCGCGAGGCTGTCCTCGTAGACGTGGTGACGGGTGATCAGCCCGTCCTCGACCGTGAGGTGCAGCGCGAAGCGGGAGCGGTACGCCCGACGTGTCGGCCGCGCCGTCTGCCGGATCTCGCCGAACACGACGGCGTGCGCACCGTCGACGAGGACGCGCTCGACGACGGTGGCCGCTTCCTCGGGTACGTGGTACTCGCCGAGCCGGCGGAAGTGTTCGGCGGCGTCCGCACGCGACGAACGGTGCCGGATCCATGGGGTGGCGGGCCGACCGTGCTCGCTCTCGGGCCAGTCGAGTTTCCAGTCGGCACCGTCAGCGTACAGCCCGGCGATGTGGTCGGGGTCTCCGGCGGCGATGCGCCGCAGGAGGTCGTCGACGACGATGCGGGTGGTTGCGGCTGTGGGGTCGTTCCGGTCCATGTCCACGTACTCTCCGTGATGTGCGCGACCGCCTGTCGGCCGAACGCGGTTGTGCGGGAACGTACGGGCCGGGGCAGCAGGGGCGAATCAGTCACCCATAAGTCGTCGCCGGTTCCGGCGACGGGCTCCCGGGCGGTGCCGGCCGGTGCCGGTCGGCACACCCCGCGGCACCGGCCCGTAGGGTCGTACGCATGAAGATCGTGAAGTCGGGGTGGTGTGCCGGGGCCGCCGCGGGAGAGGCCGTGCCCGTCGGCGGGCTGCTGGTGAGCGTCACCGATTTCACCGCCGACCGGGCGACGGACCTGCCGGGCATCGCCCGGGCGGGGTTCCGGCTGCGGCGTGCGTGGCCCACGCTGGACGGGGCCGTGGGGGTCTGGCTTTGGACGATCCCGACACGGCGCCGCGCGGGATCCGTCGCGGTGTGGCGCGACGCCGACGCCATGCGCGGCTTCGTCGGCCTGCCCGAGCACGTGGCGATCATGCGGCACTACCGGACGCGGGGTACGACGCGTACCGGCACCTGGGCCGTCGACCACGCGGACCCCGGCCGCATCTGGCCGGACGCCGACGCGTTCCTGCGCGGCGCGGGCGCGTAGCGTCCGGGTCGGCGGTCAGTGACCGCGTGCCGCGCTCTTGCGTGCGCCGGCGGCGGTCAGTCGGGCGGACGTCGGGGCCGACAGGTGTCGCGGAATCGGCATCGGGCCCGGCTTCGGACGACGCGACCGCTTGCGTGCGGCGCGTACCGAGGCCCGCATTTCCAGCGCCCACAGCGCGACCAGCACCACGACGACGTGCCACACGCCGGCCTGGCCGATCAGGTTGCCGAGCTCGTCCATGAGTTCCACGTCCCTCCGCTCACATTTCCGCGCGTACGCCGCGACCCGCGGACACCGACAGCAGCGCCGCCGGGACCGCGATCGCCGCGCATGCGGCAACGACCAGGCTTGCCGGGCCCCAGGGGAGTGCCACCGTGCCCGGGCCGATCAACAAGGTGACGGCGGTCCACAGCGGTACGAGCGTCGCCGCCGCGGCCACCACGCCCAGCAGCACGCCGAGTCCGACCATCAGCGCCGCTTCGAGCGCCGCGATGCGCGCCACTTGCGCACGCGTTGCGCCCGCCATCCGCAACGCCCGCCACACCGGGGCCTGGTCGGCCGTCGACATGGCCGTGGTGTTGGCGATCGCGACGCCCGCGTACAGCACCGCGACGCCGAGCACGAAGTAGACCGCCAGGCGCCTGCGGTCCTCCGAATCGCCGTGTACGTCCGCGCGCGCCCACTCGGCGTCGGTACGCACCACGGCGCCGGTACGTGCGGCGACCGCGCGTACGGCCGCGGCCGCCGTGGCGCCCGCCTCCCCGTCCGGCACGTCCACGAACGTCAACGGCGCGGCGGCGGAGGGCGCATGACGTGGCGTCAGCAGGACGGGCGTTCCGCCGGTGCCCGCCTCGACCACCGCGGCGATGCGCAACGACCGCTGCGTGCCGTCGGCCATTCGCACCGGGACCACGGCCCCGACGGTCGTCTGCGCCCAGTCGTCGGGCACCACGATCGCGTCGTCCGTCAGATCGGCGAGCGAACCGGCGGTGACCTTCAGGTCCATGACGTCTCCGACCGCGACGGGATCGACCGCGAGTGCGTCGAGTTCCACCCACACCGAGGCGGCCGCGTTGAGCGAGACGTGCGTGGCGACGGGGGCCACCACGGTCGACCCCGGGGCCGCGGCGCGCAGCTCGTCGGCGGACACCGGTCCCTCGACCACGAGTTCGGCGGTGATGCGCTGCTCGGCGTCGCGTACTTTTGCCGCGTCGACGGTGTCCGTGGCGCCCAACAGCGACACCGACAGCGCGACGGTCATGAGCACCGGCGCGACGGTGGCGGCGGTACGGCGCGGCGACGCGAGCACACCCGAGCGCGCGAGTTCGAGGGCGACGGGCTCGCGGCCGCGCGTGACCCGTCCCAGCGCGCGCAACGGCGGCCCGACCAGGACGGGAGCCAGCAGGGCGATGCCGGGGATGACCAGCATCGGGGCGAGTGTGCGGTGCTTGCGGTGGATCGCCTCGTCGGGGGTGACCACCGCGGTGAAGCCGAGGTAGGCGACGGCGCTCACGAGCATCACCGCCCCCACCACGATCCGGGTGCGGGACGACCGCGCGTCGTCGACCGCCGCCGTCCGCAGTGCCTCGACCGGGCGTACGCGCGCCGCCTGCCGGGCCGCGACCGTCGCACCGGCCAACGCGACCACGACACCGGTGGCGAAAGCGGTGTAGTACGGCCAGGTGACGTGACGCATCGTCAGCCACGCCGGGGCAAGCTCGTGTTCGCCGAGCCACCGGATCAACCCCGGTGTGGCCAGGCGGCCGAGAAGGCAGCCGAGCAGGCCCGCCGGGATCGACAGCACCAGGGCCTCGCGCAGGACCATGCCCCGCACCTGGCCGGGCGTGGCCCCGACGCTGCGCAGCAGCGCCAGTTCGCGGCGGCGCCGGGCGACCGCGAAGGCGAAGGTCGAGGACACGACGAAGGCCGTGGCGAAAACGGCCGTTCCGACCGCCGTCCCGGTCAGCGCGTTCGTGGTGACGAGCGCGTCGTTGTCGTCACCGACCCCGTCGGCGGTCGCCGACGACGCGAGGGTGAGCAGCATCGACGTGACGATCCCGACCCCCAGGGCCAGGGTCGCGAAGCTGCCTGCGAGGTCGGCGTACCGGCGGCTTGGCATGCTACGAGTCAACCGGCGGAGGGCCCTTGGGCGGGATGGTGCCGACGCCCGAATGCGGGTGGGGCTAGCCCCACCCGCAGGCATCCG
>NZ_JBEZFP010000074.1:0-45584 GCF_040649515.1 Streptodolium elevatio
TCCGGCGGTGCGGGCGCGGCCCCGCCGCCCCCTTCCGGGGTGCGCTTGCGGGTGGGTTTGTCGGTCGCCACGTCGCTCGTCACGCGGTCATCGTAGGGAGCGATGATCAGACCATCGGCCACGCGGCACCGACATGCCCCGATTCACCCGAAAACATGACCGCCCCCTCCGCCAAGGCCGCCGGGCCCTTCCAGAGGCGAAGTCCGGTGCCACGTGTACGTTTTCGGAGATTCACATCCAGTATGCGGTCTTCCAGTACGTCCATCGGAGACGTTTCCCGGATGTGTCGGCAGGGCCGTTCAGGTTTCCGCCACATGAGCGAAATCGCACAACGTGAGGACTCCGACACCGCTTGGCAATGCGGAAGTAACACGGCATCAGGTTGCGTAACGCGGGCGTAACTTCCGTGTGCGCGGGCGGAAACGGGGCGTCTCCACCCTGGCGTGAGCCTCGCGGTCGGCGGGGCGCCTGCCGACGGGAAGACGAGGGGCCGATGAACGCCGCCGCACTGCCGACGCAACTGGCCGCACCCGCCGAGATCGACACCGGGGACACCGCGTTCCTGCTGGTCGCCACGGCGCTCGTGCTGCTCATGACGCCCGGGCTCGCGCTGTTCTACGGCGGCATGGTCCGGGCGAAGAGCGTGCTCAACATGATCATGATGAGCTTCTCGGCCATCGCCGTGGTGACCGTGGTGTGGTTCGCGTTCGGCTACTCGTTCGCGTTCGGCGACGACCTCGGCGGCGGACTGCTGGGCGACCTCGGGCAGGTGTTCCTGCACGACGTCAAGCCGGACTCGGTCACCGGCACGGTCCCCACGCTGGTGTTCGCGGCCTTCCAGCTCACCTTCGCGATCATCACAGTCGCGCTGATCAGCGGCGCGATCGCGGACCGCGCGAAGTTCCGCGGCTGGCTGGTCTTCTGCGCCGCCTGGGTGGCGCTCGTGTACGTTCCGCTCGCGCACTGGGTGTGGGGCCCCGACGGCTGGATCCGCGAGCAGCTCGGCGCGCTGGACTTCGCGGGCGGCCTCGTCGTCGAGATCAACTCCGGTGCGGCCGGTCTCGCAGTGGCTCTGGTGGTCGGCCCGCGCCTCGGCTTCCGGCGCGACCCGATGCGCCCGCACAACCTGCCGCTGGTGATGCTCGGCGCCGGCCTGCTGTGGTTCGGCTGGTTCGGCTTCAACGCGGGGTCGGCGCTCGGCGCCAACGGGATCGCCGCGCAGTCGCTGGTCAACACGCAGGCCGCGGCGTGCTCCGCGCTGCTGGGCTGGCTGCTGGTGGAGAAGAAGCGCGACGGGCACGCGACGACGTTCGGAGCGGCGTCCGGCGCGGTCTCGGGCCTGGTGGCGATCACCCCGTCGTGCGGTGTCGTGGACATGCCGGGCGCCCTGGCGATCGGCCTGGTGGCCGGCGTGCTGTGCTCGTACGCGGTGGGCTGGAAGCACAAGTTCGGCTACGACGACTCGCTCGACGTGGTCGGCGTGCACTTCGTGGGCGGCGTGGTCGGCACGGTCCTGATCGGCGTGTTCGCGTGGGACGGTGTGACCGGCGGTCCGCGCGGCCTGATGCACGGCGGCGGCCTGGAACTGCTGGGCAAGCAGGTGGTCGCGGTGGTGGTGGCCGCGGTGTTCTCGTTCGTGGCGACGTACGCGATCGCGACGGTCGTGGAGCGCACCGTCGGTTTCCGGGCGTCGGCGGACGACGAACAGGCCGGACTCGACCTGGCCGTGCACGCGGAGACGGCCTACGATCTCGGTTCGGTCGGCGCCGCGTCGCACCTGTCGAAGCCGGGATCGCCCAAGCCGCTTCAGGTGCGGGTCGAGGCCGACGACGAATGAGGGACCGCCGCACCGGTCCGGGCGCCGGCCCGGCCCCGGACACGGACCCACCGACGCGCCGCCGGACGACGGCTGACAGGACTGGCGAACACCCATGCGACTGATCACCGCGGTCATCAAGCCGCACCGGCTCGACGACGTGAAGTCCGCGCTCCAGACGTTCGGTGTGCACGGGTTGACCGTCACCGAGGCCAGCGGCTTCGGACGGCAGCGCGGGCACACCGAGGTCTACCGGGGCGCCGAGTACCGCGTCGACCTGGTGCCGAAGATCCGCCTGGAGGTCGTCGTCGAGGACGACGACGCGGCGCCCGTCATGCAGATCATCACGAAGGCCGCGCACACCGGGAAGATCGGCGACGGCAAGGTGTGGAGCGTGCCGGTCGACACGATCATCCGGGTGCGCACCGGCGAGCGGGGGCCGGACGCGCTCTGAGGCGCTGTCCCGCGACCGGCGCGGACTGTGGTCCGCAGCCTCCGCGTTGGTCGGATCGGGTGCCCTCCACCTTGATCGAGTGTCCAGTTCACGCGTGGCGTGGTCGGGTGGGCGTACGCAAACCCCGTCATGGGGGAAGGTGGGTCCCGACAACACGGTGCGGCGAGCGGCAAGGGGCTGCGGGGCATGGCGGACGAACGCCTGGTGGTGACGGTCGGAAGGCCCTGGAGTCGCGGTGCGGCACTGCGCGATCCCGCGGAGGCGCACCGCGCCGCCACTCCGCTGGAGCTGTTCTTCGACCTGTGCTTCGTGGTCGCGGTCGCGCAGTTGACGGTCCGTCTGGAGCACGCGTACGCCACCCACCACGTCGGCAGCGGGATCATCAGCTTCCTCATGCTGATGTTCGCGATCTGGTGGGCCTGGATGAACTTCACGTGGTTCGCCACCGCGCACGACAGCGACGACGTGCCGTACCGGCTGCTGACGCTGCTTCAGATGGCCGGTGTGCTGATCCTCGCGTCGGGCGTCGAGGCGGCGTTCGACGAGGAGACGTACCGCATCGTCGTCGTGGGCTACATGGTCATGCGCATCGGGCTCGTCGCGCAGTGGCTGCGGGTGGCCCGGAGCCAGCCGTCGATAAGGGTGCGTGCGCACCGGTACGCGTTGGGCATCGGCCTCGTGCAGGTGGGGTGGCTCGCGCTGGTGGTCCCGGACTCGATCACCGCGTTCAAGATCGCGTTCCTCCCGCTGATCCTGTGCGAAGTGCTCGTGCCGATCTGGGCGGAGCGCGCCGGGGCGGGCGTGCTGTGGCACGCCGAGCACATCGCCGAGCGCTACGGCCTGTTCGCACTCATCATTCTCGGCGAGTCCATCCTCGCCGCGACCGTCGCGGTCAAGGACGCCACGGACGGGGGCGTCAGCGCCGCGATCATCACCGTCGCCGCGGGCGGGCTGGTCATCGCCTTCGCGTGCTGGTGGCTCTACTTCGACACGCTCGGCGGCGACGGGCCGGAGGACCAGGTGCGCGCGTTCACCTGGGGGTACGGCCACTACGTCGTCTTCGGCGCGCTCGCCGCGGTCGGCGGCGGCCTCGCGACGGCCGCCGCGGCGGTGGCGGACCACGGGGACCACCCGATCCCGGAGCGTACGGCGTCCCTGGCCGTCGCGGTCCCGCTCGCGCTGTTCCTGATCGCGGTGGCGGCGATCGCCCTGCGTGCGAAGGACAACTGCGGACCGCGGCGCCTGCGGGACTGGACGATCGCGGCGGCGGTCATCGTGGTGGCGGGCCTGTTCCTGCCGCCGGCGGGGGCGACCGCCGCGGCCGGGGTGGTGGCCGGCGTGCTCGTCACGGTCGAGACCGTGGCCGCCCACCGCCGTTACCGCGCGGCCGGCTCGGTGGGCGACGAAGCGGGCGCGGCGCGCTGAGCGCGGCGGCCTACAACTGCTCGGCGAGGTCGCTGTCCTCCGCGACCTCCTTGAGGCACCGCACCAGCAACTGCACGCCCTCACGCTCGCTGTCGGCCCGCCAGAAGGCCGTCACCGGCACGTCCGGCGTGCCGGTCAGCGGCACCTGGACGACCCCGCGCACCGGACGCTGACGCGCCCAACTTCGCGGCGAGATGCCGATGCCCTGGCGGTCGACGACCCGGGCGATGACGTCGTCCACGCTGCCGTACGCCTCGACGATCTCCGCCGCGCCCGCGCGCCGCAGCGCGTCGGTGACGCGCGCGTACAGGCGCGGGTGCGGGCCGCGGGGCCACACCACGATCGGCTCGTCGCCGACCAGGTCGGCCAGCTCGATGTCCTCCGCGGCGGCCTTCGGGTGGTCGGCCGGCAGCAGCGCGACGAAGGCGAACGTGCCGACCCGGGCCGACTCGAACCCGGTCCCCAGGTCCGGCATCCAGCCGATCCCGGCGTCGAGCACGCCCTCGCGCACATCGGCGACCTGACGGGCCGTCGGCTCGCTGGTCCACTGCACGCGCAGCTCGGGATGGCGTACGTGCAGCGCCGAGATGGCCGTCGACACCAGCGACGGACCGAGCCCGGAGGTATACCCCACACGCACCTGGCCGGCCTCGCGCGTGGCACGGCGGCGTACGTCCGCGCACGCGTCGTCGAGCAGCCGCAGCGCCTCGTCGACCTGGCGGCGGAACGCCTCGCCGACCGGCGTGAGGGTCACCGGGAGCGAGCTGCGGTCCACCAACCGGGCACCCAACTGCTGCTCAAGGCGGCGTACCGCTTTGGACACCATCGGCTGCGACAGGTACAGGCGCGCGGCGGCCCGGCCGAAGTGCCGCTCCTCGGCCACCGCGAGGAAGCTCCTCAGATCGCGCATTTCCATACCGCAATGATATGCCCCTACGGAATAACGTTAGCCGGGACTGGGGGCTTGGCCGCGGCGCGGCGAGCGGGTTTCCTGGAAGCGTCGAAAGCACATGCGACATTCCGCAGCACCCGGACGGACCAGGAGCCGAAGCCATGACGCTCGAGATTCCCCGCATCATCTCGGTGGACGACCACGTCGTCGAACCCCCGAACCTGTGGCAGGACCGGCTTCCGGCGAAGTTCAAGGACCGTGGCCCGCGCGTGGTGCGCGAGAAGGCGAAGTTCAACTTCGTCGGCGGCGTCTTCTCGTACGAGAAGGGCGCCGAGGACGGCGAGTGGTGCGACTGGTGGCTGTACGACGACCTGGTCTACCCGTTCCCCAAGCTCTCGGCGGCGGTCGGCTTCGACACGCTCGACGTGACGCCGGTCACCTTCGACGACATCCGTCCGGGCGCGTGGATCCAGTCCGAGCGCCTGAAGGACATGGCCGCGAACCACACCGACGCGTCCATATGCTTCCCCAACATCCTCCCGCGCTTCTGCGGCCAGGCGTTCTACGAGCGCCAGGACAAGGAGCTCGCGCTGCTGTGCGTGCAGGCGTACAACGACTGGATCATCGACGAGTGGTGTGCCGGTGACGGCAAGGGCATCCTCCTGCCGATGACGCTCATCCCGCTGTGGGACCCGGAGCTCGCCGCGAAGGAGGTGCGCCGCTGCGCCGCCAAGGGCTCGTTCGCGGTGGCGTTCTCGGAGAACCCGGTGCCGCTGGGCCTGCCGTCGGTGCACGACAAGGACCGCTTCTGGGACCCGTTCTTCCGCGCCTGCGAGGAGACGGACACGATCGTGTGCATGCACATCGGCTCGTCGTCCAAGATGCCCTCGACCTCGCCGGACGCGCCGTTCATCGTGTCGTCGACGCTGACCTTCCAGAACGCGATGGGCTCGCTGGTCGACTACATCTTCTCGGGCGTGCTGGACCGCTTCCCGAAGATGAAGATCGCGTACGCCGAGGGCCAGGTCGGCTGGATGCCGTACGTCCTGGAGCGTGCCGACAAGCTGTGGCACGAGCGCGACGACAACGACTTCGGCTCGTCGCTCGCGAACAAGCCGTCCTCGTACATCAAGGACCGCATCTACGGCTGCATCTTCGACGACGAGATCGGCCTCAAGAACCGCGACATCATCGGCATCGACCAGATCTGCTTCGAGGTCGACTACCCGCACGCGGACTCGACCTTCCCGCACACCCACAAGGTCGCGCTCGAGATCGCGACCCAGGCGGGCCTGACCCAGGAGGAGTGCTACAAGCTCTTCCGCGGCAACGCGATCAAGGCGTTCGGCCTGGAGCGGTTCGGCATCACGCAGTAGTAGCGGTAGTAGCGGGGGGAGACGAGGAAGCCGTCGTCGGCGGGGCAGTGGCCGTGGCAGTTGTGGGGGCAGCAGTCGCGGCGGTGGTCGACGATGGAGCAGTCGAGGGGGCCGGGGCCCCGGGCACACGCCCGGGGTCCCGGCCGTCGGCGTACCCGGGCCGCACGGACGGGTCCGCCGTCGCGGCGCGCTTGCGGCGCACCCTGTCGGGCCGGGCGCCGAGCAGGCCGCTCACTCCCGCTATACCCGCCATGACCAGCGCTCCCCCGCCCCAGTCCCACCCGGTCGGGCGCTCGCCCAGCACGACCGCGGCGGCGGCGATGCCGACGACCGGCACGAGCAGGCTGTAGGGCGCGACCGAGGAGGCCGGGAAGCGGCCCAGCAGGTTGTTCCACAGGCCGTAGCCGACGAACGTCGAGACGACCACGATGTAGCCGAGCGCCAGTACGCCCGACAGCCCCATGCCGGTGATCGCGTCGCGGTCGGCGGCCCAGCCCTCGAAGCCGAGGGACAGCGCGAACAGCGGCAGCGGTGCGACCAGCCCGGACCACACGACAAGCCCGAACCCGGCCTGGCTGCCCGCCTTGCGGGTGACCACGTTGCCCAGCCCCCACGACGCGCCGGCCGCGAGCAGCAGCAGGAACGACCCCGCCCCCGCGCTGTGGCCGCGCCCGACCGCGATGACCGCGAGTCCGGCCGCCGCGATGCCGAGTGCGACGAGGCGGCCGCGGGCCGGGCGTTCGCCGAGGTAGGCCATCGCGAACAGCACCGTGAACATCGCCTGGCACTGCAGCACGATGGAGGACAGCCCGGCGGGCATGCCCATGTGCATCGCGGTGAACAGGAAGCCGAACTGGCCGACACACACCAGCATTCCGACGCCCACGATGATGCGGGCGGGGACCTGCGGCCGGGGTACGAGGAACACCGCGGGGACGGCCACCAGGGTGAACCGCAGCGCGGCGAAGAGCAGCGGCGGGAACGCGTCGAGGCCGTAGTCGATGGCCACGAAGTTCAGTCCCCAGATGACGGCGACGAGCGTGGCCTGCAAGGTGTGCGTCCGCTGCATAGGCATGCAGGTCAGTCTGAGCGGATTCATCATCCACGACCAGCTACTTTTTCCGGACCCGATTCGGTAGTTTTCCTACATGGACATCAAGCGCCTGCGCATCCTCCAGACGCTCGCGCGGTACGGCACGGTCGCCGCGGCCGCCGAGAGCCTGCACCTGACGCCGTCCGCGGTGTCGCAGCAGTTGGCGGTGCTGGCGAAGGAGGCGGGCGTACCGCTGGTGGAGCGCAACGGGCGCGGCGTGCGCCTGACCGGCGCGGCCCAGGTGCTGCTGACGCACGCCGACGCGATCGGCGTACAGCTCGAACGCGCCCGGGCGGACCTCGCGGCGCACGCGCGCGGCGGGGTCGGGCAGGCGCAGGTCGCGGCGTTCCCGACGGCACTCGCCTATCTGCTGGCCCCCGCGGTCGCCCGGGTGCGCACGACGCACCCCGGCTGGCGCTTCGCGATCACCGAGCACGAGACCGAGGACTCGATCCCCAAGGTCATCTCCGGCGAGCTGGACCTCGCGGTGGTCATGAACTCACCGCAGGTCCCGACCGCCGACCATCCCACGGTCGTGCTGCACCCACTGCTGAGCGAGCCGGTGCACATGGCGCTGCCCGTCGGCCATCCGCTGGCCGACGAGGAGGTGCTCGACCTCGCGGAGCACCTGGTCGACGAGGAGTGGGTGCTCACCGCCGAAGGCACCGCGTGCCACGCGCTGGCGACGCAGTCGTGCGGGCAGGCGGGCTTCCAGCCGCGCGTGGGGCACTACGTCACCGACTTCGGCGCGGTGTACGCGGTGGTCGCGGCGGGCCTCGGCGTCGCGATGATGCCGCAGATGTCGGTCGCGTCGGCGCCGCCGGGCGTGGTGCTGCGCCCGCTGCGGGCGCCGGCGCCGCGGCGGCACCTGTTCGCGGCCGTACGCCGCGGCAGCGGGACGACCCCGCTCCTGCACGCGCTGCGTGAAGTGGGGCGGGAACTGGCCGGTTCCGATCACTGTGGCACCCCACATGACGCCGCCTTGTAGACCACCGCACGGTGTGCCCCGTTATCGTGGCGGCTATTGATTGAGCGTCAGCTAAGGACGCCCCGGAGGCCGGGGCGCACCCCTCACGCCAGGAGGACTGTATGGGCATCTGCGACGGTCGCGTTGTGGTGATCACGGGCGCCGGCAACGGCATCGGGCGCTCGCACGCGCTGGCATTCGCCGCCGAGGGAGCCAAGGTCGTCGTCAACGACCTCGGCGGATCGCGCGACGGTACGGGCGCCTCGGCCGGACCGGCGCAGGCGGTCGTCGACGAGATCGTGGCGGCGGGCGGCGAGGCGGTGGCGCACGCCGAGGACATCTCGACCTGGGACGGCGCGGAGTCGCTGATCAAGCTGGCGATCGACACGTTCGGCCGCATCGACGTGCTGGTCAACAACGCGGGCATCCTGCGCGACCGCATGCTCACCAACATGTCCGAAGCGGAGTGGGACGCGGTCATCAAGGTGCACCTCAAGGGCACCTTCGGCCCGGCGCACCACGCGGCGGCGCACTGGCGCACACTCGCCAAGGCGGGCGAGACCGTCGACGCGCGCATCATCAACACGTCGTCCCCGTCGGGCATCTTCGGCAACGTCGGCCAGACGAACTACGGTGCGGCCAAGGCCGGCATCGCGGCGTTCACCGTCATCGCGTCGCAGGAGCTGGGCCGGTACGGCGTCACCGTGAACGCCATCGCGCCCACCGCCCTCACCCGCATGACCGAGGACCTGGCGAACGTCGTCGGCGACAGCCCGGAGACGGCGGAGAAGCTGGCGCCGGAGAACATCTCGCCGCTGGTGGTGTGGCTCGGCTCCACCGCCTCGGCGGGCGTCACCGGCCGCGTCTTCTCGGTCGCGGGCGGCACGATCAGCGTCGCCGAGGGCTGGGCCAACGGCCCGACCGTCGACAAGGGCAGCCGCTGGACCCCGTCGGAGCTGTCGGACGTGATCCCCGACCTGGTCGCCAAGGCCGCCCCCAACGCGGGCATGGACGGAACGCGCCCCGTCCAGGGCTGACGCACCGTCACCAGTCGGCCCCCGGAGCGGATTGCGCCCCGGGGGCCGGCGCCTGCCCGGGCCCGCGCCGGCACGTCGGGGCGTGGCCGCGGTCCCGCCCGATCCCGACCGATCCCCACCCGCCCCGGCCCCGGCCGGGGTGACCCGTCTCTGGCAGACTACGCGTCTCTGACGTGCAAACTCGGGCCGCAACGGGGGAATCGGGCATGTGGAGTCGCGGGACCGTGCTGGGCGGCCGGTACGCCCTGGCCGAACGGCTGGGCGCCGGCGGCATGGGCGAGGTCTGGCAGGCCGACGACCGCGTGCTCGAACGCCGCGTCGCGGTCAAGATCCTGCTGCCCGCGCTGATGGCCGACGAGCGCTTCGCGGCGCGGTTCCGGCGTGAGGCCAAAGTCCTTGCGGCGCTGAGCCATCCGGGCATCGTGCACATCCACGACTACGGCGAGAGCGAGGCGGGGACGGATCCGCGCCTGGCGTACATCGTCATGGAACTCGTGGACGGGCGACCGCTCGACGCCGTCCTCACGGCCGAAGGGCCGCTGCCGCCGGGGCGCGTGCTCGACATCGCGGCCCTCTCGCTGGACGCCCTGCACGCCGCGCACCGGCGCGGCATCGTGCACCGGGACATCAAGCCCTCGAACCTCATGTTGCGCGCCGACGGCCAAGTGACCGTCACGGACTTCGGCATAGCCCACGCCACGGACGGGACCCGGCTCACCGCTTCCCACGCGGTTCTCGGAACGGCCCGCTACATCGCCCCCGAACAGGCCGAAGGCGGCCCGGCGGTCGCGGCCTCGGACCTGTATTCGCTGGGCGCGGTCTGCTACGAACTCCTCACCGGCCGCCCGCTGTTCACCGGCGCCAAGGTGCTGGAGATCATCCTCAAGCACATCAGGGAGCCCGCCCCCGAGCTGCCCGAGGAACTCCCGGAGCCGGTACGCGCCTTCGTGGCCCGGGCACTGCGCAAGGACCCCGCCGAGCGGTACGCGGACGCGGCGGCGATGGCGGCCGCGGCGCGTACGGCGGCGGGGGCCATGGCTGCGGATGCCGTGGCTGCGAGTGCCGTCAAAACGGACGCCACGGCCGTTGTTGCTCCAGCTGCCGCCCCGGCCGCCGTGGTTGCCGACCCGGCCCCGACCGATGCGACGGACCCGGTCGACGGCGTGGCCGTCACTGCGGGGACGACCGCCCCGACCGTCCCCGGCGTCGCGTTCGCCACGTCACGGGAGCAAACACCCGCCGTCACACCGGAGTCCGTGAAGTCGGCGGAGCCGGCAGAGCCGACGGCTGCAAAACCCGCGGACGCAAAACCGGCCGCCGCCGCGGTCGCATCGCCCGCAGTCGCGTCGCCCGCAGTCCCGTCGCCCGAAGTCGCGTCGCCTGCGGTCGCGTCGCCTGCGGTCGCGTCGCCTGCGGTCGCGTCGCCTGCGGCCCCGCCGCCTGCGACCGCCATGCCGACACCCCAGGGCACCCCGACCTCGTGGTGGAAACGGAACCGAATATCCGCGGCCCTGCTCGCCCTCGCCCTCCTCGTGGCCGCCGTCGCCACCGTGCTGTTCATCTCCTCGGGCCCCGGCGAGGCAGGCGCCGACGACTCGGCGGGCCGGCAGCCCGGGGACGGGAAGGTCGCGGCGGACGCACCGGCGGGCGACAGCCCCGCACCCGGCAGCCCCGAGGCGTCCCCTGGTGCGGCCTCGCCGTCACCGAGCCCCGGCAGCGGCACGCCGCCCCCGGGCGCGTCCGGCACACCTCAGGGTGCGGCGAACCCGCCGCCGGGCGGCGTCGCCCCGAACGCCTACGCGCCACCGCCCAACGGCGGCCAGGGCAACCCCACCGGCGGTGCCACGAAGGGCGGTTCCGGCGGTGCGTCCGGTGGCACCGGCGCCCCGAACAGTCCCAAACCGCCGACCTCGGCGCCCCCGGCCAAGCCCGGCACACCGCCCGGCTGTGGAGGCGCGGGGTGGGGGCAGATCATCAGCGTGCGCGACGGCCTCGCACTCGGCCTCGACAAGAACGAGCCCACGGCGGGGGGTTTCGTGGTCATGGGCGGCACCACGCAGTACGGGTGGGTGTACTCCGTACCCTCGTCGTGGTCCAACTTCACGACCTGCAACCTCGACGGCCACCCGCTCGAAGTCGTGGCGAGCTACCCCAGCTCGGGCGAGGTGCGCCTGGTAGACGGATTCTCGGTGACCACGAACTGGAAGGTGGTCAACGCCTCCACCGCCGGTGCGCACCTGATCCAGGACTACATGGGTGAGACGTGTCTCACCAACAACGGCAGCGGCCAGCGGGTGACGATGAAGGCATGCACGCCCGGCAACAAGTCCCAGGAGTGGCGGATCCCCTAGATGCCCGCAGCGCAGCAGACGCCAGCAGCACAGCCTGTCCCCCGAACCGTCCGGCCAGATGAGCTGCCCGCCGAGCCGGACCTCCTGCACCCGGTCGTCACCCCGGCGGGATCCCCGCGCGGGGCGGACGTGCTCACGATCGTCGACCTCGACGCGGGTGCGCGCGACCCGGACGCCGTCGCCCGGGCCCTCGCCGGCTCGACCCGCCTGACCATCGGCATCGCCCGCGAACCCTGGGACTACGCCCTGCAACCCGTCGTCGAGGCGCTGACCCTGACCCTGTGCCTCCCGGCTGTCGCCGCGCCGGGCCGCGCGCACGTCCCGGTGCCCGACCCGGCCGCCGCCGCTGCCGAGATCGCCGCCGCAGCGGACCGCACGCCGCGCGCGGCACTCGCCCTCGGGAACGTCCTGCGCATCAACGCCCGTCTGCTCGACGCCGCCGGGAGCCCGTGGACGCGCGGTGTGGAGGACGCCGTGGCGACCGAGTCGCTCGCGTACTCGGCGCTGCTCGCGGGCCCCGAGTTCGCGGCCTGGCGTACCGAGCATCCGCCGCGTCCCGAGCCCCCCGTACCGCCCGACGCGGTCCTGCTCGACCGCGGAGGCGACCTCCTGCGCATCACCCTCAACCGCCCCGACCGCCGCAACGCGCTGGGGCACGGCCTGCGGGACGCCCTGATCGACGGCCTCGACGTGCTCGCCGCAGACCCGGCGCTGCGCGCGGAACTCCGGGGATCGGGACCGTCGTTCAGCAGCGGCGGCGATCTGGACGAGTTCGGCACCGCGGCCGACCCGGCGACCGCGCATGTGGTACGCCTCGCCCGCAGCGCAGGCCTGCGCGTGCACCGCGACCGCGAGCGCATCACCCCCTACCTGCACGGCGCGTGCGTGGGCGCGGGCATCGAGGTCCCGGCCTTCGCGGCCACGGTCGTCGCGGCCCCTGACGCGTGGTGCCGGCTCCCGGAGTTGTCCCTCGGGCTCATCCCCGGCGCGGGCGGAACGGCGAGCGTCACCGCCCGGATCGGCCGCTGGCGTACGGCCTGGATGACCCTCACCGGTGCCCGGCTCACCGCCCGCCACGCGCTGGCCTGGGGCCTGGTCGACCGCCTCGAAGAACCCTCCTGAAGGTTCCGGGGTTCCGGGGTTCCGGGGTTCCGGGATTCTTCCGAGGCCCCGGCGCCCGGTCAGCTCGTTTCGTCGTCGGTGGCGCTCCGTGCCCGGCGCGGGCCGGGCGGCGGTAGTGCCCGCGTCGGCTGGGTGAACCGCAGGATGTTGCCGGAGGGGTCGAGGAACGCGCAGTCGCGGGCGCCGTCGGGCTGGTCGATGGGTTCTTGCATCACTTCGGCGCCGGTGGCCTCGATGTGCCGGAAGGTGGCGTCGCAGTCCCCGGTCGTGAACACGAGGCGGCTCAGGAGGCCCTTGGCCAGCAGCTCCCCGATCGCGTGCCGGTCGTCCGACGGGACGCCGGGGTCGGTGTCGGGCGCGGCGAGGAGGATCCGTACGTCCGGCTGTGCCGGCGGGCGGACGTGTATCCGCCGGCCGCCGTCGGGCCCGACGTCCTCGCCCACTTCGAAGCCGAGCACGTCCCGGTAGAAGCCGAGCGCGGCGTCGACGTCGTGCACCGCGAGGGCGCAGGACGCGAGCGCGAGATCCGTCCCGGTCACGGCTGCTCCCGGCGGTCGGCGGGGAGGAGGACGACGTCGAGGTCGCGGAGCCGGCCGGGGTCGGTGTCGACGGCGATGCGGGTGATCTTCCCGTCGGCGACGGTGAAGGTGATGACGGCGTTTGCTCGGCCTCGGTGCCACCAGACGGCTGCCGGGGCGCCGTCGACCAGGGCGAGCCGGGCGGCCTGGGCCCGTCCGGCGAAGAACGCGGCCACCGCGTGGGCGCCGCGGATCTCGAGGGCCACGGCGTCCGGGTCGAGCAGTTCGAGCAGGGCGGCGAAGTCCCCGTCCCGGGCCGCGGCGAGGAAGGCGGCGACGATCTCCCGTTTGGGGGACCGCGCGGCATCGGTCGCGTCGGCCGTGCCCTGGACCCGGCGCCGGGCGCGGCTGGCGAGTTGCCGGGTCGCCGCCGGGGAGCGGTCGATGATGGCGCCGATCTCGGCGAACGACACAGCGAAGACGTCGTGCAGGACGAACGCGAGCCGCTCGGCGGGCGTCAGCGTGTCCAGCACCACCATGAGCGCCACGCCGACCGCATCGGCCGTCACCGCCTCGTCCTCGGGGGTGGCCGGTCCGTCCGGGTGGGGGCTCGGGTGCGGCGCCTCGGGCTCGGGCGGCAGTGCCCCTGCCGCGTCCTCACGCCGCGCCCGGCGTGCTTCGAGCATGTTCAGGCAGACCCGGGCCACGATGGTGGTCAGCCACGCCCCCGGGTTCTCCACCTGGTCGGTGTCGGCGCGGCCGACCCGCAGCCAGGCCTCCTGCACCGCGTCCTCGGCCTCCGCGCGGGAGCCCAGCATGCGGTACGCCACCGCCTGCAGGCGGTCCTGGTGCTCGGCGAACCGTGCGCTCAGCCAGTCTGGCTCGACCATCCGTCACATTCCTCCGTTCGTGCCTGTCATACGTAATGACCGGCGAACCCGCCCCGATGTGACGGGCGGGTCCGGGCCCGCCGTCCGCCGGGACGGCGCGCGGAACCCCAGGCACCGCGCGGAACCCCCAAGGCACCGCGCGGACCCCCCAAGCACAAGGAGTCACGGCATGAAGGCGCACGTCAGCTCGATCCTGCTCGGCGTCCAGGACATGGATCGGGCCAAGCAGTTCTACACCGAGGGGCTCGGCTGGAAGATCAAGGACAACTACGGCGTCTCGGTGTTCTTCGAGTCGGACGGCGCCTCGCCGGTCGGCTTCTACGGGCGTGAGGGCCTGGCGGACCAGGTGGGCACGGGCGCGGAGGGAACCGGCTTCAGCGGGCTGGTGCTCACGTACGTGGTCCGCAGTGAGAAGCGGGTCGACGAGATCATGGCGGAGGCCGAAGCCGCCGGGGCCACGGTCCTCAAGCCGGCCGGCGCCCTGCCCTGGGGCGGGTACGGCGGCACCTTCGCCGACCCGGACGGGTACATCTGGAGCCTCGGCTTCAGCGCCCAGGGAACGGACCAGCTCTACGCGGAGTAGTCCCGCACGCGGTGGCTGTCGGCCTGCCGGGCTGTGACCCGCGGACGCCCGGGACGGCACGGCGGGCCGCTGCCGTCCCGGGCGTCCGCAACGGAGACAATCAGGCGGAGCGGTCGGCCGGATCCGGGGCAGGCCGGCAGTACAACGGGGCAGAACAGTGGGAGAGAGACCGTGAAGTTCCAGACGTACGTCGAACCGCCCGAGCCCATGCGCGGGCTGGAAGTGCCGCCCGAAGTGGTGCAGGCGCTCGGCGGCGGCGCACGGCCGCCGGTGACGATCACGGTCAACGGGCACACCTGGAAGAGCCGCGTCGCCATCCTGCGCGGCCGCCATCTGCTCGGCCTCAGCAACGCCAACCGGCAGGCGGCGGGTGTCGAGATCGGCGAGCCGGTGGAGGTCGAGGTCGAGCTGGACACCGAACCCCGCACCGTCGTCGAGCCCGAGGACTTCGCCCGGGCGCTGGACGACGACCCTGTCGCCCGCGCGGCGTACGACAACCTCTCGCACAGCCGCAAGCGCGAGCACGTGCTCGCCATCGAGAGCGCGAAGAAGCCCGAGACGCGCCAACGGCGCATCGACAAGGCCATCGCCGCCCTGCGGGGCTGAACCCCGGTGCCGCTCAGCTCGGCCGGGGCTCCGAGGCGGCCGACCGGCCCGACGGGTCGAGGCCGAGGGTGGGGAGGAGTTCGGCCTCTTCGAAGGCGAAGTGCCGGTCGAGGTCGGCGGCCAGGGTGTCCAGTTCGGCGCGCAGGGTGGGGACTTCCTCGCCGCGGGCGATGCGGTGGGCGAGGGACTCGACGGTGCGGAGGGCGGCCACGACGCCGCGGTGCTCTTCGCGCAACTGATCGAGCGTCGGCTTGAGTTCGGGGTACGCGGCCTCGATCGCGGCGAAGGCGGTCCCCTCGCCGTCGTGGTGGGTGCCGAGCGCGGCGCAGAACCCGAGGCAGTGGGCCGCCAGGCCGGCCGGCCGTGCGCCTGCCGGCAGTGCGGCGTCGCCCCGCAGTGCCGCGATCACCGCGCGCAAGTCGGCGTGGGCGGCGAGGAGTTGACGCCCGGCGGCACGGGCACGTTCCGGATCGCCCGCGAAGTCGAGGCGGAGCAGTGCCACGACGGGGATGACGCGCTCGGTGCCGGCCTGGTAGGCGGCGTACGCCGGCACCCGCTCCCCCTGCAACGCGTAGAGCCGGTCCCGTTCTTCGCCCTCCAGCAGTACCGCTGTGCCGGTGAACTCCTCGATGCCGGAGGCGTCTTCGTACGGCACCTCCACGGTCACGCGCGGCGACGCCAGGAGGTTGTGGTACCAGAACGGGTGGGTGTCCTGCCCGGCGTTGGAGGCGAAGACGAGGAGGCGGTGTCCCTCCCGGAGGTAGCCGAGCGGCGTGGTGTGGGAAAGGCCGCTGCGCCTCCCCTGCGTGGTCAGCAGGAGCAGGTCGGCGCCCTCGAACATACCTCCGACGCGGCCGCGGTTGGCGCGGAACTCGCGGATGACGGCCTGGTTCCATTCGGCGGGGGTGGTCGGCTCGGTGTGCTGCCCGGTCATGGGGTGCCCTCCCGGTATCGTCGGCACGACGAAACAGACTTTGCTTTGCAAGCAAAGCATCTTTGATGGCAAAGCTATTTTGGAGGGCTGCCGGTGTCAAGCGACCGCACGGCCGCGCGCTCGGACGATGCCGCCGGGCCCGCTGCCCCCGGGAACCTGGGCGTCGACGACGCGATCCGGACGCTTTTGCTGCTGATGCCGCGCATGGTCGGCCGGGCGAAACGCCTCGCGGTCCCGGAGGAGCTGCGCTCGTCCGCGCTGGCGCCCCGGCACCTGTCGCTGCTCGCGTACCTGCTCTTCGACGGCCCGATGACGGTCAACGAGCTGGCGGGGCGCCTGGAAGTGGCCCCCGCGACGGTGAGCCTGATGGTCGGCGACCTCGACAAGAAGGGCATCCTCGAACGCACCTCCGATCCGGCCGACCGCCGCCGCACGATCGTGAGCATCACCGAAGCCCGGCGCCCGGCGATCGAGGACTGGCTCGGGCAGAGCGCGAGGGCCTGGCGTACCGCGCTGGCACCGCTGACCGACGCCGAGCGGGCACTGTTCACGAGCACGCTCGCGGCGTACGAGCGGGCACTGTCGGACCCCGAAGACGCGACCTGACGACCCATCAGCAAAACTGGACGGGCCCGACCCCGCGTACGGAACGGAGGCCGCCATGGCCCGCGTGTACGAGATCGACTCCGTGGTCCCCGTCATCGACCCGACCGCGTTCGTCCACCCCGACGCGGTACTGGTCGGCGACGTCATCATCGGCCCGCGCGCGTACATCGGCCCGCTGGCCAGCCTGCGCGGGGACTTCGGCCGCATCACCGTCGGTCCCGGCGCCAACGTCCAGGACGGGTGCGTCGTGCACTGCTTCCCCGGCACCGACACCACCATCGAGGAGGACGGGCACGTCGGCCACGGCGCAATCCTGCACGGCTGCCATGTGGGCCGCGGCGTCCTCGTCGGGATGAACGCGGTGGTGATGGACGGAGTACGCCTGGGCGACTACGCGTTCGTCGCGGCCAACACATTCGTCAAGGCCGGGACGGTCGTCCCCGAGAAGCACCTCGTCGCCGGCACTCCCGGCGTCGTGACGCGCGAGCTGAGCGAGACGGAACTCGCCTGGAAGGCCAACGGCACGCGCGTCTACCAGGACCTGGCCGTACGCTCCCTCGCGAGCCTGCGCCCGGCCGAGGCCCGCACCGAAGTCGAGCCCGACCGCCGCCGGGTCAGCACCGACCCGTCGGTCGCCGTACCGCTGCACACCTACCGCGAGACGCACGCCAAGGACTGACTCCGCGTCACATACCGTCCGGCAGCGCGCTCTTGATGACGTCGAAGCGTGCGCCGAAGGGGTCGGCGAGCATCGCCATGCGCCCCACGCCCGGCAGATCGTCGGCGGCCACGATCACGGACGCGCCGTTGCCGACCGCGCGTTCGACGGCCGTGTCGCAGTCGGCGACCTCGAAGTACGGGTACCACTGCGGCGCGGCGTCGCTGCCCGGCACGCCCGGCGGCAGCGCGACGATGCCGCCGGACTCGCCGTCCCCGCCCGTCCGCGCGGCGGGCGTGATCACCGTGTAGTCGATGCCGGGCACCGGAGCGGTGCCGAACTGCCAGGCGAACACGGCCCCGTAGAACTCCGTCGCGGCCGCGGTGTCAGCCGTCAGCAACTCGGTCCAGGCCAGCGACCCAGCCGAGTCGACGACCTCCAGCCCTTTGGTGTCGCCCGGCTGCCAGGCCGCGAAGCGCGCACCCGCGCGGTCGGCGTAGTGGGCCGTGCGGCCCGCGCCCGGCATGTCCGACGGCGGGTGGAGGACGGTGCCGCCGGCCTGCTCGACGGCCTTGGTCAGCGCCTCCACGTCGGTGGTGTGGAAGTACAGCGTCCACGCCGCCGTGTCGTCGGCACCCCGGCACGGACCCGCCGCCGCGGCTATCCGGCCGCCGAGCCGGAACATGCCGTAGTTTCCGGCCGCCTCCCCCCGCGACTCGAACTCCCACTCGAACACCGTGGAGTAGAAGGCCGCCGACGCGTCGACGTCGGGGGACGCGAGGTCGACCCAGATCGGCGAGCCGGGGGTGTATTGCGTGGTGAGCATCAGAGTCCTCCAGAGAGACGGCCGTCCGCGTTATTCGAACAATTATTCGATCAAACGCCGGTGATCGCCAGCGGATCGCCGCTTTCCGGCCAGATCCGCGGCCGGCGGGGGTCGGACGTGAGACCGGTTACATCTGCCCCAAAAGGCGTTTAAAACACCTTTGCCGGTGACCTAGGCTGCAACGGACACCATCCGAGCACCGCGCGAGTCCCGCCCGCCGCCGCGCGTCGGACCTCCGCCCGCGAGCCGGAAGGGCAGCGCCTTGATACTCCCCGCCACGATCTGCTTCGCCGCGCTCGCGATCCTCACCCTCATCGCCGCCGCCACCGGCTACCGCGGCCTGGTCTGCGACCGCGACCGCGGGTACCCCGTACCCGACCACGTCGCCCGCACTCCCCACCTCGCCCGGCGCGCGAACCAGAGCGTCGCCTTTTGGTGCACCGGCACGGCAGTACTGAGCGTCGCGCCGCTGTTCCCCCTCGTCCGCATGCTCACCGACGGCATCGAGGGCCAGAACCTCACGGTCAGCTCGGTCGCCGTCCTCGTGGCGTACGGCGCCCTCCTCGTCGCCATCGGCCGCCTCCCCTTCGCGCTCATCAAGCGCTACACCGCCGAGCCCGCGTAACCCTCTCCCGGCACCCGGCCGCAACTGCCGCACGCACAGTCGGTCGGTCCACCAACCCGGTGACGCACAGGGTTGGTCCGCGGGTGAAGGAGGCACTGGTCCCCGTACAACGCAGTGCCCGGGGCCCCGCCTATGCGAAGGCCCCGGTCGCGCCGCGGACGAGAGGTTCTCGCGCCCGAGGAGACAGCGGTGATCTGGACACTGGACGAGGAGTTCGCCACGCCCCAGGGGACGGTGCGATGGGCGGCCTTCGGCAGCGGCGACCCGGTGGTGCTCGTGCACGGCACCCCCTACTCCTCGCTCCTGTGGCGTGACATCGCTCCGGCACTCGCAAATACCCGCAGAGTCTTCGTCTTCGACCATCTCGGCTTCGGCCGGTCGGACCAGCGCGAGGGCCAAGACCTCGGCTTGGCGGCGCACGCGAGGAACTTCGCCGGCCTGCTCGACCACTGGGGCCTGTCCCGTCCCAGCGTCGTCGCCCACGACATCGGCGGCGCGGTGGCCCTGCGGACCCTGCTGCTGGAAGGCCGGGAGTACCGGGACCTGACTCTGTTCGACGCGGTGAGCGGCGGCGAATGGGAGCGCGGGCTGTTCCGGCTCATCCTCGAACACGCCGACGTCTTCCGCGAACTGCCGGACTACGCCCACGAAGCGCTCGTCGCCGCCCACATGCGGCATGCCACACACGCCGGGTTCCGGCCGGGAGTCCTCGAGGCGTTCCTCGCCCCGTGGCTGGGCGCCGACGGGCAGGCCGCGTTCTACCGCCAGTACCGCCAGATCAGACAGGCGGACACCGCCGCGTACGAAGACCTGCTCGGGGAGATCTCGATCCCAGTACGCATCATCTGGGGACGCGAGGACCGCATCCTTCCCCCGAAGTACGCCGAATGGCTGCGCGAGCGCATCCCGCACGCCGAGTTGCACTGGATCGAGGGAGCGGGCCACCTCCTTCAGGAGGACGCAGCCGCGCAGTTGTCGGCCCACCTCACCGCCGGCTTCCCGCCTGACCTCAACGGCGGTTGAAGTTCGCTCTGGGCGCCGCCGCCCGGGACACGCGCAAACTGTCGGTGGTCGCACATCGCGTCGTACGGCCGCCGGTCGAGCGCGAGGGTTTCCGGTCCGGGGCGTTGGGGGCCGACGCCGGGAGGCTGGGCCCTGGATGTCCACATCGCCACGGGCGCCGGGGACCCGCGCGAGCTGCGCACACGGCCGTCGGCGTCCCGCGTACGCTTCCCCCGTCCGAATCCGCCGAGAGCACCGCAACCTGGGCGGATACCTGCGCCGGAGCCTGGGCGGGGGCTACCGGTCGGTCGGCCTGACTCTGGGCCGCGGGTCGGGCGGTCGGGAACTGCCCGCTCCGGACGGTCTCCTGGCCGACGCCGTGCTGGACGAGGCTTCGCGCGACCGGGCCGGGTATCTGCCGGACCAGCGCGCGCGGCGCAGCCGGAACCCGTTCGCCGCGGCTGGACGCCCCGGCCGGACAGGTCCGACCGGTCCGAGGGAGCCAATCGTCGTCCGATGTGACGTCGGTGTGCGGCGGCCTGTCCCGCGAAGTGCCGCCGCGGCAGGCGGTGTTCCGCGACGCGTTCACCCGCTCGGCCGCGGCCGGGACGCGTTCGGCCCCCGGCCTTCCCATGGGGTCACGGGTAGGCCGGGGGCCGAATCACAAGCCGGAGATCCGGGCGCGGGGACTACTTGCGCTTGTTGATCTCTTCCTCGAGCTGCGGCATGACCTTGAACAGGTCGCCGACGACGCCGTAGTCGACCAGGTCGAAGATCGGGGCGTCCTCGTCCTTGTTGATCGCGACGATGGTCTTCGAGGTCTGCATGCCCGCGCGGTGCTGGATCGCGCCGGAGATGCCGACCGCGATGTAGAGCTGCGGCGAGACCTGCGTACCGGTCTGGCCGACCTGGTGGCTGTGCGGGTACCAGCCGGCGTCGACCGCGGCACGCGAGGCGCCGACCGCGGCACCGAGGGCGTCCGCAACCCGCTCGATGACGACGAAGTTCTCGGCGCCGTTCACGCCGCGGCCGCCGGAGACGACGATGTCGGCCTCGGTCAGCTCGGGGCGGTCCGACTTCTCGCGCGGCGCGCGCGAGACGATCTTGGTGCCGGTGGCGGCGGCCGAGAAGGTCACCGAGACGGACTCGACCGTCGGCGTGGCCGGGGCCTCCTCCGGGGTGGCGGCGTTCGGCTTGACCGTGATGATCGGCGTGCCCTTGGTGACGTGCGCGCGGACCTGGTACGTCGCGGCGAACACCGACTGCTCGGTCTCCGGGCCGTTCTCACCCGCGGTGACGTCGACCGCGTCGGTGATGATGCCGGACTCCAGACGCACCGCGACGCGCGCGCCGATCTCGCGGCCGTCGTTCGACGACGGCACGAGGATGGCGGCGGCACCGCTGCTCTGCGCGATCTGCGCGAGCGCTTCGGCCTTGGGGACGACGAGGTAGTCGTCGACCTCGGCGGCGTCCACGACGTACACCTTCTGGGCGCCGAAGCGGCCCAGGGTCTCGGTCGCGGCGTCGGCGCCCTTGCCCAGGAACACGGCCGACGGCTCGCCGATGCGGCGGGCCAGGGTCAGCAGTTCCAGGGTCGGCTTGCGTACGGCTCCGTCGACGTGGTCGACGAGAACGAGGATCTCACCCACTGAATCTCTCCTTGTCCGGTGTAGCCCGGAAGATCAGAAATAGGTCCGGTGCTGCCCGACTCAGATGAACTTCTTCGCGGCGAGGAACGCGGCGACCTGCACGCCGCCCTCACCCTCGTCCGTCACGACCTCGCCCTTGCTGCGCGGCGGACGCGCGGTGGCGGCGTCGACGGTCGACCACGCGGCGGACAGGCCCACCGCGTCGGAGTCGATGCCCAGGTCGTCGAGGTCCTTGGTCTCCAGCGGCTTCTTCTTGGCCGCCATGATGCCCTTGAAGGACGGGAAGCGGGCCTCGCCCGTGCGGTCGGTCACCGAGACGACGGCCGGCAGGCTCGCCTCGACCTGCTCGGTCGCGGCGTCGCCCTCGCGGCGGCCCTTGACCACGCCGCCCTCGACCTTGACCTCGTCCAGGAAGGTGACCTGCGGTACGCCGAGGCGCTCCGCCAGCATCGCCGGGACGACGCCCATGGTCGCGTCGGTGGAGGCCATTCCGCAGAGGACCAGGTCGTACCCGGCCTCCTCGATCGCCTTGGCGAGGATCAGCGAGGTGCCGAGGGCGTCGGTGCCCTGGATGTCGTCGTCGTTGACGTGGATCGCCTTGTCGCCGCCCATCGCGAGGGCCTTGCGCAGGGCTTCCTTCGCGTCGTCCGGTCCGACGGTGAGGTACGTGATCTCCGCCTCGGCGCCCGACTCGACGATCTGCAGCGCCTGTTCGATCGCGTACTCGTCGAGTTCGGAGAGGAGGGAGTCCACCGACTCGCGGTCGGTGGTGCCATCGTCATTGAACCCGCGGTCCGCGGTGGCGTCGGGCACGTACTTCACGCAGACAACGATTTTCACAACAGTTCTCCTGTGGTCGTCCGGTCACCCAGGTGCCGGTCCGAGGGTGTCATGCCCGTCCGAAGACGCCGCTATGGCCCCACCCGCGACTGCTCGCGACGCTTGCCGCCGGGGTGTTCGATCACTCCGGCATCATTGCATCACCGCAGGTGTGCGCATGTACGCCCTCCTCGCGAGGCATGACGGCTCCGGCCCCTTCGGTCCTGCGATGTCTGTCCCCTGAGCCTTTCACGCGCGCGTGCGCGTGAAACGATCCGGCACTTTCATCATGTGACGGTCCGTCAACTTCCAGTCGAGAGTACGCGCCCCCGGAAGGGAACCTGACCACCACCCCGCCGACTAGGCGATTGATGGCAATTCCTCCCGGCACCCTGACGGGCTCCCGACAGTCCGCCGACTTACTTGTTACTGGACAGTAACACCGTTCGATCGGCCTTGTCACCGCTCCTCGGACCCGAGGAGAGCAACGTCACCGGGGCTCCCAGCGCGCCTTCGACGACCTCCGGCCACGCGGCGGGCGACACGGCATGAAATGTCGGATCCGCGGGCCGGGCGGTGCCGGAGAAGCCACGACGGTCGGCAGGGTCGGTCGGGTCGGTCGGGTCGGGGAGGTGGTCGGGGACTGCGCGCAGCAGGCGGGCGGTGAGGGCGGATTGGCGGTCGAGATCACGCGTACGGCCCACCGGGAGAGCGTCGACCCGCACGCCGTCGACGCGGTACGCCCGGCAGATCCCCAGCGGAACCCGCCCCGCCGCGTCGACGTGCGTCAGGGCAAGCGCGTCGACGCCGCCGCAGACGTCCACGGCGTAGCGGTGCGCGACGGCGTCGAAGTGGCCGACGCGGAAGGCGCCCTGCCACCGGCCGGTGCCGTTGTGCGGGTCGGGGAGGGCGGCGGTGAGGGCGGAGTCCTCGGTGACGAGCGGGCCGGGGCCGTGGCGGGGTGTGTAGGTGCGTACGACGCCCAGCCGGGTCGCCGACCGCGCGCTGTCCCCCGTCGCCTCCGCGAGCAGCGCCTCGGCGTTGGCGAAGGTCGTCGTGGACCAGGTCGTGTAGGGGTGGAAGCCGTGCCACTCGTCGAGCAGCACGCCTTGGGCGCCCTCGAACACGACCGGCCCCGCACGGAGCAGCCCGTCGAGGTGGGATCTGTCGACCAGCCGCACGGCCCTGCCGAATGCGCGGAAGGCGGTCAGGCAGTCGTCGAGGGAGGGAATGTCTGTGGCGGGCCACAGGCTGCCGAGGTCGGCGGCGAGGGCGTCGTGTACGGCGGCGAGCTTGCGGCGCAGTTTGCCCGGCTCGCGCGTGTCGCCCGCGCGGGGGGCCGTCGCCGGGTGGGCGAGGGCGAACGCGGCGGTCTCGCCGACCCCCATGCCGCAGGATCCGTGACGGGCGTCCCCGCGGGCGGCCTCCCGCGCCCGGTTGGCCGCGGCGTGGAAGGGGGTGATGAGAAGGGCCTCGCGGTCGACGGTAAGCCGATCGAGCGGATCCGGTACGCCGATTGCCGCAAGGTGGTCGGCCTCGGCGGCGAGTGCGAGCGGGTCGAGGAGCATGAAGCGCGAGAGGAAGGTCTCGACCCCGGGGGTGAAGGAGCCGGCGCCGAACTGGGCGAAGGTGTGGTGCCGCCCGTCGTCGGCGACGACGTTGTGCGCGGCCTGCGCCCCGCCGTTGAACCGGACAACCGCGCGGACGGGGTGGCGCGTACGGGACGCCCGGACGCATAGGTGGTCCACGACGGTGCCCTTGCCGGCGTCGCCGAAGCCGAGGTCGACGACGATCACATGGTCGAGGTTGCGCACCGGATCTCCTGTGACGATCGACTGAGGAGGCGGATGCCGAGAGCGGGGCGGCGCGTCGACACCGTGCCCCTCGGCGCCGCCGCACCGCCCCGCATCTCTACAGCCGGGTGGTCCCCTCGGTCCCGTCGTCCAGGCCCGGAAGCGTCTGCGTGACCGCGAGCGATCCGCCCCGGCCCTCGGCGTACGACGCCAGCGCCCTGGAGACCGACCCGACCTGCCCGTCGTCCGCACCCACGTCCTTCAGGTGCCCGAGGCCCTCGTCCAGGTCGATCGCGTCCTCGGCCAGCCCGATCGTGAGCGCGATCGTCTCGCAGACCGCGTCGAGGTTGTCCAGCTCGATGACGTTCTGGCGCAGCAACCCCCGCCAGGCACCGAGCACTTCGGTGTCGCCGACGTACGACGACCCGGCCGGCAGGATGTAGTACACCTCGAACTTGCGCTGCAATTCGGCCACCATCGCCTCGACCGAGATGTCCTCGCGCAGCTTGTCGCCGATCACCGACTCCACCTCGCGGCGCTTGACGCGGTTGTACGGCATCTCGTCGCCGATGACGAACAGGTAGCCCTTCTTCCCCCGCTTGTCGAGGCAGTCCATCTCGGTGTGCCGCGCCATGAAGTACATGGCCAGCTCGTACGATTCGGTCTTCTGCCCGCCCCCGCCGCCTTCCAGCAGGATGTTCCCCAGCTGGTCGTCCATGCGGTTGTCGGACTCGAACTGCCCGACCTGCAAAGGCACTCGGTCGCACGTCGCGTCGCCGATCGCGCCGAACAGGATCTGCGGGTGGTCGACGTATCCCTTCCGCAGCAGCAGGCCGAACAGCTCCGGCAGCTTGGTCTGGAGCGTGACCGGCACGCTCCGCATCGACCCGGTGACGTCGAACAGCACCGAAATGGCCAGCGAGGTGGGGTGTTCGTCGCTGTCGCGGCTCTCGCGCACCCCTACGTCGTACGGGTTCAGGTCGTCGTGCGCCTTCCACGCCGAACGCGGCACGCTGCGGTGCGCGCGGTCGCTGTAGTCGAACGCGCTGCGCCCCGCGCTGGCGTTGTAGCTCTGTGCCGCGTCGTAGACGTTGGTGGACCAGCTTCCGCTTCCCATGGTGTCCCTCCCGGGGATGGGTGGTGAGGAGAAAGAGTTGTGGGGCCCGCCCGCGGGCGGGCTGCCGAGCCCGCGACAAGGCAGGCCGTGCGGTCGGCGGCCCGGACGGGCCGACCGCGGTGCCGGCCGTCAGTCCGTCACGTGCTCTTGCCGCCGCGCCGTCCCGGCATCGTGAACGGACGGAAGCGGCGCGGGCCGTACAACCGGCCCAGCAGCTCGTCGAGTTCGCGCAGCAGCTGCCACGCGTCGTGCGGCCGTCGTGCGGGCGCCGGCAGCGTGCAGCCGCGCGCGAAGCGCAGCAGCGGCTTGGGCGCCTCCGCGTTGAGGAGGTACGTCATGCACTGCGTCGCCATGAACACGTCCGTCGACTGGTCCGGCGGCTGTTTGCCGGGCACCTCGGGCGGATACATGTCGGCGTACCGGTCGAGCATCGCGGGCACGTGCTCGGTGGCGGCCCCGTAGCGCTCGTCGGGGCCGCGCTCCAGGAGCGTCGCGTAGCACCAGTCGACCAGTACGAGTCCGTGCTTCTGCGGGTGGATCAGGACGTGGTCGGGCACGACCGCGCCGTGCACGACGCCGGCCCGGTGCGCGTAGCCGAGCGCGACCAGCAGCCGCCGCCACATCCATGCCACGTCGCGGGCGTCGAGGCCGTCCGGGTACGCCTCCCGCACCTCGGTCAGCGACACGAACCCGCGCACCCGCTCGACCACGTTGGCGCGGCGCTCGCTTCCGGACCCCACGTCGCGGTGCCGGAACGCCTCGACCAACCCCGGTACGTAGGCGGCGTACTTGCGGTCGCCCTCCCGCGCGATGCGGGCCAGCGCGGTCGCCTCACGCTCCATCAGGTCGTTGTCGGAGACCGAGCGCGGCATCTTGAGCAGCGCGCGCACCTCCGCGCCGTCGGCGTCCGCGTACGTCACCTTGTAGAGCGTGGCGATGTCGCCGCGGGCCCGCTCGCCGCCGACGGAGTACGCGCGTTTCCTTGTGGTGATGACGACCTGACGGCCGGTCACCCCTGTGATGGTCTGCTGGTAGCGCAGCCACAGCTCGGAGAGCCGGGTGAACACCGCCTGGGCGGCGGCCTTGCGGCCTTCCGGCACCGTGTCGGGGTGCAGCAGCCGGGCGAGGACGCGGTACATGCGTCCGCCCGAGCGCAGGCACGCCTCGGGGGTGCCGTCGTAGGGCCCGAACAGGTCCTCGGGCGCGTCCGCCCCACCGACCAGGTCGAGCGCCTCTTCGAGGGTCGCGGGGATCGCCGGAGTGGTGGTGCCTGGCGTGCCTGTCACTGGTTGTCCTCCCGTGACGGACGCAGCAGCGCCGGGTGCAGCAGGCGCGCGCCGCCGGCTCGGTAGAGCCGGGCGCGTCGGCCGCCGCGGGCGCCGCCGCGGGCGGTGGTGGTGTCCGTGTCCTCGACGAGTCCGGGAACGGACAGCACCTTGCGGTGGAAGTTGCCGGCGTGCAGGGGTTCTCCCCACACGGCCTCGTACACCTCGCGCAGTTCGGTGATCGTGAACTTGGGTCCGACGAACGCCGTTGCGAGGGAGGTGTATTCGAGCTTCGCCCGGGCGCGCTCCAGGCCGTGGGCGAGGATGCGGGCGTGGTCGAAGGCGAGTTCGGCCGGGTCGAGCGCGTCGACCGGGAGCCAGGCGGCCGCGGCGGCGTCGCCGCCCGCGGTCGCGTCCGGCAGGTCGGGGGCGAAGGCGAGGTACGCGACGGACACGACGCGCATGCGCGGGTCGCGTCCGGGAGTCCCGTACGTGCCCAACTGCTCCAGGTGCAGGCGGGACAGGGCTTCGAGGGGGCCGGCCTCGCCGCCCCCGTGCGCGGCGAGGCCGGTCTCCTCGGCGAGTTCGCGTACCGCGGCCTCGTCGAGGTCTTCGTCCTCGGCGGCCCGGACGAATCCGCCCGGCAGCGCCCGGCACCCGGCGAACGGCATCGCGCCGCGCCGGATGGTGAGCACGTGCAGCGACTTGCCGCCGCCGTCCGCCCGCTGACGGATGGTCAGGGCGACGACGTCGACCGTCACGGCGATCGGTGCGAACGCCCTGGGGTCGTACGCGGCCAGCCATGCGCGCTCGCTGTCGCTGTCCGGCTGCCCGACCGTCGTCATGTCCCGTTTCCCGTCCGTTCAGTTGTTCTCTAAGTGAGAATTTCTGCTGTCGAGAACAACGTACACAACCGAACCGACAACTGCGACAGGGTTTTCCCTCACCCCGGAGCGCGCCCCTCGGAGCCGCGCGCCCCTCCGTATCGTGCGCCCCCCGCACCGCGGCACCCCCGCATCACCGGCACCGTCCGCACCGCGCGCCCCCTGCGGTGCCGACGTCACCGCGCTCTGGTAGGCAGGACCCGCACGCGCATCGCCCGGGCACCCGCGCCGACACCCGGGACCCGCGCCCCGCCGTCCCCGAAGGAGTCGCCCCACCCATGTCCAGGTACGAGTCGCACTTCGCCGGGTTGCCCGTCGCCCACCTCCACGAGATCCCGCATCCGAAGGCGACCCGCTCGGACAACGCCAGGGCGCGCAAACCGCAGGCCCCGCTCCCGGCGGCCGCCGACGCCGCCTGGGCACTGCGGGTGCCGGGCTACCAGGCGCACGAGACGTACGAGGAGTACTTCACCCGCTTCCTCGAGACGGTGAAGACCGAGGACGTGCCCGCCATCGTCATCGGCACGTGGGGCGAACACGGTGAGAGCTCCGCCACCGCGGTCCGCCTCCTGTGCGAACAGGCCGCCCGGCTACCGGCCTTGCGCCACCTCTACCTCGGCGACATCTCGTCCGAGGAGAACGAGATCTCCTGGATCCAGCAGAGCGACATCACACCGATCCTGACCGCGTTCCCGGCGCTGGAGACCCTCGTCGTGCAGGGCGGCGACGGGCTCACCCTCGATCCGGCGGTCGGCCACCCGGCGCTGCGTACCGCCGAGTTCCAGTCCGGCGGCCTGCCCGCCGCGATCCCCCGCGCGTTCGGCGCCGGGGCGTTCCCTTCCTTGACGAGCCTCGAACTGTGGCTCGGCGTCAGCGAGTACGGCGGTGACGCGACCGTCGCCGACCTCGCCGGCATCCTGCGCGGCGACGGCCTGCCGGCCCTCACCCGCCTGGGCCTGATGAACAGCGAGATCCAGGACGAGATCGCCGCGGCCGTCGGCTCCGCCCCCGTCGTGTCCCGGCTGACCACGCTCGACCTCTCGATGGGCACGCTCGGCGACGAGGGTGCCGAAGCGCTGATCACCGGCCAGCCGCTCACCCACCTGACGCACCTCAACCTGCGCCACCACTTCATCGGCGAGGCCATGCGCAGGCGGCTGCTCGCCGCGCTCCCGGGCGTCGACGTCAACCTCGACGACCCCGAGGAGGCCGAGGAGTGGGGCGACGGGCAGGCCTGGCGGTACACCGAGGTCGCCGAGTAGCGGCGGGCGGCCGGGCGCCACGGCAACCGCACACCTCCACCCCGCGCATCCACCGGCAGGAAGACCACGCATGGGCATCCATCGCTACCTCGACCACTTCGGCGGCCTCCCGGTCGCCGACCTGCGCCACTCCTACTCGTCCGAACCCTCCGCGGTCCCCGGCGAACAGCCCCCGGAGACCTACTCCCGGCAGCCGAACCCGCCGTACGGCATCGCTCCCGGCGAATACGCCCCGGACGCGGTCGCCTGGCGGCTGCGCAGGCGCGCCTGGGACTCCGAAGACCCCGAAATCACCGAGATCTACGAGTACTTCGCGGACACCGTCGACACGTCGAAGGTCACCGCCCTGATCATCGGCGGCTGGGACGAGGACATGTCCGAGGAGAACCCGATGGTCGAGCGGCTGGTCCGCGACGCCCACCGGTTCCCGGCGCTGCGCCACCTGTACGTCGGCGACATCGTGCAGGAGGAGTCCGAGATCTCCTGGATCACCCTCGGCCCCGTCACACCGCTTCTGGAGGCGTTCCCGCTCCTGGCGGAACTGGGCGTTCGCGGCGTCGAGAACGCCCCGGTGGACTCCCCCGCGTTCTCACCGGTGCGCCACGAGCACCTGCGCCGCCTGCGGATCGAGAGCGGCGGCCTGGCCGCCCGCATCGTGCGCGCCGTCTGCCTGAGCGAGCTCCCGGCCCTGGAAGAACTGGAACTGTGGCTCGGCGTAGGCGAGTACGGCGGCGACGCCAGCGTGGACGACCTCTCCGAACTGCTGACCGGGGCACGCGTACCGGCGCTGCGCCGCCTCGGGCTGATGAACAGCGAGTTCCAGGACGAGATCGCCGAGGCCCTGGCTGGAGCCCCGCTCACCGCCCGCCTGGAAACGCTCGACCTGTCGATGGGCACCCTGGGCGACCGCGGCGCGGAGGCCCTGCTGAGCGGCCAACCGCTGGGCCACCTCAAGGAACTGAGGATCCGTCACCACTTCCTGGGGGAGGCCATGGCGGACCGGCTTCGCACCGCACTGCGCGCCTCCGGCGTCAGCTCCGACATCTCACCCCCCGCCGACACCCGCAGTTGGGGCGACGGCCGCTACGTGGAGGTCTCCGAATGAGCTTCGAGGAACACGCCGCCGACTTCGCCGGGCTTCCGGTCGTGGACGTCACCGTCGACCACCGGCACAACATCGAGTTGCCCGCCGTCGCCGACCCCGGTGCGGTGGCGTGGCGGATCCGCGTGGTCGAGGGCTACGAGTTCGGCGACCCGGTCGCCGAATTCGGCAAGCTCCTCGAACACTTCCTCGGCACCGTGGACAGTTCCCGCGTCACGGCGCTCGTCGTGGGCGACTGGGCCGACCACTACTCGGAGGACACCGAGTCCCACCCCGTACCGCTCGTGCGCGACGCCGCGGACCGCCTGCCCAACCTGCGCGCCCTCTTCGTCGGCGACATCGTCCGCGAGGAGTCGGACGCCGCCTACATCCGGCAGTACGACATGACCACGCTGCTGGACGCGTACCCGCTCCTGGAGGAACTGACCACGCGCGGCGGCGAGGGGCTGGTCCTGCCCACCCGCACGTACCCCAACCTGCGCAAGCTGCACGTGCAGGCCGGCGGTCTGGGACGCGAGGTCGTCCGCGCCATCGGCGCGAGCGCCTTCCCCCGACTGACACACCTCGACATCTGGCTGGGCGTCGAGAACTACGGCGGGGACGCCTCCGTCGCCGACCTCGCCAGGATCCTGGACGGCACGGACCTGCCCGCGCTCCGCCACCTCGGCCTGGTGAACAGCGAGATCCAGGACGAGATCGCCGAGGCGCTCGGCGGCGCGCCGATCGTCGGCCGCCTCGAAGAACTCGACCTGTCGCACGGCACGTTGGGCGACGAGGGCGCCGAGGCACTGCTCGGCGGACAGCCGTTGACCCACCTGCGGCGGTTCACGGCACACCACCACTTCGTCGGCGAGCCGGTGCGTCAGCGGCTCCTCGCCGCCCTCCCCGGCGTCGAGGTGGACATGCCCCAGGCTCTCCGCCGCGGAGACTGGGGTAGCGGCCGCTACGTCGCCGTGTCCGAGTAGTCGGCGCAGGACCGCGCGGCAGGGGGTTCGGCGAGACCCGGTCGAGCCGCCCGGACTCGGCTCAGGGCTTGCGCGCCAGCACGCCGTAGCAGGACACCTGGACCGGGTCCGGCTGCTTCGTGCCGGGGTCGGGCTTCCACTGCGACACGACCTCGACGCCCGGTTCGGTGATCACCCAGCCGTCCGGGACCAGCGCCTGGAACTCGGCCCGTGTCCTGGTCTTCCCGGGGATCCCGGACTGGTGGTACGCCTCCTCGATCGCCTTCCAGCCGACCGGGTCGTAGTCGGGGGTGGCGTGCGAGAGGCCGAGGTAACTGCCGGACGCCAGTGGGCCGGTCAGCCGGGTCAGGATCTCGAACGGCTTGTCCTCGTCCGGGACGAAGTGCAGGACGGCCATCATCAGTACGGCGATCGGCCGGTCCAGGTCGAGCGTCGCGGTGAGCGTCGGGTGGCCGAGGATCGACTCGGGGTCGCGCCCGTCGGCGTCGATGTACGCGGTGGCACCGGTCGGGCTGCCGGACAGCAGAGCGCGCGCGTGGGCGAGCACGATCGGGTCGTTGTCGACGTACACGACCCGCGACTCGGGGGCGACCGCCTGCGCCGCGTCGTGCGTGTTGCGGCCCTCGATCGGGATACCGGTGCCGATGTCGAGGAACTGCGTGATCCCCAGGCCGGCCAGGTGGCGTACCAGTCGCAGCAGAAAAGCGCGGTTCTCCTGGGCGGTCACCCGGACGTGCGGAAACGCGGCAAGCGCCTGCTCCGCGGCGGCCCGGTCGGGCGGGAAGTTCGTCTTTCCGCCGAGGTAGAAGTCGTACATGCGGGCCGTGTGCGCCCGGGAGACGTCGACTCCGGGCGGGGTCCAGCCCTCGATGAGCGCGTTCTGCTCCGGAGTGCGGTCGAATGCGGAACTTGCCACGGTCTACCCCCGTTTCGAAAGCGACGCACTCGGACCGACGCCACGCACGCGCGTTGCGGTGGACAACTCGTCGGCCATGCTACTGAAGACGCTCCCCCACGTCGGAACTCGTCGGTCCGGGCCCGCGCGTGGCGGCCTTTCGGATATCGGCGGGCCGTGAGTCGTCCGTCGGTGGCGTGCACCAGGATGGGCGGCGGGCACGCACGTGAGAGGACGGCAGCAGGTGGACGAGGGCGGGCAGGCGACCGGGGTGATCACTGTGGTCGGCAACCCCGGGCACCGGCGCATCGTCGGCTTTGCGGCCGCGGCCGCGGCCGCCGGGCTGCCGCGGCCGCGGGTCGTCGCATGGGCGGACGTCCTGCGCGGCGGTGAACTCGCCTTCGACCCGGGGCCGGTACGCGTCGACTCGCCCGGCGAGGACCCTGCCGTCCACGCGCTCCTGGGCGGCCCTGCCGACCCGCAGCGCGTGGAGGGCGGGTCGGTTCGGCATGCGGCCTTTCTGAAGGCGTTGGAGCGCGTACGGGCCGCCGTCGACGCGTCCCCGGGCGCCTGGCTCGCCAACGACCCCGGCGACATCGCCGTCATGTTCGACAAGACGCGCGCGCACGCGCGGCTGGCCGACGCGGGTGTCCCCGTACCGCCCGGTCTCGGCCCGAACGGGCAGAGTGCTCCCGTGCGTTCGTACGCGGAGTTGCGGGAGCTGATGGGCGCCGCCGGGCGGCCGCGCGTCTTCGTCAAGCCGCTGCACGGCTCGTCGGCGTCGGGTGTCGTCGCGCTGGAGACCGGGGCGGGCGGGCGCGTGCAGGCCACCACGTCCGCCGAGCTCGTGCGTACCGCCGCGGGCGTCGAGCTGTTCAATTCGCTGCGGGTCCGCAAGTACCGCGACGAGGCCGAGGTCGCCGACCTGGTCGACGCCCTGTGCGCGGACGGCGTGCACGTGGAGGGGTGGCTGCCGAAGCTCACACTCGAGGGCCTCGCGGTCGACCTGCGGGTGCTTGTGGTGGCGGGGCGGGCAACGCACGTCGTGGCGCGCGGCAGCCGTACCCCCATGACCAATCTCCATCTCGGGAACGCGCGCGCCGACGTCAACGCGGTGCGCGCGGCGGTCGGCGAGGGCACCTGGCGGGAGGCAATGACGACGTGTGTCCGCGCGGCCGGGTGTTTTCCCCGTACGCTGCACGTCGGCGTCGATCTCCTCTTCGCGGTCGACCGGCGCCGCCACGCCGTCGGCGAGGTCAACGCGTTCGGCGACCTGCTGCCGGGCGTGCTGCATCGGGGACGGGACACGTGGGGGGAACAAGTCCGGGCCCTGGTGGATGGATGGCGCCCGCACGGACCGCAACGTCCGGCGGGACAGGCTGCACCAGACGAGGACCGACTTCCGTGCCCGACATGACGACCCCCTTCCCGCCGAACCACGGCCACGACGACGCGGAAGGCCCCGGCCAAGACTCCGGCCCCGCCTCCGGCCCCCTCCCCGGGCACGGCGTCGGACACGGTCCCGGGCCCGGCTCGCCGACCGCCTCCGCGCCGCGCCCCGGCCTCGCCGCGGACCCCGACATGAACGAGGTCGTCGGCCACCACGACCTGCTCATCGTCACGCTCGACACGCTGCGGTACGACGTCGCCGCCGAGCTCGCTTCGGCAGGCCGACTGCCCAACCTGGCGCGCGTGCTGCCGGACGGCCGCTGGGAGGCCCGGCATACGCCCGGCAGCTTCACGTACGCGGCGCACACCGCGTTCCTCGCGGGCTTCCTGCCCACGCCGCTGGGGCCCGGCCCGCACCCGCGCCTGTTCGCGGCCCGCTTCGGCGGCAGCGAGTCGACGGCACCGAACACGTGGGTGTTCGAGGAGGCCGACCTGCCCGCCGGCCTGGCCCGCGCCGGCTACCACACGGCGTGCATCGGCGGCGTCGGCTTCTTCAACAAGCAGGGTGCCCTCGGCTCGGTGCTGCCGGGCATGTTCGCGGAGAGCCACTGGGACCCGGAGCTCGGCGTCACGTCCCCGATCTCGTTCGAGGCCCAGGTCGCCCGCGCGGAGCGCGTGGTCGGCGCGCTGGACACCGACCAGCGCCTGTTCCTGCTGGTCAACGTCGCCGCGCTGCACCAGCCGAACTGGTTCCACATGCCGGGGGCCACGGCCGCCGACGGCGACACCCGGGCCACGCACGCCGCGGCTCTCGAATACGTCGACCGCCACATCGGCCGCCTCTTCCGCGCGATGAGCAGCCGCCGGCCGTGCTTCACGATCGTCACGTCGGACCACGGGACGGCGTACGGCGAAGGCGGCTACACGGGGCACCGCCTCGGCCACGAGGTCGTGTGGACGGTGCCGTACGCGCAGTTCATGCTGAACCCCGGCGAATGGTGACGAAGGGTCAGCATCCGCAAGACGGACTCACGTTCCCGACGTCTCCCGCGCAAACAATCTGACCCTCGCGCGCAGCACACAGGCATCCGGATGCGTTTCAGGTTGCGCAGGCTCCACAGGGGGCCGACAACGGGAGAGGTCCGGATGCGATTTGAGGAGTTCGCTGCGGCGCGTATGTCGTCGCTACTGCGGTACGCCTTCATGCTGTGCGGCGACCGTGAACTCGCCCGCGACATGACCCAGGAAGTGCTGATCCGGGCACTGGTCAAGTGGCGGCGGATCGAGCGCCTGGACCGGCCTGACGCGTACGTGCGCACCATGCTCACGAACGAGTTCCTGTCCCTGCGCCGCCGGAAGGCGGTCGCCACGGTGGCGCTCACGTACGACGCGCTCGACGGTCCCGCGGCGCCCGCCGTGCGGCCCGACGACGCCTACGCCGACCGCGCCGACCTGTGGCAGCGCCTCGGCACGCTGCCGCGCCGGCAGCGTGCGGTCATCGTGCTGCGCTACTACGAAGACCTCTCCGATGCCGAGATAGCGGACGTTCTGGGCTGCGGAGCCTCGACCGTCCGTGCGTACGCGACCCGCGCGCTGGCCACGCTCCGGGTCGACATGACCAAGACACCCGCGCTCGCAACAGGAGACGGAGAGGGCCGATGACCACGCACGACATCGATCAACTGCGACAGACACTGGCCGAAAGGGCCGAGGAGGCACCGCCGGAACTCGGCATGCTGGCCACGGTCATGGCCGCGGCACCGGCACGCCGCAGGCGTACCGTCTTCCAGGCAACAGGCGCTGCGATGGCGGTGGTGGCCGCGGCGGTCACGGTCCCGCTGCTCCTCGACGGAGGGGACGCGCCGACGCAGCAGGGGTCGGCCGGACCGGCTCCGTCGACGCAACCGACGGTGCCGCCCGCGGCTCCGATCGCACTGCCCGCCTCGGTCACTCCCGGGAAGCCCTTCGCGGTCATCGAGGAGTCCGTCATCGGCACCACGCAATACCTGGAGATCCGCGGAACCTCCGTGGAGTTCGGGGGCGGCGCGGTCGCCGTGTACGCAGCGGGCTCGTTCGACCCCGAGCCGTACAAAGGCGGCGAGGCGGTGACCGTGAACGGGATGCCGGGCTACTTCAACAAGCGGTATCCCCTGCCCCCGGTCACGTCGCCGCTTTCGACGACACCACCCGAAACGTACTTCGCCACCAGGCTCGTCTGGCAGACTCCCGACGACCGATGGCTGGTCTACACGACGCTCGACGAGCAGAGCCGCGAGACGACGCTGCTGGGCGCCGAGGCACTGAGTCTGACCGACCCGCGGCAGGTCCGCGTCCCCATGGGGCTGCCCCAACCGGCCGACGGGGTACGTCTCGAGGCGGTCCGCACCGGAAACAGCCTGGTGGCCCTCACGTTTGCCACCGGCGGACTCCCGACTCCGCCCCCCGACGCGCAGGTCGGCGACACCGAAGACGGCACGCGGACCGGCTTCGTCCTGATCATGCAGCCGCGTCCCGGGATGGAGCACGCGATACCGCAAGGCGTTGTGCCGGTCCGGCTCGGCGAGGCCGACACGTGGTACACCGAGAACCCGGAGGAATCGGTCGTCTCGTTCGACCCCAACCAGTCAGGCACGCTGATCGCCACCGACAAGTGCGTGGGCAGCATCAGGGTGAAGGACAAGCAGGAGATCCCCAAAGCGGAAATCGAAGCCTTCATCGCCGGCATCGACTTCGGGGACTGCACCGACCCCTCGACCTGGGTGGCTCTGCAACGCTGATCCGACGGGGCCGTCCGCCGCCGGGCGGACGGCCCCGTGGCCGGCTCCCGGACGAATTTGCGCTTCGGCGCAGCACATCGGCACTCCCCGCGCATTCCCTTCTACGAGGCACCGTGCGGTGCCAGGGCACAGGGGGGAGACGGGTGCATGGAGTTCGAGGAGTTCGCGACAGCGCGCACTCCGGCGTTGCTGCGTTACGCGTACATGTTGTGCGGAGACCGCGAACTCGCCCGGGACCTCACCCAAGAGGTGCTCATCCCGACGTTGGTGAAGTGGCGCCGGGTGTCGCGAGTGGAGCGCCCGGACGCCTACGTACGCGCGATGCTGACCAACGAGTACCTCACGATGCGCCGACGGAAGTCGCCCACAACGGTCACCGTTTCGTACGAAGGCATCGAAGAACTCTGCGCGCAGGCGTCCTCCGCCGAGGCGGCCTACACGGAGCGGGCAGCGATGATGCAGCGTCTGAGCACGCTTCCGGCACGCCAGCGCGCGGTCATCGTTCTCCGCTACTACGAGGACCTGTCGGACGCCCAGATAGCGCACGTCCTCGGCTGCCGGGCGTCGACCGTCCGCGCGTACGCCACCCGGGCCCTGGCCACGCTCCGGGTCGACATGGCGCCGCGGCCGGCACTCGTGGCACAGAACGGAGGCGGCGCATGAGCACGTTCGATGTCGACGACCTCCGCCGAATCCTCGCCGCGGAAGCGGACGAGAACGCTCCGGAGATGCTGGGCCTGGTCCCCTCGGTCCTCGCCGCGGCTCCGGAGCGGCGCCGCAACCGGATCCTCCGGATCACCGGGACATCCGTCGTCCTGGCCCTCCTGGTCGCGTGCATCCCCTTCATGAGGGACGGCGCCGACCGCACCAGTCCGGCCCCTTCCGCACCGACGGCGGGTGCGATACCACCGGAGTTGCAGCCTTCGCCGGGGGTGCCGGCCGCGCCCTACGCCGCCGGCACCCCGGTGACGCTCATCGCTTCGGTGGACCCGGGGGCCGGGTATGTCGCGATGCTCGACGGCCTCATCGGCACCACGCAGGTCCTGAGCATCCGGCCCGCGAAACCGACTCAGGGGGATAGCGGCGGAGTCCTGTTCGTCTATCAACCGGGCACCTTCGACCCTGCTCCCTACGCCACCGGGCAAATCGTCACGGTCCGCGGGCGGCCGGCGTTCTTCGCGAGCCGCGGCAAGCCGGGGGATCCGGGCTGGGAAGCCGCCCTCGTGTGGCAGGACCCAAGCGGTATCTGGTTCCTGTACGTCAAGCCGGGCAGCGTCCCCGAACCGCTCCGGAGGGTGGCCGAGGCCGTCCGGATCACGCCGCGTGAAGCCACCGTGCCCATGAACTTCGGTACGGTGCCGACCGGGCTCCGCATGCGGCTGGCTCGGCTGGGGGGCGGCCTCAGCGACGTGCTGTTCGACGTGACCACGCCTCAGTGGCGCCCGTCTCCCGATTACTCCGTGCTCAACAGCCTGGACGATCTGCGGACAGGCTTCACGGTCCTCGTCCAGCCGCGAGCGGGCCTCGAACACGCCGTACCGACCGCAATTCCGCCGACCCGTGTGGGTGAGGCGGACACGTGGCACAGCGAGGACACGTCCGGCAACCACGTGGTCACGGAACCAGGCCAGTCGAGCGTCGTGTTCACCACCGACAAATGCATCGGACACATCTTGGTCAGGGACACGCGCCAGATCCCGCGCGGGGTCGTGGACGCGTTCATCGCCGGCATCGACTTCCGGGACTGTAGCGACCCCACCACGTGGGTTCCGCTCCGGTACTGAGCCGACGGGGGTCGGGAGCGCGGACGTGTCCTGACCCTGCGCGGGGGCTGTCGGGCCTCCCGCGTAGGGTCGGGGCCGTCCGCGTCCGTACGTGTCACCCCACCGCCGGAGGTCCCGTCCATGCCGCCCCTGGGGTCCCCCAGCACTGCCGATCCCACGCGCGTGCCGTCGGCGCCGGAGGCACCCGCCGGGCTCGGGTCCCCGTACGCCGGCTACGTCTACTCGTACCCGCACAAGACCGCCTATCGGCCGCTCGCCCCCAAGCCGGCGCTGCGGGACGTCTGGCAGGGCCAGGACCTCTCCTCCCTCTTCCTCTACCTCCACATCCCGTTCTGCGAAATGCGCTGCGGGTTCTGCAACTTGTTCACCCGGACCGGCGCGCCCGAGGAGTTGGTGTCCCGCTACCTCGACGCGCTGGAGCGGCAGGCGCTCGCCGTACGCGAGGCCCTGCCCGGCGCCCGGTTCGCGGTCGGGGCGGTCGGCGGCGGGACCCCCACGTACCTCGAAGCCCCGGAACTTGAACGGCTGTTCACCATTGCCACCGACGTGATGGGCGCCGATCTCGCCGCAATACCGCTGTCCGTCGAGACGTCCCCCGCCACGGCCACGCCTGACCGGCTCGCCGTACTCGCCGCGCACGGCACGACCCGTGTCAGCATCGGGGTGCAGTCGTTCGACGACGCCGAGGCCCGCGCGGCGGGGCGCCCGCAGCGCCGCGCCGAGGTCGAGAACGCACTCGCGGCGATCCGCGACGCCGCGATCCCCGAGCTCAACATCGACCTGATCTACGGCATCGACGGCCAGACACGGGCCAGTTGGATCGCGTCGATCGACGCCGCGCTCGCCTGGCGGCCCGAAGAGCTGTATCTGTACCCGCTGTACGTGCGCCCGCTCACCGGCCTCGGCCGACGCGCCGTGACACGCGCCGACTGGGACGCCGACCGCCTGGCGCTCTACCGCGTCGGCCGCGACCACCTGCGGGCCGCCGGGTACGAGCAGGTGTCCATGCGCATGTTCCGCCGCGCGGACGCCGTCCCGGCGATCCGTGCCGACGCCGACAAGGCCCCTGGCACCGACGCCAGCACCGGCACCGCGTACTGCTGCCAGCGCGACGGCATGGTGGGGCTCGGCTGCGGCGCCCGCTCCTACACCTCGGACCTGCACTACTCGTTCGACTACGCGGTGGGCATCGGCGAAGTCCGGGCCATCATCGACGAGTACGTGGCGCTCGATCAGGCCGCCTTCGCGCGCGCCCGGGTGGGCTACCGCCTCGACGCGTCCGAGCAGCGCCGCCGGCACCTCCTGACCTCTCTCCTCCAGGCCGAAGGCCTCGACACCGCCGACTACCGTGCCCGGTTCGGCACCCAGCCCGGCGCCGGGCCGGGCGACGACTTCGCGGACGAACTCTCCCCGCTCGCCGACGCCGGTCTGCTGACCGCCACCGCCGATCGGCTGCACCTGACCGAGGACGGCCTCGCCTGGTCGGACGCCATCGGCCCGCGCCTGTTCTCCGCCCGCACCGGCGCTCTGATGGACGGGTACCGCGCCCGGTGACCACCGTCCCGCTGCCGTTCCCCGTCCGGCCGTCCCGGCCCGGCGCGACGTCCGCGCGGCCGCTGACGATCCTCTACCGGGGCCCGCTGGCGTCCTGCGACTACGACTGCGGCTACTGCCCGTTCGCCAAGCGCCGCGACACGCCGGAGCAACTGCGGACCGACCGCGCGGCGCTCGAACGCTTCACCGACTGGGTCGCCCACGCCCCTGAGCGGGTGTCAGTTCTCTTCACCCCGTGGGGCGAAGGCCTGGTACGCACGTGGTACCGGCGCGCCCTCGCCGAGCTGAGCCATCTGCCGCATGTGGAGCGTGTGGCGATCCAGACCAACCTGAGCGCGCACCCGCGGTGGACGGACGCGGCCGACCTGACGCGGCTGGCGCTGTGGGCGACGTACCACCCGGACCAGGTGCCGTACGCCCGCTTCCTCGCCCGCTGCCGTGAACTGCGCGCACGCGGGGTGCGGTTCAGCGTCGGCGTCGTCGGACAACCCGAACACCTGGCCGCCGCACGCAAGTTGCGTGCGGAGCTGCCGCCCGGCGTCTATCTCTGGATCAACGCCGCGGAAGGCCGCACCTACACCGATGCCGAGGCGGCCGCATGGGCCGAGATCGACCCCCACTTTGGCTACAGCCGCAACGCGCACCCGTCCCTGGGGCGCGACTGCCGCACCGGCGACAGCGTCATCAGCGTCGACGGCGAAGGAACCGTCCGCCGCTGCCACTTCGTGCCCGAAGTGCTCGGGAACCTCTACGACGGATCCTTCCGCCAGGCCCTGCGCCCACGCCCGTGCCCCAACGCGACATGCGACTGCCACATCGGCTACGTCCACATGCCGTCGCTCCCCCTGTACGGCGTCTTCGCCGGCGGCATCCTGGAACGCGTCCCCGCGACCACGTCAGCCTGACGCACGCAGGTCCACGGCATCCTTCTCGATCGCCTCGCGGATCGCGGCCAACGCCGGCCCCCGGACCCGCAGTTTGCTCGCCGCGTGCGCCTGCGGATCCAGCTTCGCGAGTTCGACGGCCTTGGCCCGTGCCGTCACGGCCAACTCCTCGTCGGCCACGACCCGGTCCAGGAACCCCGCAGGAACGGCGTCCGCCGGCGAGTAGGCCTCGGCGTTCACCACAGCCCGGGTGAAGTGCGCGGGCGTGAGCCGCTGACGGCAGACCTCCACGGCGGTGTGCGGCATCGTGAGGCCGATGGCGACCTCGTTCGCGGTGATCGTGTACGGCCCGTCCACCCCGACGCGGTAGTCCCCGGACAACAGCAGGAACACCGCCATCGCGTACGCGTGCCCGTTGCAGGCGACGACCACGGGCCGGGGGAAGGCCAGCATGCGAACGGCGAGTTCGAAGCCGGCCATGAGCATGCCGTACGCCTCCGCGCCACCGCCCCTGAGCACCCGGAGGTCGAAGCCCGCCGAGAACACCCGCTCCCGTCCGGTGAGCACGACGACGGCGCCGTCCGCCTCCGCCCGGTCGAGGGCGGCGCCGATTTCCGCGAGCATGCCCGGGGACAGCGCGTTGACCTTGCCGTCGTCCAGCGTGACGGTCGCGACGGCGTCCTCAAGGCGGTACGTGACCAGCGCTCCCACGGCGGCATCTCCTCACGACGGCGGAACCCCGGCTGTCCGGGCGGCACTTCCTGCGGATCTCTGCCTCGTGACGGTACCTCGGCGGGGCAACCCTCCCCATGTGGCACCCCACAGTCCCGCCGCGGCCGACCCGCCAATCGGGTCCCCCAGGTGGGTCCTCCGCCCGCGTCAGGCCTGCTCGGTACGCAGCAACCGCAGGAACGCCTTGATGCCCGCGATGACTTCCTGGTTGTCGGTGAGGCGGTTCACGGTGTCCTCGAAGCGGCGTCCGATGGCGTCGAGTTGGCGCTCCAGCTTCTCGTCGCGGGCGCGGCCGGACGCCTCGTGCGCGGCCACCAGCTCGCGGACGGCCTCGTCGGCCTCGGCAAGTTCCTCGGCGCGCCGCTGCAACGCCTCCAGCTGGGATTCCGCGGCTTCGACCCGGGCGCGGAGCTCGACGACGTTCTCGTGCGGGTAGCGGACCTCGTTCATCATGCCGAACAGCCGCTGCCGCAGATGGGCGAAGTACGCCTGGGCGGGCCGGAATCCGGTGCTCAGCAGGTAGAACCCGGAGAAGTAGTAGCCGATGTCCTCACCCGAGACGTACGTGATGACCGCGACCACCGCGGCGGACAGAAGATGCGCGCCGATCGCCGCCCACTTGAGCCGCCCGGCGATGCGTACCGCTTCGTCCTCGCGGGCGGCGGCCACCTCGGTGCCCTGCTCGCGCGCGAGGTGGATCTCCCGGATGACCGCCTTGGCCTGGAAGTACAGGCTCCACGGGACGGTGAGCAGCACGACCTGCCACAGCAGGAACAGCGCGCCGGCGCCGACCGCCAGCAACTCCGACAGCGACAGATCGGTGGTGAAGTACAGGATGGTCCCCACGACCGCCGTGCACACCGCCAGGAACGTCATGACCTTGGACACGCGTGGCCTCCTCGTGAAAGGGGCAGGCCGTCCTCCCCCCGACTCGGACGGCGGTCCGTACCGCCGCGGTTCCGGCGGGGGCGCGCGAGTTGGCTACAAGCGGGGCCGGTGAACCATTCCGTCCACAGCGCTAGGGTCGTCAGGCCCCTGACCGACGCCGTGAGCTGCTTCGCGCCGCCGCGGCGGCTCCGCTTGCGACCCCCGGGACAACTCCTCGTGACCACCGCACAGCCTGGATCACCGCCCGCCGACCGCCGCCTGGTCGTCATCGGCGACACCAACCTCGCGCGCCGCGTCTGCGCATCACTGACCGCACGCGAGCACACCGTCCACCATCTCGGGGAGCCGAACGACAGCGAACTGCGCACGGCTTTGCGCACCACGCCCGATGGCGTGGCCATCCTCCTCCACGACGACGTCGCCGCTCTGCGCTACGCCCTGGCCGTGGCGCACATATCCCCGCAGGCGCCGGTCACCGTCACGGTCTTCGACCGCACGGTCTCCGAGGAGCTCAAGCGCCTGCTCCCGCAGTGCGACGTCACCTCGCCGGCGGACCTCGCCGCGCCGTCCCTCGCCGGTCCCTGCATCGATCCGGCGAACCTGGCCGTCCATCACCGGCCGCAGGGCACGCGCGCCGTAACGGCGGTGGACGCACGGCCCAGGCTCGGGGCCTGCCAACCGCACGGGCGGCAACTGGGCCGCCGCCTGGGGCGTTTCGCGGGCCAGCTGCGTCCCCACGACGCCGGCACCCGGCTGCTGGTCATCGGCCTTACGGGCATCCTCGCCGTGCTACTCGCCGACTGGGCCTGGCTCGTGAGCCACGGCCACCACCCGGCCGAGGCACTCTTCCACGCCACTCGCGTCGTCGCGGCGGTGGGCCCGGCCACCGCCCCCGCACACTCCTACGGCTACCAACTGGCGGCCAGTGCGGCGATGTTGGCCACGCTCCTGTTCAGCGCGCTGTTCACCGCCGGTGTCATCGAGCGCATGCTCGGCCTGAAGCTCATCGGCCTGATCGGTCCGCGTACGCTGCCGCGTTCCGGCCACGTCATCGTCGTCGGCATGGGTCAGGTGGGGCTGCGGCTGTGTGCCGAACTGCAGCGCCACGGCGTGCCCGTGGTGGGCGTCGAGCGCGACCCCCACGCCGCGACCGCGCGGCTTGCCCGGTCCCTCGGCATCCCGGTCATGACCGGGCACGGCGGCGACCGTACGGTCCTCGAACAACTCCGTCTCGGCAAGGCCCGGTCGATCGCCGCGGTCGGCTCCGACGACCTGGACAACATCGCGGTCGCGATCGCGGCGCACGGCGTCGCGCCGGCCACCCCTGTGGTGATCAGGGCCGGCGACCACGAGGCCATCGCCGAGACCCGGTCGCTCCTGCCGCTGGGAACCGTCCGGGACGTCACCGGCCTTGCCGCCGGCTACGTGCTCGCCCGGCTCGTCGACGAGCCGGTCGGCGGCGTCATCGCCCACGAGCACGACATCTACCTGCAACGGCCGGACGAGACGTTCACACCGTGGCCGCTGACCACGCGGGACGACTGCCGCCACCACCAGGACGGCGTAACGGCGCGGGTTCCCGCACCCCGGTCCCACGGGGTCGGGACACCCCGCTGAGCCGATTCCTCAGGTCTCGCGGGCCGGGTGGTACTCGGTCTCGGTGAGGCCGAAGGTCCAGGCGACGCCGGCGCGGGCGGTGCGGGTGGTCGGGGGCACGCGGAGCCAGTACGTGCGTGTCGTGCCGTCGGGCTCGGGTGTGGAGTTCAGGACCTCGACCATGACGACCGGCTCGTCGTCCGGGAGTTCGATGCGCCACAGGACACCGGTCTCGTCGCGGTGCAGCGGGCGGGCACCGACCTCGGCGAGGTAGCGGTCGTACCCGTAGATCTCCAGCATCACGCGGCGCAGCTCGGCGTTGTCCTCGCCGCGGATGCGGGCGGCGTCGAGCCCGCTGCCCTGCGGGCCGAGGCCGCTGACGAAATCGGCCGGGATGGGCATGCCGCGCCAGGCGTGCAGCGCGAAGCCGTCGGGGAACGCCAGTGCCGGGCCGTCGCCGCTGTGCAGGCGGGCGTTCTCGTCGCGGTGCAGCATGGTCGGGCGCTCGGCGACGAGGACGAAGTTCTCGTACGGCCACCACCATCCGGCCGAACGGGCGACGCGGCCGAAGGCGTCGAGCACCGGGGCGGACGGCGAGCCGTCCAGTGCCGGGAAGCAGCGGCGCAGGCCGTCGAACGCGGCGAGCCAGGCGGCGTCGTGCTGGCCGCCCAGCGCGTCGAGGGTGGCGGCGCGGGTCTCCGCGGCGACCGGGCGGCCCGCGACGATGCCGGCGCCGCCTCGGGCGGCGGTGCCCCGGGTGGCCGACGTGCGCGGACCGGTCACGGCGGCCTCGACCGCCTCCTCCACCCCCGTACGCACCCGGGCGGCCAGGCCGGTGGTCGGTGCCCACAGCCGCTCGGACACCTCGTGCCAGGCCTGGGCCCAGGTCGTCTGGCCGAGCAGCGCGGCGGCGTCGGTACGCGCCCGCTCCCACGCGGCGGCGCGCAGCCGGTCGCGTACGCACCGGCCGGCCCGCGACCCGGCCGGGGCGCGCACCCGGAGCCCGGCGGCGGCGAGTTCCTGCGGCTTGAAGGAACCGGCGACGACGGTCGCGGCGACGGCCGCGGCGAGCGGGGAGTCGTACCAGAGGATCTTCGAGGGCTCGGCCAGCCCCGCGGCGCGGTAGGCGTCCCGGATACCGGCCTCCGCGGCGGCCCGGTCGGCCGCACCGGTCGCCGCGGCGACCGCGGCCCACTCGTCGGCGACCTCGGCGAGCAGGGCGCGGTGCGCGAGGGTCAGCTCGGGCGGGGCCTGCCGGTGCGAGGCGGCCGACGCGGCGCTGGTCGTGGCGGGGGTGGTCACGATTCTGGTCTCCTGGGAATCCGTGTGGGTATCCGTGAGTATCCGCGATGGCCGTCGGCCCGCGAACACGGCCCCATGCGGGGGAAATTGGCACGTTCGGCCGCGGCACACCGGGCCTTCGCGGCCGAGCGCGCGGAATCGCCGCACGGATCGGCGGTGGCGCCGGACGGTCGTCGCGCGTCAGTCGGCGACGATGCGGACCGCGCCCGGGACGTACTCGCGCTGGCGGATGACGCGGTACCAGCCCTTCGGCAGCGGGATCGCGGCGTGCTCCTCATGGACCAGGCGGGTCGGCGCGTCCAGCTTGAGGTGCCCGATGACGGTCGGCTCCGGGTCGAGGAACAGCGTGCCCGCGCCGACGACCGCGTGTGCGTGGCCGGTCACCTCGCCGAGTGCCAGCACGAGGCGTCCGCGCCCGTCCCTCGGCTTGGCGGGCAGCGCGGTCACCCCGGTCGGAACGGTCCGCTCCTCGACGGGAAGCAGCAGGATGTCGCCCTGGCGGTACATGAAGCCCCCTACACAGTCGCCTCGCTCGGAGCGCCCCGCCCCGATACGTCAAACGCTACGTGGCCGCACCGACACGCCGCCCGCCCGGGCCGAGGAAGGCATGTTGGCGTCCGGTCACTTCCGGGTAGTCGGGTGACCATGACCGATCTCAAGGCGCTGTACCACCAGTGGCTCTTCGACGTCTGGGCCGGCGACTTCGACGCCGTGGGCCGGATCTTCACCCCGGACGTCGTCGGGCACTGGCCCACGCACGACTTCCACGGCCCCGAGGAGCTCGCCGACCAGGTACGCCAGTCGCACGCGCTGTTCACCGACATCGAGAACACCCTCGACGTCGGCCCGGTCGTGGACGGCGAGCTGCTCGCCGCGCGCTGGACCTTCCACGGCACCTACCAAGGCGGCATCCCCGGCGCGCAGGCCCCCGCCGGGACCAAGGTGGCGTTCCGCGGGCACGACATGCTGCGCGCCGAGGGCGACCGGTTCGCCGAGTACTGGGTCGTCTCGGACAGCCTCGGCCTGATGACGCGACTGGGCGCCCTCGGCGGCTAGGGAGTGTCTTCAAATTCGCGTCGGATAGCCCGCGGGCCGTGGTGCGTGCGCTCGCAAGGCGCGGGCCGCAGCTCGGCCTGGGTTTGGCCG
>NZ_JBEZFP010000075.1:0-44760 GCF_040649515.1 Streptodolium elevatio
GGGGGCGGCCTCGGCATGCGTCGGGCGGCGGGGGCGCCGCCGGACGAGGGGTCAGGCGCTGAGCAGGCGGTTGAAGAAGGAGCGGTAGCGCTGGAGCGCGATCCGCAGGTCCTCCGTGACGACGTCGTCGCCCTGCGCCCACTGGCGTTCCAGGCCGTCCTTGCGCGACGCGAAAGACGCGGCGAGCGTACGCATGACCTCGGCGACCAGGGTGTCGGCCTCGCGCACCGCATCCTTGGGGTGGTCGACGAAGTCCGACTGGATCTCCTGCCACTTCACCCGGAAGTCCTTCGCGTCACCCGGTTCGAGGAGCGCGTGGTCCTCCTGGGCCAGCCGCTCGGCGGACGACTCGTCGGGGAGGCCGCGCGGCGGCTCGTGCGTCGTTCCCGCGCCCTCGGCCGTCGTTCCCGAGCGCTCGGCCGTCGTGCCCGCGCCCTCGGCCGCGCCGCTCTCCCGCTCGGTCCGGGCATCGGCGTGCTTCTCCGGGTGCGGCAGGGACGGCGGTCGGGCCGGTCGCGCCGGCGAGGACGCCTGTGCTGCCGTGGTCGGGGAGTCGGTCTTCCCGGCGTCGGCGAGGTCCCGGGTGCCGGGCTGGGAGCCGGTCTCCGGTCGGGCGCGCTCGTCGGCCCGGGGGTCCCGGTCTCCGTGCCCGGGGTCGCGGTGTTCGCTGCCTTCGTGTCGCATCTCGGCTCTTTCGTCGTGGTGGAAGGGAGTTGGGGATCCGAAGCTGACTCGCGGTGGCGCGACCGGTGTCGGTACCGGGGCACGCCGGGCGGCCGTCGGCGGGCGACGTGCCGGTCAGGCCCGTTCGCTGCGCGTCAGCAGGTCCTCGAAGACGGCCCGGTAGTGGACCATCGCGCCGCGCAGGTCCTCGGTCGTGGCCTCCTTGGCGGCGGCCCGGTTGCTGATCTCGTGCGCCTCGCGGTAGTGCTCCAGCGTGTGCCCGTGTTCCACCGAGAGATGGCGTACCTGCTCCTCGTAGCCCTCGGTGGGGTAGCCGCGGTCGCGCATCAGGCGGGTCACCAGGTTGTCCGCGTCGTTCACCGCGCTGCTCGGGGTGTCCACGAAGTTCTCCTGGACGGCGACCCATTCCTTGGCGTAGCGCTCGCGCTCCCGCGGCGGCAGCGGCTTGAGGTCCAACTCGTTGTGGCGCCTTTCGCGCTCCCGCAGTTCGCGTTCCACCGCGCGCCGGTTCTCACCGGACTCCACCATCCGGTCGTACTCGGGCCCGAAGCGCTCCCGCAGGTGGCGCCTGCGATTGAGCATCCACATCGCGGCACCCAGTACGGCGAGCACGCCGATGACGATGATGATGATGGCTATCACTGCACCTGTGGACATCACACTCTCCAACGTGGGGGGACTCCGTGAGGCGCGCTGCCCGGGAAACGCCTTCCAAAACGGGATGGGCCATGAACCGGGCCGTACCCGCGCGGCGCCGCCGCACGGTGGCCGCGCCGGGCGAACTGCCGTACCCCCAACTGCGAGGACCCCCGCCCCGGTGGGCACCGAGGCGGGGGTCCTGAAGCAGTCGGAGGAGCGGTACGGGGAGTGGGCCCGGCCGCCGAGCCCCGGGCGGAGCGGGCGTGTCGGGCGGTCGGTCAGGCTGCCGGGCAGTACTCCGCCGCCAGGATGCCGTACATGTCGTACAACTCGTGCTGCGGCCAGTCGGCGTTCAGGTTGAAGGCGATGGAGTGGCTCGCGTCCGGGGTCGTGTAGACGTACGACATCGAGCCCGGGATCGCCCCGTTGTGGCCGTACAACGTGACCTTCTGGCCGTTGGAGCAGGTGAGTTCGCGCTGCGTGAGGCCGAGGCTGTAGTTCGCGACGCCTTGGTTCCAGGGCTCGTACGCGTACCAGTTCGTGGGCGCGTTCGCGTTGGAGGTGACGTTGAACTTGGCGGGGTTGGGGATGCACTCGGGCCACGCGAGGCCGGTGTTGCAGGTGATGCCGGGCGGCAGCGCCGGGGCCGGGGTCCCCATCGTGTTGGGGTTCACCTTGGTGATCATCTGCTGCAACTGCGCGGGCGGCAGCAACTGTCCGCCGATCAGCGCCTTGATGAACGTGATCAGGTCGGCGGTCGTCGAGATGACGTTGCCGCCGCCGTAGCCGTACGACGCGTTCTGGTCGCTCGCGGGCAGCGTGTTGAACGACGTGCCGTTGCGCGGGAACAGCAGGTTCGACACGAACGCGTCGTGCGGCCCCGGCAGGACGGTGTCGGTCGGCGCCGGGACCCACGTCTTGGTCAGCCCGAGCGGCGTCACCACCCGTTCCGTCAGGGCCTGGTGCCACGGCTTGCCGGTGACGGACTCGATGACGAGGGCGAGCAGCGCGTAGTTGGTGTTCGAGTACGCCATCGTCGTCCCGGGCGCCGCCTGCGGCCCGTGGCTCGCCCCCTCGGCCACCAACTCGGCCGGGGTGAAGGCCATGTTCGGGAACTGCGCGGCGACCTTGGCCTGGAACGACAGGTCGGCCATGTTGTTGAAGATGCCGCTGGAGTGTTGCAGCAACTGCTCGACGGTGATGGGCGCGACGCCCGGCCCCGGCGGGTTGAAGCACTTCCACGTCGTCAGGTTGCAGCCGCGCACGGTGTTGTCCTTGAGGACCGGGCCGAGCAGGCCGAACACGTCGTCGGTGAGGCTGAGGCGCCCCTCGCCGACGAGTTGCAGGATGACCGTGGCGGTGAAGATCTTGGTGACGCTGCCCGCCCGGAACACCCCGTCGGCCTGGCGCGTCGCGGCGCTGCCGGGGTTGTCCGCGGTGCCGGTCCATTGGACGCCGCCGATGTCGGTACGGGCCACGACCCCGGGGATCGCGTCCATGCCGTGCGGGCCGGGTGGCGTGTTGCCGTCGTTGACGTTGCCGCTCACCAACTGCATGGCGGCGAGCAGGGCGGCGTGGTCGGCGGCCGCGGGGCCGGCGGCGGGACCGCCGCCGGAGGCCCCGGCGGGCGCCACCGCGAGGCTGCCGAGCGTCGCGAGGGAGGCGGCGGCGACCACGAGGGCGACACCGGCTTTTCCGCGTGGGGTGTGTGCGCGTCGAGTACTTCGGAACCAGCGTGCCAGTGGCATGGAAACCCCTTGGGAAGTACACCTGTTCCTGGGCGGGACGGAACCCGTCGGGTGCGTGCGCCGCCTCGTTGCAGGGACCGACGGCCGTCGTGGTCGGGTCGCACCGTCCCACCGGCCGCACCTCCCGGTATTGGAGTTTTCCGACGCCTTATCAGGTCGACACGTGTCACCTGACCAGCGGTTATTGTCCAACTGATGGATCGGGTCCAGGGCTTTGCCGGAAGCGCCGGACGCGCCGCGGCGGGGGCGCGTGGTGCGCCCCCGCCGTCAGCCGATCCCGCGTACCTGCGCCTGGCCAACCAGGCCCGGACGACCAGGGCCCGACGGTCGGGCCCGGACGGACATGCCCGGCCGGTCAGGGCCGGCGGCGGCCTACAGGTCGTTCGCGATGATGTTCTCGATGTTGCGCTCGGCCAGCGCGGTGATCGTCACGAACGGGTTCACGGTGACGTTGCCGGGGATGAGCGAGCCGTCCATCACGTACAGGCCCGGGTAGCCGTGCAGGCGCCCGTAGTTGTCGGTGGCCTTGTTGAGCACCGCACCGCCCAGCGGGTGGTACGTGAGGTGGTCGCCCCAGATCTTGTACGTCCCGAACAGGTCGGTCCGGTAGATCGTGCCCTCCTTCTGGTTGATCTTGTCGAAGATGGTCTTCGCCATGTTGATGGAGGTCTGCTTCCACGCCGTCTGCCAGCTCAGGTCCACCTTGCCGGTCGCGGCGTTCCAGCTGAACTCCGCGCGGTGCGGGGTGTTGGTGATCGACAGGTAGAACGACGCGTACGTCTCGATGCCGGTCGGCAGCGGCGCCACCTCGGCGAACGCCCCGCCCGCCGCCCAGTTGTCGATGCCCGCGGTCGGCATCGACGACTGGAGCTTGCCGGTGGCGTCCCACATGTGGTTCGCCCGGCCGCACATGACGTTGCCGTTGTCGCCCCAGCCCTTGCCGACCTCGTTGTTGAGGTTGGGCAGCGCGCCGGTCGCCTTGAGCTTCACGAGGAGCTTGGAGGTGCCGACGCTGCCCGCCGCGAAGAACACCCGGTCCGCGGTGACCGACTTGGTGGCCACCGTGTCGCCGGTGGTGTTGATCTCGTCGATGAGCACCGTGTAGCCGCCGCCCGCCGCGGGGGCGACCGAAGTCACCTTGTGCAGCGTGGTGATGGTGACGCGGCCGGTCGACTTGATCTGCGCGATGTAGGTCTTCTGGAGCGACTTCTTGCCGGCGTTGTTGCCGTAGATGACCTCGCCCGCGAGGGCGGACTTCGGTACGGTTCCGGCCTCTTCGGCCTTCATGTAGTCCCAGTCGTACACGTTGGGGACGAACACGAACGGGAAGCCGGAGCGCTGCGCGTGCTTGCGGCCGACGCGGGCGTACTGGTAGCACGGCGCGTTCTCCCACCAGCGCTGGTCGACGCTGGTGACGCCCAGGCCGGCGTTGGCGCGCGGGTAGTACGTGGAGTACATCTCGTCGGCGTTGACCGACGGCAGGATCCCGGCGAAGTTCTCGCGCTTGGGCGTGACCGCCATGCCGCCGTTCACCAGCGAGCCGCCGCCGACCCCGCGGCCCTGGTACACCATGATCCCGGCGAACTCCTCGGCGTCCAGGATGCCGGTGTACTTCGGGATGTTCTTGTCGATCGGGAAGCCGAGGAAGTTGCTCAGCGGCTGCTTGGTGCGGGTCCGCAGCCAGAACGAACGGTGGTCCGGCGTCGTCGTGTTGGCGAAGATCTTGCCGTCCGAGCCCGGGGTGTCCCAGGCCATGCCCATCTCGATCATGTGGACGTCGACGCCGGCCTGCGCGAGGCGCAGCGCCGTGACGGAGCCGCCGTAGCCGGTGCCGACCACCAGGACGGGGACCCGGGCGCCGTTGGCGATCGGACCGGCCGCGGGGGCGGCGTACGCGCGGGGGGCCGCGACGTGGCCCGCGATCGCGGCGGCCCCGACGGCCGCGCCGGCTCCGACCACGAAGCGGCGGCGCGAGACTCCGGAGGCGCCGGAGTCGGGGAGGACGGTTTCACGCATGAGGTTTCCTCACTTCGGACGGGAGTGAACACCTGCTGCTGGTGCGTGTGCGCTGTGCGGGTACCGGAACGTAGCGTTCCGGATCGTGCGCCCGACGGTCCCGGAACGGGCATGCGGGCATGGCCGTGGCACGAGGGGCTTGCCACGGAGACGAGAGCGTTCGCCGCGGGGACCGGCGGAAGGTCGGCCGGGCGAGTGGAGCAGGTTGCGGTGCCGGGCAGAGCGGGTGCGGGCCCGCGCGGAATGCGCGGTGCGGGCCTGGGGCGATCGGCGCCTGGACCGGGCCGAGACGCCTGCGCTTGGTGCCGGACTTGCCGGACTGCCGGTGAATTGGGCCGGGGGGCGGCCGGGGGGCTGGAGGTACGACGGAGCGGTGCGGGCGATTCCGGGCCCGGTGGTCGTTACCGGGGTCGGAATCGGTGTTCGGTCTCAGCGCCGGAAATCAGGGTCTGAGCGGCGGTGCTGAACAGCGGTGCTGTGACGGCATTGCCGAGCGGCGGTACTGAACGGCGGTACTGAGGAGCGTTGCCGGGCGGCGGTACTGAACGGCGGTTCTGAACGGCGGTACTGGGCGGCACGCCGGAGGGCAGGGGCCGGGCAGTTGCGGATCAGTGGTTCGTGAGGACGCAGACGCTGTCGAGGCCGAGGACGTGGTTCAGCCGGCCGAAGGCCAGCCACGAGCCGATGGCCATGCTCAGCTCGACGATCTCGTGCTGGGTGTAGTGGGCCTTCATGCGCACCCAGAACTCGTCGTCGATGTTGTGGTGGTCGACGGCGTACCTCTCGGCGTACTCGGCGGCAAGGCGGGTGCGGTCGTCGAACGCCTCGGTGGTGCGCCACTCGGTGACCGCGTCGGCGAACTCCTCCTCGACCTTGACGCCGTCGCGCTCGGTGCGCCAGTCCAGGCAGAAGATGCACCCGTTGATCTGCGCGATGCGGAGCCGGGCCGCCTCGAACTCGCGGAGCCCGAGCTTGCTGTGGTCGTACACGGACATCGAGTACGTCGCGGCCGCCGTGCCGATCTCCGGGACCATCTCGGCCCAGACGTACGGGATGGCGTCCTCGCCCTCGGGAATGTCGATGATCACGGCTGCGTCTTCCTTCCGAGCGTGCCCGGACCCCCGGCCCGTGCGGGAATCATGCGGCGGAAGATAGCAACCGGAGTGCGGCATTCCCAGAGCCCCGGCACCACGGATTTTCGCCCCGCGAAGCCCCTCTCGGCACACCTTGCCAACTGAGCGTTTTTCCGAGGTCCCGGAGCCCTTGCGGTCCCTGGGAAACTAGTCACCGCGGGGTCGTATGTCTCACCAACGCGCGGCAGGAATGCCGCAGTTGGAATTTTCCGGAGGTCGCCGCACGACGGGTCGGAAGGGCCGCTAGCCCGCCCGGGCGAGGTGTTCGCGAACCGCCGCGAGCCATGCGTCCGGCGCCTCGGTCTGCGGGCTGTGCCCGGCCCCGGGGACCACCTCGACCCGGGCCCCGGCGATGCGGGACGCGAACTGCGCGGCGCCGGAACGGAGTCCGATGTCGAGCGCACCGTTGACCACGGTGACCGGACAGGTGATCGCGTCGAGGCCGTCGAGCACCGGGGCGTACTTCCGGACGGCCTTGCTGAACGCGACGAACGCGACCGGGTCCATGCCGACGAGCGCCCGGCCCTGCCGCTCCAGGCGGGCGCGCCGCTCGGCGGGGATGTCTTCGGGCACCTTGAACCGACGCCGGACGAACCCCTCCAGCGGCGCCATGCCCCGTCGGCGCACGAGCAGGTTCAGGAACCCGAACAGCAGGCGTACGTGCGGCGCCGCCGACGGCCGCGGGGAGGTGCTCACCAGGACGAGCGAACGCACCCGTTCGGGGTGGGCGAGCGCGTGGCGCAGGGCGGTGAGCCCGCCCATCGAGTGTCCGATCAGGTGGACCGGTCCGGGGGTGACGCGCTCCGCGAACGCCGCCAGGTCGGCGGCCAGCAGATCGAACGTGTAGGCGTCGCGCGTACCGAACTTCGCGCTGCCGCCGTGCCCGCGGTGGTCGTACGCGACGACCCGCCGGTCCGCCGCGAGCGCCGGCGCGACGTCGTCCCAATCGGCCGCGCTGCCCGCCCATCCGTGCAGCAACAGCACCGGGGCGGGGTCGTCGGCCGGTGCGACGGCCGGGAGTTCGCAGTGGTGCAGCCCCACTGGGTCTGCTGTGATGCCGGTCAACTCCGGTCCGAGCAAAGGGAGTTCCACGGTGCGCGCAGAGGCCGCCCAGGCGGCCGCGCTGCCGGAGCAGGTCCGCGGATCGGCGTCGACGTCGGCGCCGGGGCCGGGAACGGGTGCAGGAGCGGGTGCAGGGCCCGGGGCATCGGCGGGGGCGGGGTCGGCGGCGGGGTCCGGTCCCGGCTGGGGGCCGCGCTCTGTCGTGGTCACGTGCGGCATCCCTCCACCTCGGCCGGACGCGGAACGTAACACGCATGTCCACCTGCGGGAATGCGCGCGCCGCCGGATTCCGGACCGGGCATGGGTCCATGTCGGGACGGCATGGGTCGCCGGTGCCGCCGGGCCGCGTACGCCGCAAAAACCGGGCGCACGCGGAACCGCCCCGGCCCGGTGCGCGTGGCACCCGGCCGGGGCGGTCTTCTCGTCGGAACAAGCGATGGGAGCAGGCAGGGAGATCAGGAGGTTCGGCGGCGGGCCCTGCCCGGCCCGCCGCCGGGGGCGGTTCAGGTGCCGACCGGCTCCCGCTCGCGTTCCTGCAGCGGGTCAGGCTCCTGTGCCGCCGTCTGCGCGTCGATGTGCTTGCGCAGGCTGTCGCCCTCGACATCGACGTTCGGAAGGATGCGGTCCAGCCACTTCGGCAGCCACCAGGCCGACTTGCCCAGCAGCGCGAGCACGGCCGGGACCAGCGCCATGCGGACCACGAACGCGTCCAGGAAGACCGCCGCCGCGAGGCCGAAGCCGATCATCTTGATCATCGAGTCGCTCGCCCCGATGAAGCCCGCGAACACCGCGATCATGATGATCGCCGCGGCCGTCACCACCCGGGCGCCGTGCTTGAACCCGCTGACCACGGACTCCTTGGGCGACTGGCCGTGCACGAACGCCTCGCGCATCCCGGTGACCAGGAAGACCTCGTAGTCCATCGCGAGCCCGAACACCACGCCGACCAGGAAGATCGGCATCATGCTCATGATCGGGCCGGTCTGCTCCACCCCGAACAGCCCGTTCAGCCAGCCGTACTGGAACACCATGACGACCGCACCGAGCGCGGCGGTGACCGACAGGAGGAAGCCGAGCGCCGCCTTGAGCGGCACCAGGATCGACCGGAACACCGCGATCAGCAGCAGGAACGCGAGCCCGACGACCAGGAGCAGGTACGGCATCAGCGCGTCGTTCAGCTTCTGCGAGAAGTCGATGTTCAGCGCCGGGGTGCCACCGACCAGCGTCTTGGCGCCGGTCTGCGCCTCGGCCTGCTTCACCACGTCGCGGATGTCGTGCACCAGCGTCTCGGTCTTGGTGTCGCTGGGCTTCGTGGTCGGCGTGACCTGGATGGTGGCCAGGGTGCCGGCGTCGTTGAGGTTGGCGGCGCCGACCGACGCGACACCCTGGCCCTTGCCCTCGCCCTTGAGCGTCTCGACCTGCTGGCGCACCGCGTCCGCGGCGGCAACCGGGTCGGCGGTGTTCGCGGTGTCGACCACCAGCAGCAGCGGGCCGTTGAAGCCGGGGCCGAAGCTGTCGGCGAGCATGTCGTACGCCTGGCGCTGCGTGGTGCTCGTCGGCTTCGCACTGTCGTCCGGCAGACCGAGGTTCATGCTCGCGGCCGGCAGCGCGATGGCACCGAGGCCCACGATCGAGCCCACCAGCACGGCGACCGGGTGCCGCAGCACGAACCGCGCCCAGCGCGAGCCCATGTTCGGCTTGCCCTCGGCCTGCACCTGCGGCTCCCGGGCCCTGCGCTTGCGCTCCTTGCGACCGAAGATGCGCTTGCCGGCGAAGCCCAGCAGCGCGGGCACGAAGGTCAGCGCCACGAGGACCGCGATGACCACGGTGAACGCCGCGGCGAGGCCCATCTCGGTGAGCACCGGGATGTTGACGACGGCCAGGCCGGCCAGCGCGATCACGACCGTGAGGCCCGCGAAGACCACCGCGGATCCGGCCGTACCGACCGCGCGTCCGGCGGCTTCCTCCGGTTCTCGGCCGAGCCGCAGCTCGCTGCGGAAGCGGGACACGATGAACAGCGCGTAGTCGATGCCGACCGCCAGGCCGATCATCATCGCCAGCGTGGACGTGCTCTCCGACAGGTCGAAGATGCCGGCCACCGCGGTGATCCCGGCGATGCCGATGCCGACCCCGAGGATGGCGGTGAGCAGCGGGAGCCCGGCGGCGATCATCGCGCCGAAGGTGATGGCGAGCACGACCGCCGCGACCGCGATGCCGATGATCTCGCCGTTGCCGACGCTGGTCTCCGCCTCCAGGGCGTCACCGCCGACCTCGACCTTCAGCCCGGCCGCCTGGCCCTGCTTGACCGCGTCCTCGAGGACGTCCCGCGTGGAGTCCTTCAGCATGTCGGCGCCGACCAGGTAGTCCACGGTCGCGTACGCCGTCGTGCCGTCCCCGCTCACCGTCGCGGCCGAGAAGGGGTCGGAGATGTCGGCTATCTCGGGGGTGCCCTGCAACGCGCCGATCGTCTTGTCCACGCCCGCCTTGTTCTGCGGGGCGTCGATCCGGGTGCCGTCGGGGGCCTGGAACACGACGCGCGCGGTCGCGCCGCTGCCGCCCGTGTCGGGGCTGCGCTCCTCCAGCAGGTCGATCGCCTTCTGCGCCTCGATCCCGGGGATCGAGAACGGCTTGGTGGCGGGCTTCGACGCCGTCGCGGCACCGACCCCGACGGCGACGAGGATCGCCATCCAGATCAGCAGCGCGAGGCGCCTTCGACGGAACGTCAGCCGTCCGAGTCGGTACAGGAGAGTTGCCATGGGAATGGACTCCGGGTCGGTCGAGAGCGAGACGGGGCGTGCGGGACCGGCCCGGACGGCACCTGGCTGCGGTCGGGCGGAACGCGAGGGGCAAAAACGGCATGCCGAGGCTGTGGCAGCGGTCACGCCGGAAGTCAGGTGTGCGACGGCCCAAGTGGCGGGGAGCACTCACCGCGTTGCGCGGGAGTCGCGGTCCCCACCGCGGCCGGTCGCCGGACGTTCGGTCAGTGGCAGGAGCGAGCAGTGGTGGATCGAGGGCGGATCGTGGTTCGGATGGTTCTGATAGCGAAAAGTATTCCGGACCGAACCCCGCCGCAGCTCCTTCGGTGGGTCCGAAGTGCAGTACTACGTGGGGCGTACGAATTCAAGATCCTGCTACCCCCGCACCTCCGCGGATCCTCGCCTGGGTGTACGCCACGACGAAACGCCGCCCGTGCCGCTGGGGGCGGCAGGGGCGGCGTTCGGGGGTGAGGGTGGGGCGGGGTGGCTCAGGGGGCGGTGCGGCGGTGGGTCGTGGTGCGGTGCTCGGCGACGGTGTCGAGCTTGGGGACGATGTGCTCGCCGAAGAGGCGGATGGTCTCCAGGGTGCCTTCCCGGGTGTCCGGCCCCAGGCCGAGGACGAGTTGGTCGATGCCCGCGGACTCGTAGGCCTTGACCGCCTTGAGGGCGCTGTCGGGGTCGCCGACGATCATCGCGCCGGCGTCGGCGGCGAACTCCACCATTTCGGCATTGATGTCCGGAATGACCTCGGGCCAGCGCGGCAGGCCCTCCGGGTGGGGGAAGGTGTCGTGGTAGCGGTAGACGTTGCTGACGAGGTACGTGGTGCGGGCGTCGACCGCGCGCTGGACGGCGCGCTTGCGGTCCTCATCGACGAAGCCGGTGGACACGCACAGGACGTTGTCGTTGACGAAGGCGCCGACGGGCTCGGCGTTGCGGATCGCGCGCTTGTAGCCGGCGGTGAGCTTCTCGGCCTGCTCCACGTCGCCGATCGAGAAGCCGAGGACGCCGAGGCCCATGCGGGCGGCCATCTCGTAGGACGGCGGGGAGCCGGCGGCGTACCACATGGCCGGGTGGGCCTTGCCGTACGGCTTGGGGAGGATGCGGCGGGGCGGGAGCGACCAGTACTTGCCCTGGTAGCCCTGGTACTCGTCCTGGAGCCACATCTTGGGGAATTCGCGTATGACGTCTTCCCAGATGTCCTTGGTCTGGTTCATGTCCTCGATACCGGGGAGGAAGCCGAGGATCTCGTGGCTTCCGGCGCCGCGGCCGGTGCCGAACTCGAACCGGCCGCCGCTGAGGTGGTCGAGCATGGCGACCCGTTCGGCGACCTTGGCGGGGTGGTTGACCTGGGGGAGCGGGTTGAAGATGCCGGAGCCGATGTGGATGCGCTCGGTGGCGTGGGCGAGGTAGCCGCACATCACGTCGTTCGCGGACAGGTGGGAGTACTCGTCGAGGAAGTGGTGCTCGCTCAGCCACACGTACTTGAAGCCGGCCTTGTCGGCGGCGATCGCGTACGCCATGTCGTTCATCAGTGCCTCGTGCTCCGCGTTCGGGTTGCCCTCGCGCCGGAACGCCGGGTTGTAGCCCTGGAGGAAGACGCCGAACTCCATTGGTACTCCTGGTTGTTGATGTGGTCGGTGCGGATTCTTGCGGTGGTCCGGCGAGCGCGGTCTACAGCGGGTCGAGCTTGAGGAGGCGGCGTGCGTTGCCGGCGAGGAACTGCGGCCACACGTCGTCCTTGAAGCCGACGCCCGGGAGTTCGCCGAAGATGCGGTCGAGGGTGAGGCCCATGGGGAAGTAGCCGGCGTACAGGATCTTGTGCGCGCCGCGGGTGTTGGCGTAGTCGACGATCGCCTGCGGGTAGTAGCGCGGCGCGAACGCGGACGTGGAGTAGTACAGGTTGGGCCACTTCAGCATGAGCTTGACGGCGAGGTCGACCCAGGGCTCGCAGCCGTGCCGGGTGACCATGACCAGATCCGGGAAGTCGTACATGACCTCGTCGATGAGCTCGACGTGCTGCGCCGCGAACTTGAGGCGGGGGCCGGGGACGCCGGCGCAGATGAAGACCGGGATGTCGAGCTCCACGCACTTGGCGTAGAAGGGGTACATCTTCTTGTCGTTGATCGGCACCTGCGGGAACGTCCCCGACGGGAAGCAGCCGACCGCGCGTACCCCGAACTCCTGATGCTCGCGTACCAGTTGCCGGATGCCGTCCATACCGGTGTTGGGGTCGACGTTGGACGCCGCCACGAACCGGTCCGGGTGGCGCCGCAGGGCTTCGCGCGAGGTCTCGTCGCCGACGCCGATGAGGCCGTGGCTGATCCCGAAGCGGTCCATCTCCTGGACGGTGAACTCCACCGGGTTGTCGGTGGGCAGGTCCTTGGGGACCCCCTTGAACATGTACTCGGCGGGGAAGTCGAAGGACTCGCGCGACTCGCGGTCCTTGGTCTGGCGCCGGATGAACGCGTACTGGTCCCAACCTTCGTGCGGGAAGCCGATCATCGTGTCGACGACCGGGACATCCGTGGGGAACACCATCGTGCCGACTCTCCTCGGAGCGGGGCGGAAGCGGTTCAGGGCAGGCGCCGGACCAGGGACTCGGCGTTCGTGCGCATCACACGGACCTGTTCGTCGGCGCCGAAGCCGGCCGCGTCGAGGTCCTTCGCGAAGTCCAGCGGCCGCGCGATGCCCTCGGTGTGCGGCCAGTCCGAGCCCAGCATGATGCGCTCGACACCGATCACCTCGCGCAGCGCGGTCAGGTCGTTCTCGTGGAACGGGGAGACCCAGAGCCTCTGGCGCAGCGTCTCGCGCGGGTCCTCGGCCCAGGCGTGCGGCAGTTGCGAGTAGGACTTCTTCAGGCGCTGGAAGAGCGGCGGGATCCAGTCCGCGCCGGTCTCGATCGCCGCGATCCGCAGCCGCGGATGCCGGGCGAGCACGCCGTACGACAGCAGCGCCGCGATGGTGTCCGCGATCGGCTCGGGGCTGATCAGGCCGCGCATCGGGGTCGCGCGGAACGCCTCCATCTCGTGCGACTCGCCCCACCACGAGACGAGTTGCGCGTACGCGCTGTTGCCGCCGTGGTAGACGACGGTGACGCCGGCCTCGGCGGCGAGTGCCCAGAACGGTTCGAGCGCGGGGTCGCCGGGCGAGGTCCAGCCGCGGTCGGTGCGGATCGGCCCGTACTGCATGACGATCACGCGGGCGTCCCTGCCGAGCGCCCACTCCAGTTCGCGCACCGCGTTCTCGGGGTCGGCGAGGGTGAAGTACGGCGCCGCGAAGATCCGCTCCTGGTAGGCGAATCCCCAGTCTTCGTCCAGCCAGCGGTTGAACGCGCGGAAGGCGGCGCACAGCGCCGGGATGTCGTGGATCAGCGCCTGCTCCATGCCGACACCCAGGGTCGGGAAGAACATCGCGCCGTCCAGGCCGAGTTCGTCCATCGCGCGCAGGCGGGCGTCGCGGTCCCGGTACTCCGGGCGGGTGGGCTCCAGTTCGCCGAACTGCTCGATGAGCGATCCGGTGGCCGTGCCGCGGAACCAGTTCTCCAGCACGCCGGGCTGTGCCAGCCGTGAGAACGTCGGGTCGGGGATGAACTTGTTCACCTTGCCGCCGACGAGCAGCCGGGTCTTGCCGTCCACTTGCGCCCACTGCATGCAGCGCTTGCGGAACTCGGGCTCCAGGTGCCGGGTGAAGGCGTCGAGGGCCTCGTAGTAGTGGTTGTCCGCGTCGAATGCTCGGAAGTTCTCGGGCAGCATGTGGGCCCCTCATCTCCGTGTGCGCCGTCGGTCCGGTACGGCGTCGGCAGCCACGTCGCGTCGCTGCCGGGCCTGTGCCGGGCGGTGCCGTGTGCGGCCGGGCGTACGCGGACGCGCCGAACGCCCGGCGGCTCACGACGCGATGAAACTAGAACACGATTCCTGTTTGGGTCAACGGTCGGAGGCTGGCGATCGGGGGTCAGATGCCGGCGAAGACGCGACGGGTCACGCGTTCGAGGTCGGAGAGGATGTCCGTCCACGTCTTGCGGTCGGTCACCCAGGCCACCAGCCCGGTCAGCACGACCGCCTGGACCGCCACCTGGATGGTCCCGGCGTGCTCCGCCGGGACGTCGTGCATCAGCGCGGCCATCGCCTCGTCGGACGAGACGTGCATGCGCGCGATCATCTCGCTCGCGTACGGATCGGCCGACGCGACCATGGCCACCGTGAGGCGGGCGAAATGCGGATGCCGCTGGAACGCCCGCAGTTCGCGGCGGGCGTAGCGGAGTACGCGCTCCTCGGCGCCGGAATCCGCGGGGCGGTTCGCCCGGCTCGACCCCATCTCGGTCAGGACCTGCCGGGTCAGGCGCTCCTGCCAGTCGGCGACGGCCGCCGCGAGGAGGTGCTCCTTGGAGGAGAAGTACCGGTAGATGGTGCCGAGCGAGATGCCGGAGCGCGCCGCGACGTCCCGCATCTGGAGCACGTCGGGGCCCGACTCGGCGACAAGTTCGATCACCGCGTCGGTGATGCGTCCCCGACGCGCGAGCTGGGCCCGGGTCATGCCCTCCAGGGCGCGCGGGGGGAGTTCGCTGGTCGGCACGCAGCGCAGTCTAGCGGCGCCCGCGCGGGTCGGCGGGGCGGTGGGCGGCGCGGGGCAGTCGGCGTGAATTGAAAACCCGGTTCTTGCTGGAGATGTTTGGATCGGCGGCAGTGGCCGGCAGCGGGGGCTGGGGCAGGCGGCTGCGGGCCGTGCTGGAACGTGATGGGCGGTGACGGGCCGCGATGGGCGGTGAGGGATGGCGACGGCGGTCAGTCGCGTGCGCCCAGCCGGGCACGGAGCGCCTTGACGTGCTCGGTGAAGCCCTCGCGTGACAGCGACCAGAGTTGCGCGGAGCGCTCCAGGTCGTGCGCCTGCGCCGGGCCGGACACGGTGTCGTTCGCGGCGAGGGTGGCCTTGGTGCGGCGTACGAGGTCCGGATCGCGTCGCGCGGCGCGGCGGGCGAGGGCGGAGGCCTCGCGCATCAGGACGTCCGGGTCGACACAGGCGAACGCGAGGTTGTGGGCGACGGCCTGCTCGCCGGTCAGCGTGGCGCCGAACAGGACCATGGCCGCCGCGGTCTGGCGTCCCACGCGCTGTTCCAGCCGCCACATGTGCGCACCGCCCGGGTGGATTCCCACGTCGAGCCAGCGTGGGTCGAAGACCGCGCGCGGCGTGGCGAGGATGACATCGCAGGCGAGCGGGAGGTTCACGCCGGCGCCGAGGCAGGCGCCGTCGACGGCCGCCAGGGTGGGGACAGGGGCGGCGGCCAGCGCGGACGGCCCCGCGTAGGCGGCGTCGAGGTCGAGGGCCGGACCCTTCTCCAGTTCGTCGAGACTGCCTCCGGCGCAGAAGACCGGTGGTGCGGCGGTCAGTACGAGTGCGCGGGCGCCGCGGTCTAGGAGATCGCCGACACCGTCGGCGAGTGCCCTGCTGAGGGCGGGCGACAGGGCGTTGCGGTGGGCCGCGTCGTCGAGGGTGATGATCCCGAAGCCGTCATCCATGCGCGCTCGTATCATGTATACAATCGTAGGGCAGAATCGCCGGCGCGTATTGAATACAATATCAACTCGTGCTGGAGTGGCCCGGTATGCGGCGCCGGACTCGGCCGGGCGCCGGGGGACCGCGGGGAGCGACGACGCACGATGGCCAACGACAAGCTCTACATCCACGAGTTCATCGACATCATCGGCCACAACCGCGCCAACTACATGCACCACATGACCGCCAACTGGAGCCCGATCGCCCAGGAGGAGCGCCAGCAACTCTGTTACGGCGTATGGGGCGTGGTCGGCACGACGCGCGAGTGGCCGTCCGTCGTCAACCTCTGGGAGGAAGACGGCTTCGACGGCATGGCCGCGTCCTTCCGCCACGAGTTCGCCGGCGCCGGACTCCAGGACCCGGCGCTGGCCAAGTGGTGGGCCGAGGCCGCGAAGTTCCGTTCCCACGGCGAGGACCGCCTGCTCGTCCCGGCACCGTGGACCCGGACGATCGAGGAACTGTGCGCGGACGGCGTGCGCGGCGAGACGTACGCCCATGAGCAACTGCGCACCACCCCGGGGAAGGCGCGCGAACTCCTCGAGCGCGTCGCCGAGGGCGGCGAACCGCTGCTGTCCGAGCACGGCTGGGAGCTCGCGGGCGCATGGGAGACCGCGATGACCGGCGACTCGGAGGCGTTCCTGCTCTGGGCGATCCCCAGCTGGGAGCAGTGGGCCGAGGCCGAGAAGGCGGAGCGCGCGGACACGAAACTCGGGCGTTGGCGCCGGGACTTCTACTCGCGCCTCACCTCGGTCCACCGCTTCCTGATGGCCGACGCCGAGTTGTCGCCCTTCCGCACCGGCCGCCAGCCCACGCGCGCGGACCGCAAGACGGAGTGGACGGAGTGATGGGGGAGGGGAACGGCGGCGCAGGAGGGGACGTGGGAGCGGGCGCGGTCGAGGCGACACTGCCGTTGGCCGGTGTACGCGTCGTCGAGTTCGCCGGGGGAATCGCCGCCGCATACTGCGGCAAACTGCTGAGCGACGCCGGTGCCGACGTGGTCCAGGTCGAGACCGACGCGACGGCGATGGTCCGGGAGCGCACTCCGCTGTGGCACTACCTCGACGAGGGCAAGCGCTCCGTCGCGGCCGTCGACGACCCGGAGTTGATCGCGCGGCTCCTTGGCTGGGCGGACGTCGCGGTCGGCGCGGTGCGCCCCGACGGCACCCTGCCGGGCGGCACGGACCTCACCAAGATCCGTGCACAGCATCCGCGTTGCGTGGTGGTGTCGATCAGTCCGTTCGGAACGACCGGACCGTGGGCGGGGCTGCCCGGCAACGACTTCACGCTCCAGGCGTGGGGCGGCTCCTCGGGGCGGCGGGGCGATGCCGAGAGCGGCCCGCTCGCGGTCGGCGGCGACACGACCGACTGGGCCTCGGGGGTCGTGGCCGCGGTCGGCGCGCTCGGCGTGCTGCTGGCCGCCGCCGACTCGGGACGCGGCGACCACGTGGACGTGTCGATGCTGGAGGTCGCGACCCTGGTCTTCAACAGCTTCATGGCGGTCGCCGACCAGCTGGCCCCGGAGCCGGTTCCGCCCGGTCCGCCGCGCCTGTACACCGAACTCCCGTCGGTGATCCGGACCTCGGACGGCTGGGTCGGCTTCGCCACCAACTCGGCCCCGCAGTTCCGAGCGTTCGCGGAGATGATCGGCCGGCCGGAGTGGGCGGACCACCCCGAGTACTCCCGAGCCGACCGGCGCGGCCTGCACGCCGCCGAACTCGGGCCCGAGATCGACGCATGGGCGCGGACCCGGACGACCGCGGAGATCGCCGCGGAGGCCATGCGCCGCAAGATCCCCGTCGCGCCGGTCGGCAACGGGCGCGACACCCCGGAGTTCGACCACATGAAAGCCAGGGGGAGCTTCGTACGGCACCCCGGGTTGGGGTTCCTGCGGCCCGTGGTGCCCTACCGCATCGCGGGCCTGCCGCCGCGGCCGCCCCGCGAGGCACCCGAACGCGGGTCGAACACCGAGGAGTTCCGGGCGGAGCTCGGCTCCGACGAGTCGACCGCGGGCAGAGGTGACACGGGCGGGAGCGACCTGGGAGGGCGCGACCCGGGCGGGTCGGCCGCGCCGCTTCCGCTCGACGGACTGCGGGTCTTCGACTTCACGTCGTACTGGGCCGGGCCGTGCGTGACCCAGATCCTGGCCTGGCTCGGCGCCGACGTCGTCAAACTGGAGTCCACGCAGCGCCCGGACGGCACGCGCCTGAGTTCCGCGTACGCCACCTCCGGCGACCGCCCCTGGGAGCGCGCCCCGCTCTTCCACAGCGTCAACACCGGCAAGCGCGGCATCACCCTCGACCTGACCAGGCCGGCCGGCGTCTCCCTCGCCCGCCGACTGCTCGAACGATGCGACATCTTCATCGAGAACTACTCGCCACGGGTGGTCGAGCGCTTCGGACTCCTCCCGGACCCCGGTGAACGCCCCGACCTGATCGTGGCGCGCATGCCCGCGTGGGGGCTCAGCGGACCGTGGCGCGACCAGCCGGGCTTCGCCCAGAACATGGAGCAGGCGGCCGGCCTCGCCTACATCACCGGTCACCCGGACGGCCGCCCGATGGTCCCGCGCGGAGTCTGCGATCCTCTCGGCGGCCTGCACGCCGCGTTCGCGGTGCTCGCCGCGATCCGGCTGCGCCGCGCGACCGGGGTCGGGCTGCGCATCGAAGCACCTTTGGTGGACGCGGCGTTGAGCGTCACGGCGGAACAGGTCGTGGACTGGAGCGCTCGCGGGGTGCTCGCCGAACGCCGCGGCAACCGCTCGGCGTCCGCCGCACCGCAGGGTGCGTACCGCTGCGGGGGCGACGGAGGCTACCTCGCGCTCTCCGTCGAGGACGACGAACAGTGGCGCCAACTGGTGGGCCTGCTGGGGCACCCGGAGTGGGCGGCGCCGGAAGAACTCGCGTACGCGCGTGCCCGGCACCAGGCGCACGACCGCCTCGACGGGTGGCTGGGCACCGTGCTGGCGGACCGGGACCGGGCCGGAACCGTGGACGCGCTGCTGCGGGCCGGCGTACCCGCGGCCGAGGTCGTCCCGGCCGAACGCGCCCACGACAACCCGCAGTTGGTGGCACGCGAGTTCTTCCAGCCGGTCGACCACGACGTGGCCGGCCGGCTGGCGCTCCCGTTGTTCCCGGCCCGCTGGGCGAACGGGGACGCCCCGCGCCACCGGAGTCCGGCGCCGAAGCTGGGGGAGCACAACGGCGACGTGTTCGGCGGCCTGCTGGGCCTGACAGCGGCCGAACTGGCGGAACTCGAGGAGGCGGGGGTCATCGGAACACGGCCCGTCGGCGGGTGACGGGTGTCAGGGCTGGCCAAGGGCACGTGGCAGGCGGGTCCTCGGAAGGGCCTGCCAAAGGAAGGCGGTTGCTCAGGGGGCCAGCAGCCCTCGGCTCTTGAGCAGTTGCACCACGTTGTCGGCCTGCCTGCCGATCACGTCGGCGAGTTCCTGCTGCGCCTTCTCCCCGTCCCGTCCCTTGACCGCCTTCATCACCGCACGCAGGCCGCGCTTCTGGATCGCCATGACGCCGGGGACCTCGGCGAAGAAGTTCCCCGGCACGAGGTTCGTGGCGAACACCCGGGCCATCGCGGTCATCCGGCGCGACCTGGCCATCGTGAGGACGGTCCGCAGGAAGGCGTTGTTCAGGTCGAAGAACTCGTCGGCGTCGGTGCTCGCCTGGAGGGCTCGGTGGCCCGCCTCCAGGGACGCGATCTCCTCGTCGGTGCCGCGTTCGGTGGCACGGCGGGCGGCGTACCCGTACAGCAGGCCGAGCATCCCGTAATGGTCCCGCGTGGAGTTCTCGTCCAGCCCGTTGACGAACGCGCCGCGGTGCGGCTCGCTGGTGACCCAGCCCTCGCGGTCGAGGGCGATCACCGCCTCGCGCACCGGCACGCGGCTGACCCGCAGTTCGGCGGCGATCTCGTCCTGCGGCACGCGGTCGCCGGTGCGCAAGTGGTTGTCGAAGATGAGCTGCCGGATGTATTCGGCGACCTGGTGCGCGCTGGTGGGGCGGGCGAGGCCGTCGGGCCCCACCGAGCCGCGCCCGGTTCGCGGCATGCCCGGACGAGTAACGATCACGACCTCCTGGATGTGTGCTCCGCAGGGAACACCGAAACCCAACACTCCGGTTCTGTGGACAAGTTTGGCCACTTCCTATTGTATACATGAGGTTTTCTCAAACTGAGCGGTCATTGAGGAGTGTGCAGTGCACCTTCGGACCACAAAGAGACTCGCCCTCGTCCTGGCCGCCGCGGCTCTGGCGCTTGCCGCCTGCGGAGGTTCCTCGGACGACGACTCCGACGCCGCACCGGGCGACGGACTGACCTCCGCGAGCCCGCGTGCGGGGGGTTCGCTGACGATCAACATCGTGACCGAATCGCGCGGCCTCGACCCCTTCACCGGGGCGATGTCGAGCGTCACAGACTACTCGCGGCTCAACGCCCTCTACGACGTGCTCGTGTACGCGGACGGCAAGACCGGCGAGATCAAGCCGCAGATCGCCGAGGCGCTCACCACGCCCGACGGCGGGCGCACCTGGCAACTCGTCGTCCGGGACGGCGTGAAGTTCTCCGACGGCACGGTATTCGACGCCGCCGCGGTCAAGTTCACCTGGGACCGCATGGCCGACCCGGCCAACCGCTCCCTCTACGCCAGTTCGCTGCGCGGCGTGACGACGGAGGTCGCGGACGCGCGCACGCTGCGCATCTCGCTCGCCCAGCCCAACGCGCGGTTCGACCAGATCGTGGCGGCGAACCTCGCGTACGTCGTCTCCCCGACCGCGTACCAGAAGGACCCGAAGGGCTTCTCCCGCCAGCCGGTCGGGGCGGGACCGTTCCTGCTCAAGTCGTGGCAGCAAGGGGTCCAGCAGACGTACGGCCGCAACCCCGGCTACTGGCAGGCCGGGAAGCCCTACCTCGACGAGCTGGTGTTCAAGACCGTCACCGACCAGACGCAGTCCTTCAACAGTGTCGACACCGGCGGCTCCGACATGGCGATCACCCTGGACAGCCGCAACGCGAACCTCGCCAAGGACGCCGGCATGGACGTCACCGAACTGGCCCTGAACGGGCCCGGCGGCGTCCTCTTCAACATGGCCAAGGCACCGCTCGACGACCCGCGGGCGCGCGAGGCCCTGACCCTCGCGATCGACCCGGACGGCTTCAACAAGATCATGTACGACGGCAAGGTCGTCACGCCCAAGAGCCTGTTCGCGGTCACCTCGACGCAGATCGACCAGAACGCGGTCCCGACGCCGCGCCAGGACACCGCGAAAGCGGCCGCGCTGGCCAAGCAACTCGCCGACGAGGGCAAGCCGTTGAACGTGACGCTGATGATGCCGCAGAGCACCAACAGCGGTAAGACCGGCGAATACCTGCAACAGCAGTGGAACCTGGTCCCGAACATCAACGTCAAGATCGACTACGTCGACATCAACGCGATGATGGCGAAGGTGCTCGTGGGCAAGGACTACCAGGCGGCTTACTACAACCTCGCGACCCCGGCGGAGCCCGTGCTGTGGAACGCCCTGCACAGCAAATCGCCCGCGAACTGGCTCAACTACTCGTCGCCCGATGCGGACGCGGCGCTGGAGGCGAGCCGTACCGCGACCACGCCGGAGGACCTCAAGGCCGCCTACACCCGCCTCGCCCAGGTGACCAGCCGGGACTTCCTGATGATCCCGCTCCAGGAGTCCATCACGTACGTCTACGCGAAGCGGGGAAAGTTCGGCGGGCTGGAACTGACCAGCGGCGCCGGGATCCTGATGGACCGTCTGGGCCGCTCCGGGACGTGACGGGAGCCTGACCGGGCCTGACCGTCGCCCGCCCAGGCTCAGGGACCGGGCCCAGAGCGCGGTGGATCGGGGACTGGGCGGTCAGGGGCAGCAGCCGGTGGAAGAGGGCGTCGCGTGCGTGGTGGTACGCGATGTCCTCTTCCGAGTGCCGCACTCCGCCCCTACCGCCTCATGGAAGTACACCGACTCGAGGCGCAGCCGACGCCGCGTCAGACGGGCGACCGCCTCCGCGTCCATCGGTCAGGCGGTACCGCCCTCGGCGGCGTCGGCGGCGATGAACTCGGCGCCCAGGACCGGGTCGTCGTATGTGACCCTGGCCGACCGCCTGCCGGTCGGCGCCACTGTCGCCGGGCGGCCGTCAGCCCCCGGGAACGGTGCGTGGCACCAGGTCCTTCAGGACGTCCGCCATCGTTCGTGGTCGCCTTGCGCAACGCCGCGCGCGGGAACGGCCCGTCGCGGGCGTCGGTGCCGAGCGCGAGGACCGGCGGACCGGACCGGCACCTTCCCGGGTCGGTCCGGGCCGGTCCGGTCCGCGGAGCGATCAGAGGTCGAACTCGGTGGGCGCGATGCCCAGCGCGAAGCAGGCCTCGCGTACCACGGCCCGCTCCTGCGGGTCGAAGTCGCCGTCCGCGCCGCCGATCACGATGCCGATCTGGATGACCGCGCGCGCCTCGTCGGGCTTCTTCTTCGCCTTGGCGATCTCCTGCATGACCTGGACCTTGCCCAGCTGGAAGTCCGACTGGAGCTGGTTGGCGTGGGCGTGGAAGCGCCGCTGCAGGTCGTCCTTGTCGAAGTTGCGCAGCACCTCGTTGTTGGCGATGAGCTGCGCGACCTTCGCGGTCTCGGCCTGGTCGATCGAGCCGTCCGCGGCGGCCACGAGCGCGCACATCGCCATGCTCGCGTCGCGGAACGCCCCGCTCTTGAGGTCGTTCTTCTTCGCGATGAGCTGGGTCTGCATGGTCTGCGCGTTCTGCTTGAACTTGTCCCAGAGGGCCATGTGCTTCTCCCGATTGGCGGCGTCGTGCGCCCGGGCTGCGGCCGCCCGGGTGCCTTCAATCTACAGAATTGTAGAAGTATAAATCAGCGTCTCACAGCGCGGTGGCGGCCTTGAGGATCACGAACAGCGCGACCGTCGCGTTGAGCGCGGACACCACCGACACCGTGGTGCCGGCCGCCGCCACGATCGCGGCCAGTCCGGTACGCGAACGCGGGGCCGGCCAGGCGGTGTCCGGAGTCGGGCCGAGCAGCGCCGCGACCCGGCGCGGGACCTGGCCGGGGGTGGATCCGGACGCGGGCGCGGCGAAGGCGGGCAGGCCCGGGCGCGCGGGGCGGCGCGTCGCGAGTGCGGCCTTGCCGACCGCGTGCGCCGTCGTACGCCGGTCGCCGACCGCCTCGGCGGCCTCCTCGTCGGCCCAGCGTTCGACGGTATAGGAGATCGCCGTGCGCAGCGGGCGCAGCAGCGGCTGGCTGGCCGCGGCGAGCCGGACGAGGAGCAGCACGCGGTCGTGCCGGCGGGCCAGGTGGGCGCGCTCGTGGGCTATGAGGGCGCGGCGTTCCCGGGCGTCCAGGCACGCGAGCATGCCGGTGGAGACCACGACGCGGGGACGGCGCCCGGGGAGGGCGAAGGCGTACGGCTCCGCATCGGGCAGCACCGCCACGCCGCCGTCGTCCGGCAGCCCGTCGATCGCCTTCAGGGCGTCGCGCCGGACCCGGGCCGCGCGGCGCAGCACCACCGCGGCCGCGACGAGGACCACCAGCAGGCCCGCGATCGCGATCGAGCCGGACACCCGGACGAGCGGGACCTCGTCGCGCACCTCCGGATCGGCCCAGCCGTCCGGCAGCGGATTGCCCGGGACCTGGGCGGTGCCCACGACCATGAGCAGGGCCAGGCACAACGTGCTGCACGCGGCGAGCACCACGGCGACGGCCGTGAGCAGGCGGGTCGCGGTACGCGGATGCAAGTGGTCGCTCGCCAGCCGCGCCACCGGCAGCGCCGTCAGCGGCAGGATCAGGGGCAGGTAGACCGCCAGACGCACCGGTCAGCCCCCGCGGCCGTCTTCCGGATCCCGCGCCTCGCGGCGCAGGAGTTCGCGCAGCGTTCTCTCGTCCTCGTCGGACAGGTCCGAGACGAAGCTCGCCAGCACGGCGGCCCGGTCGTCCTCGCGGTCCAGCACCTGCCGCATCCGGCGGGCGGCGAGGCCGGCTTCGTCGGAGACGGGCTGGTAGGCGTACGAGCGCCCGTGCCGGCTGCGGGTCAGCAGCCCCTTGTCGTAGAGCCGCGACATGATCGTCACCACGGTGCTGTACGCCAGGTCGTCGCCGATGCGCTGCTGCACCCACGTGGCCGTGGCGGGCGCGTCCGAGGCCCAGAGCAGCCCGAGGACCGCGGCCTCCAACTCGCCGGGCCCGCGCCGGGGGGTGCGCGGTCCGGAGCCGGACCCCCGCCGCCGACGGTCCGTCATGGTGCCTCCCCGGTCGGTCGCGTGGAACGGGCGCCCGGAACCGACGCCTCCGCCGGAGCGTACCGCGAGCGCCCGCACCGGCACCGTCGCACCGGCGCCGCACGCCCGTGGAGGTGAGCTGACGCACTCGGCGGGGCGGAAGAAGCTCACGGTTGGCAGACGGACCGCGACCGGAGTGCGGTGACAGTGGCCGGCCTGGTGGCGACCGAGTGGACCTGGTCCCATCGAAAACTTGCGAAATGTCGTTGGGTATCGTCGGGGGCATGGCTGAGAGTGCGATCGCGACGGACTCCGATCTGGTCGGGGCACTGCGGGCGTTGTCGAATCCGATGCGGCTGCAACTGCTGATGTGGCTGCGGGATCCGGCGCGGAACTTCGACCTGACCGGGGCGATCGCCGATCCGCACGACGTGGGCGTGTGTGTGAGCCACATCCAGGCGAAGGTGGGGCTGGCCCAGTCGACGGTGTCGGCGTACATGGCCGAGTTGCAGCGGGCGGGGCTGGTGCGTGCCACGCGGGTCGGGAAGTGGACGCATTACAAGCGCGACGAGGCGCGGATCGCGGGCCTCGTGGCGGAATTGGGGAAGGCGCTCTAGGGAGTGTCTTCAAATTCGCGTCGGTTCGCGGGCCCGGCGAGAATTTGAAGACACGACCTAGCCCCGTGCGCGGCCTGCGCGGAGGTGGCCGCTTGCTCGTCATATCGTAAATCTGCGATACTTCGATGCGTCGGCGACGCGGTCGCGTCTTTACGAGGAGTGGCGTTATGCGTGATTTGGACGGCTTGGACCTGGGTGCTTTCGGGATCTGGACCTTCGACTTCGAGGACCTGCCCGCGGCCGGCATCCGCGACGCCGCACAGGAACTGGAGGCGCTGGGTTGGCGGGCGGTGTGGATCCCCGAGCGTGACGGGCGCGAGGCGCTGACGCACGCCGGGTTCCTGCTCGCGTTGACCGAGCGGATGCACGTCGTCAACGGGATCGCGCGGATCTGGTCGCGGGAGGCGCGCTGGACGTACGGTGCCGGGCTGCTGCTGGCCGACGCGTACCCCGACCGCCACGTCCTCGGGCTCGGGGTCAGCGGCGGAAAGCCGGGGACGAAGCCGTACGCTGCGATGGTCGAGTACCTGGACGAGTTGGACGCGCTGGAGACGCCCAATCCGGCGCCCGCCGCGCCGATGCGGCGGATCCTTGCGGCGTACGGTCCGAAGATGCTGGAGCTGGCGCGCGACCGTTCGGCCGGGGCCCACACCTACCACGTGAACGTGGCGCACACGGAGCAGTCCCGCGAGATCTTGGGGGCGGACGCGTTCCTGGGGGTCGAGCACGCGGTGCTGTTCGAGACCGACGCCGCCACCGCCCGCGCGGTCGCCCGCGAACACCTGAGCGGCTACCTGGCCTCCGAGTTCAACATCGCGAAGTTCCGCCGGCTCGGCTACACCGACGACGACCTCGCACACGGCGGCAGCGACCGGTTCGTGGACGACCTCGTCTTCTGGGGCGACCCCGACGCCGTCGTCAAGAAGCTGCGCGGCCACGTGGACGCGGGGGCCGACCACGTCGGCATCCAGGTCATCGGCGTGCGGCCCGGCGAGTCGGCCATGCCTCATTGGCGCGTGCTGGGGGAGGCGCTGCTTCCGTAGCGCATCCCGGTAGTTCTACGGATTCGCCCGGTGCGGGCCGTGCGTAGCGTGAAGATCACGACGGACCGCACGAACCGGAGGGGATCCCGATGAACGACACCCAGGCGACGACTGCCACCACGAACACCGCTGCCGTGCCCGCCACCGACGCGGCGCTTGCCGGGCAGCCGGTCGGCTATTGGACGGGGCTCGCGCACCGCGAGGTCATCGCGTACATCCGCAGCCGCCAAGCGGAGATCGGGATCACGCAGCCGCAGTTCTGGCTGCTGCGCAACCTCTCCGCCGACGACCTGTCGCCGGACGGGGCGCCGCAGTCGCTCGAAGAACTCGCCGAGGCGATGAGCACCTACCTGCTGCCCACCGACGACCTCGGGCCGGAGGCCGCCGCACTGGTCGCGCGCGGATGGCTGGCCGAGGAGGGCGACGGCCGGGTGCGGATCACGCCGGAGGGCGAGGCGGCGCGGCTGCGCGTCAAGGAGATCGGGCCGTCGGTGCGGGCGCACATCCACGAGGGCATCAGCGACGCCGACTACGCGACGACCGTGCGGGTGCTGCAGCGCATGATCGCCAACGTCGCCGGGGCGGCCGGGGAATCACGCCCTTGATAAGTTAACGCAGGCGCGTTAATTTCTGTTTATGGACAGGACCACCGCGGCCACCCGGCTGCACCTGATCGCCGCCGGCGAGCGCCTGTTCGCGGAACGCGGCATCAACGGAGTGTCCGTGCGGGAGATCGCGGCGGAGGCCGGGCAGCGCAACACCAACGCCGTCCGGTACCACTTCGGCGCGAAGGAGGACCTGGTCGGCGCGATCTTCGAACATCGGATGGCACCGATCAACGCGCGCCGCACGGGCCTCATCGAGAGCCACGACCTCGAGGGGCGGGCGCGCGACCCGTACGCCGTCGCCGAGGCGTTCACCCTCCCGATGGCCGAACTCCTGCGCGAGGGCGGCGCGCCGAGCTGGTACCTGCGGTTCTGCGTCCAGGCGACGTACACCGTGAGTCCGGACGCGGTGGTCATGCAGCCCGCGCAATTGGGCGAGCGGCCGCACACCCAAGGGCTGCTCGTCCTGTACCGCCGTGCCATGGAACTCACGGCCGGCCTGCCGGACACGATCCGCGCCCAACGCTGGCACCACTTCTGCTCGTTCGTCGTCCACGCGCTCGCCGACCGCGAACTGCGCACGTCCGTGGGCCGAGCGGCGCACCTCGACAACCCGCCCGCCGACCGGGGTCCGGGCGGCGGCACGATGCCGCTCGACCTCTTCGTCGCCGACCTCGTCGACACCGCGACCGCGCTGCTCACGGCGCCGGCCCGGTCCTGGACGCTGCGCTCGGCGACGGCGGGCGCCACCCCTCTTGGGAGAACCATATGACGCACGCCCAGACCCTGCCGCGCCCCGTCTTCGACAACGGCATATCCGCGGTGCCGGTCCGCGAGCTGAGTCCGACCGGGGACTTCGAAGAGTCCGCCCCCTACCGGCTGTTCGGGCTCGCGCCCTGCACTCCGGTGATCGGCGCCGAGATCTCCGGCGTCGACCTGGGCGCGCCGCTCACCGCCGAGCTGCACGCCGAACTCCACCGCGCACTCCTGGAGTGGAAGGTGCTGTTCTTCCGCGACCAGGACCTGACCGCCCGTCAACACCGCGATCTCGCGCGGTGGTGGGGCACCCCGGAAGTGCACCCCTTCCTGCCCAAGGCCGACGTGCCCGAGGTCGTCCGGCTCAGCCGCGGCGCGGACTCGCCGGCCGTCGAGAACGTCTGGCACTCCGACGCCTCGTTCGAGACCACGCCGCCGATGGGGTCGATCCTGCGTGCGGTACGCGTACCCGACGTCGGCGGCGACACGCTGTGGTCGGACATGGGCGCCGCGTACGACGGCCTGCCGGCGGACACGCGCAAGCGCCTGGACACACTCGCCGCCGTCCACGACTTCACGCGGACCTTCGGCTCCCAACTGTCGGCCGACGAACTGGCCCGCCAGCAACGCAAGTACCCGGCGGTCACACATCCGGTGATCCGCACGCACCCGGAGACCGGCCGCCGGCTCCTCTATGTCAACCGCATCTTCACCAGTCACATCGTCGGGCTGCCGGACGCGGAGAGCGGGGACCTGCTCGCCTACTTGTACGACCAGGCGCGCCACCCCGAGTACCAGGTCCGGCTGCACTGGCGTCCCGGCACGGTGGCGTTCTGGGACAACCGCGCCACGCAGCACTACGCCAGCGCCGACTACTACCCCCATCCGCGGGTCATGGAGCGCGTGACCATCGTCGGCGACCGGCCGATCTGAGCGGTACACCCGATCCGGGCAGCGGTCGGCGGGACCGCCGGACGGACCTGGTCGGTGATCGGCGGCGGCACCGCCGCGCTGTGTGAGAGCCGCGCTGTGTGAGAGCCGTGCTGTGCGAGAGCCGTGCTGTGCGAGAGTGGGATCCCCGGCGAACGGACGATCTTCGATGCTGCTCGGACTGCGAACCGTCGTATACCCCGCGACCGACCTTGCCGCCGCCACGGCCTGGTACGCCCAGGTGTTGGGCTTCGAGCCCTATTTCGCCGAGCCGTACTACGTGGGGTTCGACGTCGGCGGCTATGAACTCGCCTTGCAGCCCATTGAGTTGCTGGGCGAACTGCCGGTGACGTACTGGGGCGTCGAGGACGCGGACTCGGCGTTGGCGCTCCTGCTGGAACGCGGGGCCGAGCCGCACGCCGCCGTACGCGAGGTCGGCGGCGGCATCCGCGTGGCGACCGTGTTGGACCCGCAGGGCAGCGTGCTGGGCGTGATGGAGAACCCGCACTTCTCGGTGGGTTAGCGGGACACGGCCGCGGGTGGGGGTGGACCCGGTCCACCCCCACCCGGCCCGGTCAGTCGCTGTGCAGGGCGGTGCGCAGCGCGGTGTCCAGATCAGGCTCGGGCACCGCGGCGGTATCGATCTCGACGGTGTGGAGCGTGCCGGTCCACGGGTGCGGGGGCCGGTAGTCGCGGTCCACCGGCAGGCCGTGGTCGTGTCCGACGGACAGGCCCGCGCCGCCGTGCTGGAACGCGACGGGCCAGGGCCCGCCGAGCGGGGCAGAGGCGATCTCGGCGCCCGCGTCGAGCAGCGCGAGGGTGCCGGGCGCGTCGGCGCCGGGGCGGAAGCGTACGCCGACCACGCGGCGGCCCGGCGCCAGCGGGGCGTCGGCCGTGACCCGGTCGACCTCACCGGCCCGCGAGCAGGTGAAGCTCAGCCGGCCGTCCGCCACCCGCAGGACGAAGCCGCCCGTCAGGTCGCCGAACGCGCACAGGACTCCGTCCGCACCGTCCGCGGGCACCTCCACGTCGGCGGTGAGCGTGAAGCCCCCGAACAGCGGGGGCAGGGACTCCTCGTGGACCGGGCCGCCGCCGGGCAGGTACGTGCCGCGCGGTTGCAGGCCGTACGTCGGGAAGATCAGCGCGGCGAGGCGTTCCTGCATCGTGTCGTCGAGCGGCAGCACATGGTTGCGCTCCGCCTCGTCGAACCACAGGTCTTCCAACTTCTCGACCAGTTCGGGGTGTTCGTCGGCCAGGTCGCGCGCCTCGGCGAAGTCGTCGGCGAGGTTGAACAGGGACCAGCGGTCGGTGGCGAAGTCCCGGCTGCCGAGCAGCAGCCGCTCCTCGTCCAGGACGCCGCGCGACACGTGGTCGGTGGTGGCCTTCCACTCCCCGTGGATGATCGAACGCGAGCCGAGCATCTCGAAGTACTGGGTTTCGCGCGGGGATTCGGCGGACGCATCGGCGAACGTGCCGACGAGGGAACGGCCGTCCACCTCCTGTTGCGGCACGCCGTCCACGGTCTCGGGGATGTCGACGCCGCAGGCTTCCAGGATCGTCGGCATCAGGTCGACGGCATGCGTCAGTTGGCTGCGGATCTCGCCGCGGGCCGCGATGCCGTCGGGCCAGTGCACGATCAGCGGCGCCCGGGTGCCGCCCAGCCAGGTGTAGCGCTTCCACAGCCGGAGCGGGGTGTTGCCGGCCCACGCCCATCCCCAGGCGTAGTGCGGGTACGTGTCCGGCCCGCCCCAGTTCTCCAGGTCGGCGATGTTGCGCTCGGTCGAGTCGCCCATGCGGGACGAGAAGCGGTGCTCGTTGACGGTGCCCAACTGCCCGCCCTCGGCGCTGGCGCCGTTGTCGGACATGAGCATCACGAGGGTGTTGTCCAGGCGTCCGGTGCGTTCGAGGAAGTCGAGCAGGCGGCCGATCTGGGCGTCGGTGTGGGTGAGGAACCCGGCGTACACCTCCTGCATGCGCGCGAACATCCGCCGGTCGTCCGGGTCGAGGGCCTCCCACTCCTGGATCCACGGGGGCCGCTCGGGCAGTTCGGTGCCCTCGGGCACGATGCCGGCCGCTACCTGGCGGGCGAAGGTCTCCTCGCGCCACCGCTCCCAGCCGCCGTCGAACTTGCCCCGGTACGGCTCGACCCACTCGGGCGCGACATGGTGCGGCGAGTGCATGGCGCCGAACGGCAGATACATGAAGTACGGCTTGCCGGGGGCGGCTTGCTTCTGGTCGAGGATCATCCGCTGCGCGGTGTCGACCAGGTCCTCGCTCAGGTGGTAGCCGTCCTCGGGGCCGGCCGGGGGCTCGGTGTAGTGGTTGTCGCACACGAGTTCCGGCGCCCAGTGGTTGGCGTCGCCCTGGAGGAAGCCGTAGAAGCGCTCGAAGCCGTAGCCGAGTGGCCACCGGTCGAACGGGCCCGCGGCGGACCGCTCCCAACGCGGCGTCAGATGCCATTTGCCGACGGCCAGCGTGGAGTACCCGGCGTCCTTGAGGATGCGCGGCATCGTCGCCGCCGACTTCGGCACCCGGGAGTTGTAGCCCTGGTACGCGATCGGCAGGTCGACCAGGAAGCCCATCCCCACGGCGTGGTGGTTGCGACCGGTCAGCAGGGCGGCGCGCGTGGGCGAGCAGAGCGCGGTGACGTGGAACCGGTTGTAGCGCAGCCCGCCGGCCGCGAGGCGGTCCATGTTCGGCGTCGCGATGTCCGATCCGAACGCACCGATCTGCGCGAAGCCGAGGTCGTCGAGCACGATGACCAGCACGTCGGGCGCACCCTCGCGCGGGCGCGGGTCCCGGGGGTAGACCCGGTCGGTGGCCGAGGCGGTCAGCGTACGGCCTCGGCGGTTGCCGTTCGGTACGGGCGGGGTCGTCATGGGCTCACCATTCCTCGGGGATCGGCAACGGACTTGGTACGAGCGGGAGTCGGAGCGGGAACCGCCGCACGCCTCCGGCCGGGTGACGGCGGAGGCGAAGAAGAGGGGCGCCGGTGTCGTGCGGTCAGGCGTCCTGCGGGCGGGGCACCGAGGACGGGGCGGTGAGCACCGCGACGACGGCGTCGACGAGCCCGGCCGCGTACACCTCGGTGTCGGGGGACGGTCCCGCCGCGCCGACCTGGTGTTCGAGGTCGGCGAGCCCTGAGATGATCAGGCGCCCGGCAAGGCTGTTGCGCTGCGCGGTACGCGGATCCGGAGCGGGGCCGAGGGCGTCGAGGATGAGATGGCCGACCTCGACGGCGCTGTTGACCGGGCCGATGTCCGACAGGGGGACCACCGCCCGCCCCTGGTGGTCGCACATCCGGTTGAGGAACCGCAGGTAGTGGCTGTCGGGACGGGTGGCCTGCGCGGCGAGCGGCAGCACGAGCGCCTCGACCAGCGCGCGCACGTCGTTCGTGCGGCCCTCGGCCCGGACCCGGTCCAGCAGCGCGCGCCTGTCCGCGTCCACGTGGGCGAGCCGGAAGTCGAAGATGGCCTGGATCAGGGCCTGCTTGTCGCCGAAGTGGTACTGCGCCGCCGCGACGTTCCGCTGCCCCGTGGTGGCGCTGATTCTGCGCAGGGACACGCCGTCGACGCCGTGCACGGCGAACAACCGCTCGGCGGCCAGGATCAATTCGTCGCGGGTGTTCACGACGGTGAAGTTAAATCACGCGCATTAACGAGTCAAGGGGGGCGTGCGGACGCGGCGGGCCGCACCGGGTGCGGCCCGCCGGGGGAGCGGTGCTCTCACGGGGTGGAGGGTGTGCTGCGGATGAGCCACGGAGGCGGCGAGGGACGTGCCCGAACATCCCCGCGGCGGGCTTCGGAAACGTTCCTGCGGCCGGCTTCGGATCTGGTTCGCACCGGGGACGGACCTGCCGGGACCCGCCCGGACCTGCCCGGGGAGTGCTCAGGCGTGCTTCAACGGGTGAGGAGTCGGGCGCGCAGGCGCGGGATCGTGCCGGCGGACAGGCCGAGGCCGCGGCGGACGTAGCGGTCCACCGAACCGTACTCGGCGCGCATCGTGGCGAGCGCTGCCTCGATGTACGCGGGCCGCTGCTCCATGAGCGGGCGCACCAGTTCGACGTCGATGCCGCGCGAGCGGAGGAAGGCGTACGTCGACTCGTTCGAGGCTCGGCGGTTCTCGTTCGAGAGCATGTAGTCCTCGACGATCGTGCGGTCGGGGACTTCGAGGGCGGTCAGCAGCAGCGCGCTCATCCAGCCGGTGCGGTCCTTGCCGGCGGTGCAGTGGTAGAGCAGCGGCGTCCCGTGCTCGGCGATGCGGCGCAGTGTGTCGCCGAAGCCCGCGCGGGCGGCGGGTGAGGTGACCGAACTGCGGTGCCCCTCGGTCATCAGCGCGGCGCCCCTGCCGTCGCCGAGGAGTTCGTCGAGGACGGCCGGGTCGCCGGTCGCCAGGGCCCGCGTGATGGCGTCGGTCATGGCGTCGCCGGCGGCATCGAGAACGGGGTTGTTGACCAGGAGAGTTCGCGGCGGCAGGCGGTCGACGCCGTCCTTCGCAATCTCCTTCGGTCCGCGGAAGTCGACGACCGTATGCAGGCCCAGGCGGCCCAGCCGGGCGACGTCCTCGGCGGTGAGCTTGCCGAGGGCGTCGCCGCGGAAGACGCGTCCCCAGCGGACGGTGCGGCCGTGCCAGGTGCGATAACCGCCCAGGTCACGGGTGTTGACGGCACCGGTGAGCGGGATCAGGCGCGAGTGCGGCCGCGGGTCGTCGTGGGCGTACGCCGGAGCGCCCGGCAGGACCGCGGCGGCGACGGCGCCGACGACACCCGCCGCGAAAGCGCGGCGGCCGAACGACGACGAACCGCGTTCCGGCATGGCGAAGTTCTCCGAGCCCATGGTTCCTCCGTGTGATCGGGGACAAGCGGGACCCGGTTTACCAGTTGTGTCCGCAATCCGGAATGTGCGTCGGTCGCGGCTTCGGGGTGCGCGGCACGGGCACGTCGCGTGAATGCGCCGACGCCGTGGCCTGCCCTCGCACTATGTGAGGGCGGCCACGGCGTCGGTCGGCGCTCGCTGCCGGTCGGGTCTCAGCGGCGGCCGGGCGGCCGGCGCCAGGGGCCCGGCGCGAAGGGGTCCGCGGGCGGGTCGCCGAGGTGGTGCCAGAAGCGGTCGACCGCGCCGTCGGGGAGCGGGGCCGGAGCGTCGTCCGGCTTGGCGCCGGCGGGCGGGAACTCGGCGCCGAAGCCTTCCAGCGCCTGTGCGACGCGGCGGCGGCGGACGCCCAGGACTTCGGTCACGGCCGAAAGGTGCGCTTGCCACCGGCCGTCGGAGACGCCGCGGGCCAGGAGTTCGGCCAGTTCGTCGGCGGCGCCGGAGACTTCGACGAGTTGGCGGTGCGAGAGGCCGCCGAGCACGCGCACCAGGGCCTCGGTGCGCCGCTCGTCGGCGCGCCAGCGGTTCGTCTGCTCCATGCGCGTCCACGTGGCCTCGGACATGCCGACCGACTTGCCCGCCTGCGCGCGCGTCAGGCCGGCGCGCAGCCGGAGAGCGTGCAGGGTGGCCGCGGTGGGGCCCATCAGTTGGGCGACGGGGACCGCGAGCGTCCGGGCCAGCGCGACGAGTTCGTCCTCGGTCGGGGCGACGGAGGAGTCCTCCCAGGCGCGGACGTGCTTGGGCAGTACGTTGACGCCGTACGACGCGAGTGTCGCCGCCACCCTTTCGGGGGTGAGCGCCATGACTTCGCGGGCCGCACGGGCCGCCCCGGGGTCGAAGGGGGGCGGTGTATCGAGTTCTTGGGGGTGGGTCACGGCGTACCAGGGTACGACCTGGCCGTCGTCCGGCGCACCGGAGTGCGTGTTCCTCGCGGACCGGCTTGCCGGCAAGGCGAGTTGGCGGTCGCCGGTCTCGCGGTGAGGGCAAGGACGAACCTCCCGCCGCGCGTGTGGACCACCCGTCGCCGCGTTTCCGCCGTCGCGCCTCCGAGTCGCCGACACCGCCTCTCGGAGGCCGGGTTCTGCCCGCCTCACCCCCTGCATTGCCTGTGCCCGGCAATCTTCGCGGTGCGGGAGGACCACCGGACCATACGTCGCGGCATGGCGGCGGCGTGGTGTTCCCCGGGTCACAATGAGCCCCGCTCCCTGGGGTCGGCGCACCGGTGAAATGGTACAAATGGCACATGTCACGGCGACTGCGTCGGTCCTCGACCTCGCCGTCCCGGCCGGGCCGCCCCAGGGCCGTACGGCGGCGGCTGTGGGCCCCGCTGAGCCTGCGCAGTGTCGCCGGGCAGGTCTTCTGGCTCCAGGTTGCCGTCGTGCTCCTGCTGGTCGTCGCCGCGGCCGTGGCCCTGGTGGTCCAGGCCCGCCGCGACAGCGCGAGCGACGCACGGCACCGCTCGATGGCCGTTGCCGCCTCGTTCGCCCAGGGCCCCGGGGTCGCCGAAGCGCTGGAGGGCCCGGACCCCACCGGCGCACTCCAGTCGCGGATCGTCGCGGCCCGGGACCAGTCCGGCGTGGCGTTCATCGTCGTGGTCGACAATGCGGGCGTCCGCGTCGCGCACACCGATCCCACCCGGATCGGCGTCGCCGTCGAGGGCCCGAACCTGCTCGAACAACTGGGCGGAGTGCCCGGCACCGACACCGCCCAGACGTCGGCCGGCCGGTCCGTCGTCTCCGCGGCCCCCGTTTTGAGCGCCGACGGGCGGGCCGTCGGCTTCGTCGCCGCCGGCATCACCACCGGGAAGGTCGGGGACGGCGTCGACCGCCAGATGCCCGTCGTCCTCGGCGGGGCCGCCGCCGCACTGCTCCTGACCTCGATCGGCACGGCCCTGGTCAGCCGCCGCCTGCAACGCCAGACGCACGGCCTGGGCCCCGGCGAGATGACCCGTATGTACGAGCACCACGACGCCGTACTGCACGCGGTACGCGAGGGCGTGCTCATCGTCGGCACGGACGGCCGCCTGGTGCTCGCCAACGACGAGGCCCGGCGCCTCCTCGACCTGCCCGCCGACGCGGGGGGACGCCTGGTTGCGGACCTCGGCCTGGACGCCGGTCTCGTGGACCTCCTGACCTCGGAACGGGACGCCACCGACGAGGTGCACCTCACCGGGCACCGGCTGCTCGCGGTCAACAAGCGGCCCACCGCGCCGCACGGCGGCCCGCCGGGCAGCGTCGCCACACTGCGCGACACCACCGAACTGCGGTCGCTCGCGGGCCGGGCGGAGGTGGCCCGCGAGCGCCTGGACCTGCTCTACGACGCCGGGGTGCGCATCGGCACCACGCTGGACGTGACGCGTACCGCAGAGGAACTGGCCGAGGCGGCCGTCCCCCGGTTCGCCGACTTCGCCACGGTGGAACTGCTGGAACCGGTCCTGCGCGGCGAGGAGCCGGGCGGCAACCGCATGAGCCGCGCGGCGGTCCGCGGCGTCCGCACCGACCAGCCCCTCTACCCGGTCGGCGCGGTCATCACCGCGGGCCCCGACGCCCCCGTCGCGGCCGCCGTCGCGGGAGGCCGCGCGGTGCTGCACACCGATCTGACCAACAGCCGGAACTGGGCGCTGGACCCGGAGCGGGGCCAGGACATTCTCGACTACGGCATCCACTCGCTGGTCACCGTGCCGCTGCGGGCACGCGGCATCGTCCTGGGCATGGCGAACTTCTGGCGCCGCGACACCCCCGAGCCGTTCGACGAGGAGGACCGCACCTTCGCCGAGGAGCTCGCCGCGCGCGCGGCACTGTCCATCGACAACGCCCGGCGCTACACGCGCGAGCACACGTTGTCCGTGACGCTCCAGCGCAGCCTGCTGCCGCGCGCGCTGCCGGAGCAGAACGCCCTGGACGTGGCGTACCGCTACCTGCCGGCGCAGGCCGGCGTCGGCGGGGACTGGTTCGACGTGATCCCGCTGTCCGGCGTCCGCGTCGCGCTGGTGGTCGGGGACGTCGTCGGCCACGGCCTGCACGCCGCCGCGACCATGGGCCGCCTGCGCACCGCGGCGCACAACTTCTCCGCGCTCGATCTGCCGCCCGACGAACTCCTGGGCCGCCTAGACGAGTTGGTCACCCGCATCGACCAGGAGCAGTCCGACGGCGACGCCTCGCAGATCACCGGCGCGACGTGCCTGTACGCCGTCTACGACCCCGTCGCGGGCAGCGTGACCCTCGCCCGGGCCGGGCACCCCGGACCCGCCGTCGTGTCCCCGGACGGCCGCGTCGACTTCCCCGAGGTGCCGGTCTCCCCGCCCCTCGGCCTCGCCGGCAGCCTGCCCTTCGAAACCGCGGAACTGCAACTGCCGGAGGGCTCCCGACTGGTCCTGTTCACCGACGGGCTGGTCGAGCAGCGCGGCCGCGACCTGGACGACGGACTGCGCCGCCTGGCCGACGCATTGGCCGCGGGAGGGGGCGGTGCCGGCCCGGAGGAGACCTGCGCCGCGGTGCTCGACGAACTGCTGTCCGAGCGCCAGAGCGACGACATCGCCCTGCTGGTGGCACGCACGAGGCTGCTGGCACCGGACCACGTGGCGGCGTGGGACGTACGCCCGCACCCGGAGGCGGTGGCGCCGCTGCGGGCGGCCTGCGCACGGCAGTTGGCCGTGTGGGGGCTCGACGACTACGCCTATCCGACCGAGCTGATCCTGAGCGAACTGGCCACCAACGCGATCCGCTACGGCTCGCAGCCCATCAGGGTCCGCCTGCTCCACGACCGCTCGCTCACCTGCGAGGTGTCCGACGGCAGCAGCACGTCACCGCACCTGCGCCGGGCCGCGACCACCGACGAGGGCGGCCGCGGGCTCTTCCTCGTCGCGCAGTTCGCCGAGCGCTGGGGCACCCGCTACACGTCGCGCGGCAAGGTCATCTGGGCGGAGCAGCCGCTGCACGGCCGGGCCGAAGGACCGATGGGCGGAAGCGCGGCCGACGAGGCGCAACTCGCCGAGGCGATCCTCGACCAATGGGACGACGCGGTCTGACCCATCCGCGGGTCACTTCGACCGGCGGCGTGCCCTCCGGCGGCCACCGCGCGCGTCCGGGCGGCGCATCAGGCGCAGGGCTGTGGGCACCACCAGGGCGGCGAAGACCGCCGTGGCGCCGAGCAGCACGAGCCCGGAGGCCAACGGCCCGTCCGACCAGACGCGGGCGGTGAACCGGGCCAGGAGGAACGAGGCGCCTGCGGCCGTCCCCGCCGCGAGGGTCACCGCGACATGCACCTTGAGGACGGGGGCCGCGTCGACACCCTTGAGGGCGCGCCGGAACCGCGCGGCGGGGTGACGCAGGCCGATCACCTGCGCGGCGGAGTACGCACCGGCCATGGCGGTGACCGCCCACGCCAGCGGCATCAGCAGGTAGGCCGCGACACTCAGCACCGACCCCGCGACCGCGGTGGTGACCGTCGCCCGGCGCGGTACGCGGGGGTCCTGGAGGGCGAAGTGCCCCTTCTGGATGAGGTATCCGGCCGAGTAGGCGACCAGCCCGGGCGCGAACGCGCACAGCATCAGGCCCATCGCGCGCGTGTCGGCGGCCGAGGTCGCGCCGTGCTGGAACACCACCGCGGTCAACTGCGGGCCGAGGGCCAGGAAGAAGAACGCGCACGGCACGATCGCGAGGGCGTTGAAGCACAGCCCGCGCGCGACGTACGCCCACACCTGGTCCCGGTCGCCTTCGGCCGCGGCCCGGCTGATGCGCGGCATCAGCATCGTCGCGAGCGAGACCGTGATGATGCCGTGCGGGACGATCCACAGCAGCTGGGCGTTCGCGTACGCGGTATACCCGACGCCGTGCCCGATCCCCGCGCGGTCCGCCCGCTCCGCGACCGTGGTGGCCAGCCGCGTGGTGAGCCAGTACGCGACCTGCGACACCGCGACCAGCGCGACGGCCCACCCGGCCATCCGCAGCGGCGCGCCGAGCCCGTGCCCGCGCCAGTCGAACCGCGGCCGCAGCCGCACGCCCGCGGCCCGCAGATAGGGCCACAGGGTCAGCGCCTGCACGGCGATGCCGAGCGTGGTGCCGATCCCGAGCAGCCGCACCTGGTCGGCGTCGACCTCGCCCGCGTCGTTCGCGCCGTGGGCGATGTTGAGGTAGCCGGCGAAGACGGCGATCACCACGACGTTGTTGAGGATCGGCGTCCACGCCGCCGGGCCCGGCCGCCCCCGCGCGTTCAACACCTCCGACAGCAGCGCGAACAACCCGTAGAAGAAGATCTGGGGGAGGCAGTAGCGGGCCAGCGTGACGGTGAGTTCGCGCTGCGGGCCCTCGAAATGCGCGTACGCCGACACGATCCACGGCGCCCCCGCCACCGTCACCGCGGTCAGCGCCAGCAGCAGGCAGCACACCGCGGTCACCAGCCGGTCGGTGTACGCCGCGCCGCCGTCCCGGTCGCGCCGAGCGGCCCGGACGAGCTCCGGCACCAGCACGGAGTTCAGGGCGCCGCCGACGAGCAGGATGTAGAGGATGTTGGGCACCGTGTTGGCGACGTTGTAGCCGTCCGCGAACAGCCCCGTGCCCAGCGCCGCCACGATGATCGCGCTGCGCACGAACCCGGTCAGGCGCGACACGACCGAGCCGGCCGCGAGGTTCGCGCCGCCGCGCACGGCCGACATCCCGGCCCCCGTCGGGGACAGGTCCCTGCCCCGGCCGGACGACGGCTCGCGGACCGCTGCCGAGGAGTCCGCGGCCTGGAGGTCCGCCGCCGTGCCGTCGGCGGCCTCGGGGGCGGGGCTCGGGGCGGGTGCGCGGCCCGGCGTACGGCGCCCGGCGGCCCGCGTCGCGACACGTGGCACCGCATGCTCCCTTCCGCCACCGCGCGTCGCCCGACAGCACCGCCCGGGCGACGTCCGCCCGGTCCTCCCACCTGGATGACTACGCCGCACAACGGTTGTGTTGCGCGGAAGCGGAACCCAAATGGTGTGGCCCTGCTCACGCCGACCGCCAGGAGGTCGACCCGAGGCCGGGCTGCTCGACAGCTGCGCCGCGGAAGAGCGATGGCGGGCGGCACCGGGCGGATCAACGAGGCGTATCGGCGGTGGCACGGGTGGCGGCGGATTGGGGCGATGAGGGTGGGGCGCGATAGGGATAGGGGAGACTCTGTCCCCTGCCATCCCCCGGAGGTCCGCCGATGCCTGTGCGTGCCGCGCGCCAACTCGGAGAACTGCCCTACGCCCATCGGCTGGAGCCGTTCGACGGCGACCTCCGGCGCGACGGGACGTACGATTCCGTGCACTTCGACGGCACGGAACTCGAGGACGCGGAAGGCGGCGGCTCCGGGTTCACCGAGTGCGCGTTCTCGGCGGCGACGGTCACGCGCGGGCGCTACCGGCGTACGCGGTTCGACGACGTGTGGCTGGAGGGCGTGCGCATCGTCGGCGCCGACCTCGCCGAGAGCAGTTGGCTCGACTGCGAGTTCACCGCGGGGCTGCTGGCCGGGCTGCAGATGCACGGCGCCCAGATGCGCCGCGTGGTCTTCCACAACTGCAAGTTCGACTCCGTGAACCTGCGGGCCTCGGCGCTGCGCGACGTGTCGTTCGTCAACTGCATGCTGCGCGACGCGGACTTCGCCGGGGCGACGCTGACCGGCGTGTCGTTCCCCGGCTCGACGCTGGACGGCGTGAGCCTGGAGAAGGCGAAGCTCGCCAAGGTCGACCTGCGGGAGGCGGCCGGACTGCGGATCACCTCGGGAGTGGAGGCGCTCAGGGGCGCCACCATCAGCAGCCTGCAACTACTCGAACTGGCGCCCGCGCTGGCCCAGGTGCTGGGGATCGGCGTCGACGACCGCTAACTGCGTCCGGTGCCCGTGTCGCCGTCGGTATCGGTATCGGTATCGGTACCGGCGTCGGTGTCGGGGGGAGCGGCGGCGTTCGGGTCGGGGCCGGCCGGGCGGCCGGGGGAGCGGACGTCCGGCGACCTGCCGCCCGCGACCGCGAGAGCCCGTTCCAGCGGCCCCTTGCCGAGGAGGCGGGCCCACAGCCACGCGCCGGCCAGGGCGACGGCGGTGTACGCGAGGAGCCGCACCCACGATCCGGCACCGGGGGTCAGCGAGGACCAGCCCGCGATCAGGTGGACCGTGTAGACGCTCAGCGACATCGCACCCACGGCGGCCGGGGCGGCGACGTACCACGGCGCCGGCCGCCGGTCGCCGTCCAGGAAGCGCATGCAGGCCAGGCAGCACAGGCCGAGGACGGCGCAGGCCACGCCGGTCGCGCCGACCACCTCGAAGGGGGTGCCGCTGTGGCCTTGCGCGACCACGAGCCAGGTCGGGTCGTTGGGCGGGGTGGTGCCGGTGTACCACCCCAGCGCCTCCAACACCGACACGCTGCCGGGTGGGGCGTCGAAGAGCCGGTCCGTGGCGGTCTGGAGCTGGGTCCCCGCGCCGCCGGCCTCGACGATCAGCCACGAGCCGCCGTACCCGAGCAGCGCCAGCGCGGTGCCGGCGCCGGTCAGCCGCCACAGCACCGGGACGCTGCGCAGGTCGAGGCGTCCGACGGCCATCCCGGCGAAGACGAACGGCATCCAGGTGATGACCGGGTACGTGCCGGTGACGAAGAGCGTGGTGACGAACTCCCCGGGATCGGCCAGGGCTCCGAAGTCGGGTACGCGGTAGCCCGGGTCCACCCGTTCCCAGCTGTAGCGCAGGATGAAGGACACCATCGGCCCCGCGAAGGCCCAATAGGCCGCCGTGACCGCGATCGTGCGCGTCGGGAGGTACAGCGCCGGAAGCGCCACGACGAAGTAGAGGGCGAAGAACGGCAGGATGACGAGCACGCCCGTTTCCAGGCCGGCCAGCCACAGGCCGAGCAGCAGCAGGAGGAACGACTTCTCGACGGTGCGCCGCACCACCGCCCGGGAGGTCGCCGCGGCCTCCGGGTCACGCCACGGCAGCCGCAGCCGCTCGCCGTGCACCAGGGTGAGCGAGACGCCCGCGAGGAACGCGAACAGCGCGGCCTCCCGGCCGTCGCCCAGCCACAGGAGCCGGTTCGGCCACCCGTCGTCGCGGTCCGGGCCGATGTGCGCGACGAACATCCAGAAGATCGCCAGGAACCGCGCGATGTCGACGCCGGTGAGCCGGCCGGCGGACCGCGTCGCCGCGGTGCCGGACCGGGCTGCGCCGCGGCTCGTCCGGTCGGTGATGCGCCACTCACCTCGACTCGTGGGGGCCCGGCACGCGGTGCCGGGTGCATTCGACCGCTGCCGAGAGCGCTACCGGGGCTCTGGTTCTCGACGCGTTTCCCGACCCATATTGTCGCGCGGCCGGGGGAGGGCACCAGGCTTTTGGCCCCGTCGCGCGCGGTGCGCGTCGCAATCCGCACGTTGTTGACGTTGCACGGCGTCATTGCTTGACTGCAACAAGATTCCGAGCGAACGGCTCCGTCCGGTGCGGGGCGGGGAACGGAGGACCGGCATGCGTGTGGTCGTCGGCATCGAAGGGCGCCTGGAGGTCCGGGACATCCCGGAGTTGGCCGCGCCGACGGGATCGCAGATCCTCGTCGAGACAGTGGCGTGCGGGATCTGCGGCAGCGACGTCCACCTGATGGACCACACCGAGGCGTACCTCGGCTGCGCGCGCGACTCGGGTTCCACCGCGATGATCTTCGACCCGGCGCGCGGCGTCATGCTCGGGCACTGCTTCGTCTTCCGCGTCCTCGAAGCCGGCCCCGACGCGGTCGGGTTCGTCCCGGGCGACCTGGGCGCCGGACTCGGCACCGTCACCGGCGCGGACGGGCACACCAGCGTCGTCGGATTCTCCGACACCTACCCGGGCGGCTACGCGGAGCGCATACTCCTGTCGACGCCCGGGCTCATCGCCCCGCTGCCCGAGGGCATGGACCCGCTGCACGCGGTGTTCGTCGAGCCGCTCATCGTGGGCGAAATGAGCGTACGCACGGCCGCGATCCCGGACGGCGCGCCCGCGGTCGTACTCGGCACCGGGCAGGTCGGCCTCGGCATCGTCGCGGCCCTGCGGCGGCACGGGCGCGGCCCGGTCATCGCCGCGGAGCCGACCGAACTGCGGCGCGCCGCGGCACTCGCCGTCGGGGCGGACATCGTGGTGGACGTGCACAGCCGCACCTGGCTCGACGCACTCGCCGAAACCGGCGCGACCCAGCCGCCGACCGTGTTCGACACGACGGGTATCGCCGGCATGCTGGCCCGGCTCTTCACCGAGGTGCCGCGCAACAGCCACATCGTCGAGGTCAGCGGGCAGTACGACCCCGACCCGATCCGCACCGGCCTTGCGGTGAAGAAGAACCTCCGCCTGACCTTCTCCGCGTCGGCCGACCTCGCGGCTCTGCGTACGGTGCTCGCCGCCCTCGCGGCACGCGAGGTGGACGTCGAGCCGTGGATCACCCGCCGCGTGGGCCTCGACGAAGTCCCGGCTGCCTTCGACGACTTGCGCGCCCCGGACAAGACGATCGGCATCGTGGTCGAACCCCGGAAGTGAGCATGAGGCGCGATACGACCCCGGCGGCGGCCGCCTGGCTGGTGGTCCGCACCGCGGGCCCGGACGACCTCCTCGCCGTCTTGGCGGTGCACGCCGGACGCGACCCCGGCGGCCGACCGCCGCGCTCGGCGTCGCGGGCAGAGGAGCGGACATGGGCCCGCATGCTGCGATCCGACGAACTGACCGTGTACGTCGCCGAACTCGGCGGTGAGCCCGTGGGCACGGCAACGGTCATGGTGATGCCCAACATCACCTACGACTGCGCGCCCAGCGCGTTCATCGAGGCCGTGGTCGTGTCGGCGGAGCATCGGCGGCAGGGTGTCGCGAGCACGATCCTGCGCCGCGCTCTCGACGATCTCCGCGCAGCCGGGTGCCACAAGGTTCAACTGCTGTCCCACAAGCGGCATGTCGACGACGGGGCGCACTTGCTCTACACGTCGCTCGGCTTCGTCGCGGAGGCCGAGGGGTTCCGGCTGTACCTGTCGGGCGGGCCGACGGCGGGGCGTGGCCCGGGTTCTTGACAGCCGGTGCCGCCGGCCGGAGCATTCGGCGCGAACCCCGGTCGGCCGGGGAGTCCGGGCAACGACAGTGCGGCGACGGGGGACGGCACGTGGCCTCGACCGGGACGGGTGGACTTGTCGGCAGGGGCATCGCCGACATCACCGGTGAGATCGCCGAGTGCGGCATGCTCGGCTACGGCATGGCGTTCCAGCAGAGCGCGGGCCTGCATACCCGTCTGCGGGCCCGGGCGTTCGCGTTCTCGGACGGGACCGAGCGCCTGATGATCGTGGTGTGCGACCTGCCGCTGATGTTCGGCGGCGTGGTACGCGCGGTGCTCGCCCGGCTGCCCCGCGGCTACACCGAGTCGAACGTGATGATCACCGCGACCCACACGCACTGCGGCCCCGGCGGCTATGCCCACCACGCCCTCTACAACGGCAACACCGGCGGCTTCCGGACGAAGACGTTCGCGGCCGTCGTGGACGGCATCGTCGAGGCGGCTCTCGCCGCGCACGAGGATCTGGCCCCGGCGGCGCTGCGGTTGGCGCACGGGCGGCTGGAGAACGCCAGTGCCAACCGGGCCCGCCGCGCGTTCGACCGCAATCCTGCCGCCGACCGCGCGCTCTTCCCGGGCGGCGTGGACCCGCAGACGACCCTGCTGTCGATCGAGCGTGACGGCCGACTCGTCGGTGCGATCAACTGGTTCGCCGTGCACAACACGAGCATGACCAACCGGAACCGGCTGGTCAGCGGCGACAACAAGGGCTACGCCGGCTACCACTGGGAGCGCGTGCTCGGCGGCTGCGACTATCTGGCGGACGCCCCGCAGGAGTTGATCACCGCGTTCGCGCAGACGAATGCCGGCGACGTGTCGCCGAACCTGAACCTGCGGCCCGGCAGCGGTCCGACCGAGGACATGGCGGAGAATACCAGGATCATCGGGACACGGCAGGCCGACGCCGCCGCCGCGCTGGCGGACAAGGGCCGGAACGGCGAGGGGACTTCGTTCGACCTCGTGCTCGACCACCGCATCACGCACGTCGACCTGTCCGACATGCGGGTCCTGCCCGCCTTCACCGGCGACGGCCGGTTCCACCGCACATCGGGGCCGACCGGTGGGGCAACATCGCCGGCGGGGGCGATCCCGGACGGGCCGACGTACTTCAAGGGCTTCGGCGCGGAGCGCAACCGTGTCCTGGGCGCGCTGTCGCGCGGGGTCGTCTACCCGCTGTCGCGTCGGCTGCGCGATGCGCAGGCGCCGAAGCCCATGGCGCTCCCGGCGAGTGCGAACCGGGTGGTGCCGCTCGTCCAGCGGCGCCTGCCGGTGCAGTTGCTGCGGATCGGGCCGCTGTACCTGATCGGGCTGCCGTTCGAGGTGACCGTCAACGCGGGTCTGCGGCTGCGCCGCACGGTCGCGCCGATTCTGGGGGTGGCGTGGCAAGACGTCCTCGTCGCGGGCTACAGCAACGCGTACGGGCACTACACGACGACGCCCGAGGAGTACGACGCACAGATGTACGAGGGCGGCAGCACGCTGTTCGGCCGCTGGCAGCTCCCGGCGCTCCAGCAGATCGCCGCGGGGCTGGCCGAGGCCATGCGCGACGGCCGTCCGGTGGAGCGGGGTGAGCCCGAGCCGGACCTCGCGGGACGGCGGTTCAACCGGGGCGCCGCGGCAGCCGCGCCGGTGTTGGCGCCCCCTGGCCGGGTGTTCGGGCAGCCGCTGTCGCTCAGTCGGACGGGGAGCGTGGTGGCCGCGGAATTCGTCGCCGGGCATCCGAGCACGGAACTGCGGCGCGGCGGCACGTACTTGGAGGTGGAGCGCGAGGCCGGGGCCGACGTATGGACGCGGGTCGCCGACGACGGGGACTGGGCGACGCGGCTGCACTGGACGCGGGGCACGGGTCCGCGGAAGCGGTACGCGGTGGCCCGCGTCGAGTGGGACACGACGGGCGCCGCGGCGGGACGCTATCGCCTGCGGTTCCACGGGGACACGGAGGACGGGCCGTTCACGGGTGTTTCCGAGGCGTTCGACGTCCCGGCCTGAGGACGGGGCGTTCCCGGTCTCCGGCCGCGTCCGCGACGTTCCGCGTCTGCGGCTGAACATGCGTCGGCCCGGTCGGGTGATTCCGACCGGGC
>NZ_JBEZFP010000076.1:0-44593 GCF_040649515.1 Streptodolium elevatio
CTCACCCGCGGGGCCGGTACCTCCCGAACATTCCGAAGAACCCGTACGTCCCGCACAACCCGCATGAACGCAATCTGTAACTCGCTCCATCGGCATCAGAACCACGCGGGCGCCCGACATGCCGATCGGGTGGCCCAGCGCGATCGCGCCGCCGTTGACGTTGACGTTGTCGCTGGTGACGCCGAGGTCGCGCATCGACTGGATGCCGACCGACGCGAAGGCCTCGTTGATCTCGATCAGGTCGAGGTCGGAGACCTCCAGGCCCTGCTTGCCGAGCGCGTTCCGGATCGCGTTGGAGGGCTGCGACTGGAGCGAGTTGTCCGGTCCCGCGACGTTGCCGTGCGCGCCGATCTCGGCGAGCCACTCGATGCCGAGCTCCTCGGCCTTCGCCTTCGACATGACCACGACCGCGCACGCGCCGTCGGAGATCTGCGAGGCCGAACCGGCGGTGATGGTCCCGTCCTTGGTGAACGCCGGGCGCAGCTTGGCGAGCGACTCCGCGGTGGTGTCCGCGCGCACGCCCTCGTCCGTCGTGAACTGGATCGGGTCGCCCTTGCGCTGCGGAACGGCCACCGGGACGATCTCGTCGTCGTAGAGGCCGTTCTTCTGCGCGGCCGCCGCGCGCTGGTGCGAGAGGGCCGAGAAGGCGTCCTGCTCCTCGCGCGAGATGCCCAGCTTGGCGTTGTGGTGCTCGGTCGACTCGCCCATCGGGATGTTGTCGAACACGTCGGTGAGACCGTCGTACGCCATGGCGTCGAGCATCTCGATCGCGCCGTACTTGAAGCCCTCGCGCGACTTCGGCAGCAGGTGCGGGGCGCCGGTCATCGACTCCATGCCGCCCGCGACCACGATGTCGAACTCGCCCGCGCGGATGAGCTGGTCGGCGAGCGCGATGGCGTCGAGGCCGGAGAGGCACACCTTGTTGATCGTCAGCGAGGGGACGTTCATCGGGATGCCGCCCTTGACCGCGGCCTGGCGGGCCGGCATCTGGCCGGCGCCGGCCTGCAGCACCTGGCCGAGGATCACGTACTGCACCTGGTCGCCGGTGACGCCGGCGCGCTCCAGTGCGGCCTTGATCACGATGCCGCCGAGGTCGGTGGCGGAGAAGCCCTTGAGCGAGCCGAGCAGACGGCCCATCGGGGTCCGCGCCCCGGCGACAATGACAGAACCGGCCATGACAGTGGCCTCCTAAGAAGGTGAGCCCTGATGAGGAAACTTGCGAGGGGCAAATTGCAGGGGGCAAATTGCGAGGGTGTGGGCGGAAACATACCGGCCGCCAGGTCATGGTCGGCAGGGGTCCCGGTGTGATGGAACGCACGACCCGCCCGGGAGACCGGATGCGGTCTCATTCATAGTGTCGCTCTAGTGTCGCTTCGACATTCAGGGTACCTACCGAGAGGTAACCCGCCAGACCCGGGAGGGCAACGTGCTCACGCGTATCGACCACATCGGCATCGCCTGCCGCAACCTCGACGAGACCGTGGAGTTCTACCGCGCGACCTACGGCTTCGAGGTCTTCCACACCGAGGTCAACGAGGAGCAGGGCGTCCGCGAGGCCATGCTCAAGATCAACGAGACGGACGACGGCGGCGCGTCCTACCTCCAGTTGCTCGAGCCGATCCGCGAGGACTCCACGGTCGCCAAGTGGCTCGAGAAGAACGGCGAGGGCGTGCACCACATCGCCTTCGGCACGGCGGATGTGGACGGCGAGGCCGACGCGATCCGCGGCAAGGGCGTCAGGGTCCTGTACGACGAGCCGCGCCGTGGTTCCATGGGCTCGCGCATCACGTTCCTGCACCCCAAGGACTGCCACGGCGTGCTGACCGAGCTCGTCACCTCGGCGCCGGCCGACGCCGAGCACTGACCACGCGCCGCCGCCGGTCCGCGACAACCCTCCGCGCACCGCACGGCGGCTGACAGAACGTCAACTCGGGGGCGGGATTCCTACGGGCCCGCCCCTTGGCACACCCCGGTCGCGCCCCTTACGTTACCGGTGGGTAATTTTCGGCCGGGCACGGCCGACCGACAAACCCTCACACTCCCAACGCCGACCCTGGAGGCCGACGATGAAGGAGATCCTCGACGCCATCCTCGCTGGGGACACCCCGCAGGAAGCGTACGAAGCCCTTCCCTTGCCCGAGTCGTACCGCGCCGTCACCGTCCACAAGGACGAAGAGACGATGTTCGACGGACTCGAGTCCCGCGAGAAGGACCCGCGCCAGGCGCTGCACATCGAAGACGTCGCGCTGCCCGAGCTGGGTCCGGGCGAGGCGCTCGTCGCGGTGATGGCCTCGGCCATCAACTACAACACCGTGTGGACCTCGATCTTCGAGCCGGTCTCGACCTTCCGCTTCCTCGAGCGGTACGGCCGGACCTCCCCGCTCACCAAGCGCCACGACCTGCCGTACCACGTGGTCGGCTCGGACCTGGCCGGCGTCGTGCTGCGTACCGGTCCCGGCGTGAACGCCTGGAAGCCGGGCGCCGAGGTCGTCGCGCACTGCCTCTCCGTGGAGCTGGAGAGCCCGGACGGGCACAGCGACACGATGCTCGACCCCGAGCAGCGCATCTGGGGCTTCGAGACCAACTTCGGCGGCCTGGCGCACATCGCCCTGGTCAAGAGCAACCAGCTCATGCCGAAGCCGGCCCACCTCACGTGGGAGGAGGCCGCGTCCCCGGGCCTGGTCAACTCCACCGCGTACCGCCAGCTCGTCTCGCGCAACGGCGCCGGCATGAAGCAGGGCGACAACGTGCTGATCTGGGGCGCCTCCGGCGGCCTCGGCTCGTACGCCACGCAGTTCGTCCTCAACGGCGGCGCCACCCCGATCTGCGTCGTCTCCTCCGAGGACAAGGCGCAGATCTGCCGCGACATGGGCGCCGAGCTGGTCATCGACCGCCGGGCCGAGGACTTCAAGTTCTGGAAGGACGAGCGCACCCAGGACCCGAAGGAGTGGAACCGCTTCGGCAAGCTCATCCGCGAGCTGACCGGCGGCGAGGACGTGGACATCGTCTTCGAGCACCCGGGCCGCGAGACCTTCGGCGCCTCGGTGTACGTCACCCGCAAGGGCGGCACCATCGTGACCTGCGCGTCCACGTCGGGCTTCGTGCACGAGTACGACAACCGCTACCTGTGGATGAACCTCAAGCGCATCGTCGGCTCGCACTTCGCGAACTACCGCGAGTCGTGGGAGGCCAACCGCCTGATCGCCCAGGGCAAGATCCACCCGACGCTGTCCCGCAGCTACTCGATGGACCAGGTCGGCCAGGCCGCGTACGACGTGCACCGCAACCTGCACCAGGGCAAGGTCGGCGTGCTGTGCCTGGCGCCCGAGGAGGGCCTGGGCGTACGCGACCACGAGCTGCGCGCGAAGCACATCAAGGAGATCAACCGCTTCCGCAACGTGTGACCCCTCTCACCCGAACCGCACCGAGTAGGGGCGACCGCGGCCTGACATAGCGTTGGCTGGTGCCGCGTCAGGGAATTCGTTGCCTGACGCGGCACTAAGCTTTCCCGGGATCTGACACCATTTCCCTGGTGGACACCGTGACACGCGCGGTGCGGACTACGGTGGCTGCCTGACCGGTCCCAACCGGCAGGAGTGGCCGGGTTCCGACAGATTCCGACAGAATCTGCCGGATCCGGGTGCTCGGGCGGGCTCGTCGGGCCCATCGGGCCGACCGGCCCGGCGTGAGGTTCGGATACGGTGACGGCGCTGGTGAGGACGCGGCCAGGGGATGGAGTGGGACCCCACAGTGCGGGGCTACGACGACCGTTACGAGGTTGACGACGGCCTCGGCCAGATCGAAGCCGAGATGAAGCGGCTGAGGACTGAGCGCGAGGAAAGCGTCGCGCACGCGGAAGACCTCGGATATCAGGTCGAGGTCCTTCGCGCGAAGCTGCATGACCTCAGACGGCAGCTCGCCACCCCGCAGTTCGGCAGCATCGGCGGCCAGGCCGAGCAGATGCTGCGCAACGCCCAGCTCCAGGCCGACCAGGTCCGTGCCGACGCCGAACGCGAACTGGCGGAATCGCGCGCGCACACCCAACGCATCATGCAGGAGGCCGCGCAGCGCTCCGCCCAGCACGAGGCGGAGTGGCAGGCCGAGCTCCAGGCCCGCCGCAGGCGCCTCGAGGAAGAACTCGCCCACGCCCGGCAGGCCACCGAGGCCCGGGTGGGCGAGAACGTCGCCTGGGCCGAACAGGTACGCCAGCAGGCCGACGAACGCGCCCGCCAACTCGTCGAGAGCGCCCGCGCCGAGGCCGAGCGCCTCCTCGCCGACGCGGCCGCCCAGGCCGCCGCGGCACGCGACCAGGCCGGCGGCGCCGCGCAGGCCGCCCGGGCCGAGGCCGACGCCGTCCTGGCCCGCGCCCAGGCCGAGGCCGACCGCATGCTCGCCGTCGCGCAGGAGCGCGCCGAGTCGGTCGGCGCCCAGGTCGAGCAGATCAAGACCGGCACCCGCAACCAGGCCGAGGTCCTGGTCGTCGAGGCCCGCGCCGAAGCCGAGCGCATCCGGGACGAAGCGGTCGCCGAGGCGCAGCGCGTCACCGGCGAAGCCGCCGAGCGCGCCGAGGGCACCTCCGCGGACACCGCCAAGCTGCTGCGCGAGACCCAGGCCGAGGTCGCCCGGCTGCGCGCGGAGGCCGCCGCGGAGGCCGAGCGCCACCACGCGGAGGCGGAGGGACTGCGGGCCGAGGCCGAGCGCCTCAAGGCGGAGGCCGAACGCCTCAAGGCCGAGGCGAAGGCGCTGCTCGACGTCGCCGACAGCGACGCCGCCGAGCGGCTGCAGACCGCGTCCGCGAGCGCCGAGGAACTGCTCGACCGGGCCCGTACCGACGCCGAGGCGCACACCGCCCGGGTACGCGCCGCCGCCGAGGAACTCCTCGACGCGGCACAGGCCGAGGCCGCCGAACTCGCCGAGACCACCCGGGCCGAGGTCGAGCGCCTGCGCGCGGAAGCGGCCGAGGAGGCCGAACGGCTGCGCGGCGACGCCGACGACGAGGCCGAGCAGACCCGCACCGAAGCGGACGCCGACGCCGAACGGGTACGCGGCGAAGCCGCCGCCGCGGCCGAGCGGCTGCGCGACGAGGCCCGGGCCGAGGCCGAACGGCTGCGCGCGGAAGCCGAGTCCGAGACGGCCCGGCTGCGGGACGAGACCGAGGCGCAGACGGCCCGGCAGCGCGAGGAGGCCGAGGCCGAGGCGTCCCGCCTGCGCACCGAGGCCGAGGCCGACGCCGAGCGCCTGCGTACCGAGACGGTCGCCGAGGCCGAGGCGGCCCGCGACGCCGCCCTCGCCGAGGCGGAAGCCGCCCGCGAGAAGGCCCTCGGCGTGCACGCCGACGTCGTCGCCGAGATCGAGGAGCGCCGGGCCGAGGCCGAGCAGCTGGCCGAAGAGGCCGAGGCACGCCTCGGATCCGCCGAGACCACCGCCTCCGAACGCGTCGCGGCGGCCGAGGCCGAAGCGGCCGAACTGCTCGGCAAGGCCGGTTCCGACGCCGACAAGCTGCGCGGCGACGCCGAGGCGCGGCTCGCCGCCGCCGAGACCGAGGCGGCCGAGCAACTGCGGGCCGCCACCGCGAACGCGGAGGAACTGCTCGCCAAGGCCAAGGGCGAGGCCGACAAGCTCCAGGCGGACGCCGCCCGGATGCTCGCCGAGGCGGAGGCCGGCGCCGCCGAGCGCATGGAGCGCGCGACCGCCGCGGCGGACGAACTCCTCGCCAAAGCCCGCGCGGAGGCCGAGCGGGCCACGTCCGAGGCGCGTACCGAGGCCGACGAACTGCGGGCCCGGGCACAGGCCGACGCCGAGGCCGTCGAGGCCCGCACCCGGGAGACCGGCGCACGCCTGGTCGCCGAGGCCAAGACGCACACCGAGGAGGTCAAGGCCCGTGCGGAGGCCGAGGCCGAGGAAGTCCTCGAACGGGCGCGCGCCGAATCGGGCAAGCTCCGCGAGAAGGCGGTCGCCGACACCGCCCGCCTGCGCGATCTGACGCAGCGCCAGCAGGCGGAATCCGCCGAACGTTTGGAGCAGGCGCGCCTCGAGGCCGAACGCCTCGCCTCGGAAGCGGAGGCCATCGCCGCCGAGACCCTCGGCAACGCCGAGACCGGTGCCGCCGACCTCCTCACCACAGCCAAGGCCGAAGCCGAGCGGGTCCAGCAGCAGGCCGCCGAGACGGCCGGGCGCGCCCACGCCGAAGCCGAGGAACTCCTCGCCACCGCACGGGCCGAGGCCACCAAGACCGCCGAGACCGCGGCCCGCGAGGCCGAGGAGCTGCTGCGCGCTGCCGAGGCCCGGGCGACCGAGCTGCGCAACGGCAGCGAGGCCGACCGCGCCGAGGCCGAGGCGACGCTCCAGACCGCGCGTACCGAGGCCGCGACGCTGCTCGACCGGGCCCGCGCCGACGCCGCGGCGCGGACCGAGAGCGCCGCCCGCTCCGCCGACGAACTCCTCGCCAAGGCCCGCACCGAGGCGGAGGAACTCCTCGGCGACGCACGCGGCGAGGGCGAAGGCATCCGCAACGCCGCCCGCCGCGACGCCGCCGAACTGCGCGCCGACACCGAGGCCGCGGCCCGCAAGGCCCGCGAGGATGCGGCGTCCGCGGCCACCCGCACCGTCGCCGAGGCCGAGCAGACCGCCGCCGACGTACGCGAGACCGCGCGCCAGGCCCTGGAGGAGGCCCGCCTCGAAGTCGTCGACCTCCGCGACCGCACGCAGGCCCGGGCCCGCGAACTCCTGGAGACCGCGGAGGCCAAGGCCCGCGAGATCGCCGAGAACGCGCAGACCCGGATGCGCAAGGCGGAGGACGAGTCCGCCCGCCTGGTGCGCGACGCGAAGGGCGAGGCGGAGACGATCCGCGCGGCCGTCGCCGGCATAGAGGAGGCGGCGCACGAGGAGATGGCGCGCCTGCGCACCGAAGCGGAGCGCGAGTTGGCGAAGTCGCGCGACGACGCGCAGACGCACCTGGTGCGGGCCCGCGCCGAGGCGGACGCGACCGTCACCGCCGCGCGCAAGCACGCCGAGCGTCTGAAGACGGACTCCGAGCGTGAGGCCGAGCGCGTGCGTACCGCGGGACGCGACGAGGCGACCGCGACGCTCAAGTCCGCCGAGTCGGACGCCGCGACGATGCGTGAGAAGGCCAAGGCCACGCTGGAGAAGGCGGTCGACGAGGCCGAGGAGACCCTCGTCAAGACCAAGGGCCACGTCACCGAACTCGTCGCGCAGGCCCAGCGCAAGGCCGAGCAGCAGCTCAAGGCCGCGTCCGAGGCGGCCGCCAAGACCCTGGCCGACGCCGAGGCCGAGGACGCCCGTCTGCGCGCCGAGGCGGCGGCGGTCATAGAGAAGGCCCGCGCCGACTCGGACAAGATGATCGCCGAGACGCGCCGCGACACCACCTCGACCCGCGAACGCGCCGACAAGGAAGCCGAAGAGGCCGTCGAAGGCGCCCGCAAGCAGGCCGCCGAAAGCCTCCAGGCCGCGGGCAAACGTGTGGACGCGCTCGTCGAGGCCGCCGAGGAACAGTGCGCGAAATCCGTTGCGGACGGCGAGAAAGCCAAGTCCGAGGCGATGGAAGAAGCCGACCGGATCCGCGACAAGGCGAGCTCCGAGGCCGATAGGGTACGTATCGCCGCGGTCAAGAAAGCCGAGGCGCTGCTTTCCGAGGCGGAGCAGCGGCTCGCGGACGCCCAGAAGGGTGCGGACGACCTGCGCGCCAAGGTGGCCGAACAGATCGCCGCCGCACAGCGCGAGGCCCAGGCCGTTCGCCGGAAGACCGCGGCCGACGCCGACAGGATTCTGGACGATGCGCGGAGGGAGGCGGAACGGCTGCGCAGCGAGGCCCGCAGGGAAGCCGAGCGATCGCGTGCCGACGGCCAGCGCAAGTTGGACGAACTCAACCGACGCCGCAAGGACATCGCGACGGAAATGGCCCGCGTACAAGGCGTTTTGGACGCTTTGGCCGCACCGGCGGGTTCGTCGGCCGGGAAAAGCGGCAACTCAGCTCCTCGCACCGGCGGGGGCGGGTCGAGCACAGCACCACCCGATTGAGGGATGAATGCCGGTTGTTCTCCGCCGCGCAGGTCGATGAGCCGTCTGTTTCGTGCCAGGATTCCACCCGTCACCTCATCCACAGCACCGGTCATACGACAGGAACCCCATGAGCGACACAAACTCTCCGCACGGCTTCGATCTCGTCCGCCGAGGGTACGAGCGTTCGCAGGTCGACGATCGCATCACGAAGCTCGTCTCTGACCGGGACAGCGCCCTGGCCCGCATCTCCGCGCTGGAGAAGCGGATCGAGGAACTGCACCTCGAGAGCCAGAACGTGCAGGCCCAGCTCGCCGATGCCGAGCCTTCCTACGCCGGCCTCGGTGCGCGCGTCGAGAAGATCCTGCGCCTGGCCGAGGAAGAGGCCAAGGACCTGCGCGAGGAGGCCCGCCGCGCGGCGGACCAGCACCGCGAACTCGCCGAGGCGGCCGCCCAGCAGGTTCGTGCCGAGGCCGAGCAGTACGGCAAGGAGCGCAAGGCCAAGGCCGAGGACGAGGGCGCCCGCATCCTCGACAAGGCCAAGACCGACGCGGCCCAGCTGCGCGCCGAGGCGAACAAGGACGCCGCGACCAAGCGCGAGGAAGCGGACGCCCTCTTCGAGGAGACGCGCGCCAAGGCCGCCCAGGCCGCCGCGGACTTCGAGACCAACCTCGCCAAGCGCCGCGAGCAGTCCGAGCGCGACCTGGCGGCCCGTCAGGCCAAGGCCGAGAAGCGCCTGTCGGAGGTCGAGCACCGCGCCGAGCAGCTCCGCCTGGAGGCGGAGAAGCTGCGCACCGACGCCGAGCGCCGCTCGCGTCAGACCATCGAGACCGCACAGCGCCAGGCGGACGACATCGTCGCGGACGCCCGCGCGAAGGCCGACCGCATCCGCAGCGAGTCCGAGCGCGAGCTCGCCGCTCTGACGCACCGCCGCGACAGCATCAACGCCCAGCTGACCAACGTGCGCGAGATGCTCGCGACGCTGACCGGTGCGGCGGTCGCCGCGGCCGGCGGGGTCGGGGACGACGACGACAAGCTGAGCGGTGTTCCCGCCCAGCAGACCCGGTAGTTCGCCCGCACGGGTCCGTACGTTTGGCGCGACGCTGTAGAGGTGGCCGTTCCTTTTCGGAACGGCCACCTGGCGTTTCCGCCTAGAGTCTGGCCGGTGAACACCGAGACCACGCCGGACACCGCGGACGACGAGGCCGCAGGGGGCACTTCCACGAACGCCGACGACACCGACACCGACGGCACGGGCGGCACGGCCGCCGGCGCCACCGGCGACACGAGCGGCAAGGCCGCCGGCGACGCCGGGGGCAAGGCCGCCACCGACAACGCCGACGCCGGCAAAGGCGCGGGCGCGGGCTCGCGCACGGGCGAGCAAGGCGATGCCGCCGCGTGCGACGACGAGGGCAAGCCCGTCGTCCCCGCGCCGCGCTTCGGCCATCCCGGCCGCCCGCTGCGCCGTACGTCGCCGTTCTACATCGGATTCGTCGGCGGACTCGGCCTGATCACCGCGTGGTTCCTCGCGCAGGCATTCGCGGGCATCAAGGACGTGCTCGTCCTGATCCTCATCTCGTTCTTCCTGGCCGCCGGGCTGAACCCGTTTGTCGAACGCCTGCAGAAGCTCGGACTTCCGCGCAAGTGGTCGGTCGCGACCGTGGCGATCTCTTTCCTGTTGGTGATAGCGGGGTTCATCGCCGCCATCGCGCAACCGCTCACCGAACAGACCACGGACCTGATCAACAGCATTCCGGACAAGCTCACGGAGCTGCTGCACAACGAGCAATTCAAGCGCCTGGACGAGAAATACGCGATCATCGACAAGGCCAAGGAGGCGGCCGCCAGCGCCAACACCGCGGAGAGCGTCGCGGGCGGTCTGCTGGGATTCGGCAAGCTGATCCTCAACTCGGTCTTCGACACCCTGACCGTGTTGTGCCTCACGCTGTACTTCCTGGGCTCGCTGCCCAGCATCAAGGAGGCGATCTACCGCCTGTTCCCGTCGTCGCGCCGGCCGCGCGTCCGGGCACTGGGCGACGAGATCATCGGCGGTATCGGCGGCTACGTCAACGGGATGCTGCTGGTCGCGTCCTGCGCCGGGGTCTCGTCGTACGTCTTCCTCGTGATCCTCGACCTGGAGTTCGCGCTGCCGCTCGCGCTCGTCGTCGCGCTGACCGACCTGATACCGATGATCGGCGCGACCATCGGGGCCGTGGTGGTCTCCGCGGTGGCGTTCTTCGACTCGCCGGGCAAGGCGCTGGCGTGCGTCATCTTCTACGTCGCGTACCAGCAGTTCGAGAACTACCTCGTGTACCCGAGGGTCATGAAGCGCGCGGTCAACGTGCCGCCCGCGATCACCATCATCGCGGCGCTGGTCGGCGCCGCGCTGTTGGGCGTCACCGGGGCATTGCTGGCCATACCGATCGCCGCGGGAGTACTGCTGATCCTCCGTGAGGTGGTCACGCCACGCCAGGACCAGGTGTGACCCCGGGAGGACCCCTAGTCCGCAAGGATGACCGGAGGGAGTTCCCTCGACCTTCGGAAGGTCGAGGATCCGCCCCCAGGGGACACGACCTGATCTCCGCGGTTCTCTAGGGTTGGTGACGGCCGCCCGGGTGCCCGCGGCAGGTCCCCCCGCCGTGGCACCCCGGCAACACGCACATGCCCCCAGCGACTATGAGGACGAGATGATCGAAGCCCAAGGCTTGACGAAGAGGTACGGAACCAAGCTGGCGGTCGATCAGCTGTCCTTCCAGGTCCGTCCCGGCACGGTCACCGGATTCCTCGGCCCGAACGGGGCGGGCAAGTCCACGACGATGCGGATGATCCTCGGCCTGGACGCGCCGACGGCCGGCCACGTCCTGGTCAACGGCCGCCCGTACCAGCACCTGTCGGCGCCGCTGCGCGAGGTCGGCGCCCTGCTGGACGCGAAGGCGATGCACGGGGGCCGCAGCGCGTACCACCACCTGCTGTGCCTGGCGCAGAGCAACGGGCTGCCCAGCCGCCGCGTCGACGAGGTGCTGCAACTGGTCGGCATCACGGCGGTGGCGAAGAAGCGTACGCGGGGCTTCTCGCTGGGTATGGGCCAGCGCCTGGGCATCGCGTCGGCGCTGCTCGGCGACCCCGGCATCCTGATGTTCGACGAGCCGGTCAACGGGCTGGACCCGGAGGGCATCCTCTGGATCCGGAACCTGATGAAAGCGCTGGCCGCCGAGGGCCGCACGGTGTTCGTCTCCAGCCACCTGATGAGCGAGATGGAGGTGACCGCCGACCACCTGATCGTCATCGGCCAGGGCCGGCTGATCGCGGACACCTCGATGCGCGACTTCATCGAGCACAACTCGCAGGCCTACACGGTCGTGAAGTCGCCGCAGGCCGACAAGCTCGTCAAGCTGCTGACCGCCAAGGGCGGCCAGGTCACGCCGGAAGGCACCGAGGGCGCGCTGCGCGTCACGGGCCCCGCCCCGGCCGCGATCGGCGACATGGCCGCCGAGCACGGGATCGCGCTGCACGAACTGTCGCCGCGGTTCGCGTCGCTGGAGGAGGTCTACATGCGCCTGACCCAGCACTCGGTCGAGTACCGCGCGGGAATGCCGGGCGCGGGAATGCCGGGGGCGGCACCGCACAACGGCGGCGCGCCGCAGGGCTGGGGACCGCCGCAGCAACAGGGCTGGGCACCGCCGCCCGGACAACCGCAGTTGACCCCGCAGGCACCGTCGGCACAGCAGGCCCCGATCCAGCGAAGCGAGGGCTGAGCCATGGCCAACCCCACTCCCCAACCGCCGCAGCAGCCGCAGCCGCCGCAGCACCAGCCGTCCGCGATGCCGCAGGTGCCGCAGATGGCGCAGCAGCCGGTGCCCGCCGGCGCGTACGCGGGCGGCCCCGCCTTCGGCGGCGCTCCGCAGGGCCCGCCCCACGGGAACGGGCACGGCAACGGGCACTACCCGCCGGTCCCGGCGCCGCAGGGCCAGTACCGGCACGAGCACACCGGGAGCCTGCACTTCACGCGCATGCTCCAGTCCGAGTGGACCAAGATCCGTACGGTCCGCTCCACGATGTGGTCGCTGATCATCATGGTCGTGCTCATCGTCGGCATGGCGGCGCTACTCGGCGGCACCGTCACCAACGAGGACGAGAGCCCGGACCCGAGCGTGTCGTTGTCCCTGATCGGCGTGATGATCGCGCAGATCGCGGCGGCGTCGCTCGGCGTGCTGACCATCTCCGCGGAGTACACGACGGGCATGATCCGCTCGACGCTCACCGCGTACCCGCGCCGCCTCACGGTGCTGGCCGCGAAGACGGTGGTCTTCGGCGTGCTGATGTTCGCGGTCGGCCTGGTGGCCTGCTACCTCGCGTACCTCATCGGCGACTCGATGTTCCCGAGCGACGTGGTGCGCGACTCCACCAACAAGGAGGTCGTGAAGGGCGTCGTCGGCAGCGCCACCTACCTGGCACTGATCGGCCTGTTCAGCCTGGGCATCGGAACGATGCTGCGGCACTCGGCCGGCGCCATCACCACCGTGCTCGGCATCATGCTGGTCCCCTCGATCTTCGGCGGGTTCATCCCCGGCAAGGCCGGCGAATGGGTCGTCAACTACTCGCCGATGACGCTGCTGATCAACATGGTCGCGCCGGCGGGCGAGATCGACTCGGCGCTGAACGCGTGGCCGGGCATGCTCCTGATGGCCGGGTACGCCGCCGCGGCGCTTGTCGGTGCCGCCGCGCTCCTCAAGTCGCGGGACGTGTGAGCGTCCCGACGACACGGCGCGCGGTGGGTGCCCGCGTCGGGCAGGCGGCCGAAACGGCGTACTCCTGACCGCGCGTACGACACTTCCGCGAGGGTGTCGAGGCCCCGTCGGACGGTTTCCGTCCGACGGGGCCTCTCCTTTTGCCCATTTGCATACGGTTGCGTACAGCCGTCCATGGCAAAGGAGTTGTCGGAACCGGGACCATACGGCCCGGAAGTGTGAGGATAGGATCGCTAGCCATGTTTCGGGAGGGGACGAAGATGGCCGGGGGAAAGCGGGGCCGGACCGGTCCGGGCGCCGATCCTGAGCGGCTTGCGGGCGGGGTGCCCGAGCATGCCGTCGACGCCGTCAGCGCCCCCGCGATCGCCGTCGCCACGGCCGCCGCCGTGCTCGGGGTGATCGCCGCGGTCATCTCGGTCCTGACCCTCGCCTCCGACGGTTCGGCGCTGCACGCCTCGATCGTCGCCCTGCTGTACGTCCCCTCGATCGTCCTGGGGGCGATATCCGCGCTGCTGCAGCGGCGCTTCGTGGCCCGTGAGGTGGCCGCGCTGCGTGCCGAGATCTCGCGGCGCGACGACGCGCAACGCCGGCTGACCGACGAACTCGAACGCCGCGGCGCCGAGATCGCCGACCTGACGCGCCGCCAGCAGCTGCTGCTCGCCGAGGACGACCTGCTGCGCGAACGCATGCAGGAGTCGTTCGTCAACCTGTCGATGCGGTCGCTGACGCTCGTCGAGCGCCAGCTCGACGTCATCGAGAAGCTGGAGCACACCGAGGAGAACGCCCAGCGCCTCGAGGACCTGTTCCGCCTCGACCACCTCGCGACGCGCATGCGCCGCAACAGCGAGAACGTCCTCGTGCTGGCGGACGCCGACGAACGCCACGGCCACCGGCCGCCGGGCACGCTGCTGGACGTCGTCCGCGCCGCCGTGTCCGAGATCGAGTACTACGAGCGCGTCGACATCGGGCACATCCCGCGCGCCGAACTCGCCGGGCACACCGCGGACGACATCAGCCACCTGCTCGCCGAACTCCTGGAGAACGCCGCAGCCTACTCGCCGCCGAGCACCCGGGTCAGCGTCGCGGGCCGCACGCTGGAGAACCGCGGCATCCTGCTCACCGTCGAGGACGAGGGGTTCGGCGTGCCGCCGGACCGGCTGCCCGAGCTCAACGCGCAGCTCCAGGGCGGCCGCGCCGCGGCGTCCTCGTCCGATCTCGCGGGCCTCGGCGTCTTCGTGGTGGGTGCGCTGGCGGTACGCCACGGCCTGCGCGTGCAGTTGCGCCCGCGCCGCGAGGGCGGCCTCGCCGCGATCGTCATGCTGCCCGCCGCGCTGCTGCTCGGCTCGTCGCCGTCGGCCGCCGACATCAGCCACGAACGCGCCGTGGAACGCGCGGGCCCCTCGGGTGCGGGCCGGCGTCCCCCGGCGGCGGCGAGCAGGTCCACGCTCCAGGAACGCCACCAGTCCGCGCCGAAGCCGGCGGCAGCGGCAGCGGAGATGTCGGCGCTGGAAGTGTCGGCACCGGAGATGTCGGCACCGGCGGTGCCTGCCGCGGCCGAGACCCCGGCGGCCGCAGCCGCCGCTGCCCCCGCGTCCGCCACGCCCGACACCGCGCCGCCGACGCCGATCGGCGAGACGGGGCACGCGACGGGCACGGGCGGACCGTCGCCGCTGCCGAGGCGTCCGGGCAAGATGGACGCCGACAAGCGTACGAAATCGGGCAGTTCGCCCACGCCGGGCAGCGCGCTCCCGCAGCGGTCCGTGCCCGGCAAGGCGAAGGCCGCCGCGACCGAGGCCGCTGCGGGCACATCCGCACCGCCAGCGGACGCCGCAGGCGGCCCTCCGCCGCTACCCAAGCGCTGGGTCGCCCGGGGGGTGGACGAGACCGCCCAGTTGCGCGCGATCGATCCGCGCGAGGTCGGGACGCCCGGCGGCATCGAGCCGTCCGGTCCGCAGCCCGCGGCAGCCGATCCGCAGTCGCTCGCAGCCGATCCGCGCCCCGACGCGGGGGAACCACGGACGGTCGCAGGGGAACCGCGCCCCGGCCTCACCGACAAGGGCCTGCCCAAGCGCGTGCCGCGTACCCGGCCCGCCGACGAGGCGCCCACACCTGCCGTGGACCCCGCGCCGCAGCGGGACAACGGACCTGTCGCCGCCGAGGAACTGCGGCGTAGGCTCAGCGGCTTCCAGATGGGCAGCGCGGCCGCCCGGCAGGCCGCCGACGACGACATCGCGGTCCCCCCATCCACCAGCAGGCGATCCGCCGCACCGGAACCCGGAGGTGAGCACCGGTGAACACCCAGGACACCGCCGTCGTCCACGTGAAGTGGCTGGTGGACGGCCTCGCTCGGGACGTCCCCGGCATCCGGCAGGTGGTCCTCGTCTCGTCGGACGGGCTGCTGCTCGCGTCGGCGGGCGGCAGCGACTCCGGCGGCGAGCGCCTCGGCGCGATCGTGTCCGGGCTGGTGAGTCTCGCGCAGGGGGCCGCCCGCGTCATGGACCTCGGCGAGGTGCGCCAGGAGATCGTGACGATGGCCGAAGGGCACGTCGTGGCGATGTCCATCAGCGACGGCTCCTGCCTCGGCGTGCACGCTTCCAGCACCGGCGATCTGGCCGTCATCGCCTATCAGATGACAGCATTTGTACGCAGGGCCGGGCACGTTCTCACCCCGGCCCTCCGCGCCGAGCTCCACCGCAGCCACGAACCGGGCGCCACACCAGGGAGGTAGTCGCGATGGCCGCTGACGACGGGGGACGGGGCGGGCTCGGTGGGCGGACCGGACGGGTACGCCCGTACGCCCTGACCCGCGGTCGCACCAGCTACAGCGAAGTCCTGTTCGTGGAAACCCTGGTCACCTCGCTCGACTGCGAGCCCGGCACGGAATCCGGTGCCGAGTCGCCGCTCGACGTCGGGCGCGACGACATGCCGGAGGTGCGGGCCATCATCGTCCTGTGCCGGGGCGTGCGCTCCGTCGCCGAGGTGTCCGCCCTGCTCGGCCTGCCGCTGGGCGTCGTCCGGGTGCTCATCAGCGACCTGGCCGCCCAGGGGCGCATCAGCGTGTACCAGACCGCCGGCGAAGCCGGACCCCCCGACCGCGCACTGCTCGAAAGGCTTCTGGGTGGACTACGCAGGCTCTGAGGCGATTCCCGCGCACCGCATACCGCCGCTCCCGCCGCCCGTGGCGGGGCGCGGCGGGGGCGCACCGCCCATCACCTCGACGAAGATCGTCGTGTCGGGCGGCTTCGGGGTCGGCAAGACCACGCTCGTGACGTCGGTGTCCGAGATCGAACCGCTCACCACCGAATCGGTGATGACGGTCATGAGCGAGGCGACGGACCGGCTCGACGGATTGCCGGACAAGGTGACCACGACCGTGGCGATGGACTTCGGCCGGGTCACCCTGGACGACGACCTCGTGCTGTACCTGTTCGGCACGCCCGGTCAGGGCCGGTTCCAGTTCATGTGGGACGACCTGGTGCGCGGCGCGGTCGGCGCGGTCGTGCTGGTCGACACCAGGCGGGTCGAGGACTGCTTCCCGGCGGTGGACTATTTTGAACGGAGCGGGCTGCCGTTCGTCGTCGCGATCAACACGTTCGACGGAGCGCCGATCTACCCGGTGGCGGATCTGCGCGAGGCACTCTCGCTGCGCCCCGCGACGCCGCTGGTGGAATGCGACGCGCGGGACCGGCACAGCGCCGCGCAGACGCTGGTGACGGTGGTGGCGCACGCGCTGGCGCTGATCGCGCGTTGAGCTTCCGGGCCGGTGCGGCGGGTTTCCGCCGGGCTCGACCCGGGTGCGGTGGGAGGACCCGGACCCACCGGTATTTCCTGTGCACGGAAGCGAGTTCGCCTTGCGGAAGATCCTGGTAGTCGGTGCCGGCCAGGCCGGCCTCATGCTCGCGCTCGGCCTCCAGGACCGGGGTTACGACGTGACGGTCGTCTCGGACCGCACGGCCGACGAGATCCGCGGCGGGCGGGTCATGTCCACGCAGTGCATGTTCGGCACCGCGCTGGCCCACGAACGGGACTTCGGCCTCGACCTGTGGGCGGGGGCCGCCCCCGACGTCCTGGGGCTCGGGGTGTCGGTGGCGGGTCCGGACGGCGGACGGGCGGTCGACTGGGTGGGGCGGCTCGACGCGTACGCGCACTCGGTGGACCAGCGGGTCAAGATGGCCGCGTGGCTGGACCTGTTCGCCGAGCGGGGCGGCAGCGTGGTGGTGCACCCGGTGGGCGTGGCCGATCTGGAGTGGTACGCGGACCGGTTCGACCTGGTGCTGCTGGCCGCCGGGAAGGGGCCGCTCGCGGGCATGTTCGACCGGGATCCGGAGCGGTCGCCGTACACCCGGCCCATGCGGTCGCTGGCGGTGTCGTACGTGCACGGCCTCGGGCCCCGCCCCGAGCACGACTTCCCGGCCGTGCGCTGCAATCTGGTGCCGGGGGTCGGCGAACTGTTCGTGATACCGGCGCTGACGCTGTCCGGCCCCTGCGACATCCTGTTCTTCGAGGGGGTGCCGGGCGGGCCGCTGGACGTGTTCCAGGGCGTCCGCGACCCGCAGGCACACCTGGACCTCACACTCCGGCTGATGAAGCAGTTCGTGCCGTGGGAGTACGACCGGGCCGCGGGCGGTGTGGCGCTGACCGACGCGCACGGCACGCTGTCCGGCCGCTACACGCCGACCGTGCGCCGTCCCGTGGTGGAACTCGCGTCGGGCGGTCTGGTGCTGGGCGTCGCCGACGTCGTGGTGGCGAACGATCCGATCACCGGCCAGGGCTCCAACAACGCGGCCAAGTGCGCCGCGCTGTACCTGGCCGCCATCGAGGCGCGCGGCGCCGGGAAGTTCGACCGGGCGTGGATGACGGAGACCTTCGAGGCCTACTGGGCGCATGCGGCTGCCGTCACGAAGTGGACGAACGCGATGCTGGCGCCGCCGCCGGCGCACGTGCTGACGCTCATCGGCGCGGGTACGGCGCACCAGGCGGTCGCGGACCGGTTCGCCAACGGCTTCGACGATCCGGCGGACTTCGAGGAGTGGTTCTACACCCCGGAGCGGGCGGACGCGTACCTGGCCGCGCTCGGCGGGCCGTCGGGGGCCGTGGGCGAGCCCTGAAGGCGGCGCCGGAAACGGGGACCGGTCCGGAGACGGGCCGGACACTGGGCCGGAAACGGGACCGGCGAAGGTTGGAGACCGGGTCGGAAACGGGGACCGGTCCGGAGACGGGTCAGAGACAGCTCCAGCAGTACAGGCGGTCGCCGGCATCGCGGGCCCGCCGGGCCAGCGCGACGAACTCGGCGACGAGTTCGGCCAGGTCGCCGTCGAGGCCGGCTTCCCGCCCCCAGCGCGCGGAGATCTCCGGCAGGCGCGCGTCGTCGGCGTCGGCGAGCCCGTCCAGGGTGCGCTGCCCCAGCTCGTCGATCCACGGCCCTTCGCGCCACGGCGAGCCCTCCGGGAGCGTCGTCCACTCGTCGCCGGTCGGCGGAGTGGAGGACGGCCACACGGACACGAAGTCCAACGCGGTGACGGTGGTGAAGTCGGTCGACTCCCCCCGGATGATGTCGACCAACTGGGTGAGCATGACGGCGTGGTCGATGCCCTTGGCGTCCAGCGCGTCGAACACCGGTTGTCCCGGGCCGCCACGCCCATTGGGTCCGCCGTCACGCTCCAGCGCGCGTATTGCGGCACCGGCGTCCGGCGCCCGGAAATAGTCGAAGAGAACACCCATGCCGAACTCTTCTACCACGTTTGTCGGTTCACGGGGGTCACCCGGAGGGATGGCTCTCGGACGGCTCAGTGGTGGCCGCCAGGCGGCTCGGGGAAGCCTGTCGAACGGTTCTTGGTGCGCTCCGGGGCGGCCCCGCACGGTCAGAGGGCAACACGCACGGGAGCCCTACAGAATCGCCAACGAGGCCACTGCGGCCAGCGCCGCGGCCGCGGTCGCCGGGTCCCCGTGCACCTCGACGTCGATCTCGTCCATCCTGCGGTTTCCGCCCAGGAGTCGGCAGAAGTCCGAGGAACTCAAACGCAGTTCGGCCGAGGTCTCACCACTGCCCAGTGCCGCGGTGACCGCCCCGGGCCCGTCGATCACCAGCACGGCGCCGATCTGCGACTTCAGCAAACCCAGTGTGGCGACGCCGAGTTCGACGAGCAGCGCCATGGGTTCGGGCGACGGCTCCGGGAAGCGCCTGCCCACGGCCCGGCCGATGTCGTCCGCGTGCAGCCACGTCTCGAAACCGCGCGCGAGGTAGGCGTCGGCCAGCGGCAGTATGCGTCCCGCGTACTGGACAGGCGTCTCGTCGCGCTCCCGGGCCGCCCGGCACTTCAGCAGGCTCCGCGCCTGCGCGCGCCACGCGTGCCAGCTCATGCGGTACGGCCTGCCGTGGTGCCGGGCCATGATGTAGCGGCTGCGGCCCTCCCACTCGCCGACTGGCCCGCCGAAGTGCTGCATCGACGCGAACGGGCCTTCGTACGGCGGCAGTCGGATCGCCTCGGGCACGCCCGCGGCGGCGCACACCGCCCCGTCGCCGGCCATCAGGTGCACGACCGTCTGCTGCACATCCCAGTCGTGCACGACCTGCGTCGCCCACTCCTCGCTGCTGAGGTCCCGCAGCAGGGCGTCGAGCCCCGCGAACGCCTCGGCGAACGCGCGCGCATGCGCTCCGGTCGGGATCGACGGCTCGCGTCTGCGCAGGGCCTCGGCGACGACACGCCCCCGTACCGCTGCCGGCAGCCCCGTCATGAGCGCGCCTCCGTCCCGTCATCCGCCACCGCGCCCGCGCCGTCGCGGGCCGCGGCGTCCCACCGCACCAGGCCGATTCGGACCCGCTCGGCCACCACGCTCTCGACCACGCCCAGCTTGGCGGCCACTTGGCGGTACGTCAGCCCCTGGAAGTACGAGAGCTCCACGACGTCCCGTAAGTCCGGCGCCAAGCCGGCCAGGGACGCCGCGACGGCGTCCTCGTCCGGGGATTCGCCGCCGACCCCTGCCGCGGATTGGCCGCCACGGCCGACGCGTTCGACCGCCCGCCGATGCGCGGCGGCCACCAGCCACGCCGCCAGCGACCACTGCAACGGGTCGTAGGCGTACGGGCGTTCCCACAGGGCGACGAAAACCTCGCAGGCCACGTCCTCGGCGACGGCCGCATCCGCCGTCACCCGCAGGGCCACTCCGTACACGAACTCCGCGTAGGCGTCGTACACCTCGCCGAGCACCCGCTCGTCGCCGAGCAGCAGTCCGCGGTGGTCCATTCCGTCGTCACGGCTGTCCGGCACGCCCCGCCCCACGGCCACCCCACCTCAGTCCGCCCACGGCCACCCCGAGCAACCCCGGATCACCGAAAACGGTACGCCCCAAGCCGCCTTCCCGCACAGACCCGCGGGCCCTCACCACCGGTTCCGGCGACGTCGCGGCGAAGCATGGCTGTCCGCGCGTACCGCGCCGGGGTCAACGGACAGGGTCAACGGGCAGGGTCAACGGGCGGGGTCAGCGGCCGGGGCGGCGGCGGAGGTGGCGGTTGCCGCGGTTGTTCCAGCAGGCGCGGTGCCAGTGGCGGCGGTCGTCGACCGTGCCGAGGCCGTCCGCGCGCCACGCGACGACGTGCGGTACGCCGACCGGGATCTCGTGGTCGCAGCCGGGGCAGCGGTACGTCTTGGTCGCAGCGACGCCGGAGACCGGGCGGACGATCCACTCGCCGTCGCGGCCCGACTCCCGCGACTCCAGCCCGAACCACCCGCCGCCGGAGCCGGCCCCCGGGTCGGGGCGTTCCGGTCGCGGCGGGCGATTTCGACGTGGCACGGGAAAAGGGTAGCGGGACGAGGCCGGGGACCGGCTGCCGGACGCGCGAAGGCAGGCGGACGCGCGAAGGCCGGCGGGCCCCGTTCCGGGACGGGGCCCGCCGGCCCTTCGTAGCGGGGCTCGACGCCCTTGGCCGCTACTTCTTCGCGTAGTCGCGGAAGCCGCGGCCGGTCTTGCGGCCGAGGTAGCCGGCCGTGACCAGGTGCTCCAGCAGGGTCGCGGGGGCCCAGCCCGGCTCGCGGAACTCGGCGTACAGCACCCGCTCGATCGCCAGCGAGACGTCGAGGCCGACGACGTCGAGGAGTTCGAACGGACCCATCGGGTAGCCCGCGCCGGTCTTGATCGCGGTGTCGATCTCGTCCGCCGACGCGTAGTTGGCCTGGAGCATCTTGACCGCGTCGTTGAGGTACGGGAAGAGCAGCGCGTTCACGATGAAGCCCGCCCGGTCGCCGCAGTCCACCGCGTGCTTGCGGGTACGCCGGCACACCTCGTGGACGGTGGCCACCACGTCGTCCGAGGTGGTGACCGTGCGCACGACCTCGACCAGCTTCATGACCGGCGCCGGGTTGAAGAAGTGCATGCCGACGACGTCCTCGGGACGCTTCGTCGCCATCGCGCACTCGATGACCGGCAGCGAGGAGGTGGTCGTGGCGAGCACCGCGCCCGGCTTGCAGATCTCGTCGAAGTTCTCGAACAGCGCCTGCTTGACCGACAGTTCCTCGACGACCGCCTCCAGCACGAGGTCGGCGTCCGCGAGGTCCTCCAGGCGCGTCGTGCCGGTGACGCGGCCGAGCGCCGCGTCGCGGTCCTCCTCGCTGAGGCGTCCGCGCTGCACCTGCTTGTCGAGCGAGCGGGTGAGCGCGCCGGTGACCGCACCGACCTTCGCGTCGCTGCGGGCGACGAAGGTCACGGTGTAGCCCGACTTCGCGAACACCTCGACGATGCCGGTCGCCATCGTGCCGGAGCCGACGACGCCGACGGAGTCGATCTCGCGCGGCGTCCCGGCGACCGCGGTGCCGACCGCGGTGTCGGCGACGACCGCGGACGAGCCGGGGGCCTCGTACCGGTAGAACCCGCGGCCGCTCTTGCGGCCCAGCAGGCCCGCGGTGGCCATCTGCTTGAGGATCGGCGCGGGCGCGTGCAGGCGGTCGCGCGACTGGCGGTACATCTGCTGGAGGATGTTGTACGCCGTGTCGATGCCGACCAGGTCGAGCACCGCGAGCGGCCCCATCGGCAGGCCGCAGCCGAAGCGCATCGCGGCGTCGATGTCCTCCCGGGTGGCGTACTTCTCCTCGAACATCGCCGCGGCGTGGTTGAGGTACGCGAACAGCAGCCCGTTGGCGATGAACCCCGCCCGGTCCCCCGCGACGACCGGCGCCTTGCCGAGCTTCTCGGCGAGCGCCACGACGTCCTCCAGGACGTCGGGCTCGGTGACGACCGTGCGGACGACCTCGACCAGCTTCATGACCGGGGCCGGGTTGAAGAAGTGCAGGCCGACGACGCGGGCCGAGCGGCCGGTGGCGACCGAGAGCTCGGTGACCGACAGCGACGAGGTGTTGGTGGCGAGGATGGTGTCCGGACCGCAGATCTTGTCGAGCTGGGCGAACATCTCCTGCTTGAGGTCGAGCTGCTCCGGTATGGCTTCGAGGACCAGGTCGGCGTCGGCCACGGCGGTGAGGTCGCTGCCGAGGCTGATCCGCGCGTACAGCTCGGCCTGCTCGTCCTCGGTCAGCTTGCCGCGCTCGACGGCCCGGGCGGTGGAGGTGCGGATCCGGGCGAGGCCGCGTTCGACCGCGGCGTCGTCCACCTCGACGCCGATGACGCGGACGCCGCCGCGGGCGAGGATCTCGACGATGCCGGCACCCATGGTGCCGAGGCCGACCACGCCGACCGTTGTGATGTCACGCGCCATCATGCGCTCCTTGAATGCCGTCTCCCCGAGGGGAGTACGCCTTGAGGGTTGCTGTGCGGGTCCCACTGGTTACCGCTAAGTAGTCCTGCGCTGTGCCGGGAGTATTGCAGGCCCTGCCGAACGGGCACAGACCGGTCGGACAAGCCGTTCGTGCCCCAATGGGGATTTCACCCGTTATGACGGGTGCGGGGATACCGAGAGGCTGCCCACATGAAGTTGGGGATCTTCCTGCTCGCGGCCCAGTTCGAGGCCGGAGACCAGGGGACGGTGCTCACCTCCGCCATGGACGCGGGGTGCGCCGCGGAGGAGGCCGGGTTCGACGAGGCATGGATCGCCGAGCACCACTTCGTGCCGTACGGGTTGTGCCCGTCAGCGGTCACGTTTGCGGCAATGCTACTGGGGCGTACGGACCGGCTGCGAGTAGGGACGGCCATCAGTGTGCTGCCCAACACCCATCCGGTCGCACTCGGCGAGCAGGCGGCGCTGCTGGACCAGTTGTCCGGTGGGCGCTTCACGCTGGGCATCGGCCGCGGCGGGCCCTGGGTGGACCTGGAGGTCTTCGGCAGCGGCATCGAGCGGTACGACGAGGAGGGCTGGGCCGAGTCCGTCGACCTCCTGATGCGCTGGCTGACCCTGCGCCGGGTGGGCGCCGAGGGCAAGCACTTCCGCTTCCGGCCGGTCCCGGTGGTGCCCCGGCCGCTGACGCGACCGCACCCGCCGGCGATCATCGCCTGCACATCGGCCACCTCCGCCGCGCTGGCGGCCCGGCAGGGCCTGCCGATGCTGCTCGGCATGCACGCCGACGACTGCGAGAAGGCCGAGATGATCAGCGCGTACGACGCCGCCGCGCGCGCCTGCGGCCGGGACCCGCGCGGCGTCGAGCACGCCGCCGCCTCGGTGGCGCTGGTCGCCGACTCGCGGGCGGAGGCGGTCCGCGAGCTCAAGGCAGCCCTGCCGCGCTGGCTCAACCGGGGGCTGTCCGCGCACCAGACGGTCGACGGCCGGGCGCGGACCATGCGCGACCCGCACGCGTACACGGACTACCTGTGCGAGATCCACCCGGTCGGCACGCCGCGCGACGTCATCGCCGCGCTGCGCCGTACCACCGAGGCCACGGGCATCCGCCGCCACCTCCTCTTCGCCGAGGGCGCCGGCCGGCCGGAACGCACCCTCGACAACATCCACAGGCTGGGGAAAGAGGTCCTCCCGGAGATCCGCGCCGACGCGGAACAGTGAGAGCCCGGCGCTGGCGCGCTCTATCGCACCCGCATCTGCCGCGCACCGACTTCGCCGGAAAGATCATGCCTTCCCGCCGGCAGAGCTGCGTTACGGCCGTTACCTGCAAGAACGAAAGGAATCCGAGTGACTGCTCGTCGTTGGCAGGACGTGAAGGCAGATGCGTATCGGCTCAGCCCGCAGATGGCCGATCCGGACGTCCTCGCGGCCGCCCAAACCGCCACCGCCGCTTACATCGCCGGCTACCACCTTGCCGAGCTCCGCAAGTCCCTCGGACTGACGCAGAGCGAAGTTGCCGCTGTTCTCGGGGTTACCCAGGCTCGAATCTCGCAGATCGAACGGGGCCGGGTTGAGTAGATGGGGTTGGAGACATTGCGGTCCTACGCCGCCGCGCTCGGGGGTGAGGTGGAGGTGACCGTGCGGGTGGGACCGCACAGCGTCAGGGTCGCCTGATCCCGCGCGGCGCATCGGGTGCGCGTCCCACGCGGTTCGGGAAGGCCCTTTGGCTGTCGGTCACTTCGTCCCGTCGTCGGAGCGGGCGAGGCGGGAGAGGTCGCGCTTGACGGCGGCTTCCGTGCGCAGTTCGCCGACGATCGTGCGCAGGAGGGCCCTGCGGTCGGTGCCGCGCCGGCGCATCGCACCGATAGCGCAGGCGGCGACGAAGCCCGGGGTCATCAGGCCGCTCGGCTTACGCACGCGCGAGTAGACATCCAGCAGCCGGCGGGAGCCGTGCGGTTCCCGGGCGAGCATGCGCAGCATCTGCTCCTGGAGGGGGTTCACCGCGTCCGAGCGGGCGAAGCGGTTGGTCCAGTGGTACGTCTCGCGGCACTCCGCGACCAGGCGGCGTTCCCACGCGCGTACCACGCGGTCCAGCCGCTCCGGGTTGCCGAGTACGGGAGCCACCGCTTCGCCCAGCAGACGGCCGAAGCGCAGCGCGTCGCGGATGCCCTGCGCGGTGACCGGGTCCTTGAAGTGCCCGGCGTCTCCGGCCAGGGCCCAGCCGGGTCCCGCGGACTTGCGGAAGTACGAGGGCTGTTCGACCGAGGTCACGATCTTCGACGCGCGCGTGGCACCGGCGAGGCGTTTCGCCAGGCCGGGGATCGACGCCACCGTGCGGTCGTACTCGCCTTCCAGGTCGAGGCGGAACGCGTCCGCCCGCTCCTTGGGCGGCATCAAGAGGGCCAGCACGAGCCCGCCGTCGGTGGGGAACGCGGTTCCCAGCTCACGGCCTTCGAGCCACATCGCGGCGGTGCCGTGCCATTCGGTTCGCGGGTCCTCGTAGTACGCGTAGTAGCCGGCCCGTTCGTTGGCGTTGGACAGGTAGGGGACGTCGACGCCGAGCAGCCGGGCGACCGTCGAGCGCCGTCCGTCCGCGCCGATCACCAGCGGTGCCCGCAGGGTGAGTTCGCCGTTCACGCCGCGCTTGGTGGCGCGTACGCCGACGACGCGGCCGTCCTCCCGCACGAGCGAGGTCACCTTGACGCCCTCGCGCACCTCGGCCCCGGCCGCGCGCGCCGTCTCGACCAGCGCGAAGTCGAGTCCGGGCCGCCGCACGCACATGCCGTACGCGATGCCGTCCACGGGCGAGTAGGTGCCGCGCACTTCGGCATCGGGAGACCCGATGTACGCGTCGAAGTGCTTTGGCGGGTCCAGCTTTTCGACGCGTTCGAGGGCGCCGAGCCGGTCCAGTTCGGCGACCCCGCCCGCGAAGAGCAGGTGCGTGGAGACCGTGTCGGACGGGAATCTGCCCGCGTCGACCGCGACCACCCGGCGGCCGGCCCTGGCAAGTGCGGTGGCCGCGGCCGATCCGGCGCAGCGGGCCCCGACCACGATGGCGTCGACGTGCTCTTCGCTCACGGAATCCCCCTGAATCGCCGTGCGGGAACGGGCCGTTGCGGGACGTGTCACTTCCGGAAGGCACGGAACCCGCGGAAGGCGCGGAACTTGCGAGGAGGCGCGGAACCTGAGGTAGGGCGCGGAACCGGAAGGTCGCACCGGAAGATCTCAACCGACAGGCACGTCGGTTCTTGGTGACGCTAAACCCGGCACAGCGCCCCGGACAAGACCCCCTGCGCGGCTACGCTGAGCGCATGGCAGCCCTCCCGCACCCGGACCGCCCCTCGGCAGGGGCGCCCACCACGCCGCCTTCCGCGGTGCGCCGCCGCATGCCCGGTCCGGCGCGTCGGCGCCGCATCGAGGACGCCGCGCTCGCGGTCTTCGGCGCGAAGGGCTACGGGGCCGCCTCCATGGGCGAGATAGCCGAGGCCGCCGGGGTCACCCGCAGCGTGCTGTACGAGCACTTCGCCACCAAACGCGTCCTGTTCCTGACCGTGCTGGGTGAGCAGAACGCGACCCTGGTCGCGCACATGGGTGCGGCCATCACCGGACGCGGCGGCCGGCACACCCGCATGCGGGCCACGGTGGCGGCGTACTTCGACTTCGCCGAGGCCAACCCGGTCGCCCGGCGCCTGCTGTTCGACCAGACCGACGAGGGCGACCCCGAACTGAGCGCCGTCCGCTGGGGAATCCGGCAGACGCGCACGCGGTCGGTGATGGCCATGATGGCGCACGACACCGAGCGGGCCGGCCTGGATCCGCGGTCCCCCGAGGCGGAAGTGCTGATCGAGCTGCTGATCAGCAGCCTGGACGGGGTCGCCCAGTGGTGGGCGCACCACCCGGAGACGCCGCGCGCGACGCTGGAGACGATGGCCGCGAACGTGCTCTGGGGCGGCCTGGAGCGGCTGAACCCACCGGGCGACGCCGCACCCGACTCGCTCCCGGGCTCGCTGCCCGATTCGCTCCCAGATTCGCTCCCGGATTCGCCGACCGCCTAGCCTTTCGGCTCGCCGGCCCGCCGGACGACCGGGTCCGGCCGCGCCACACGAGCCGATTCGGCAGCCGATTCGCCCCTGACACGCTCTGAGGCTCCTGCCGATACGTCTGCCGACACACCTGCCGCGGCGCCGGATTCCACGCCCCCGAAGCGGGCCGAAGCACGCTCCGAAGCCTGTCGAGATCCACTGACGCTCCGTCAAAAACAGGCAACGGTACATCTCTTGACCCGCTGTATCACGGACGCCATAGTCGGCTTGCATCCTGCCGACACATGTGTCGGTTAGCACCGGTCTGAGGCAGCACTCCCGCACTCCACACGCCGCACAGCCCAAGGGCGGCCGTGGCGACGGCCGCGTCTTCGGAGATCCGAGGAGAGACCCCGCATAGGAGGCCCCGTGTCCACGCACGAGCAGCACCTCCCCCGCACCGCGCCGCACACGGCGGCGCCGCCCGCCACCACGCGGGAGCAAATCCCGCCCACCCGGCGGAAGTTCGTGTCCGGCGCGGTGGGCGTCGGCGCCGCGGCGGCGGCCGGCGTCGCCCTCGGCGGCACCGGTGCCCTCGCCGCCTCCGCGTTCGGCGCCCCACTCGTCGCCGCGGCACCCGGCCGCCGCGTCGCCGTCCTCGGCGGCGGCATGGCGGGTCTCACCGCGGCCCACGAACTGGCCGAACGCGGCTTCCAGGTCACGGTGTACGAGCGCAAGTCGCTGGGCGGCAAGGCGCGCAGCATCCCCGTCACCGGTACCGGCACAGGCGGCCGCCGGGACCTGCCCGGCGAGCACGGGTTCCGCTTCTTCCCCGGCTTCTACCTCAACGTGCCGGACACGATGCGGCGCATCCCGTTCCCCGGCAATCCGAACGGCGTGCACGACAACCTCGTGGACGCGCCCGAGGCGATCTTCGCGCAGGCCGGTCGCCCCGACAACCGGCTCGTCCTGCCCAGCGGACTCGACGACCTCACCCCGGAGGCGATCCGCGCCGCACTCAAGACGATGGCCAGTGTGGCCGGCCAGGTGCCGTGGTGGGAGATCGCCTTCTGGGCGGAGAAGATGATCGTGTTCTTCACCAGCGGCGACCTGCGGCGGCGGCACCAGTGGGAGTACATGCCGTACTCCGAGTACCTCCAGATGGACCGGATGTCGGAGGCGTACCGCAACATCCTTGTCCGGTCCTTCACTTCGACTCTCGTCGCGGCCAAGGAGAACGTCGCCAGCACGCGCACGATCACCATGATGGTGGAGATCTTCCTGTGGACCATGCTCGGCCGCGGCAACGACGGCGCACCCGACCGCGTGCTGAACGGCCCCACCAACGAGGCCTGGATCGACCCCTGGCACGCCCTGCTCACCTCGATGGGCGTCGAGTTCAAGGTCGGCTGGACCGTCACCGGGCTCGACTACGCGGGCGGCCGCGTCACCGGTGCGCGCATGACCGATCCGCAGGGCAACGCGGGGACGGTCGACGCCGACCACTACGTCCTCGCCGTACCCGTCGAGCGGGCCGTACCGCTGATGAGCCCCGCGCTCGTCGCCGCCGACCCCGCTCTCGGCCGCCTGCGCCGCCTCCAGACCGACTGGATGAACGGCCTGATGATCTACCTCAAGCGCAGGACGCCCATCACGCACGGACACCTGGCCTTCATGGACTCCCCGTGGGCCGTCACCGGGCTCACGCAAGGGCAGTTCTGGCGCAACGACTTCGCGGCGACGTACGGCGACGGCAGCGTGCAGGACTGCTTGTCGCTCGACCTCTCCGACTGGGACTCCCCCGGCATCGTGTACGGCGTCTCCGCACGCAAGTGCACCCCCCGGCAGATCGTCGACGAAGTCCTCGCCCAGGTCCGCGGCAACCTCGACAACGGCGCCTCCCTCGTACCGGACTCCGCGATCCACTCGTGGTTCCTCGACCCGGGCATCACCGGGCCCGGCACCCCGTCCGTCGCCAACGACGAGCCGCTGATGGTCAACACGGTCGGCTCCTGGGACGACCGGCCGGAGGCGACGACGCGTATTCCCAACCTCTTCCTCGCCGGGGACTATGTACGGGTCTCGGTCAACCTGGCCACCATGGAGGGGGCGAACGAGGCGGGGCGCAAAGCGGCCAACGGCGTGCTGGCGGCGGCCGGTTCGCCGGCGACGCCGGCACGGGTCCTGGAGATGTACCAGGAACCCGCGCTGGCCGGCTTCCGGCGGGCGGACGACCTGCGCTTCCGGCTCGGACTGCCCAACGCGTTCGACGTGCTCAAGCCGTACTGGCCGTGACGTCCCGCACCGGGTGACGGGACCCGACGGAGGGGTTTGCGGATCGTGCCGGAGACGAAGGAGCGGCGGGACGCCGCCGGGACGGACGCACGGGTGCGGCATGTCGCCGTCATCGGAGCCGGATTCGCCGGACTGTGCATGGCGATCCGGCTCCGCCAGGCGGGCATCGACGACTTCACCGTGTACGAGAAGGCCGACGACCTGGGCGGCGTGTGGCGCGACAACACCTACCCGGGCGCGGGCTGCGACGTCCCGAGCATCCTGTACTCCTATTCCTTCGCCCAGCACGGCCGTTGGTCGCGGAGCTTCCCGCGGCAGGACGAGATCCTGGCGTACCTGCGCCGCTGCGCCGACGACTTCGGCCTGAACGCGCACATCCGGCTCGGCACCGAGATCGTCTCCGCCCGCTTCGACGAGAGCGAAGAGGTCTGGCGCCTGCGCACGGCGGCCGGGGACGAGCACGCCGCCCGCGTACTCGTCTCCGGCGTCGGACAGCTCAACCGCCCCCGCTACCCGGACATCCCCGGCCTCCGGAACTTCGCCGGCACCGCCTTCCATTCCGCCGAGTGGCGGCACGACCACGACCTCACCGGGCGGCGCGTCGCGGTGATCGGCACCGGCCCGAGCGCGGTGCAGTTCGTCCCGGAGATAGCCCGGCAGGCCGAAAAGCTCTTCGTCTTCCAGCGGTCCGCGAACTGGGTGGTGCCCAAGCCAGACCGCGAGTTCGGCCGCCGCGAACTGACCCTGCGTGACAAAGTGGCGCCCGTCCGGCTGTTCCTGCGCGGCCTCACGTACGTTCGCGCCGAGACCGTCATCTACTGGGCCATCAGGGGCGGCAGGCTGGCCAAGCTCGCCGAGTTCGCAGCCCGCAAGCACCTGGAAAAGCAGATCACCGAACCGTCGTTGCGCGCGAAGCTCACCCCACGCTTCCCCATCGGCTGCAAACGCATCCTGATCTCCGACGACTGGTACCCGACGCTTGCGCGCGACAACGTCGAGCTGGTCACCGAACCGGTCGGCCGCGTCATCCGGACCGGCATCGACACCGTCGACGGAGTACACCGCCCGGTGGACACGGTGATCTACGGAACGGGGTTCCTGGCCACCGAGTTCCTCAAGCCGATGGACATCACCGGACGTGACGGCGTGGCGCTACAGGACGTGTGGAAGGACGGCGCCGCCGCGTACCTCGGCATCACGGTGCCCGGCTTCCCCAACATGTTCATGCTGTACGGGCCGGGCACCAACCTCGGCCACAACTCGATCATCCACATGATCGAGTCGCAGGCGGCGTTCATCCTCGGCAAGATCCGCGAGGGCGGCGTCCACGAGGTCGCGCAGGACGCGTTCGACCGGCACCAGGACCGCCTCGCCGCCGCGCTGCGCGACACCGCGTTCGCCGCCGACTGCAACAGCTGGTACAAGAACGCCGAGGGCCGGGTCACCACCAACTGGGCCCGGCGCACGCTGACTTACCGGCTGGCGACGCGGCGCGGCTGACCGCGCTCGGGCGCGACAGCCGCAGGAGTCGGGTCGGCCGGCCGACTGCTCGCCCACGGAGTGAGGCAAACCACGGGGTGAGGCAAGGGCCGGGGCCGACGCCGGGGCCAGGGCTAGACCTAGAACCGAGACGAGGGGCCGGAGTTGGACGTGGGGGTGCGGGGCGACCATTCGCAGCCGTCTCGTTCGCGACTGCCCGCGATCACCGCATAGAGCAGGTCGGCCGCGCTGGGCAAGCCTGCCGCCGCGCCGGGTGGATGTGCGGCGTCGGACGGACCCGCAGCGCCTGGTGGGCCCGCGGCGGCCTTCACGCCGACCATGTACGACACCGCCCCGTTCCCGCAGATGGCCCACATCGCGGCCGTTCCCCCGTAGCTGTACGTCGCCTCCGCCACCTCGCCCGCCTTCTGGTTGCCGCGCCGCTGGGAGATCTCGAGACGGGCGAGCTCGTCCCGGTAGACCTCGACGCGGATCAACGGCTGCGACTGCGACGGCGGCGTCTCCGCCGACCCGTCCACGACGATGCAGTCCTCGTGCCGCTCGTCGCGGCCGCTCCACAACTGCACCCAGTCGGTTCGCGCAGCGAGCAGTGAGGGGGCGAGCGGGATCCCGCAGAGTGTCGCGGCATCGAAGGACGACGAAGGCCGCTCGGGGCGGGGTTCGGGCGGCGGGAGGCTGCCTTCGCTGCACCCTGCCTGCTTCCGTACCCGGTTGGCGGTCCGCACCAGCGTCTCGGCGAGCAGTTGACGGGCAACCGGGATCCTGACCCGGAGTTGGGCGTAGCGCTCGCCGTCCCGCGGCATGCACTTGGGTAGTTCGACCCACCCCTCAGAGCCGGACGCCGCGCCCAGCACGCTGTTGCCGAGCGGCGTCGAGACGGAGGAGTCGGGGCCGAACCAGTCGTCGCGGACCAGGGCGTCGTACCCCCGGTAGATGACGAACTCCAGCTCGGGGAACACCGTGCCGGTCGTGCCGGAGAAGATCGCGCAGCGTTCCTCGGGGGCTGCCGGATAGCCCAACGGCCCTGCGGTGTCCCGGTATTGCTTGCTCTGCGGGAGCAGTTCGCCGATTTCGGCGGGAGTGAGCGTGCCCCAGCAGAGGGATCCGTCGCCGGCGGGCCGGTCGTCCTCGAAGGTGCGCACGGTGACGAAGCCCGCGGCGCCGACGGCGACCACGCAGGCGATCGCGAGCAAGGCGTAGCGGCGCGACCGTCTTCGAGGCGGCGGGTCCTGACCGGGCGCGACATGGTGTCGCGGCGCACGGCCGTCGTGCGGGGGCGACGGCATGGCGTCTCGTCCTTCGTCCGGGTGCCGGAGCCGGGAACCGAATGCCGGTGCGGGGCCGTGCGCACGGTGCTGAACTCGATCAGCTGAACTCGATCAGCTGAACTCGATCAGCTGAACTCGGTCAGCTGAACTCGGTCAGCTGTACGCGGTCAGCTGTACGCGGTCAGCTGTACGCGGTCAGCTACGCGGCGGGCCGTGCACTCTTGCCTCCGCGGCGGTGCGCGCAGGCGTGCCCCACACCGGCAACCGGCTTGTGTTTGCGGCTACTTCCTGCCGAACCTCAGGGTCACGTACCGGTCGAGCACCTTCATGGTCGCGGGGCTGCGCCTGAACGTCGTGGGGTCGAGCGGCGCCGAGAAGCGCTTGCGCGTGACCGACTGGGCGCGGGCGAACTCCTTGAGCCCGTCCTCGCCGTGCGTGCGGCCGAACCCGCTCTCGCCGACGCCGCCGAACGGCAGGCCCGGCACTCCGGCGAAGGCGATGACCGCGTTGACCGAGGCCATGCCGGTACGCAGCCGCCGGGCGATCTCCGCGCCGCGGCGGGCGCTGCCGGCGTACACCGAAGCGGAGAGCCCGTACTCGGTCGCGTTCGCCAGCCGCACGGCCTCGTCCGCGTCGGCGACGGTCCGGACCGTGATGGTCGGGCCGAACGTCTCCTCGCACACCGCGGCGCTGTCCTCGGGTGCGTCGACGAGCACCACCGGGTCGATGAACGGCGGTTTGACGGAGTCGACTCCGCCGACCACGGCCGTGGCGCCCTTGGCGATGGCGTCCTCGATGTGGCGGCGTACGACGTCGATCTGGCCGGGCATGGTCATCGGCCCGTACACCCGGTCCTCGGCGTCGGCGCCGGTTTTGAGTTCGGCCGCGCCTTCGCGGATCGCGTCGATGAACGCGTCTTCGAGGCCCTTGACGACGTACACGCGCTCGATCCCCACGCAGGTCTGGCCGGCGTTGGCCAGCGCGCCCCACAGGGCGCCGTCCGCGGCCGCCTTGACGTCCGCGCCCTCCGCGACGATCAGTGCGTCCTTGCCGCCGCATTCCATCAGCACGGGCGTCAGGTTCTGCGCGCACGCCGCCATGACCTTGCGGCCGGTGGCCGACGACCCGGTGAACGCGACCTTGTCGACGCGGGCGGAGCACAACGCGGCACCCGTGGCGCCGAACCCGGTGACGACCTGGAAGACGCCGGTGTCCGCGTCGGGGTTGGCGCGGGCGAAGGAGTCCGCCAGGAACACCCCTGAGGCGGTGGTGAATTCGCTCGGTTTGAAGACGACGGCGTTGCCGGCGGCGAGGGCGTACGCGATGGACCCCATCGGCGTGAAGACCGGGTAGTTCCACGGCCCGATCACGCCGACGACGCCCAGCGGGTGGTACTCGACGGTCGCGGCCTGGTTCATCATCGCCAGGCTGCCGGCGACCCGGCGGCGGCGCAGGACCCGGCCCGCGTGGCTCGCCGCCCAGGTGAGCTGCTCCAACGCGAGGAGGACCTCGAGGAACGCGTCGTCGCGCGGCTTGCCGTTCTCCTCGTGCACCAGCTCGCACAATGCCCGCCGGTCCCGCGTGATGGTGGCGGCCCAGGCACCGAGGCGGCGTTTGCGCTCGCCGGCGGTGAGCGCGGCCCACCACTCGGCACCCTTGCGGGCGCGCGCTACGGCGTCCGCGACCTCGGGCTCGCCGTCGACCGGGTAGCGGGCGATCTCGGCGCCGTTCGCGGGGTTCAGCGAGGGAAACGTTTCGCGCACCGGCTGGACCGCCGGCGACTCGACGGACGTGGTCATGACGTGGCCTCCTCGGGTGTCGCGGCCGCGGCGGCCTTCACGCGCTCGCGCAGCACGTTCTTGGCGACCTTGTTCGCGGCCGTCAGCGGCATTTCGTCGACGAACTCCACCGATCTCGGACACTTGTAGCCCGCGATGAGCCCGTGGGTGTGGTCGCGCAGCTCCCGCTCGGTCAGCTCGGCGCCCTGGTGCAGCACGACGACCGCGTGCACGCGCTCGCCCCACCGCTCGTCCGGTACGCCCACGACCGCGCACGCCGCGACCGCCGGGTGCGCGCTGATGGCGTTCTCGACCTCGGCCGAGTAAACGTTCTCGGCCCCGGTGACGATCATGTCCTTGAGCCGGTCGACGACGGTCACGTATCCGTCGTCGTCCATGAACCCCAGGTCGCCCGAGTGCATCCAGCCGCCCCGCAGCGCCTCCGCGGTCTCCTCGGGGCGGTTCCAGTAGCCGAGCATGATGTGGTCGCCGCGCGCGCAGATCTCGCCGACGACACCGCGCGGGACCTCGTTGTCGTCGGGGTCGACGACGCGGCACTCGTTGTGCGGCAGGGGGCGGCCCGCGGAGCGCAGGCGGCCGGGGTTCCGCTCCTCGTGGTCCTCCGGCAGCAACATGGTGACGAGGGGCGACAACTCGGTCTGGCCGTACGCCTGGCACAGCCGCGCGTCCGGCAGCGCCTGCGACGTACGCTCCAGCAGCGCGTCGCTGATGGGCGAGGCGCCGTACGACAGGAAGCGGATGGACCCCAGGTCGTGCTTGGCGAAGTCCGGGTGGTCCAGCACGATTTGGATCATCGTGGGCACCAGGAAAATCTCGGTGACCCGGTGCTTCTCGACGCCTTCCAGGACCGCCTTGGGCTCGAAGAACGGCAGCAGTATCTGCTTGATGCCCATGACCGAGGCCATCAGCCAGGTGCCGAAGCCCGCCATGTGGAACATGGGCGCCGCGTGCAGCACCGACGAGTCCTCGCCGTCGCGCAGGCGCGCGGTGGCCACCAGGCCGCCCATCACGGACGTCAACAGGTTGGTGTGGCTGAGCATGACGCCCTTGGGAAAGCCGGTCGTTCCGCCGGTGTAGAAGATGCCGGCGAGGTCGCTGCCGCCGTGCCCGGCGTCGGGGACGGGCGCGGAGTCGGCCAACAGGTCGTCGTAGGCGAGCATGCCCTCGGGGGTCGGCCCGACGCCGAAGTGCACCACGGTCTCCAGGCTTTTGCTCAGCTCGCGCAGCTTCGGGACCATGGGGGCGAACACGTCGTCGACCACGAGCACTTTCGTCTCGGAGTCGTCGAGGGAGTAGGCGATCTCGATGGGGCTCCACCGGATGTTGACCAGGTTCAGCACCCCGCCTGCCCAGATCGTGCCGGCCAGCACCTCGATGTAGCGGATCGAGTTGAGCGACAGGATCGCCACGCGCTCGCCGTCGCCGAGGCCGAGTGCCTGGAGGGCGCCGGCGCTGTGGGCGACGCGGTCGCGCAGTTCGCGGTACGTGACGGTCGCGGTGCCCTCGACGAGCGCCGGCTTGTCGGGGCTCTGCTGTGCGTGGCGGTGCAGAGGCTGAATGATGCCCATGAGCTCCCCTGATGAGGTCGGAAGAGGGAACTTGCGGGGGCGGTCGAGACCGCGGTAGATCATTTACTAGCGCTCGCTCAGCTCAGCAAACCGCAGGCCGGACCTGCTGGCAACAGGCCCGGCCGGTGTCTTGTCGAAGCGGTTCAGCAGTCCCGCAGAAGCGGCGACTGGTTCAGCAGTTGACCGCGGACCGACGTGAACGCGCGGTACCGCGCGGTCTCCTCCGTACCCGCGGGAAACACCCCGACGCGATGGCAGTTCTGGAACGCCAGCTTCACACCGTGATGCCGTTCCAGCGCACCCCGGATGGCGTCGCTGGCGAGCGCGCGCAGCAGTTGCCCCCGCGCCTCCTCATCCGGCGGCGGCACCTGGTTGTCGGCGAACTCCCCGCCGTCCACGTCGAGTCGGACGACCAACTCGGCGATCAGGTCCCACGCGTAGGGCAAGGAAGTGCGGATACATTCGACGAATTCGGCTTCGTTGACGTCCCCGGCTTCGGCCTGCGCCAGAAGACCCGGCGGCACATCGAGCGACATACTGAACTCCCTCCCACCAACTGGCTTACGGGCCAGAAGGCTTGACTCACCGTAAGTCAGTCGGCACGGGATGTACCAGAGCCGCGGGTCGCCCGACCCGGCGACGGACCGCCCGCCCCGTCCCACCGGCGCCCCTCGATGGGAACGGCGCCTGCACGCGATCCATGGTGTTGTTCTCGACTCCGGGCCACTTGCCGACCCGTGCCGTGGCGGCGTCGAAGCCTTCCGCCGTCCGGCCGTCGCGGGCGGCCACTGTCGCCCCGCCCGTTAGGCTGGGGCCCATGCGTCTCGTCATCGCCCGCTGCACCGTCGACTACGCGGGACGGCTCTCCGCCCACCTGCCCTCCGCCCAGCGCCTGATCATGGTCAAGGCCGACGGGAGCGTGTCGATCCATGCGGACGACAGAGCGTACAAACCGCTCAACTGGATGAGCCCGCCGTGCACCCTCAAGGAGGAAGAGGGCACCTGGACGGTGATCAACAAGACCGGCGAGAAGCTGATCATCACCATCGAGGAGAAGCTGCACGACTCGTCGCACGAACTGGGCGTCGACCCGGGCCTCGTCAAAGACGGCGTCGAGGCACACCTCCAGGAACTCCTCGCCGACCGCATCACCACCCTCGGTGACGGCTGGACCCTCGTACGCCGCGAGTACCCGACCGCCATCGGCCCCGTCGACATCCTGTGCAAGGACGCCGACGGCGGCACCGTGGCCGTCGAGATCAAACGCCGCGGCGAGATCGACGGCGTGGAGCAGCTGACCCGCTACCTCGAACTCCTCAACCGCGACCCCCTGCTCGCGCCGGTCAAGGGCATCTTCGCGGCGCAGGAGATCAAGCCGCAGGCCAAGGTCCTCGCGACGGACCGGGGCATCGGCTGCGTCGTCCTGGACTACGACGCGCTGCGCGGCGTCGAGGACGACAAGCTCAAGCTGTTCTAGCGGGTGGATCGAGCGGCCGCGCGCCGCCTTCCGCCGCCTTCTGGCGCCTCGGATTAGCGCGCGTCACCTTCGTATCAGCCGCGCGTCACGTCACGTCGCAGCACGTTGCAGCACGTCACAGCACGTCGCGCAGCACGTCGGCGCATGGCTGAGCCGCTGAGCCGCCGCGGGTGGTACGGCTCTCGACCCTGCCCGCGGGGTGCCGTGAAGCGAAACGACTGGATGGAAGTCGGCTGACGGGCGATCAACTTTCCGGCTAATCGCCGGATTTGCCCGTACCGGATCGCTGCGTGGTAGGTAGCCTGGTTTTCGGACACGCGAGTTCGACCGAGGAGGGCCATAAGTGGCCGACGAGGCGCCCTCGTTGTTTTCCTGGCTCCGCAACCAGGTGCAACGGCGGCCCAAGGGCGATGGGGACGAGACACCGGGCGCGGGGGGCGGACTCCGGTTGTCCCGGGGCATGTGGATCGCGGTTGCGCTCGCAATCGTCGTGGTGATCGTGGTTCTGACCTCGGGCAACGGCGGTACCCCCACCGCCAATACCGCCGATTCCAGTTCCCCGGACGCCGGTTCGGTGGCACCCGGATCGCCGGGAGCCGCCTCCGCTTCGCCCGGCACCCAGGCGGGCCGACCCCCGGCGGGCCAGCCGGCCCCGGCCCCTGGAGCCTCCGGCGCGGCATCGGCGACGGCGGAACACGTGGCCCAGGGGAAGACCGCGTACACGCGCAACCCCCAGGGCCTGATTGTCCGTTCGGCGCCCGCGCACACCGGTGACTTCGTCGTGCGGATCGAGTACGACAGCGCGGTCACCCTGATCTGCCACGCCACCGGGCCGAAGGTGTACGGCCGCAACGGCCTTGCCACCACACTGTGGGACAAGGTCACCACACCCGGCGGCAAGACCGGCTACGTCCCCGACGTCTGGGTGCTGACCGAGGCGGAAGTCACCGAACTGGTCCCGGCCTGCTGAGAGTTGAACGTTCGACCCGCCGGGGTCAGCGATACGGCCCGGGTGGTGGCGGGGGCCCGTACGTCGGCACCGGGGGCGGCGGGCCTGCCCCGGGAGGGCCTCGGCGTTTGGTGCGGGAGCGGACGTACACCCACACGATCACCGTGAGGACCGCGACCCCGCCGACGAGGATCCCGACGACCGGCACGAGGCTGTCGGAACCGCCGCCGTCATCGTCTCCGGCGGCCGCGTCGGCTGCGGTGTCCGCGGCCGGTGTGGTCGAGGCGGGCGCGGGTGCGGCGGAGGGGGCGGTCGACGGCGCGGGTTGCCCCGAGGGGGCGGTGGTCGGGAGATTGCCTCGCTTGCCCACCAAGGGGTTCACGTCGGGCGGGCCCGGATCCCCCGTCCAGTTGAGGGCGTTGCGGGGACTGACGTTGCCGTAGCCGAGGGCGTCGTTCGGCACGGGCCCTTCCAGCGGTTTGTTGGCCGAGTCGGTCAGGACCTTGATGATCTGGTTGGCCGTGTAGTCGGGGTGCTTCGCCCAGAGGAGCGCGGCCACACCGGAGGTGAGGGCGGTCGCGGCGGACGTGCCGTCCCCGATGCAGTAGCGGGTGGGACCGGTACACGCGGACGGGACATCCTCCGCCGGGCCGGCCAGCGAGACCCAATAGCCCTGCACCGAACCGTCCCAGAGCTTGCCGCCGTTGCTGTACCCGCCGACTCCGAGAACTCCCGGGTATCCAGCCGGATACGGCGGCATCAGCAGCGGCACTTCATTTCGGTTGCCGCTTGCCGCCACCACGAGTTTTCCGCGGCTCTGAGCGTACGCAAAAGCTTCTGCGAGTGACTGAGACGGCCCGTCTCCCTTGGAAACGCTGATGATCTTCGCGGGCGAGTCCGCGGCCATGCGAACAGCCTGCTCGTAGGTGAAGTCGACGCCACCCGAAGGCCTGACGACGTTGTACGAGACGATCTTCGTCTTCGGTGCCACCCCGACGATGCCCTTGCCGTCCGCGCCACGCCCTGTACCGGCGATCAGCGAAGCCATTCCGGTCCCGTGGCCCCTTGGACTGTCGGCGTCACCGGTGCCGTACGGCTCGCCGACGACTTGGCCGACGAGGTCCGGGTGGGTCGAGTCGACGCCGGAATCGATCAGGGCGACCGTGACCCCTTCTCCTTGCGTGGTCTTCCATACCTCGTCGATCTTCCACTTGTCGAGGTACCACTGCTTCGGTCGCATCGGTTCCACGGCAGCCTGTGCCGTCGGTACGGCGACCAGCCCCGTGACGGTCAGCAGAACCGCCGCACCCATCCCGCAGAGCAATCTGCTTCGACCACTTCGTAAAGAGCGCACACGTCAGCCGATCACCGGAGGTACGGCTCCGCCGGGCTGCCCGTCGCCCCAGGTCTCTTCGTCCTCTTCGAGGTAGTCCGCCCGGCGACGGCGAGCACGCTCGTCGGAACCCGCGCCTGCGCCCGCCCCCATCATCCCGCCCATCGGGCGGGCGGAGCGTTGACCTGCACTACCCGGCGTGGTGCCTTCCGGGTGTACCGACTGAGCCAGTCCAGAACGCAGTCCCGAGCCACCGGAGGAGAACTGCCCTCGGCTCGCGGTGCCGCCGCGCGCCGGGTCCCCGCCGACCGCGCCGCCCGGCGTCCCGATCGGGGGACGTCCTGCCATGGTCCGACTCGTGGACCCGGCGGCGCCGGTCGCACCGGCCCCGCCAACACCTCCCATGGGAACGCCTGTCCGTGGAGTTGTCCCGGGGCGGGCTTCACCCGGCCCGGCCATCTGACCGGGTCGCGTCGTACCGCCTTCGATGCCACCGGTGCGCAGGCCGGGAGCCCCTGGTGTACGTCCGCTTCCCGTGGTGCCGGGGCGCGCCTGGCCACCCGAGGTCCCCCCGGCCATGCCGGGTGTCCCGCCGCGTACCGGTCCGGAGGCTTTCGTGCTCCCGGTTGTCCCGCCGACCCGACCGGGACCAGTTGACGGCGGAACCGCCCCCGGCGGCCGACCGACCACTGGCGCGGTCGGGCCGGTCGTGTTCGGTCCGGAGCCGCTGCCCTGCCCCAGGTACGGCGCGCTCGGATGCCGCGCCGTGGTGGGCGCGGACGGCGTCCGAGCCAGCAGATTCGAGCCGGGCGGCAGCGCCCCCGGCGTGACCTGACCGGCGGTGACGACCGGCGGCGCGCCGGCGCTCTGCGGTGGCGGCCAGGCGCCTACCGACGAATTCGAGGGCGAGGTATACGGGGTGGCGGGTCCGCTCCCTGACGGTCCGCCGGCCAGGGAGGTCTGGCTCGCGGCGGCAACGGCGGCGGCACCCGCGACACCGGCGGCACCACCGATGTCCTCGTAGTTTTCGTCATACCGCGGGCCGACGTTCAACGGGTTCGGCGGCGGCCTGAACTGCGGCTTGGGCAGACGACCGATCTGTTGGGCCGCGCTCACGTACGTCGACGCGAGCGCGTGCATCTGCTGGACCGCCTCCAGGCGAGGTCCTTCCACTGCCGCCTTGGCCTGGTCGTACGCGGTCACGCCGGTGACGGGGTCGAACATCGCGGCCGCGACGGGGTTGTCCTCCATCACCTTCAGGAGCGCCACGTCCTCGGCTGAGATCTTCGGGATCGTCTTCACCGTCTCGGCGAGCTTGTTGCCGGCGATCTCGACGTTGGTCCCGGTCCCCCTGGTGAAGTCGGCCAGTTGGTAGCCCGCGGTGACCAGGTCCGACGTCCACGACTGGAACGCCTGGGCGGAGCCTCCCTCCCAGGCCACCTGGCCGGACTTCATCCGCAGCGCGTCCGCCGCCTCCTGGATCTTGTCCGCGGCACTGACCAGGCTCCGTCCGACCGCTGCGACCCTCTCCCCGTGTCCTCCCGAGATCAGGCCAAGCAGTGCCTCATGACTCATGACTTCAAAATTCGTTTCCACCCACTCCACGCGCCGTCGCCTCCCCCGTGTGGTCGCAATACTCAGCCATCGGTACCGGCAACGCTGCCGGGTGTCGCCGCGTTCGTCGGCGGAACGGCGGCGGGCGGAACGGCGGCACCCTGCGGCGCCGGGTCGGCGTTCCAGGGCTCCCTGCCGGGCTTGTCGCCGTACAACAGCTTCGAGAGTTGGGCGCGCCGCTCTTCGTCGGTCTCGGCGGTTTCGTCGCTGATCATCTTGATCGTCAGCGCCAACGCCTCCATCTGCCGGTGGAGCATGCGCAGGAAGTCGCTGACATCGCCGACGGCAAAGGCGGTGACGATACCGATCGCGTACGCCTCGTTGAACCCTGTTCCATGGTCGGCGCCGGCGACGCCGAGTCCGCCGAACTTGGCCATCGAGCCGGTCTCGACGAGAAGTTCGTCCAGCGCCGACCGGACGCTCCGCTCGAACTCGGTCAGCGACGCCAGGTCCATTTTCAGCTTGCCGACGTACGCCCGATCCTCAGGCGACAGATACAAGGTGCTCGCCTCCCCCGTTGGAAGCATCAGTACCGCACAAAGCCGCGTCCCGAAGTCTAGCCAACCAGCGCGAAGTTGCTATGTACGGCGTCAACTCGCAGACGAATCGACACCTACTGCCGCCAGTTCCGCGGTCCCCGTCCCGGGCTCCGTCGTCGGCGCCGAAGTCGTAACCGGCGGCGTGGTCGTCGGGGGGCTGGCCGGTGGCGTCGACTTGGGCGGCGTCGGCGGAGGCGACGTCACCGGAGGCGGTATCACGGGCGGCGGCTGCGACGGCCCCGGCCCGGGGTTCTGGCCCGGTTGGGTGGCCGGCGCGGTGGTCGCACCCCGGGTGGTCGCCGTCGCGGACGGAGACTTGGTACCCGGGGTGCTGCGTATGCCGGTCGGTGTGGCCGATTCCGACTCTCCTGCCGACGTCCCCGTCGAAGGTGCGCGGCCCGCCTGCGAAGCGGGGGGCACCGCGGCTCCCACCGGCGAACTGCCGTCTCCCACCGGTACGTCCGACACACTCACCGTCGTGTCGTCGGTCGGCCCGCCGCCGCTGCCCGGCGCGTCGCTGCCGAGGGCCACGACGACGGCGAGCGTCACCACAAGCAGTCCGGCCGCGCCGAGTGTCATGACGCCGCGCTTGCCCGCCATGGACGCCGACATTGCCCGGCGCCGACCGAGCGCCGCGGAACCGGCCTCCTGCGTCGAGAACGCACCGGGCCGTTCGCCGGACAGTACGAGAATGCGCCGGTCCGCGGCCAGACCGCGCTTGTCCGACGCGTCGCGCAGCCGTGTCGCCGCGGTCGCCTCCTCGCGGGCCCGCTGCGGCTCGCCCGTACACAGCGCGTGTACGGCCAACTCGTGACGGAACCAGGCCTGTTCGCCGACCGCGCCGGAAGCCGCCGCGGCCGCGGCGCCGATTTCCAGGCAGTCGCGCCAGGCCTCGAACCGCAACGCCGACGCGAAGGCCGGTGCGGCGGCGCGCGCGAGCACGCGTACCGAACTCAGTTTGCCCAGCCGCTCCACCTCGCGCAGGCAGGCGAGGATCACGTCCGCCTCGTCGGCGACCTGGGCGGGCGTCACCGTGGGATGCGAGGCCCACCACGTGAAGTGCTGTATCGCGGCGACCGCCCACGAGGACGGGCCGCGCATCACGCCCACCGACTCGTCGACGACCCCGCCGGCCAGGCGGTGGCGACCGCCCTCCAGGACGACCAGTCCAGCGGAGACGAGTTCGGCGGCGGCGCCGTGCGCGTCCACCGCGCCGGTCAGCGCGGGCAGGTGCGCGGGGTCGGGCAGGACACCGTCCAGCGCCGCACCAAGTCGCAGCACCTGCTGAGCCGGTCGCGACAACAGCGGAACGAGTCTCGGCACGAACAACTGGGGCTCACCGGGGGACGGCAACTCCGGTATCGGCAGCCCGAATTCGTCGTCGTAGTCGCTCTCGGGCCGAACCACTCCGGTGCCGAGCCTCGCGAGCAGCGCGCCCGCCTGGGCGAAGCGGCCCGGATGCCCGTCGACCTCGAACCACAGAGCCGCCGCCCAGCCGAGCTCCTCGTCGTCCAACTCCCGTCCGGCCGCCCGCGCGAGCAGCGCGAACGCCGCTTCCTGCGGGAGTCCGCCGAGGGTGATCTCGAAGAACGGCGACTCCGCGCGTACGGCGGCGTCGATCCCCTCCGCCGAGGACTTGGACGCCACCAGGAACGCGCATTCGGGCGCGATGCCGAGCAGTTCCTCGGTCTCGTCGGGCGACAGGTCGAGGTCGTCGACGACCACCAACGCGGCTACTCCGGACAGGAGTTCGGCTTGGGCTGCGCGCGTCGGCCGGTACGGCTCCCCCGAGAAGCACGCGTCGTGGAACTCCTGCAGCAGGTCGTCGAGACCGCGCCCGTGGCCGCTGAGCGCGATGACGCCGTCCGGCGCGCCGGCGGCATCACCGGACGCGAGGTACTTCAGCAGCGTGCTGCGGCCGATCCCGGCGGGCCCGCCCACCCGCACCGACGTTCCGCGGGCGAGCAGTCCGCGCAGTTCCTCGATCTCGGCCTGCCTGCCCAGCGGCGGATACCCGGTCGAACGCGGCGCGACCGGAGCGCGGACCGGCAGGGGGCGGGACGTCGCGGGCAGCGGTACGACCTCACTGCCGTCCGGGCCACCGATCGTGAGCAGGTGTTCGCCGACGGCCAGTTGCACTACCGCGTTGGGTCCGGGCGTCGCGTTGTGGGCGGGGTACGCCCCGATCGGCGGGCCCGCATGCGCACCCGCCGAGCCGATGCCCTCGAAGCCGCCGGAGGAGTCCGCCGGTTCGCCGACGAAAGGCGTCGTACGCCCTGCCCGCGCATCGGTCCCCGCGCCCGCCCCCGGCTCGGGAACAGGCTGCACGTACGCCTTGTTCAGACCGTCGCGCGCATACCCGTCGGATCCAGGACCGGGGGCGTGCCCGTTGGCCCCGTGCCCGTTGGCCTCGTGGCCGTTCGCTCCGTTGCCGCCGGAGTCGTGCCCGTCGGACGCGTACGAACCGACCCCGAACCGCTCGAACACCGGCCCGCCGGACACGTGTCCGGCACTTCCGTCGCGTCCGTCGCGTCGCGCGTCGCGTGGCATATCGCGTGGCGTATCGCGTCCCTCGGCACCGTCCGCCGCGCCCATCCCGAACTCGGGCGCGCGGTCGTCCGTTTCGACCTCGGCGTCGTCGAACCGAGCCAACCGCCACGGGTATTCCACCCGGCCCGGCCGCTCGCGCCGAGGCACCGGCCCGTCCCCGGAAGCCGACGGAACCTCCGCCGCGCCGGTACCGGCGGCATCGTGCGTACGCGCGCCGTCGGCGCCGCCCACGACGCCGTCCCCGGCGTACTCACCCGCCGACAGATCGGCGCGCCCGTTCAGGTCGCTGCCCAGCACACCTGCCGGTCCTTCGGCCTCCACCGCGCGGCGCACCCGCTCGGCCCGCCCCATGCGCTCGCCCCGCCGCGCTTCGGCGGCGTGCTCGTCCACATCGTGCTGGTCCACATCGTGCTGGTCCACAGTGCGCTCATCCGCACCGCGCTCGCCACCAAGCCCGTTGTCGCCAAGCCCGTTGTCGCCAAGCCCGTTGTCGCCAAGCCGCTCGTCGCTCCGCGCCCCCTCGGCCCCCGCCGCATCGGCCGTCGCGGCGCCTGCCGCATCCGCCGCTCCCGCGACCGGCGCGCTGTCGTCGCGCGTCCCGGTCGCGGCAGCGCCCCTGCCCTGCGGGGCCGGGCGTTCGTCGCCGACTCCCCGCGGGGTTGCGTCCATGGCTCTCCTCAGTCCCCGTCCCGCTCCGTGCAACCGCCCCCTGCCGGAGTCTTCCCGGCCGCCCAGTCCGTACGAAGCCGTACGGCCTGAATGTGGATCATCAGTGTGCCGCGCCTCCCGACCACCCGCCACACCTTCTCAGCGTGCCATCGCGATGTGGCTGTGGTGCCGCCCGAGACGAAACCTTCTCCCACTCTCCACAACGCGCGTAGCCGTCTGACGTCACCCGGCCGGTCGCAATGCCGACAATCCGCCCGAACCAAACCGTCAATCATGGTGCGAGCGGACGCCGGACATTCTCACGGCAATCAAACGCTCGACTCAACAGCTAGGGCGCCTTCCGGTACGCCCACACGAAGGAACACCTGCGGTTCCACGCCGGACCACCGCGCCCGCCGACGCGGAGACGCCGGCGGCCCCGGGCGCGTTCCCGACCACGGAACGTGCCACGGGGCCGCCACCGACGTCGGCGCCCGAACACGCCGAACACGCCGAACACGCCGAACACGCCGAACACGCCGAACACGC
>NZ_JBEZFP010000077.1:0-44590 GCF_040649515.1 Streptodolium elevatio
GTGCTCGGGGCGCGGCGCCGGTGCGGCGAACGGCTCGACGAGGGCGTTCTCCACGCTGTTGTAGACGATGAACACGTTGGCGCGCTCGTACGGCGTGATGTTGCCGTTCGACCCGTGCATGCAGTTGGAGTCGAAGAACGTCGCCGACCCGGCCGGCCCGGTGACCTGCGCGATGCCGTGCCGGTCCGCGAGCCGCCGTACGTCCGCCGGGCCCGGCGTGCCGACCTGCTGGTCGCGCAACGACACCCGGTGGTGTTCGGGCGGCGTGCGGCCGGGGCACGGCAGGAACGTGCGGTGCGAGCCGGGCATGATCATCAGCGGCCCGTTGCTCGGCAGGTTGTCGGTCAGCGCGATCGAGACGCTGAGCGCGCGCGGGCGGGGCATGCCGTCCTCGCTGTGCCAGGTCTCGAAGTCCGAGTGCCAGTAGAAGCCGTTGCCCCCGTAGCCGGGCTTGTAGTTGACCCGGCTCTGGTGGATGTAGACCTCCGAGCCGAGCACCTGCCGGGCGCGCGCCACCAGCCGGGGGTCGGCGGCGAGCCGGGCCAGCATCGGGCTGATGCGGTGGACTTCGAAGATCGACCGCACCTCGTCCGAGCCGGGCTCGCGGATCGCGCGCTCGTCGCGGCGCCCGTCGGGTTCGGTACGCAGCCGGTGCAACTCGCCGAGGAACTGTGCGACTTCGAGTGGGTTGAGCAGCGACTCCGCGGTCAGAAAACCGTTTCTCCGATAGCCGTCCAGCTCCGCGGGGGTCAGCGGTCCGGGCGGCCCGCCGGTCCAGACGACCGGATCGGGGCGCGGGGCCTCGACGTACGCGGTCGCCGCCTCGCGGGTCGGGTACGCGTCGACGGACGGCGCGCTCTCCGTGTCGGTTCGGATCGTCATCAGACCGCCTCCTCGGTCAGCAGGGGGTAGACCCCGTGTTCGTCGTGGACCTCCCGTCCGGTGCACGGCGGGTTGAAGACGCAGACGAACCGCATGTCGCCGGCGGGCCGCATGGTGTGGCGCTCGTTGCCGTCGAGGACGTAGAGCGAGCCGGGGCCGATGCGGTGCCGCTCACCGGTTTCGTCGTCGGTCAGTTCGCCGTGGCCCTGGACGCAGTACACGGCTTCGATGTGGTTGGCGTACCACATGGACGTCTCGGTGCCCGCGTACATCACGGTCTCGTGCAGGGAGAAGCCGACGCCTTCGCGGGCCAGGACCATGCGGCGGCTGCGCCAGGTCTCGGCGCGCACGTCGCGCTCGGTGCCGTCGAGGTCGTCGATGGACAGGACGATCATGTGTGGGGTTCCTCGCAGTTCGTTCGATCGGGGGTCAGGCTGCGGTCGTCTTGGGCACCACCGCCCGGACGGCGTCGGCGAGCAGCGCGAGGCCCTCGTCGATCTCCGCGGTCGTCACGGTGAGCGGCGGCATGAGCTTCAGCACCTCGCCGCGGGGTCCGGAGGTCTCCACGAGCAGGCCGCGCTCGAACGCGGCGGCGCCGATCCGGTCGGCGGTGCCCGGGTCGTCGAACGCCAGTCCGCGGATCAGGCCGGCGCCGCGCGCCTCGGCGCCCAGCGGCGCGTACTCCTGGGCCAGCTCGGCCAGGGCGCGGCCGATCCGCTCGCCCGCGGCGAGCGTCTGCTTCTCCAGGGCGTCGTCGCGCCAGAAGTCGAGGGCCGCGGTCGCGGTGACGAAGGCCGGGTTGTGGCCGCGGAAGGTGCCGTTGTGCTCGCCGGGCGCCCACAGGTCCAGGTCGCGGCGGAACAGGGTGAGGGCCATGGGCAGGCCGTAGCCGCTGATGGACTTGGACAGGCACACGATGTCGGGCGTGATCCCGGCGGCCTCGAAGCTGAAGAAGGGACCGGTGCGGCCGCAGCCCATCTGCACGTCGTCGACGATCAGCAGGATCTCGTGCCGTGCGCACAGCTCGGCCAGACCGCGCAGCCACTCCGGACGGGCGACGTTGACGCCGCCTTCACCCTGCACGGTCTCGACGATGACGGCGGCCGGCTTGTTGAGGCCGCTGCCGCTGTCCTGCAGCAGCGTCTCGAACCACAGGAAGTCCGGGGTCTGGCCGCCGAGGTAGTTGTCGTACGGCATGGGCGTCGCGTGCACGAGTGGGATCCCGGCGCCCGCGCGCTTCATCGAGTTGCCGGTGACCGCGAGTGCGCCGAGCGTCATGCCGTGGAACGCGTTGGTGAAGCCGACCACCGCCTCGCGGCCGGTCACCTTGCGGGCCAGCTTGAGCGCCGACTCGACGGTGTTGGCTCCGGTCGGCCCGGGGAACTGCACTTTGTAGTCGAGGCCGCGCGGACGCAGGACGACCTCCTCGAACCTCTCCAGGAACGCCTGCTTGGCGGCCGTGGACATGTCGAGCGAGTGCGTGACGCCGTCGCGTTCCAGGTAGTCGAGGAGCGCGCGTTTGAGGTGCGGGTTGTTGTGCCCGTAGTTCAGTGCGCCCGCCCCGGCGAAGAAGTCGAGCCAGGAGCGGCCCGCGGTGTCGTGGATCCGGGCGCCCTGGGCGCGGTCGAAGACCGCGGGCCAGGACCGGCAGTAACTGCGTACCTCGGACTCGAGCGACGTGAAGACATCGGGCAGGGCGGCGGTGGTCATGGATCCTCCGGGGGGTGGGGGGCGAAGGTGGCGCTGCGCGAGCGCGTCGGCGAGGAGCAGGCTTCCGCTCACGGCTCAGCCCGCCAGGGACGCGAGGGGGCCGATCCGGAACAGGACCTCGGGCTCGTGCCCGCCGCCGGGGAAGTGGTCGGCGGTGAACAGGTCGCAGCGGGAGACCGGCATCGCGCGGTCGCGGCCGAACGCGTTGAAGAGCGCCATCGAGGCCGTGTTGTCGGGGGTGACGGTCGCCTCGACGAAGACCTGGCCGTGCGGCGCGCGCCGTTCGAGCAGCTCGCCGAGCATGCGGGCGGCGATGCCGCGGCCGCGAGCGTGGTCGGCGACGGCGACCTGCCACACCATCAGGGTGTCGGGTACGTCGGGGCGCACATATCCGGTCACGAAGCCGCACATGCGCCCGTCGAGGCGGGCGACGACCGAGGTCGCCGCGAAATCGCGGCACCACAGCAGGTAGTGGTACGCGGAGTTCAGGTCCAGCGTCCCGACCTCGCGGGTCAGGCGCCACAGCTCCGGCCCGTCCTCCACGGTGGGCGCTTCCAGGGTCAGGGCATCGGCACAACGTGTTTCAGCCATGCCACGGCAACTTACCGAGACGTCACTTCGGGGCCAGGGGCCCCGGGGGTTCCCTGACGGCGCTTTGTCGGCCTACGGTTCACGCGCACCCGCACGCGTAGACCGGCCTCCGCGCAGGCAAACATCGAATCCGTGTCGGGGTGGTCCGCCGATCGCGCGAAACGGGAGATTCTCGTGTGCCAGGGACTTTTTGACGGACGATCAGCGGACAATTCGGACGAGAATCCGGACAGATGACCACTCTTGCCGTGTGCCCCGCCCGTCGGCCCGACTGTCGCCCGGGCGTGGGAATGTCGACAAAATGCGGCGCGGGGCGGGGTTGTCCGCATTCGATGTGAGGATTGCCACCAGTTGCCCGTTCGACGTCGCGCGGGGGCGGGGCGCGGCGGCCGGGACGACCGTGCGGCGGACCGCGGAGGACACGGTGTGGGCACCGTTTGGCGTATGTGAGGAGGCACGTGCCCCGTGGGTGCCGACCACGCCTTATCCTCGCTGTGCTGCCGTGTGGTTTCTTCCGGTGCGACGCCGGAACGCCGTGAGGCGGCGCCGCCCGGTAGTCCGGAGCCGGGCGTGCGGTCACTGGGCCGGACCCGTCCCACAGGAGTGTGCATGTCGATACCCCAGGGTGGCGGCTATCCGCCGGGACCTCCTCCTGGCGTGCCCGGACCGCCCGGCGGCGGATGGAACTACCCGGGACCTCCGCCTCCGCCCGGGGGACCCGTGCCGCCCGGAGGGCTCGGAGGTTCGGGAGGCCCGCCCGGCGGCTGGCCCCCGCACGGCTATCCGCAGGGACCACCGCCCCCGCCGGGCCGCGGCAATCGCACCGGGATCATCATCGGGGTGATCGCCCTCGTGGTGCTCGTCATCGGCGGCGTGGTCGCCGGCGTGCTGCTCACCCAGGACGACGACAAGGGGAAGAAGGCCGATCCGACCCTGAGCCCGACGTCCGAGACCACCTCCAAGCAGCCCACGAGTCGCCCGCCGACCAGTGACGAGCCCACCGGGCCGACCACGCGTCCGGTGACGACGCCGCCCACCCGGCCGCCGTCGTCGTCCTCGGCCCCGCGGGGTTCGGTGCTCGCCAATCTGAAGGTGGACGACTGCATAAACAGTGTCGCCGGGAACTCGATCGTGGTGGACCCGATCCTCCCGGTCCCGTGTTCGAGTGCGAACTCGCACTGGAAGGTGATCTCCATCTTCCCGTCCGCGGATCCCACCGCCTGCGACAAGCTGCCCCCCGAGGACGGCTACGTGGGGCAGATCAAGGAGTTCAGCAGCGCGGGCCGCATGGCGTGCCTCGGATTCACCCGCAACACGACCCTCGACGACCTGAAGAACCTGGCGGGCTCGGCCGTCGCGAACCTGACCGAGGCCGACTTCGCGGCCCTGGTGCAGAGCTACAAGGACAAGGGCGTCGTGATCGAGTAGCACCGCTGCCCGTGCCGAACGCACTCGGCCCCCGACCGGTCGCCGGTCGGGGGCCGAGCGTGTTCCGGGACGGTTCAGCGCGCGGCGGTGTCCCAGGGGTTGTGCCCGCCGAGGGCCTCGGTGGACGCGCGGCCGGCCGCGACCACGGCCGCGGTCGCGTCCTCGCGCTCGGCGGGGGACAGCTTGCGGTCCAGGACGGCGGTGAACAGGTACCGCTGGCGCCCGCGGCGGTCGAAGACCGGCGCGGAAATGCTCGACACCGGTACGCGCGGATCCTCCTCGCCCGGGACCTCGTACTCGCGAAATGTGGTCGGCGGCAGATGCGCGCACACCCTGCGGAGCACCGGCTCGGGCAGATGCGAGGACACGAGCTGCGCGACCACCGCGTGGCCGATGTCGGTGGGCCCGCCCGCCCGTTCGACGACGTACCCGCGCTCGCGGGCGCCGGCGGCGACCGCGGCCAGTCGCCCGGGTTCGGGATCGAGGCGCACCAGCGGCTCGCGGGCGAGCCAGTCCTCCAGCACGCCGTCTGGGTTCCACAGGTGGTTGACGAGGCCGAGCGGCGGGACGAGCGGGAAGCGCTCGCCGACGAAGTCCCGTGCGTCGCCCTCGGCCAGCGTGCCCCGGCGGTCCAGGACGACCATGTCGTTCTCGACGTTTCCCACGATCAGGCAGCCCGCGCGCAGGCGTCCGTGCAGGCCGTCCAGGTACGGCCGCATCAGGTCGAGCGGGGCCACGCTGTTCTCCGCCGCGCTGCCCATACGAAGCAGGGCCGGGCCGAGCGCGTACGCCTTGTCCTCGTCCCGTGTCAGCAGCCCGCCCGCGGTGAGACTGCCCAGGACTCCCAGGCAGGTGGGCTTGCTGAGGCCGAGCCGGGTGGCGATCTCGGTGAGCGTCAGCCGCTCGGCCGGGTGTTCGGCGAGCAGTCCGAGGATCAGCACGACGCGGTCCGCCGACGGGGACATCCGTTCCGCCATGGCGTGCGCTCCTTCCGCCAAACCAAACCAAGCCAAGGCAAGCCAGGCCAGGCCAGGACTGGTCGTTGACGGTGCGTCAGATTCCCGCCTACCATCGATTCACAGTAGTGAACCATGAATTCACCATTTGGAACAGCAGGGAACGTCAGGCCCTCCGGTGCACGACGAGGATCCGGGCCGGGACGCCAAATCGCGGCAATGCGCCGGGATTTGGCGTCGGGCACGGGGTTGCGACCGCGGTTCGGAGTTGCGGTGTGCGTAGCGGCCGGAGCAGAGACCAGGAGCCCAGATGACGAGTTGGCTGTCCCGGACCACCCCCGCCGCGGTGAACTTTCCCGGCACATTGGGGCTGTTCCCGGCCCTGCGCACCAGCTATGGCGACTACTTCACGCGCTTGTGGGAGCCCCAGGTTCTCCCGGTCGTGATCACCGAGTTGTGCCGCCTGCGAATAGCGCAGTTGCACGAGTGCGACTCCGAACTGGCCGTACGCACGCGTCCCGCGGCGGACGCGGGTCTCTCCGAGGCCAAGGTCGCCCGCCTCGAACACGGCAGCGGCGACGGCGCGTTCGACGCCGCCGAGTCCGCCGCCCTGCAATACGCCGAGCAGTTCGTCATGGCCCCCGGATCCGTCACCGACGCGGAGCGCGGCCGGCTTACCGAACTGCTCGGCGAAGCAGGCCTGGTCGGGCTCGCGATGGCATGCGCGGTCTTCGACGGGTTCGCCCGCTATCAGGTCGTGCTCGGCACCCACGCGGAGGCCGACCCCGCTGCCGAACCCCACGTGGCGGACCTCCCGGGCCTGGACCCCGCGGCTCCGGCGACGCCGCCCCCGACCGACCCCACCGACCCCATCGCGGCCAGCCCGTTCGCCCTCCAGCCCGATCTTCTGGCGTCCTTCCTGCGGCTCTACGGCACGCTGTGGTCCGGCGGCACCGTCGACCACCCCTCCAAGGAGGTCGCCCGGCTGCGCAACGCCCGGGTCACCGACTGCCGCTTCTGCCGCGCGGTGCGCTACGACCAGGCCCGCCAAGCCGGTCTCACCGAAGACCTCGTGGCCCTCATCGACGACGGTTTCGAGGCCAGTGCCCTGGAGGAACGCCACAAGGTCGTCATCCGCCTCGCCGACGTCTTCCTCGGCAATCCGCACGGTGTCACCGACGACCTGCGTACCGACCTCCTGGACGCCTACGGCCCGGCGGGCACGGTGGAGCTCACCGCCGGACTCGCGCTGTTCATGGGCTTCTCCAAGATCGCGGTCAGCCTCGGCACCATCCCCGACAACCTCCCCGCGCAGATCCCGCTGCCCACGCCCACCCGCTGACCGGCTGACCCGCACTGAGGTCCGCCGACACGTGCCGACACCTGCCGACACACCTCGGCATCCGTCGACCGGCCGTCCACCGAAGCCCGGCCACCGCCCCGGCCGGCCCGAAAATCGGGCCAGTACAGTACCGGGATGGCAAATCTCCGCGAGCAGATCGTCGCCGAGCTCGGCGTCAAGCCGACCGTCGTCCCCAAGGTCGAGATCCGGCGGCGCGTCGACTTCCTCAAGGCCTACCTGCGGTCGACCCCGGCCCAGGGCTACGTCCTCGGGATCAGCGGCGGCCAGGACAGCACGCTCGCCGGCCGGCTGTGCCAGCTCGCCTGCGAGGAGCTCCGCGCCGAGGGGCACGACGCGACCTTCGTCGCCGTCCGCCTGCCTTACGGCGTACAGGCCGACGAGCACGACGCGCAGATCGCCCTCGGCTTCATCGGCCCCGACCGGTCGATCACCGTGAACGTGAAGCCGGGTGCGGACGCCGTCGCCGCCGAGACCGCCCGCGGCCTGCGGGACGAGCTCGGCGACGGCACCGTGCTGCGGGACTTCGTCCGCGGCAACATCAAGGCGCGTGAGCGCATGGTGGTCCAGTACGGCATCGCCGGGCAGCTCAATATGCTCGTCGTGGGAACCGACCATGCCGCCGAGGCGGTGACCGGCTTCTTCACCAAGTACGGCGACGGCGGCGTCGACCTCACCCCGCTGACCGGCCTGACCAAGCGTCAGGGCGCGGCGCTGCTCCAGGAGATGGGCGCGCCGGACAGCGTCTGGAAGAAGGTGCCCACCGCCGACCTCGAGGACGACCGGCCGGCGCTCCCCGACGAAGAGGCACTGGGCCTGACGTACGCGCAGATCGACGACTACCTCGAAGGCGCCGACGTCCCGCCGGAGGTGGCCGCGAAGCTGGAGTCGACGTACCTGGCGACCCGGCACAAGCGGGCGCTGCCCACCACGCCTCTCGACACCTGGTGGCAGTGACCCGGGCGCCGCGGCTCAGGCGGTCGGCACGACCATCGGCGTCCCGGTGACGGGATCCGGCACCACGAGGCTCGGCAGGCCGAACACCTCGTCCATCAGCGCGGCGTCCACGATGTCGCCGGGCGCCCCCTCGGCGCACACCCGGCCGTCCTTCATCGCCACGATGTGGTCCGCGAACCGACACGCCTGATTGACGTCGTGCAGGACCGCGACGATCGTGCGCCCGTCGTCGCGCAGTCGGGCGAGCAGGCGCAGCAACTGGTACTGGTGCGCCAGGTCGAGGAAGGTCGTCGGCTCGTCCAGCAGCACGTACGGGGTCTGCTGCGCGAGCACCATGGCGATCCAGACGCGCTGGCGCTGCCCGCCGGAGAGCCGGGCGACCGGGCGGTCCGCCAGGTCCCGCACGCCCGCCGCGTCCATCGCCTCGTCGACCGCCCGCATGTCGGCGGCGGTGCGGACGGAGAGCAGCGAGCGGTGCGGGAAGCGCCCGCGGTCCACGAGCTGGCGTACGAGGATGTTCTCCGGGGCCGCCAAGTCCTGGGGGAGGAAGGCCATTTCCCGGGCGATGTCCTTGGGGCGGCAATCGTGCACGTCGCGCCCGTCGAGCAGCACCGCTCCCGTGGACGGCCGCAACAGGCGTACGAGCGCCCGCAGCAGGGTCGACTTGCCGGACGCGTTGGCGCCGATGATCGCGGTGAACGCCCCGTCGGGGAGGGCGAGGGTGAGGTTCGCCGACACCGTGCGGTCGCCGTACGTGAGGGTGATGTCCTGCGCGGTCAGGCGTGCGGTCACGATCGTTTGACTTCCTTGAGGAGCAGCAGCAGGAGGTACGCGCCGCCGATCGCGGTGGTCACCACGCCGACCGGCAGCGTCACCGGCGCAAGCACGGTCTGCGCGACCAGGTCGGCGCTCAGCAGCAGGACGGCTCCGGTCAGCGCCGCGGGGACGAACTGGATGCCCGGCGACCGGGTGATCGCACGGCCGAGGTGCGGGGCGGCGAGTGCGACGAACGCGATCGGGCCGGTGATCGCGGTCACGGTGGCGGTGCAGCCGGCGCCCGCGACGACGGCCAGCAGGCGGTGCCGGTTGAGGCGGACGCCCGACGTCACCGCGATCGCGTCGCCGAGTGCGGCCTGTTGGGTCGCTCGCGCGTTGAGCACGAGCAGCACCGCGAGCACGGCGGCGACGACGAACGCCACGTCCAGGTCGGCCCAGTCCACACCGTTGAGCGAACCGATGTTCCACATCTCGGCGGCGATCGCGATGTCCAGGTCGGCGCGCAGGATGATCCACGAATTGACCGCGGTGAGCATGGCGTTCACCGCGATGCCGATCACGATGAGCCGGTGGCCGCCGAAGCCGGAGCGCGTGGAGAGGGCGAGGACCACAGCCGCGGTCAGCAGGCCTCCCACGACGGAGCCCGCCGCCGTCGAGGCGGTGGATCCCTCGATCACCACCATCACGGTGAGCGCGCCGGTGTAGGAGCCGACGTCGAGCCCGATCACGTCCGGGCTGCCCAGTTCGTTGCGCGTCAGGTTCTGGAACACCGCCCCGGCGCAGCCCAGCAGCGCGCCGAACAGGCAGGCCGCGACGACCCGGGGCAGGCGCCACTCGCGTACGACGACGGACAGGTCGCCGTGCCCGGCGAGGGCGTCGGCCACGTCGAGCGGGTTGCTCCAGGTGTCCCCGCGGCACAGGCCGGCCGCGGCGAAGCCCAGGAGCAGCACCAGCAGCACGGCCATTCCGCCGATCGCGCGGGGCTCGACGCCGAGGGCACGGCAGGCCCGGGTGATCGGCCCGGGGCGGTACGCCGCCTGCGGCCGCGCGGCTTTGCCCGGCTCCGGTGCGTGCGGGGCCGAGTCGGCCGCTGGGAGCGTCCGCGTCGGCCCGGTCACAGGGCACTCCCTTCGTAGCGCCGCACGGCCCAGATGAGGACCGGCGCGCCGAAGAAGGCGGTGACCACGGCCACCGGCACCTCTCCGGTCGGCAGCAGCAGTCGGCCCGTGACGTCGGAGGCGAGCAGCAGCACCGGTCCTAGAAGCGCGCTGTACGCCAGCAGCCACGGCACCGACCCGCCCGCGGGGCGCCGCACGATGTGCGGAACCATCAGGCCCAGAAAGGCGATCGGCCCCGCGACGGCGGTCGCGGTGCCGGCCAGCACGGTCACGACGGCGAGTACCGCGACGCGAGTGCGGACCACATGGGCGCCGAGGCCGTGCGCGACGTCCTCGCCCAGGGCGAGCGTGTTGAGCGCCCCGGTGAGCAGGAACGCGCCGATCAGCGCGCCCACGATCAGCAGCACCGGCAGCAGGAGCGGCACCTGTTCGCGGCCCGCGAGGGAGCCCACGCTCCAGAAGCGGTAGTGGTCGAAGGCGTCCGGGTCCAGGATGCGCAGCGACAGCGAGACGCCGGTGAGCACGGAACCGAGTGCGACGCCGGCCAGCACCAGCCGCAACGGCGAGGTGCGGCCGACGGCGTGGACCACGACGCCCGCGACGAGCGCCCCGGCCAGCGCCAGCGACACCTGTACGTCCTGGCGCCCCGCGATGCCCGTCGTCGCGCCGACCGTCACCGCGAAGCCCGCGCCCTGGGTGATCCCGAGAAGGCCGGGCTCCGCCAAGGGGTTCCGGGTCAGGGTCTGGGTCAGGGCCCCGGCCACACCGAGCGCCGCGCCCACGCAGATCCCCAGGACGGTGCGCGGGACCCGGATGTCACGGATCGTCAGATCGGTGTCACGCCCTGCGGGATCGGTGAGCGCGCGCCAGACGTCGCCGAGCGGTATCGACCGGGCGCCCATGGCGAGGCTGAGCCCGCAGACCACCGTGAGCAGGGCGACGAGGCCGACGAGCAGCAGGATCTTGCCCGGGGCGGCCCCGGAGGCCGGCTCGGTGCGCGGGACTTGCCGGGTCTCGGGGACCTCTTCAGTCTTCGAGTCCGGCGACACCGCGCCTCCAGTACCCGGTGAACAGGGCGTCGAGGCGGTCCTTGGCCCACGCGCGCAACGGCTTGATGTCGTCGGCCTCGCCCGCCGCGAACAGGAAGACCCGTCCGGCGGGGAGCGGCAGTTCGCGTACGGTGCCGGCGAGACCGGACGTGTCGCCGCGGGTCAGCCAGACCACCTCGACGCCCGGGCGCTCGGCGAGCGGGTACCGGTGCTCGTCGCGGTGCCCGGTCTCGACCACGAGGTGCGCCGACACGTCCCGCGGGGACTCCTCCAGCCACCGTGCCGCAGCCGGCAGCGCGGTGGTGTCGACGGCGAAGAGGTAGTGGTCGTAGTTGTGCGGGAACGCCTTGGCTCCGGGCGGCCCGGCGATCGCGACGTCATCGCCGGGTTCGGCGGCGACCGCCCAGTCCGAGGCCACCCCGCCGGGGTGCACGACGAAGTCGATGTCCATCTCGCGGGCCCCGGCGTCGTACCGCCGCGCCGTGTACCGGCGGCTGACCGGCGACGGCTTCGGCCAGGTCAGCGACTGCTCGTCGTCGGGCACCGGCAGACGCAACGTGCCGTCCGGGTCCGGGAAGACGATCTTGAAGTGATCGTCGCACTGGTAGGAGTGGAAGCCTTCGAGACCCGGGCCGCCGACGGTGAGGCGGAGGATCGACGAGGTCACGTACTCCTTGCGCAGCAGCGTGACGGTGCGGATGTGGATCGGGTAGCCGATCTTGGCGATGCCTTCGCCGTCCGCGTGGTGGGCGGCGACGCGCGGGCCGGGGTTGTCGCGTTCGATGAGCACGGCGGATCCGATCACTTGGCCAGGAGAGGGGCGAGAGCCTGGTCCACGGAGTCGAGCGTGCGCTGCGCCTGCGCGTACGTCGCCGCCGCCGTGTACCGGATCGGGTAGGCCTTGCCGGCCTTGACCGCGGGCAGGTTCTTCCACAGCGGCGAGTCGAGGACGTACTGCACGCCGGCGCTCGGGGTGCCGTCGTCCTGGACCGTGTACGTGATCACGTCCGCCTCGCCCAGGCTGGCGGGCAGCTCCTCGATGGACGGCGTCTCCGAGACCGCGGACGAACCGCCCGTGTCCTTCTTGACCTGGCCGTAGTAGTTCAGGCCGATGTCCTGCGCGATGTTGGTGCCCCACGAACCGGCGAACTCGCGCTGGAAGGTGCCCTGCGAGGTCTCGTTGTACGCGCCGAGGTGGCCGAACTTGAGGCCGCCGACGGCGCCCGCGTATTTGGCCTTCAGCTCCTCGGTCCGCTTCTCGTACGCCTTGCGGGTCTCCTCGGTGTGGCCCGCGCGTCCCGCGGCGTCGGCCTGACGGGCCGACAGTTCGCGCCAGGCGGACGGCAGGCTGGGGCCGATCGCGACCACCGGCGCGATCGACTCCAGGCGCTTGAGGTCGATCTCGCCGAGCACCGGCTTGGGCACGCCGATGATGATGAGGTCCGGCTTCGTGGCGGCGATGGCCTCGTAGTTGGTCTCCTTGGCCGTCGCGCCGCCGATCTTGTGGAGCTTGTCGTAGTCGGTCCGCTCCTGAGGGGTCATCAGCCCGAGGCCGCGCGGCCAGGTGGATATGCCGACGAGCGGGGCCTTCGCCTCGATCAGCACCGGCACCGCGTACCCGGTCGCGACCACGCGCTTGGGGTCGACCGGGATGGTGATCTGCCCGTTGTCGGCGGCGACCACGCGCGTCGCGCCCTTGCCCCCGCTCGCGTCGCCGTCGGAGTGGGACCCGCAGCCCGCCAGGAGCGCGGCCGCGGTCACGGTGGCCAACCCGGCCGAGACGATTCGGAGCGGCGGACGAACGGACATTTGGTTTCCTTTGGGTCGAACGGCGGTCAGGCGCCCCCAATCGGTCGGCGCGGCCAACTTAGGCTAGCCTCACCTGAGTCTTGGCGGTTGTCCGGAAAGGTCACCTGATGTCGATCAGAGGACAGGACGTGGGCGGCGATCCGATCGCCTGCGACGCGTTCGGGTATGGCCTCGGACGGCCCACGGGCATCCTGGTCCTGCTCTACCGAGCGGACGGGCCCATGGGATTCGGCGCCGTCCGCCACGACCTGCTCCACCAGCTCTACTGGTCGCCGGACGGAATGCTCTCGGCGGTGTACGGCGGCCGCTCCTGCTTCACCGCGCCGGGAGAGGCCTTCTGGGCGGAACGCGGGGTCAGCCACGAGGTGCGCGCCGCCGACCGGCAGACCGTCTACCGCCTGTGCCTGCGCGAAGTGCCGGACCCCCTGGCCGGGTTCCGCCGCGGCCACGTGGCGGTCGGCGCGCGGGCGACGCGCCTCGTCCAGGAGATCGCCACCCCCGGGTACGACGAACGCCTGGCGCTGGAGGCCCGCGGGCGGATCCTGTCCGACCTCGCGCCGATCACCCCGGACGTCGCCGCGCAGTGCGCGGACGGCAAGGGCTTCGCCCGCGCCGTCGCCCGCGCGATGAGCCACGACCCGGCCGACCCGACCCGCCTCGACGAGTGGGCGGAACAACTGCACATCAGCGCCAAGACCCTCCAGCGGGACTTCGTACGCGAGTTCGGCATGTCCTTCAGCCGGCACCGCACGACCCTGCGGCTCCGGGCGGCCCGCGCCCTGCTCGTCGTCGAACCGGTCTCCGTGGTGGCCCATCGCGTGGGGTACTCCAGCGTCTCGGCGTTCGTCGTGGCGTTCGCGAAGGAGTACGGATCGCCGCCCGGCCAGTACTCCCGCGCCCGCCTCGCCTCGCCGGTCTGAAGGCCGCTGAAACCGCGGTGAAACCGCACTGAACCGCCTCGGGCGCAGGCTCGGCGGCATGACCACAACGACCGGCGAACCCGCGATCGCGGCCACAGGGCTGCGCAAGGCGTACGGCAGCAAGACCGTCCTCGACGGCATCGACCTCCACGTCCCGGCCGGCACCGTCTTCGCGTTGCTCGGACCCAACGGCGCCGGCAAGACCACAGCCGTGCAGATCCTTTCCACCCTCATCGGCGCCGACGCCGGAGAGATCCGGGTCGGCGGCCACGACCTGGCCGCCGACCCTCAGGCGGTACGCGCCGCGATCGGCGTCACCGGGCAGTTCTCCGCCGTCGACAACCTGATCACGGCCAGGGAGAACATGCTGCTCATGGCCGACCTGAACCACCTTTCGCGCCGCGAGGGCCGCCGGGTCGCCGAGGAGTTGCTCGGCCGGTTCGACCTGGCGGACGCGGCCGGCAAACCGCCGATCACGTACTCCGGCGGCATGCGCCGCCGCCTCGACCTCGCCATGACCCTGGTCGGGCGGCCCCGTATCATCTTCCTCGACGAGCCGACCACCGGCCTGGACCCGCGCAGCCGCCACAACATGTGGCAAATCATCGGAGAGCTGGTGACCGGCGGCGTCACCGTCTTCCTCACCACGCAGTACCTGGAGGAGGCCGACCGGCTCGCCGACCGGATCGCCGTGCTGAACGACGGGAGGATCGCCGCCGAGGGCACCTCCGCGGAACTCAAGCGGCTCGTCCCCGGCGGGCACGTGCGCCTGCGGTTCGCCGAGCCGTTCGCGTACGAGAACGCGGTCGACGCCCTGCGCGAGGTCACCCGGGACGACGATTCGCTGTCCCTGACCATCCCCAGCCGAGGCAGCCAGCGCGAACTGCGCGGCATCCTCGACCGGCTGGACGCCGCCGGGGTCGAGGCGGACGAACTGACCGTGCACACGCCCGACCTCGACGACGTGTTCTTCGCACTCACCGGCCACCCCGCCGCCGCGGGCGGCGATCCTGTCGACCCGGTCGGCGCGGTCGATCCTGTCGACCCCGTGGAAGAGGCTCCCTCCGCCGACCGCAAGGAGACCGTCCGATGAGCCCGCTGTCCCTGACCGTCCGCGACTCGACCACGATGCTGCGCCGCAACCTGCTGCACGCCCGGCGCTACCCCTCGTTGACGCTCAACGTGCTCCTCACTCCGGTCGTGCTGCTGCTGTTGTTCGTGTACGTCTTCGGCGACACCATGAGCGCCGGCATCACCGGCAGCGTCGACCGCGACGTGTACGTCACCTACCTGCTGCCCGGCATCCTCGTGATGACCATCGGCGGAACCGCGCTCGGCACCGCCGTGTCGGTGGCCGGCGACATGTCGCAGGGCATCATCGACCGGTTCCGAACCATGGCGATCTCCCGCGCCTCGATCCTCGTCGGGCACGTCGTCGGCGCGGTGCTCAAGACGCTGATGTCGCTGGCGTTCGTGCTGGCCCTGGGGCTCGCCATCGGATTCCGGCCGGAGGCCGACGCGTTCGACTGGATCGCCGCCGTCGGCGTGCTCACGCTTGCGAGCCTGGCGCTCACCTGGATCGCCGTCGCGCTCGGCATGGCGAGCCCCACTCCCGAAGGGGCGAGCAACAACGGGCTGCCGCTGATGCTGCTGCCGTTCCTGAGCAGCGCGTTCGTACCGCTGGACGCGATGCCGGGATGGTTCCGGCCCATCGCCGAGTACCAGCCTTTCACCCCGGTCATCGAGACGCTCCGCGGTCTGCTGCTCGGCGACCCGATCGGTGCGAAGAACGCGGTCCTGGCCGTGGCGTGGTGCGTCGTCCTCAGCGTGCTGGGCTACCTGTGGTCGAAGACGCTGTTCAACCGCGAGTCGCGACGCTGACGCCGCGCAGTTCCCGTGCCGCCGTGGCCTCCAACTCGGGGCGGGACAGGGCGGCGTACGCCGAGACCGCCTCGGCGTACCCTGCCGCGTCCACCCGCTCGGCGAACCGCCGCCCCACGTCGGCGGAGAGCGACGGGAACTGCCGGTGCACGTGCAGGTGTTCGGCGAGCACCACCAGGCGTACGCCGGCCGCGTCGCCCTCGGCCAGAACCGCAAGACCGACCGCCAGCAGCGCGGTCCCGGCCGCCGGCAGCCGCAGGTGGCGGTTCTCCAGCACCGGCTGCGACAACAACGGGTACAGCCAGGAACGCAGTTCGCGTGCCGTATCGGCGACCGCGTCGACCCTGCCGTGCAACGCGTGCGCCGCCACCGCCGCGGACCGCACCTCCACCGACCACACCTCGGCGAACGGGTCGTCGACGGTGGGCAGGTCGTCCGCGCGGACCCGTTCGACGGCCTTCCGCCACAGGCCGAGCCCGGCCTCGGTCAGGTTCCGGGCCAGGGCGATCTCGGCGCGCGAGGCGAGGTCCGGACTGAAGACCAGGGAGACATCCCGCGGCTGGTCCAGTGCCGCCAACTCCAGCCAGTGCTCCGCCTCTTCCACCTCGCCGCGCTGCACGCAGGCGAGCGCGAGCGCCCAGCGGAAGCCGATCGAGTCGGACCAGTCCCCGGACCGGTTCAGCACGTCCACGGCGTGCCGCAGGTGCCGGTACGCCTCCTCGCCGCGCCCGGTCTGGAGGCACAACTCGCTGACGCGGCCGAGCCCGAGCATCTGCGTCGCCGGGTTCCGCAACGGCGAGAGCGCGGTCAGCATCCGGCGGGACGCGTCCAGCGCGGCGTCCACGTCGTGCGCGTACTCCCACAGATAGCTGGCGAAGCAGTCGGCGACGCCCTGGAGGAGCGGCGCGTCGGACGCGCACAACTCCCGCAGGCGGGTGTAGTCGGGCGACCGCAGCTCGGGCAGCGCACGCAGCATCAGGTCGAGAGCGTGCACCAGGGTGTCCGGCGGAGGCGGGGGCAGCCTGCGCAGGGTGACCAACTGCCGTACGGCACGCGGTCCGGAGAGCATGAACAGGCTCACCGTGCACACCGCCGCCGCGCTCCGGACCGGTTCGACGTCCTCCGGCCCCGGCCGGAAGTGGGACAGCGGCGGTCCGGTGTCCGCGGCGAGCGCCGCCAGCCGGGCGAAGTTGTTGTCCGACGCCCACAAGGAGGCGAGCACGGCGGCGACGGCCGCGATGGCGGGGCCGTCCGACCGCGCGAGGGCGTGCCGCAGAGACAGCACGAGGTTGTCCTGCTCGGCTTTGATCAGCGCCCACGCGTCCCACGGGTCGGCGGTGAACAGCGTGTCGTGCCGGGCCCTCCCGAAGTCCCGGGCCCAGTGCAGGAATCGCGTGGTGACGTCGTCGTCCTCGCCCGCCTCGGCACGGCGGGCCGCACTGAACTCGCGTACCGCCTCCAGCATGTGGAAGCGCACGCCCGCGGATGTGTCACCGGCCTTGATCAGCGACTGGTCGGCCAACTGCGCCAGCAGCGACAGCGCGTCGGCGCCCAACACATGCTCCGCGGCGTCCCCGGTGAACCCGCCCGGGAACACCGAGAGCATGCGCAACGCGGCCTGGCCGTCCGGGTCGAGCAGGTTCCAGCTCCACTCGACCACGGCGAGAAGGGTGCGGTGCCGCTCCGGAGTGTCCCGGGCGCCGCCGCGCAGCAGCGCGAACCGGTCGCGCAGCCGCTCGGCGATCTGCGGCACGGACAGCACGCGGACCCGGGCGGCGGCCAGTTCCACCGCGAGCGGCAGGCCGTCCAGCCGGCGGCAGATCGCCACGACCGGTTCGTCCCGCAGCTCCGCGTCCGGCCGTGCGGCGCGGGCCCGCTGCCGGAACAGCTCGACGGTCGAGGCGGCGTCGAGTTCGGGCAGCGCGTAGAGGGATTCGGAGGTCAGCCCGAGCGGGGCCCGGCTGGTGGCGAGGACCCGCAGATCCGGCGAGCGCGACACCAGTGCCCGGACCAGGTCGGCGGCGCCGCGCACGACATGCTCGCAGTTGTCGAGCACCAGAAGTGCCGGGCCGGGACCGAGGGCGCCGATGATGCCGTCGAGGTCGGTGACCGGCAGCGCGAAGTGCCTGGCCTTGCCGACTCCGAGCGCCGAGGCCACCTCACCGGCCACCTCGTCGTCGGCGGTGACGCCGGCGAGCGGGACGAAGCACACCGTCCGCTGCTCTGCCGCGCGGCCGACCGCGTGCGCGATGCGGGTCTTGCCGATTCCGCCGGGGCCGATGACCGTGGTCACCCGGGCGCTGCGCACCAGGTCGGCGATCGCGGCGACGTCGGCGTCCCGGCCCACCAGCGGGTTCGGCTCGTGCAGGACGCCGTGCCGGACGATCGGCGCCGTGCCGCGCAGCAACGCCTGGTGCACGGACTTGAGTTCGTCGCCCGGATCGGTGCCGAGCGCGTCGCGCAGGGAACGGCGGTAGGTGTCGTACCGGGTGAGCGCGGCGGCCGGACCGACGGCGGACGCCTCGCAGCGCAGCAGCTCGGCCAACACCTCCTCGTCCCGCGGCAGTTCGCGGGCAAGGCCGACGAGCGGGGCAATGGCCTCGGCCCGTCGTCCGAGCCGGGCGAGAGCCAGCGCGCGGGAGCGTACGAGCGTGCGATGCGCGGCGGAACGCGCGGCTCGCAGCGCCGCCACCGGATCGTGCAGGTCCTCGTCGGCCGCGGGCGCCACCACCCCGTCCCACAACGCGAGCCCGGCCTCCGCCTCGGCCAGCGCGCCGACGTGGTCACCGGCCGCCGCCCGGGCCTCGCCGCGTGCGGCGTGCAGCAGAAGTGCGGAGCTGTCGACCTCCTCCGCGGCGAGGGCGAGACGGTACCCGGCCGCCGTACCGACGATCAGCCCGGCACCGACCTGCGCCCGCAATCGGGAGACCAGCACCTGCACGGCCTTGCCGGGCCGCTCCGGCAACACATCGGGCCACAGGCCCTCGACCAGTCGCCCGGTGCTGCACCCCGCTCGCAGGTCCTCGGCGAGCAGCGCAAGGAGCCCGCGCAGCCGCGGCGCGGTGATCTCCCGGCCCCGGTAGGCCACGCGCGTCAGCAACGTCAGCTCGGTGGTCACCTTTGCAGACTAACCAGCGGCTCGGAGGTGGCCGGGTGTACGCCGGTCAGTCCGTGACCCGGCTCCGCGACTTGTACACCACGTCCTGGTAGTCGGGATGCCGGGCAATCCACCCCGCATAGAACGGGCACGTCGGCAGCACCGCCAGACCCGCCGTGCGCGCCTCGTCCAGCGACGACCGCACCAGCGCGGCACCGACGCCCTGGCCCTCGTACTGCGGCTCCACCTCGGTGTGGACGAACGCGATCACGCCCTTGGACCGGATGTACTCGGCCACCCCGGCGACCTTGCCGTCGATCCGCGCTTCGTACCGGTTCTCGGCCGCATTGTCGGTGACCTCGATGACGCTCCCCATTGACGCTCCTCCGGTCGGTGGTGAGGCAGCACGCGCACACAGTTGTACGCACTGATCACCATTGTTCACGACTCGGATCGTCGACGACTCGGGCCGATCCGCCGATCAGCCGGGCGGGGACGGTGTGGGGCGCCCGATGTTGTCGAGGATGGCGAGGAGGCCGCGTGCGGGCTCGGGGGATCGCGTGGTCAGGTAGCCGGTCAGGTACACGCGTACGTTCGTGTGCTCGCGCGACGCGACCTTGCCCGAGCCGGCGTACACCGAGATCCATTCGCCGGTCGCGTCGGCGTCGGCGCCCGCGTCGACCAGGGCCCGGAACACGGCCGTCAGCCCGGTGACGTCGCCGGCGCTCAGTTCGGCCCACCGCCGGTACCGCACACGGAACACCGCCCACCACAGCACCGGCCGCCCGGAGTCGGGGTGCGGAGCGGTGACGTCCGCACCGCGTTCCAGCATGAGCTTCAGGACCGCCAGACTTTCCGTGGCCGCCGCGGGGTTCCGGCCCAGCGCGCTCGCGACCGCGGCCTCGACCGCATCGTTGACCACCGGCTGGCGATTGTCGACCCCGGGGGCTTCGATGAAGTTCACGTCCGCGCCGCGGTCGAGCAGCAGGCGGGCGATGTCGTACCGGCCGGTCTTCAGGGCGACGCCCAGCGGCTGCTGCCCGGCGTCCTTCTTGGGCGGGGGCTTGCGTACGGCGGCCACCAGCGCGGGGTTCTTGTCGAGCAGCGCGGTCACCACGGCGATGTCGCCGTGGCGTATCGCCCGGAACAGCTTCTCCATCCGGAGACACTAGGCGTTGTGCCCGGTTGACGTGGCCTCGTCGCGCGCGGACGGGAGGTGGGCCGGGGCGTCCGCCTTGCGGGCATGCAGGACGCTGGCTCCCAGGGGGAGAGGTGAAGCGTCGACGAGGCGCAGCCCGGCGGCGGCGAGCAGACGCGCGTAATGGTCGGCTCGGCGCTCACGGCCACCGACGTTGCACATCATGTGGAGGTCCCACGCGGTGGCCAGCGACGGCGAGCCGTCGGTCGGCAGCAGGCGCTCGATGATGAGGAGGTCGGCGTCCGCGTGCATGGCACCGGAGCAGTGGCGCAGGATCTCCTCGCAGCGTTCGTCCTCCCAGTCGTGCAGGACGCGTGAGAGCACGTAGACGTCGCCGCCTGCGGGTACGTCCGCGAAATCACCCGCCTGGAAGGTGCAGCGTTCGTCGAGGCCGGACGCCGCGAAAGAGCCGCGGGCGGACTCGACGACGTGCGGGCGTTCGAGCAGGATGCCGCGCAGATTGGGGCGCGCGGCCAGCAGGCGGCGCAGCAACTCGCCAGTCCCGCCCGCGACGTCGACGACCGTCCTGGGCTCGGGGGCGGCGTCGGCCGCGGCGATGACGGGGTGCAGGGGGAGCGGGTCGAACATGCGGGCGCTCGCGGCCATGGACTGGTCGAAGCGAGCGGCCAGTTCGGGGTGGCGTACGAAGTAGTCGAAGTGGTTCTCGCCGAAGAGGTGCTCGAAACCGGTGAGTCCGGTCCGTACGGCTTCCGTGAGGAGGGCGAACGACTGGTAGAAGGGACCGCCGTACATGAGGGCGAGCGGACGCATCGAACCGGGGGCGTCGGTGCGCAGCAGCCTGCCGAGCGCGGTGAGCCGGAAGCCGTCGGACTCCGCGGCCACCACACCCAGCATGGCGAGGTAGCGCAGCAGCGTCGCCAGGTTCCCGGGGTGGGCGTCGACTTCCCGGGCCAGCGCGGCGACTTCGATGCCTGTGTCGGTGTCCATGGACTCGCACAGCCGCAGTTGCGCGCAGGCTGCCAGCGCCTGGGTCGTCCATGCGCCGGTCAGGAGGCGCAGCAGTGTCTCGGCGGGCTGCCGGGCCTGGTGGTCCTCAAGGTGCGCGGCAAGCACCTGGCGGTGGTCGCCGCGCGCGTACAACTCGAGCCTGCGATACCCGGCCTTCGAGTCCGCGGGGGCGGTGAAGTAGAAGACCGTGCCGTCCTCGTGCGGGTTGTAGCCGCCGCCGTCGGCCACCGCGCCGTGCCGGACCAGCATCGACCACAGCCCGCGCAGCACCAGCGGATCCGGCCGCTCGACCTCGAACGCGAGGTGCGCCTCGTGGTCCCGGTCGCGCTCGTGCGCGGCGATCTCGGCAAGGTCCGAGCCGGGCGGGACGGCGAGTACGAACACCTCGACCGCACGCTGCTCGCCCTCGGGGCCGGAGACGGCGGGGCGCAGGATCCCCACGTCGAGGACCGCGGCGTCGCGGCGGTGCCGGGAGGCCAGGCGTTCGCGTACCACCACACTCGGCTGCGGTGCCGCGTCTGCGTCCAGGCCGTGCGCGGCCAGTTCGGTGCGCAGCGCGGGTAAGTCCGGGGGAAATACGAGGAGTCCGGCGTGCGCGAAGCGGCAGCGGTCGACCAGTGCACGCAGTTCGAGGCCGTCGAGGCCGGGCAGGAGCAGCGCCAGCAGCGTGGTCGTCTCCTGATGGCGGACGAAGTCGATTGCGGCGCTCAGCCGGGCCGCGTCGTCGCGGGTGGTCGGCGGCGCGGTGTGCGAAGGCTGCGGCGTATGGGTGGACAGCGGGGACGGTGAGGTCGTTTGCGTGGTCATCGCGAAGAGGTCCTTATAGCTGGGCAATATCTGGGCACATCAGTACATTTCGATACTGCGCGGGTCGAAAATGGGCGTGGCTTGCCGCCCGGTGGCGACGCCGTACCGGCCCGGACGCCGCGGCGCCCTCAGACGCCGACGTAGTTCTCGGCGAACCAGTCCTGATGGGTGCGTGAGGTCCGCAGCGACTCGATGCGCGCGCGGCGCAACTGGTCCTGGAACAGCGCCTCGTCGTCCGTTCCCGGCGCGCGGTGCAGCAGCCGGATCATCCAGTGGGAGAACTCCTGCGCGCGCCAGATGTACGCGAGGCACTGCGCCGAATAGCGGTTCAGGGACTCGGGGTCGGCCTTCGTGAGGTCGTCGACGAGCGCGCGAGCCAGGATCTCGGCCTCCAGCACCGCGAGGTTCGCACCCTTCGCGGCTGACGGACTGATCAGACTCGCCGCGTCGCCGACCAGGAACAGCGAGCCGTGACGCAGCGGTTCGAGGACGTCCGACTCCAGGTCGACGACAGCGCGCTGCACGATGGGCCCGTGCCGCAACGCCCCGTAGTCCGCCGCCCGCATCCGCACCGTGAGTTCGTCCCAGATGCGATCGTCCGGCCATGCGTCCGGCGAGGTGCCGGGCGCACATTGCAGGTAGTACCGCGTGGTCTCCGGCGTGCGGGCCATGTGCCCGGCGAAACCGCGCGGGTGCAGCGCGTAGCCCACCGCGTCGAGGCTGGGCGGCGCCTCGGCGAGTACGCCCAGCCACGACACCCCGTGGTTGCGGTGGTGGCGGCGTACCGCCCCGGGCGGGATCGAACGCCGTGCCGCCCCGTGCCGGCCGTCGCACCCCGCCACGTACCGCGCGTCCCATCTGCTCGGACGGCCGTCCGCGTCGCGCACTTCGACCCACGGCCGCGTGCCGTCCGCGTCGCGTACGGCCACCGCCTCGGCCTCGAAGAGGATTTGCCCGCCGGCGTCCAGGTACTGCGCGAGCAAGTCGGTGACCAACTCCTGCTGCGGGTAGACCGTGTGCCGTTCCCCCTGGCCGAGCCGGCTGTAGTCCAGGCGGAACCGGGCGTCCTCGGTGCGGAACTCGCAGACGCTGTGCTCCCGGCCGCGGCTGCGCAGCCCGGCGTCCAGCCCGTTCCGGGCGAGGACCCGCGCGGTGTTCGCGGCCAGGAACCCGGCCCGCGCGCGCGTTTGCACATGCTCCCGTGTCGCGCGCTCCAGGATCACGCACCCGATTCCGCTGCGCAGCAAGAGATTTCCGAGAACCAGTCCGGCCGGTCCGGCGCCGAGGACGACCACGTCTGCGGTGTTCCTGCCGACCCGGGCAGTGTGGCTATCTGTCACGGGACTGGATGCTAGCCACAGTGAACTACCCAACTGGTTAGATCTCACCCGATTGCGCTGTTCCGTCAGCAATTTCTGCCAAGCGAGCCGCTCGCGGTGTACGGAGCGTCCGTCCGGGCGGGTGGTCAGGCGGGTCGCCAGGCGGGTGGCCAGGCGGGTGGTGAGGCGCGGGGGGAGCCGGATGAATCGACCGGCGTGCGGGGTTGTATCCGGTACCCGGGTACAGGCTTACCGTCGAAGGACCGGCCGGGCGACGGGCCCGGCCGCTGCGTACCGATGACCCGGGCGGCTCGTGCCGAGGACCCGTGGCACTCCCGGCGGAAGGAGCGGCGCCATGACGTGGGTACCGCAGTCGTGCACGTTGCCGACCGAGGAGCAGCCTTTGCGGGTGGCCGAGTTCGACGCGCTGTTCGCGGACGCGCTGCTCTCGGTGGAGCGGCCGACGGCGGAGCGGGCGCGCCTCCACCTGTCGGCCGGGGCCGAGGAACGTGCGCGGGAGCTGGCCGACCGGGAGACCGGCTGTTGCTCGTTCTTCTCCTTCACCTTCTCCGGCTCGTCCTGCTCATCCGGCTCGTCCGGCTCGTCTGGCTCGTCTGGCTCGTCCCGCTCGTCCGGCTCGTCCGGCTCGTCCCGCTCCTCGGGCCCGTCCGGCGTCGCGGCGGCCGACGACGGGGTGGTGCACATGGACGTGACCGTTCCCGCCGCTCAGACCGCCGTGCTGGACGCGCTGATCGCCCGCGCCGAAGCCGCGCAGGCCGCAGCCGGGCCGAGGGCGTTGTGAGCACGGAAGCCGGCGCCCGGACGACCGGTGCCCAGGCGGCCGGTACCCAGGCGGCCGGCGCCCGGGCGACCGGCGGCCTGCGCTCCGGGCAACTCGCGGACGCGGCCGGGGTGAACCCGCAGACACTCCGTTACTACGAACGCCGCGGGCTGCTGCCGGAGCCGGAGCGTACGCTCGGTGGCCACCGCGTCTACCCGCCCGACGCGTTGGCGCTCCTGCGGGTCGTCAAGGCCGCCCAGCGCCTCGGGTTCACCCTGGACGAGGTCGCCGAGCTGCTGGAGGCCGGCGGCCGGCACCACGGAACCCGCCGCGGCGACCGTGACGGGTTCCAGGCCCGCGCCGCGGCGAAGCTCGCCGAGATGGACGCGAGGATCGCCGACCTGCACGTCATCCGCACGGCCCTGGTGCAGGCCGTCGACGCCGGCTGCGACGACCTGGCGGTGTGCGCGACCAGCGACTGCTGCCCCCTGCCCTTCCCCGCGCTTGCCCGTGACCGGTCCCAGGGTGGGGGAGCCGCGTCAGCCGGACCGTGACGGTGTCCACGGCAACGCCGCGTACGTGTCGCGCAGCCGGTACTTGAGGACCTTGCGCAGCGTGTCGTTGCGCGGCAGCGCGTCCACGACCTCCAGTTGCTCCGGGATCTTCTGCGCCATCAGCCCGGCTTGGCGCAGGTGCCCGGCCATGGCGGCGAAGTCCAGCTCGGTCGTGCCCGGGCATCGCTCCACGACGGCGCAGACGCGTTCCCCGCGTTCGGGGTCGGGCAGGCCGATCACCGCCACGTCGGCGACGCTCGGATGCGTGAACAGCACGTCCTCGATCTCGCGTGCCGAGATGTTCTCGCCCTTGCGGATGATGATGTCCTTGAGGCGGCCGGTGAGCGTGAGGTGTCCGTCCGCGCGCAGGTGCCCCAGGTCCCCCGTGCGGTAGAAGCCGTCCTCGTCGAACGCCCCGGCGTCCAGGGCGGCGTCGGTGTAGCCCTTGAACACGATGGGTCCGCGCAGCCGGACCTCACCCTCCTCGCCCGGTCCGGCGATCGTGCCGTCGGCCCGTACGACGCGTACGTCGAGTCCGTCCGAAGGAGCGCCTTCGCTGTGGGTGAGTTGATCCTCGGTGTCGGAGGGCGCGCCTTGGGCGATCTGCGGGACCTCGGTCATGCCGTAGCCGTGGCAGAGCACCGCACCGAGTTCGTCGCGCACCTCGCGGAACAACTCCGGCGGCTTGGGCGCGCCGCCGCCGGAGACGATGCGCAGCGTCGGAATGATCCGCTCGCCCGGCTGCTTGCGCTGCTCGGCCAGGAACGCGAGGTAGAAAGCGGTCGATCCGCCGACCATGGTGACGCCGAGGCGCCGGTACACGGGGATTGCGGCGGCCGGGTCGAAATGCTCGACGACGACGGCCGGAAAGCCGGTCATGAGCACGGTGTTGAGGTAGTTGGGCCCGGCGATGTGGGCGTACGGGAAGGCGATCGAGCCCACGTCGTCCGGTGTCATGGCGAGCGCGGCGGCCAGCGCCTCGCCGCCCGCGAGGAGCGTGCCGTCGGTATGCCGAACACCCTTGGGATCAGAGGTGGTTCCGGACGTGTAGTACAGCCAGCGCACGTCCGTTCCGTCGGCCGGCGCCGGGGGCAGGGCGGCCGGATCACCTTCGGGCAGGGCGTCGTACGCGGTGAGCACGCGCGGCGGGGCGGGCATGTCCGCGGCCAGGGCTCCGCCCATCGCGGTGAAGTCGAAGCCGCGCCACGAGCCCGGTGTCAGGAACACTTCGGCGCCGGTCTGGCGTAGGCAGAAGCCGACTTCCTTCTCCCGGTAGAACGGGATGACGGGATTCTGCACCGCGCCGAGCCGGGCGAGGGCGAGCGAGACGACGATCGACTCGACGCGGGTGGGCAGTTGCCAGGTGACCCGGGTGCCCGTCCTGATGCCGAGCGCGCGGTACCCGGCGGCGACGCGCTCGGCCCAGTCGCGTACTTCGCGGAAGGTGAACGACCGGCCGTCCGGGTCGAGCAGCATCGGCACGTCGGGCGACGCGGCCGCCCGGCGCTCGACGAGCTCCCACAGCGTGGCCGCACCGGCGATGCGCGCGGCGGGGTGGTCGGGCAAGGTTCCTCCTGGTCAGAGGGTGAGGTCACGGCCGACGCGCCGCAGCCGACCGGGGGCGGCCGGGCCCGGCCGGTGACGGTCGCCGCACCGCCGCCGGCCGGTCGCCGCGGACACCACAGGGGTCACGTACACCACGGGGATCTCGTACACCCGGAGGTGGCCGGCACGGGCGCGGTCAGGCGTCCGCGCTCTGTGCCTCGTCGCCGATCACCGAGTCGACGGTGATCCAGTCCGGCGGCATGATCGGCGGGGTCTTCCAGAAGATGTCGAGCTTGGTGATGAGCCCTTCCTCGTTCAGCTCCATGTGGTTGGCGAACCGCATGGCGAGGGGCTCCTCACCGGGCGCGTACGTGATGATCTCGACGGCCTCGTTGAACGCGTGGCGGCCGTCCGCGCTCAGGAACGTGAAGCGCGACTGGAGTTCGTGGGTCTGCGTGCGGCCGATGACGCCGGTGAGGAACGAGAGGTACGCCTCCTTGCCGCGGCAGGTGTCCTCCTCGTTGTCGCGCATGCCTATGCGTACGAAGTCGTCGGCGAGGGCGGACGCCACGAGGTCCCAGTCGTGGCTGTCGACGCCCTTCCAGAAGTTCGCGACGGTCGCCGCGCGCTCGTCGTGGTTGCTCATGTGAGTGACCCTCTCTCAGGTTCTGTCCCCAGATGCTCTGGGTGCTCCGGACTTCCCGGTGACAGTGCGTCAGAAGACGTCTTGCAGGCGGTGGTGCGTCGTCATGGCCGAGCCGGCCGGACCCATGAGCTGGTGGGCCCGCCACAGGCGGCGGTGGAACAGCGGCACCAAGTCGGCGTCGTGGGCGCCGTCGTCGGCGATCACGAACTCCTCCAGTGCCGCGTCGCCTTCCTGCCAGGTCCGGGGACGGTGCCCGAGCAGCGCGGCGAGGTCGTCGAGGTCCGCTTCGGCGCACTCCCGGCCGATCGCGTCGAACCGCTGGAGGTGGCGGGCGAGTCGGAAGAGACGGCGCATCTCGTAGTCGCCGGAGCGCAGCGAGTCCACCAGGTGCCGGGTCGGCACCGCCACGGCACTCGCGGAGGTCGCGTCCGCGTCCGGGAGTTCGGGCGCCGCCAAGGGGATCCCGAGGTAGTCCGCCAGCGCCTCGACCGCGAACAGGTTGGTCTCGTTGCACCACTGGAGGTTGGTCATGTAGTCCGAACCGGGCGGCGGGTCGGCGAGCGCAGAGTGGAAGGCCAGCGCGTTGGTGAGCGTGAAGGCGAAGTGGTGGTGCGCTATCGCCTCGGGGTCCACGGGGGTGCCGGACAGTTCCTCGTACTTCGCGTACATGCGGCGGAAGTCGCCGTACCCGATGATCGTGTCGCGCATCCGGTACGCCGCGAGGTCCATCAACGGGTCGCCGATGTGCGCGAGTTCGAGGTCGAGGACGGCCGTGACGCGCTGCCCGTCGTGGTGGAACTGCCCGGAGTCCCAGACGATCACCGACTCGCGGCCGCGGGTGTCCAGCGGGTGGCGGCGCAGCCAGCCGAGGCAGAACTCCATGAACGGGTCGGGCCGCTTCTTGGACGCCCGGTACCAGTCCCGGTAGGCGCCCATCCCGTCGCGCCGCACCCCCGCCTCGGCGAACGGAGCCACGTCCAGCTCGTGCAGGTCGGCGAGGATGCGCAGGTAGTCGTCCATCACCGCATCCCGCTGCGCGTCGGTGCAGCCGGCGAAGTCCGGCTGCCCGCCGACCCGGTCGATCACGAACGCGCGCGGGTCGTCGATCCAACCGTGCACCCCGGCCACCCGTACGCCGCGCTCGTGCATCAGCCGCTGGGCGAGCATCTCGTGCTCCAGCGGGAACACGCCCGGGTAGTCCGTGCGGTCCCCGCGTACGCACAACTCCAGAACCCGGCCGTCGCGGACCACGTCGGCGAACCACACCGGCCGCCACCGCCCCTGCCGCTCCAGCATCTCGACGCGGCCGACGTTGCCCTCGAGCCACTCCCGCACACGGTTCTCCATGGCCGTCACCGAAGCATAGTTGCGCCACTCACGCAACCATTTCTAGACTGCCTCCGCCGGGCGACCCGGCCACCGACCCCGGGAAGGCTGATGACGGACAAGACCCCGCACACCGGCACGCGGCCGCGGCTCAGCGAGACCTCCATCGCGGACGGCAACGCGCAGGGCGAGTGGCTGCGCGCCGTGATCCCGCCGCTGCGCGACCTGGTCCGGACCTCGCGCGACGACCGGCTCATCGAACGCGTCGGCCGCGAGGCGGGCGTACGCGTGCCCACCCACCTGGTGCTCGCGCTCACCCGCATCGGCGACTTCCAGCCCGTACGCCTGTCCGACCTGGCCGACCAGATGGGCATCGGCCGCACCACCCTCAGCCGCCAGGTCACCGACCTGGTCGCCGCCGGACTCGTCGAACGCACCCCCGACCCGGCCGACGCCCGCGCCGCCACCCTCGAACTCACCCCCGCGGGCGCGGAGACCCTGCGCCAGATCTGGGACGCCTGGGGCAGCCTCATCGCGGACATCACCAACGACTGGCCCACCCTCGAACGCGACCTACTCCCCGAACTACTCAGCCGCCTGACCCAAGGCCTCCAAACCCTGGCCGAGGACCTCTAGTGACGCCGGGACCATGCTGGTGGGCGGCACGCGTGCTGGGCGGGGGTCAACTCGGCTTCGGGGCGTAGTAGTCGCGCAACATCTCGGTGGGCCAGGCAGGTTGGTGGACGTCCCCGCGGGGACCCATCTCCTGGAACCAGGGCTTGACGTCGATCACCGGGGTCCCGTCCACCGCGTCGAGGTCTTCGACGTGGAGATCGAGGCCGTCGACCGCGAGGAGGCGGCATCGGGAGACGCCGAGCCAGTTCTGCCGCCGCATGTTGCGGTGCGCGAAGATGCCGCTCGGCGGCCAGTCGGGATTGTCGCGGGGCCTGCGCGCACCGGGGTGCAGGTCGGCGGGGTCGGTCAGGTGGAAGCGGAACACGACCTCGAGGTGCGAGAACTCCGCCAGCCCGGCCACCGAGTCGACCGGGAACGAGTCGTCGATGCGGATGATCGCGCGCGTCCCGCCCCAGTAGTCGTCCGTGGGTTCGATCCTGCCGCCCACCACGTGCGCGATTGCGGTGATCTCGAATGTCTCGCGGTCCATGGGGTCCCCTCGGGCTGGTCTCGCCGCCCGGAGGACCGCCGCTAGATGGTGCGGGTCAGGTACTCGGCGGCTCGGGTGTCGAGTTCCGAGACGAGTCTGACGCCTCGTCGGCGGAACGGCGACAGTGCCCGTCGCATGTCGACGACGGTCTGGCGGGTACGGCCCGAGCGGATGCCCTCCATGTTCTCCAGCGCGCGGGTCCATGTGGCGCACGCTTCCTCGATGGCGCCGCCGGATGCCTGTATGGAGCCCAACAGGCCGAGGGTCACGGCGTGCGTCCGGCGGAAGGCCGCCCCGTTGCGCGTGCGTACGCTCCGCCGGAACTCGGCGACGGCGCGCTTGCCGTCACCGGCCGCGGCGAGCGTACGGGCGGTCTCGTGGGCAAGGCTCGCCTCGCCGAAGAAGAAGACACGGTGCGGTTCTTCGATGCCGGGGGAGGCCCCGGCAAGGTCGTCCTCGGCACGCAGTAGTGCCGCCGCGGCCGCCCTGCTGTCGCCGGTCGCGGCGAGCGCACGGGCGTGCACGACGCCGAGGAGCGCCTTCTCCCGCGGCGTTGCCAAGCGGTACCGGTGGCCTTCGACGGACGCCGCCGCGAGACCAAGAGCCTCCTGGTGATGGCCCAGTTCGAGCGCCTGGTGGGCCATCGCGCGCAGCACGTGAGCGGCCATCGGCGGGTCGTCGGCCATCGCGGCGAGCTTCACCGCGTTGGTGAAGTACGGTTGTGCCACCGCATGTTGCGCGTTGTCGAACGCCGTCCAGCCCGCGAGGTACGCGAGTTCGCCGGCCGCGGAGAACATGTCGCGTCGGACCTGCTCGCTGGTGAACCGCCCGGCGAGGTACGTGCATACGTCCGACTGGAGATAAAGGACGAGCGCGCGTCGTCCGTGACCGCCACCGTGCCGCTGGTCCATCTGCGAGAAGAACGCGGTCGTCTCCCGGACCGCGTCCACGTCGCCCCGACCTGCCGTATAGCCGCTCCCCGCATCCTGCTGCCGCGCGCGGGCGGCGTGCGCCGTCCGCTCCCACCAGTCGCCGTGCGGCAGGGCGAGGGCGGCGGCCGCATACGCGGATCCCGCCAAGACTTGCCGGCGCTCCAGGTCCACGTCGAGTCTCCCGAGATCGGCCAGAGAGGTCACGGCGTCAGCGTGCCAGCTCGTCGCACCTGCGGAGGCGGAAGTCCCGTTCGCAAAGCCCGCTTCGGCGGCGGTGACCGCGCGTCCCAGCCGCCGCGACAACGCCTCGCAGATGAACGCCGTCACCGGCCCGGAAGGCTGCGTACCGCCCACCCAGTGGGCCACCGCGGACTTGTTGATCTGGAGCAACTCGCCGTTCTCCGCGGCCACTCCGCGCACGGCCCGGGCGAGCGCGTCGTATGTCCAGCCTGCCTGCGCAATGGCCTCCGCGAGGCGTCTGTTGGGTTCCCGTCCGGTCATGGCCCCCGTCCTCAGGGTTAAACCCGTTAAACCTCCTGCGGCCGCCTCCACCGTACCCACGGTCCGCGCCGCTCTGTTGACTGAACGTGATGCGGTTTGTGCGCTCGTGTGGCCGTGCGCTCGTGCGGTCGGAGCTTAGGGAGGGCAGCGGAATGGGCGAGGACAGCACGGGAGTTGCGCCGGTCCCGGGGGAGATCGTGGACACGGTGTACGGACGCCAGCGTGTGACCGCCGTGATCGACATGCCGCTGATCGAACCCACCATCTACCTGCGCCCGGAGCACGGCGGACAGGAATGGTCGGTCCCCGTAGCGCAGTTCGCCCGCGTGAGGACCGACCACAGCGACACCCCTTAGCCGTACCCCACGCACCGGCCCGCCCCTAGCCGTGCGCGCATGAGTAGCGGCGGCACCCGGGTGATCCGGCACGGCCGTTCGTACAGCCGATGCGCCCGCGGCCTCCCCAAGTGGGGCCCGCCGTGGGATCGCAGCTCCGTGCGTTCCATTCAGCGCTTCAGTTCGGTGAGGTTTTCGGTGCCGTTGACGAAGGCTTGGGCGAGGTCGGAGAGGCGGCGGTTGTGGGAGCGGGCGTAGCCGCGAAGTGCGGTGAAGGCCTGTTCCATGTCGATGTTGTGGCGTTCGGCGAGTTTGCCTTTGGCTTGTTCGATCAGGACGCGGCTGTCGAGTGCGTGCTGGAGTTGTTCGTTGAGGACGTCGCTGCGGTGGGTGGAGCGTTGCTGGAGGAGGCTGATGGTGGCGACGTCGGCGAGGGCTTGCGCGATCTGGGTGTCGACCGTGTCGAATTCGCCGGGGGTGGCGCGGAAGAGGTTGAGGGCTCCGACGACTTCGTGGCGCAGCCGCATCGGGAGGGCTTGTACGGCGGCGTAACCGCTGTGTAGGGCCTCGGTGACGAAGCGCGGCCACCGGTCGGCCTGGGTGGCCAGGTCGGAGACGGTGACGGATGTGCCGGTGCGGTAGCAGTCCAGGCAGGGACCTTCGTCGTTCTGCAGCTGGAACAGCTCGAGGAGGCGCACGCGTTCGTCGGACGCGGCCATGACCCGCATGTCACCCTTCGGATCGGCGAGGAGCACACCGGCAGCGCCGACGCCGAGCATGCCGACGCAGCGGTCGGTGAGCAGCCGGAGAAAGTCGATGAGGTCGAAGTCGGCGACCAGGTTGTCGGCGAGCTCGACGAAGGTCTGGGCCAGAAGTCGTTCATCCATCGGGATTGCTCTCAGCGGTGATTGTTCCCGTTGACTGGGGTCGCGGGTGTGTGGTGGGGCCGGCGGTCGGCGAGACGTCAGGTGTCATCGTGGGTTGTCTCCCGATTTCCTGTGGGCTCTGGTGTGAAGCGCAGAGTGCGCGCCACGACGTCGCGTGCCACGTCGGCGAGGCGCCGCTCGTGAGCGTACGCGTGGGCGCGCAGCCGGATGTAAGCCTCGTCGATCCCGACGCCGAGTTGCTCGGTGAGCATTCCAGTGGCCTGGTCGATCTCGGCGCGGTAGCCGCCCAGGTCGACCGGGTACGCATCCGGCGTTTCGTCGTCTTCGGGTTCGACCGGTGCACCCGGTCCGGCGAGGGGCGTCCCGAGCAGGACGAGGGCCGCGGTGTCGGCGAAGACTATGGCGTCGGCGAGTTGTTCGAGGTCCAGGTCACCGGAGCGGTGGGCGTACAGGTCCAGGACTCCGGGGCTGGCCGCGTCGACCCGCAGCGGGAACGCGAAGACCGCGCCCGCGCCGGCCTGGGTCGCGGCGGGTGCGAACGCCGGCCACCGGTCCAGGGCGTCGCCTGCGCGCAGGTCCGCCGCCAGGACGGCGGTGCCTTGGGCGAAGGCGTCCACGCACGGGCCTTCGCCGAAGGTGAGTTGCAGTTCCTCTAATTGCTCGCTGATGTCGTCGGTGCTGCACAGTGGGTGGCCGGCCGTGGTCGGCGACATCGCGGACACTCCGGCGCCCTGGACCGGAAGTGTCGCGACGGCGGCGGTGCACACATCCAGTACGCCGACCCGCGCCCGACGCCGGGCGGCGTGCTCCGCCACCAGGATCCGGATCCGTGCCGACCGGCCGACGGCGTTCACGGACGGCGCCTGCCGCCGGAAGACGTACGTGTCGCACACGGCCGTCGCGCGTCGTCGGTCCGGCGCTGCGCCGGGCCTACCCCTGCCATGACCGGGCGTCCTCGTGGGTGGCCCGCTGGACCTGGCTCCCCGGTGCGGCGCCGAGCGAAGTACGGGAGTCGTCCGACAGCGCCACCCGTACCCGGTCGGTGCGTGTGCGGTCGGTGCGTGTGCGGTGTGCGATCTGCGGGTCGTCGGCTGTGTCGGCGGCTCTGGCTGCGTCGGTGAAGAGGATGAGCTGTCCCGTCGTGCCGGAGCCGACGGGCGGTTCGGCGGCGATGACGGTGGGCTCCGGAGGCGACGGACAGGTGGGGAGGCCGAGCACGAGCGTTCCGGTTCCGGTGAGAGTGAGGAGCCGGACCACGATCGGGCTCGGGCTGTGCAGCCGCAGATAGCCGCCGGCCTTGGCGGCGTCCCGGGAGATGTCGAGGAAGGCGTGCAGGCCACTGCTGTCACAGAAGGTCACATCCGACAGGTCCACGTCGATGGCGGAGCAGCCGTCGAGCAGGCAGCGTGTCATCGAGCCGCGCAGATGCGGCTCCGTGTCGAGATCGATCTCGCCTCGGACGGTGAGCAGCGCCCCGGTGGTGGTGTCACACCGGTGGACGGTCAGGGGGGCGGGGACGGGCTGGCTGTTGGGCATGGCGCCTCGGTTCCGAGAGCCGACCGGGTAGGCCGCACGCGGGTCGTTTCCGGCTCCGTGAGGTGTTCCCGGTGGTGTGGTGCGTTCGGCGGGCGAAGGGCCGGTCCGGCGGCCGAGAGGACCCGGGCGTGGACGCGGTCGATTTCCCTCGGGGATGCCTGGAGGGCGAACCATCCGCCACCCGGGCATCCGTGGTCGGTGCCAGTGTGCCGTCGGGGTCTGGGACGTCCGTTCCGCAGCGTAGTCCTCATCGCGGCGCCGTGGATGGCGAACGTCCATCGACTGGCTTCGGCCGTTCAAGGGCGGCTTACGGGCCGTCAGGACGTTGGTGGGACGGGGACAGTTCGAGGAGCCGGTCGCGTTGACGCGGGCCCAGGCCCTGGAGTCTGCGGTTCTCCGCGATGTCCAGGTCGAGCAGGAGGCGTGCCGCGCGGATCTTGCCGACGCCGGGCAGCGCCTCGAGCACCCGGCGTACCGGGATCTTGCCCGCTACCCGGTCACTGCGGTCGAGCAGCGCGGCCAAGGTCAGCGTGCCGTTCCTGAACTCGGTGAGCACCGCGGCGCGTTCGCGGCGGACCGCCGCCGCCTTCACAAGCGCGGCGTGCCTGGTCTCGGGGGTGAGCTCGGGCAGTGCCATGGGAGTCTCCTCGTACGCGGTTCCAATTGGGGCGATCGGTCGGGTCAATACCTGCGGCGCCCGCCGTGACGGTGGTAGTCGTCGTGGCGGTCACGGTCGTGGCGGGGACGGCCGTAGCGGGCACGGCGGAAGGTGCCGAGGATCCACGCGACCAGGAACCCGATCGCGACCACGCACAGCAGAGGCGTGATGATGCCGAACAGGAACAACACGACGGCCACCACGACGATCAGGACCAGGAACCACACAGCAGGACCTCCATACGGTCATATCCGCGGGGTCCTGGCGAAACGGTACGAGACAGGTGATCCGGAAAATCCGGACGATTATCGACCCATACCGTAGGCCCGAGTCAACGCCTCGCCGCGGCTCCTGTCAACCGGCGCAGGCCTCAGGGGAGTTCGTACGCCGGGGCGAAGCACGGCGGTGGCAGGCAATCCGTACGCGCCGCCTGCCGTCAGACCTTGCGCCATCTGGCCATGGCGAACGAGAACAGCCCGAACAGGACCAGGCCGACGGCGATCGCAACGAGCAGCAGCGGACCGGCAGAGGTGTCGGCGAACGTCCGCAGGGTGTCGTCGAGGCCCTTGGCCTTGCCCGGGTCGTACTTCACCGCCGCTGTCACCGCGAAGCAGCCCGCGGCGAAGAAGACGACGCCACGGCTCACCCCGCCGACGACGCCGAGCAGATCGACGGCGTTTTCGGTGGGCTGTGACATCCGGGACAGCTTGAGGTGCTTGCGGTACTCCCGCTTGACCGCCCGTGCCGCGATCCATACGCCCGCCCCCACGATGACGACGCCGACCAAGGCCACCAGCCACCGACCTACGGGGAGGTCGAAGACGCGGGCGGTGGCGTCCTTGGACTGTTTGTCGCTGGAGTCGCTGCTCTTGCGCCCGGCCGCGAAGGAGATCACCGAGACGGCCACGAACGAATAGAAGACGAAGCGCACTCCGGCCAAGAGCCGCTTGGAGGTGTCGCGGCCTCCCGGCCCGGCCGCACCCAGCACCGCCTCGGACAGCCGCCACAGGGCCATGGCCGCGAGGCCGATGCCCACCGTCCAGACGAAGAGCGCCCCGAAGGGCTGTTCGGCCAGCTCGGTCAGCGCGCCACCGCGGTCCGCCTGCTTGCCCTTGTCGTCCAACGCGACCTGGACGGCCAACGCACCGACCAGGACGTACACGACCCCGCGGGCGGTCAGGCCGGCCCGGGCGAGCACGTTCACGGCGGGGCTCCCACTGCCCGCACCGCGTCTTGCGCTCGCTCCGGCCCTCGCTGTCGTTGACCTCATGCCGACGTCCCTTCGGACCGTGGTGCCGGGCTCCCGCCCGAACACCGTTGCCTGGACAAGTCCTTCGCGGCCGGGGCTTCCCCGGAGTCGCCCGCGCCCGGCGTCCCGGAGGCATGGAGGCATGGAGACCGGAACGCCGGACAGGGGCTCCGGTCAGCGCCCGGAGCCGCCCCGGAAGGTGCCCTTCGCCCTGGCGACCTTTCCCTTAGGACCGACGCGACTGCCGCAGGGCGGAGTTGCGTGCGCTTCCTGTCGGGCACCCGAAGCGATTCCGGTCGTCGTGGTGCTCCGGAAACGGCGTGGGGTGGTTCAGGCGGCAGGACGTGGTCCTCCCACCACGACAGCCCAAGTACGCTGCCAAGAAGGAGGAAAGGGAACACGGGCACGAGGACAAGTGCGTACATGGGGAGTGCCTGTCGCCGGGTGCGAATAACGCCGACGGGCCGATGAGCGGTGCCCGCATCAGGGCGCCCACTGGAGAGCGCGGAAGGTTCCGTGCTGCCGGGGGCCGGGGCCGCATTGCCCACGGTAGTCCCGGTTGTCCCCTTCCCACAGGCGTCATCGAGCCATTGCCCCGCAGCGAGGTGCGCGGGGCACGAGGCCGCCGCCCGGTCCCGCACCGACCCTGGGCCGCGTGCCGCCGCACGGCGCCTTTCATCCTGCCCTGCCGGTTCCGCCGTGCCGACTCGGCCCGCATCGACGCGGAACCGTGCCTGCATGGCCGAATTCCGGGCATCCGCGCAACAGGACGCGAAAAGGGAAACCCGCAGGCAAGCCGCCGTGGGATAAGGAGTCGGGATGATCCAGATAGCGGATATCCGCGAGTGGCGTACGCACGATGTCATCGACGCGAGTGGCCACAAGATCGGGGAGCTGGAGTCGGTCTACGTGGACACGAGCACGGACGAACCGGCGATGGCCACTGTCAAGGTCGGGCTGCCCACCCGCCACCGCCTCGTCTTCGTCCCTCTCGCCGACGCCGTTGTAGGGCCCGGCTACGTGAAGGTCGCCCACGCCAAGTCACTGGTGAAGCGGGGACCTTCGATCGGCACCGACGACGTCCTGCCTGCCGAGGACGAAGCGTCGGTGTTCCGGCACTACGACCTGCCGTACAAGCCGGGGGCCGACGGCGAGCGGCAGCTCGCCCGCCGCTGAGCCCGCATCGACTAGGGAGGCCTCGGCGCCGTGAACCCCTTCCTGATCCTGCTCGTCATCGCGATCGTGCTCGGCATCATCGGCGTGGCCGCAGACGGCATGCTCTACCTGCTGATCATCGGCATCGCGGTCTTCGTGGCTGCTCTTGTCTACCTTGCGATTTGGTGGCGACGCTCCGGCCGACGACCCGTGCGCTGAACGCCTGGCGCGCGATCGATGCGTACCAGCAGGCGCGTCCGTGGCCTCCAATGGCCCGTGCCCCCAAGACGTGCGAATCCGTTCGCTGCGCGGAGTCCGTGCGGGTCGGCGCCGCAGTAGAATGGGGGTACCGAGGACATTTCGTACGCCGACTTCGATATCGGCGTCGTGCTCGGCGAGCAACCACGCCGGACGGTTTCCACCGTCTGGGGGCAGGTCGACATCATGACCGCGACCGACGATCGCCGGGCGACGACCGTACCCCTTCACGCCATTCCCGTACGCCTCGCGCGGTCCCCGGCCGGACAGGCCGCAGGTCGCCTCGACGGCGCGTGGTGGCCCCGCTCCCGCGATCTCGCCCGTGAACTCCCGTCCCTGGTAAGGGCAATGGAGGACATGGGCGGGATCACTCGTGCCACGGTGAATCCCAAGCTTTGGCAAGGCGTGCCCCGGCGGGTCCCGGCCTCCGGGCGCCTGGTCAAGGTGGGCTGGTTCACCGACGAGCAAGACCTCCACGAGATCATGCTCCTGTCCTATCGGGTAGGGCGCTGGGAACTCCTCGTCGTCCCGCCGGAGACCGAACCGGACACGGCCCGGCGCATGATGGCGGCCGCCTCGACGGCAGGGGACATGCGCAGTGCCACCGCGCTGGTCGAGGCCATGAACGCACCTGTTCGGGGCCGCATCGACGTCAGGGATGTCGACGACCCGTCGGAGAGCGACTGGGAAGCAGAGGGCGGTCACCTCCGTACCACGAGGGAAACCCCCTTCCCCGTCGCGGCCGCCGTGGGCTGACCACGGCGCCGCTCGCGACCAAGTGGCCGAGGCGGCCTCGCCGGAACTGAGACCACAACGACGTCGGCCCGGACCGTACGTACGGTCCCGGCCGACGTTTGCCTGTTCCGGTCGGCGGCGTCGGACTCCCCGCGCCTTGGCCGGTCGGGCCAGGGCGCGGTCATTCCTCCTCGATGCCCAGCAGCTCCAGGAACGCGGCGGCTGCCGGGTGGCGGCCCTCCCGGCTCCAGATCACGTACTCGGCACGGGTCGGCGCGTCCGTGACCTCGATCACGGCCATGCCGGCCAGGCCCGCGACGTACGTGGGCGGGAGCAGGGCCACGCCCAGGCCCGCGCCGACCAGGCGGGCCAGGTAGTCCGCGTTGGTCACCTCGAAGGCGACGACGCGGGTGAGGCCGGCGGCGGCGAACGCCAGATCGGACTGGGCCCGTCCGGCGGTCTTCGCGGGCAGGTCGACGAACACCTCCGAGGACAGCCGCCGGAGGTCCACCGAGGTCTCGCCCGCGAGGGGATGGTCCGGGGAGACCACGGCGACCAGGCGCTCCCGGTTCAGCTCCCGGGCCACGACACCCTGGGGGCGGGCGGTGACCGGAACACCGAGGAAGGCCACCTCGATCTCGCCCTGCCGGACCTGCTCGACGAGATCGTCACTCGCCCCGACGCTCAGGCTGATCCGGGCGTTCGGGTGCCGCCGGTGGAACTCCCTGAGGGCCGCGGGAATGTCCACGGCGGCGACGGTGGGGATCAGTCCCACCGCGAGGCGTCCGCGTACCTCCCCTACGGCTGCCGCGACTTCGGCGGCGGCCCGCTCTGCCGCGTTCACGCACTGGCGGGCAGCCGGCAGGAAGGCCACGCCCGCCGGGGTCAACCGGACGCGGCGACTGGTGCGTTCGAAGAGCCGCGCCCCCAACTCCTTTTCCAGACGCGCGATCTGGTGGCTGAGCGCGGACTGCACCACCAGACAGCGTTGGGCGGCCCTCGTGAAGCTGTTCGTCTCGGCCACGGCGATCACGTAGCGCATCTGCTGAAGCTCCATTGATCCATCGTGATCCGCGATGCATCGGATGACAAGCATGTGTTGGACTCATTGATCTCCCCGGCCTGACACTGGTCACGGCCGCAAACGGCAGAAGCGTGCTCGGGCCGACGCAGCCGGGCGGGCCCTCGATCGGGGCTCCTCTGGCGGCCCGGTAGCCCGGCGGCCGGGTAGCCCGGCAAGCCGCACCGCCGTTGCCCTTTTCCCGCATCCCGTACCTCGGCCCCCTACCGGGGCATGCCTGCGCACGCCCACGTACCTGAGACACCGACAAGTACCCGTGACACGGAAGGGATCCGCGACCGCCATGAGCAGTACGGCGCGTACCAAGACGACCACCGCCGTGACCGGCCTTGCGCCGGCAGTCTGGGGGAGCACGTACCTGATCGCGACCGAACTGCTTCCGCCGGATCGGCCGCTCCTGGCGACCACCGTACGAGCGCTCCCAGGCGGCCTGATTCTGCTCGCGATCGGCCGACAGCTTCCGGCCGGGGTCTGGTGGTGGCGCGCACTGGTGCTGGGTGTGCTCAACATCGGCGCCTTCAACGTCCTGCTCTTCGTCGCGGCGTACCGGCTGCCGGGCGGGGTCGCCGCGGTGATCATGTCCGCGCAGCCCATGTTCGTAGTGGTCCTCGCCGCCCTCTTCCTCGGCGAGAGGCTCAGAGCCGTCCACGCCCTGGCCTGCGTGTTGGGCGCCGGAGGCGTGCTGCTGCTCGTCGCGCAAGGCACGGTCTCTTCCGACACGACAGGGGTCCTCGCCGCCGTCGGCGGCGCGCTGTGCATGGCCTCGGGCATCACGTTGACCAAGCGGTGGGGCCGGCCCGACGGGGTCAGCCTGTCCACCTTCACGGGGTGGCAACTCACCGCGGCCGGACTGGTCTTGCTGCCGATGTGGCTGTCGTTGGAGGACCTTCCCGACCGTCTCACCGGATCCAACGTCTTCGGGTTCGCCTACCTCGTCATCCTGGGCGCGGTCCTGAGCTACATCGTCTGGTTCCGGGGCATCGAACGCCTGCCGGCCGTGGCGGTCTCCTTCCTCGCGCTGGGCAGCCCGGTCGTGGCGACGCTGCTGGGCTACCTCGTCAAGGACCAGACGCTGTCGGTCCTCCAACTCGTCGGCATGGCCGTCATCTTCCTCGCGGTCGTCCTCGGTCAGCCCCAGCCGCCCGGGCGGGCGCCGGTGGTCTCGGCCGAACTCCACACCATCCCCGACAGCGACAGCGACGCCGCGTCCAGCGGCAGACGTACCTCCTGCGGCTAGCAGGGGGCGTACCTCCCCACCCCACTACCTCCATCGATCGGGCCCCATGCGGAACGAAATGCGGGCCCCCGCCCGGCCACGTCCAGAGAGACGACATGACCACTCAAGAAGAGACCAACACGCCCGCCACGCCGCACACGCAGTTGTCCCCGACCCGGGGATGGCTCGGCGTGGCCGCCATCACCGCCAGCCTGTTCGTCTTCCTCACCACCGAACTCATGCCGATCGGCCTGCTCACTCCGCTCAGCGAGAGCCTCGACGTCTCGGTGGGCGCGGCCGGCCTCATGGTCACGGCGCAGGGTGTCGCTGCCGGTCTCGGCGTGCCGTTCATCGTGGCCTGGACCCGCCGCGTAAACCGGCGTCGGCTGCTCACCACGCTGCTGGCTGTGTTGGCCGTCGGCAACCTGGTCACCTCGATCGCGCCGAACTACCCGCTGATCCTGGGCACTCGCCTGCTCATGGGCTTCGCCAGCGGCGTTTTCTGGGCCATCGGCGTCAGCATGGCCATGCGCATCGTGCCGGAGAAGCACGCCAACAGGGCCGCCGCCGTGGTGATGTCCGGCATCTCCGTAGCCACCGTCGTCGGCATCCCCCTGGGCACGTTGCTGGAAGGCGTCAGCGACTGGCGTACGACCTTCCTCATCTGGGCCGGCCTCAGCGCGCTCGTCTTCCTGGCCGTCGCCTTCACCATCCCGTCACTGCCGTCCTCGAACGCGGTCTCCGTACGCGAGGTCTTCGAACTCCCGCTCAGGAACGTGCCGTTGCGCGTGGTCCTGGTGATGGTGGTGCTGTTCGTCCTCGGCCACTTCGGCGCGTACACCTTTGTCCGCCCCTACTTGGAGGAGACAACCTCGGCCGGCGTCGGCTTCATCACCGTCGTCCTCATCGTCTTCGGTGTCGGCGGCGCGGTCGGCAACTTCATCGGCGGCCAGACCGTCGCCAAGAGCCTGCGTGGCAGCTTCGTCGTGGGCGGCCTACTCCTCGTCGCCGCACTCGTCATGCTGCTGACCATCGGAGCGAGCGACATCGGCGTCGTCGCCGCGATGGCCGTGTGGGGCATCGCCTTCGGCGTCGTCCAGCTCAGCCAGATCAACATGACGCTGTCGGCCGCGCCCGAGACCTTCGAAGCCGCAATGTCGCTCAACACCATGGCCTACAACACCTGCATCGCCCTGGGCGCTCTCATCGGCGGCTTGTTCGTCGACCACATCGGCGTCGACAGCGTCATATGGTTCGGCATCGCCCTGGTCGCACTCGCCGTGACCCTCCGCGCTTCCACCGGCCGCCGCGACACCTCGCTGACCTGACGCCTCCCAGCCCACCAAAGCCCGGTGGCGCCTAGCTGGTTCGCGCGAACTGATCGAGGGCCGTGACGATGCGGGCACCGGTGCTGGCGCCGCCCTTGTGCCCTGCGTCCTCGACAATTTCCAGGCGGGCGTCCGGCCACGCCCGAGCGAGTTCCCAGGCGGTGTCGAGGGGGCTGGAGAGGTCGAGGCGACCATGCACAAGAACGCCGGGAATGCCCGCCAATCGGTGCGCTCCGCCCAGGAGTTCACCCTCCTCCAACCACGCCGCGTTCGCGAAGTAGTGGGTGCAGATCCGCACGAAGGCGAGCCGCGCGTCCCCGACGCGATCGGTGTACGGAGTGGGCTTGCCACCGGGTTCGAGGGAGAGAACGGCGTCCTCCCAAGCACACCACTCAGCCGCGGCGTGCGCGCGGACGGCGTGGTCGGGGTCCTCCATGCGCCGGGCGTACGCCTGGATCAAATCGCCGCCCGGGCCCGCCTCCGGCACCGCGTCACGAAACCGGGCCCACTGCTCGGGAAAGAACCGGCCGACGCCGCGGTAGAGCCAGTCCGTCTCGACACGCCGGGTGGTCGTGACCCCGGCGATGACGACGGCCGACACACGCTCGGGGTGCCGTTCGGCGTACGCGAGGGCCAACGTCGACCCCCACGAGGCGCCGTACATCACCCAGCGGTCGATACCCAGGTGCTCGCGCAGCCGTTCCATGTCGGCGAGCAGATGCGCCGTGGTGTTGTGGCGCATGTCAGTAGCCGGGTCGCTCGCGTGCGGCGTGCTGCGCCCGCATCCGCGCTGATCGAACAACACGACCCGGTACCGCTCCGGATCGAAGTACCGACGCGCCCCCGGCGAGCAGCCCGACCCCGGACCACCATGCACAACAACCGCAGGCTCCCCCGCCGGGTTGCCGCACACCTCCCAATACACAAAGTTCCCATCCCCCACATCCAGCAGCCCCCCGTCATCCGCCCCCACCGCCCCATACAACTCCCGCACACCCCCCCCAACCGCGTGAGGGTAAGCCCCCAACACGTTTCCAAACGACCGTCTGCCCCTTTGTCAGCCCTCGCCAACGTCCTGACTCACTTGGCGGCTGTTGGCCCGTACCACTGCACGGCCTGGCCAGTTACGGCGGCGATGCACTCGAAGTCCTTGTCCCGGTGGAGGAGCGTCAGACCTTGCAGTTCCGCCGTCGCGGCAACGACAAGGTCTACCGGGCCGGCACTCCGGTGCTGCCCTCGCTGGGTCAACAACTCCTGCACCTGGCAAGCACGGTCGTACGCACGGTCGTCGACCGGCACCCAACCGAACAACGTCCGAACGTCCTCGACCCCCTGTGCGCGGTCGGCGGCCGAGCGCGCACTGTAGAAGAACTCGAGTTCGGTGATCGGGCAGACCGCGATGAGCCCGGCTGCCGCCGCCTGGTCCCAGCCGTACTGTTCGGCGTCGTTGTGCACAAGGCGCGCAAGGGCGCTGGTGTCGATCAGGAACTGCGCCGCGTTCACCGGCGGTAGTTCCTCTTGTCCTCCAGCACCTCCAGATCGAACGCGCCCTCATCTGCCGCGGCACGGAGTCGAGTCAGCGCCAGGGCCCGACGCCGGTTCTCCAGAACCTCACGGAGAGCGGTGTTGACGGTCTCCTTCTTCGTGCTGGTTCCGAGCGCCTTCGCCACGTCGGCGACCAAGTCGTCATCGAGGTCGATCACGGTTCGAGCCATGTATACCTCCGCTGATATCAAGGATATCTAGAATGATACCCCGACGCTGCCCATCGAAATGGGCACGCGCCGCGGGCGACCGAGAGACGTTCGTCGGCCACGGCCCAGGTGAAGCGGGCCGGTACGAACTCGGCGCGCTCCCAGGCCGAGCTGTACGCCGCTTCCGGCCCGGCCACCTACGTGCGTGCTCGCGGCGTACGCCTGGGCGGAATACGCCCCGCACCGGCCGGCGCGCTGGCTTGGAGATCCTCCTGACGGTGTCACTTGGGCCCGGAATACTGGACGGCGTCTGTGGTGGGTGAGCAAGTGCAGAACGGGGGAACGGTGGCGAACAGGAACGGGATGGGTGGGACCGATCCGTACAGTCGGGAACTCGCCCGGCAGGCAAGAGAGGAGGAGCGAGCCCGGAAGGCCGCAGAGGCAGAGGCAAGGCGTCAGGCGCGTCAGGAGAAGCTGGCCTACGAGGCTGCCCGTGCCCAGGAAGCAGTCGACCGGACACGCGCCACCGAACAGGAGGCTGAACAGCTAGCGACGCTGCTGAGCGCAGCGGTTCTCGACGGCCGCCCGCTGAGCTTCGACGTACTCAAACAGAAGTTCGTTCCGTCCGCCTTCAACTCCAAAAAGCTGTCGAAAGCCGCAGCAGCCCCCCAATGGGAGGACTATGAGCCGGAGCCCCTACGGGGGTTAAAAGGCGTGTTCGGCATCGGTCGCCGTGCCTATGAGGCCGAAGTTGAGTCCGCTCGTGAGCGATTCGACAGGGACGTGCGTATTCACGCTCGCGCGGAACAGTCGCGCCGTGATCGCCTGAAGGAGAAGCGCGAACGTCACAACGACCGGAACCGCGAAGCAGCCGAGCGGGTCCGCGAATGGAACACCAGGCTTGAGCAACGGCGCGCCGCCTACCGTGACCGAGATGTTGAGGCTGTCGAGTGGTTGGCTGATCAGGTCTTGGCAGCATCCATGTACCCACCGGGCTTTCCCAGGGCGCACCGGGTCTCCTATCAGGCCGATACCGGCGATCTGCTCGTTCAGATCGACCTGCCCTTGGAACAAGTGATCCCTGCGGCGCGCGCGTACCGGTATGTCAAGGCGCGCGACGAGATCACACCCGTGGCGCGCCCGGAGAAGGAACGCAAGGAACTCTACGCGGCCGTGCTGGCGCAGATCGCCCTGCGTACTGTCCACGAAGTGTTTGCTGCCGATGCCGAAGGAGCAGTGCGCTCGATCGCGTTGAACGGGCACGTGGCCACGATCGATCGCGCCACAGGGCTCAACGTCCACCCATGTCTGGTGACGTTGCAGACGGATCGGGAGGAGTTCAGTCAGCTGGTGTTGACGCAGGTCGACCCGCGGGCCTGCCTCAAGCGATTGCGCTCACTGATCTCGCCCAACCCGTACGAGCTCGAGCCGGTACGTCCGTTGGTGACGTTCGACCTCAGCAAGTTCCGGCTCATGGACAGCCTCGATGTCGTCGCGGGGCTGGACAGCCGACCGGTGCTAATGGACCTGACGCCGACGGAGTTCGAGCATTTGGTCAGACAGCTCTTTGAAGCGATCGGCCTGGACAGTGTGAATACGCAGCCGTCGAAGGACGAGGGCGTGGACGCGATCGCGATGAACACCGACCCCGTAATGAAGGGGCTCTGTGTCATCCAGGCCAAACGCACCGCGAACGTGGTGCCGTTCGAGACCGTATCCGCACTCGCGGGTGTTGTGGAGCACAAGCGTGCAGCGAAAGGCATCCTGGTGACGACGTCGTGGTTCGGGCGGGCGAGTGAGGCATTCGCCAGCGAGCACGGGCGACTTGAACTTCTCGATGGCGCCAACCTGGTTCACCTGTTCAAGGAGCACCTGGGGTTGGACGTCATCCCGGGGCCAGTGCCGCCCAAGCGCCGACCGAGGCACTAGACCAACTGCGAGCCGGATCGGGCCGACGTACGTCAGGGACCCGTCGGCGCGGCACCGCCTTGGCGAGCGAAACACCCACCGATCCGCTGCACTGCAAGGCAGGCGGCGATGATGAGCCCGACGGGACCCGCAACCACGGCCCGCCGGGTGAACCGAGACGGAGACGACGTCGGCCCGGACCATCGAGGCGGGACCGGGCTCGGCTCCGGACATGCATCCGGGCTCGGTTCCGCACACGCGTCCGGGGCCGG
>NZ_JBEZFP010000078.1:0-44525 GCF_040649515.1 Streptodolium elevatio
CGCCCGTCGAGTACGAAGCCAACTACTACCAGACAACCGCGAAACCCCACGTCACAGCAACCATCTGAGATCTCCATCAAACCCGGGGCGGTTCAAGGTGCATGCCGATGTCGACGATGACGCGGGTCGCGCGCATCATCTGCGCGTCGAGGTAGCCGAGGCGCTGCTCGGCATCGGTGAGGAAGCCGAGTTCGTCCATGAGGCGTTCGGCGTACAGTGCCCAGCCCTCGGCGTTGGCGCTGACCATGCCGATGGTGGCCTGGTAGCGCGACAGGCTGTCGGCGATGTACGCCCACTGCGCGAGCTGGAGGTGATGGCCCGGAACGCCCTCGTGGTACCAGGTCGACACCAGGTCGTAGACCGGGAAGCTGGTGCGTCCCATGGTCGGCAGCCACGTCTGGCCGGGGCGGGTGAAGTCCTCCGACGGCGGTGTGTAGTACGGCGCGGCCGCGCTGCCGGGCGGGGCGATGCGGGACTCGACCCTGCGTACCGGCTCGGCGAGTTCGAAGTGCGTGCCGTCGAGGCCGTCGATCGCCCGGTCCATCAGGCCTTGCAGCCACGCCTGCACTTCGTCGACGCCTTCGATACGCGTGCCGTGCTCGTCGAGGTGGGCCAGTGCCTCCCAGGGCGTCTCTGCCCCGGGCAGCACCTTCTCGGCCTCCGCGCGCATCTCGCCGAGGAGGCGCCGGTATTCCGACCAGCCGTAGGCGTACGCCTCGTCCAGGTCGAGGTCGGTGCCGTTGAAATAGCGCGACCAGCGGGCGTACCGCTCGCGGCCGACGGTGTTCGGGGCGTCGGCGATGGCCGGCGCGTACACGTCCCGCATCCAGTCGCGCAGCGCCACGACGGCGGCGGTGGCGGCGCGCCCGGCCTCGTCGAGTTCGGTACGCAGGGAGTCCGGGCCCGCGGCGGCGAAGTCCTCGAACCAGCCGCGCCCGTTGCTTTCGTTGTCGTCATGGCCGTTGCCGCTGCCGGCCCACTCGCCGAGTTGGGCGATGCAGGTGGCCGTGGGGCGGGGGCTCGCGTACAACTTCCGCTCAAGGCCGAGCGCGAGCGACTCCTGATAGCCGGCCAACGCGCCCGGTACGGCCCGCAGGCGCTCCGCGACCGCCGCCCAGTCCTCGTCCGTCTGCGTGGGCGTCACGGTGAACACCTCGCGCACGGTGTGCAGCGGCGTACCCAGGTTGCCGACAGTACGTAGGCCCTCGTCGGCATCGTGGACCGCCAGCTCGGCCGTCAGCCGCTCGCGCAGCAGACGCGCGCAGCGCCGCTCGGCGTCGCTGTCGGCGCCAGGCTGCCGCTCGGCCTCGGCGAGCTTGGCCAGCGTGGCCCGCGCCAGCTCCGCGCGCGCCTCCTGGCCCGCTGGGGAGAGATCGGGCAGCTTTCCTGCGCTTTCGGGGACACCGAGCATGGTCCCGGTGACGGGGTCGAGAGCGATGAGCTCGTCGACGTACGCGTCGGCAACCTGACGGGGCGTGGGGAGGCTGTTGTCAGACATTTGCCCATCCTCATACGGCGACCGTGCCCACGTCACGTAGGTTGCGCGCTCGCCGCCGTCCGCCGTCCGCCGCCGCCCCCGGGGTCGGTCGGGCGGCGGCAGGACGCGCACGAGGAGATGCGTACGGCGAGATGTCTATGGGCGAGACGTGCGGGGGCGAGCCGTGGGCGAGCGAGACCTGTGCGGCGAGAGGCGCGCCGCGAGACGTACGCACCCGGCGAGCACGCTTCAGCCGCCGACGCTCTGCCGGGCCGCGTCCGCCATTTCGCGGAGGACGTCGTCCAGCGCCGCGGGCTTGACGCCGAGAACGGCCTCCGTCTCGGACGCGTCCAACACGCAGTCCCGGTCATCCAGGTACTGCATCTCCTCGATCTCGGCCATCACCGAGTCCTGGGCCGCCAGCTGCGCAAGCGCGTCCGCGCCCATGCGCTCCAGCCGAGGTGCGGGCGTGTTCGCCACCTCGGCGAGACGCGCCGTCAGCTCGCGCGCGGAGGCGTCGGACACCGACGGCACGAACCACGCCCGGCCCCAGACCTCGTCGGGCCCTGCCGCCGCGGCGACGAGCGTACGGGCCACATCTCCCGTGTACGTCCAACTGTGCGCCACATCCAGATCGGCCGGGTACAGCGCCTCTTCGCCCGCCAGCAGATACGGCGTGACCATCAGGTTGTACAGCGAGAAGGCGTGCGGGCCGAGGTAGTCGCTGGCGCGGATCTCGGTGACGCGTACGCGCCCCGCCTCGTGCGCGGCGAGCGCTCGGTGCCACATGTCCGCGCGTACGCGGCCTTTGCCGGTCGTCGGAGCCATCGGCTGCTCCGGCCGCAGCGGCCCCTCGAACGGGCCGTAGCCGTAGATGTTGCCGAGCATGACGTAGTCGGTTCCGGCGCGTTCGGCGGCCGTGAGGAGCGCATCCGCGAGCGGCGGGAACTCCTCGCGCCAACGGTCGTACGCGGGTGCCGCGCAGTTGTAGAGCGTCCGGGCACCGCTGAGCAGTTCGGTGAGCCGGTCGGCGTCGGTGACGTCGGCGGCGACGCGTTCGACGAGCGGGTGCTCGGGGCCGCGTCCACTGCGACTGACGATGCGGACGCGTTCCCCGGACTCGGCGAGCAGCTGAGCGGTGGCGACACCGGTGGCGCCAGCTCCGGTGATCACGTGCAGAGGCATGGCGAAATCTCCTGTACGGGATGGCAGCTACGGTGTGGCACATGGTGTGCGCGGATCGGTGGCCTCGGTGGCCACGGAAGATCCGGAGCGACGCCCGGGTTTCCGGATGTGTGTCCACCTTCGCCGCGCGTTGATGCGCGGGGGAGTGGCGGAAATGCCAAGCAACCGGAGGTTCTGGCCATGCACCGGATAGCTGTTGTGGCCGTGCCACCGGTGATCGCGTTCGACCTGTCGATCCCCGGCACGGTCTTCGGCGGGACGATCGTCGACGGCGGGCCTGGCTACGACGTACGCCTGTGCACCGCCGAGCCCGGCATCATCTCCGGCTACATCGGCGCGGACGTCGTCGTACGCGACGGCCTGGACGTCATCGCGGACGCCGACACCGTCATCGTGACGGGCACCGGCGACCGCCACGAGACGGACCCGCGTGTCCTGGCCGCCCTCCGTACGGCCGCCGCCGCGGGCAAACGCATCGCATCCATCTGCACCGGCGCCTTCGTCCTGGCCCAGGCCGGCCTGCTCGACGGCCGCGGCGCGACGACGTACTGGGCAATGTCCGGCGAGTTCGCCCGCCGCTTCCCCGAGGTCGAACTACGGCCGGACGTATTGTTCGTCGACGAGGGGCAGATCCTCACCTCGGCGGGCCTGAGCGCGGGCATCGACCTGTGCCTCCACATGGTCCGCAACGACTACGGCGCCGCCGTCGCAGCGAACACCGCACGCTTGGTGGTCGCCGCCCCCATCCGCGCAGGCGACCAAACGCAGCTCATCGAAACCCCGCTCCCACCCGAGGGCACCACCACCCTCGCCGCAACCCGCACCTGGGCCCTCGAACACCTCCACCGCCCTTTGTCTCTCGCCGACCTCGCCACCCACGCCGGCACGAGCATCCGTACGCTGACCCGCCGCTTCCACGCCGAGACCGGCCTGAGCCCCGCCAAGTGGCTCCTCCACCAACGCCTCGACCGCGCCCGCCAGATCCTCGAAACGACGGACCTGCCGGTCGACCAGGTAGCCCACCAAAGCGGCCTGGGCACCGCCGACTCCCTCCGCCAACACTTGGTCAGGAAAGTCGGCGTAACCCCCACCGCCTACCGAGCCGCCTTCGCCACCCCCGGGGACAGATAAGAAAACCCCGCGTGCGCGGGGAGCAGGCCACGACCCGGTTCAGAGAGGCGACTTCGTCGGGAACATCCCCGCGTGCGCGGAGAGCAGTCTTGCTGTCCTGCGTGTTTGCCTGGGCGCCAGGACCGAGTTTGCCAACTTCGTTGAACGGACCAATTGTGCTTTGAGAGTCAGGCCGGGTCCGCGAGGCGGGCGCCGGGGCCGGGGCGGGGGATGGTGTCGCGCGCGGTCAGTCCCGTGTGGCCGGCCTCGCAGGTGATGTCGAGTTGGATCTCGGCGCCGCAGTCCCGGTGTTCGACGATGACCGGCGGGCCGTCCTCGTCCCCGAGGTGCCGGTCGCCCCACTCCATCAGGGCCAGCAGGATCGGGAACAGCTCGATGCCGCGTTCGGTGAGCCGGTACTCGAAGCGCTCCCTGCTGCCGGCCTCCCGGTACGGGTGGCGCTCCAGCAGTCCGTGCTCGACCAGCGTTGCGAGCCGGGTGGCGAGGAGATTGCGAGCGACGCCGAGCGTGCGCTGGATGTCCTCGAACCTGCGTTGCCCGTAAAACGCTTCGCGCAGGATGAGCAGGGTCCACCGCTCGCCGACGACGGCGAGCGTTCGCGCGGCGGGGCAGTTGTCGCTGGCGTATCGGGAACGTTCGAGCACGGGGCCACTGTAGGCAGGCTGGGTTGACTTATGCAACGCAGCGCGTCTAGGGTAACGGCATCCTGCTGGGTTTAATAATTAAACTCAAGCTGACATCGAGGCCCGGAGGCCGACATGCCGATGCTCGACGCCTACATTCCCAGTAACGCGCTCCCCGCCGACGTCGAACGCGAACTGCTCGCCGAGTTGACCGACATCCTGCTGCGCAACGAGGGCGCGGATCCCACTGATGTCGCGGCACGGTCGATCGCCTGGGTGTTCCTCCACCGTCCCGAGACGGTGTACGTGGCGGGCGCCCCTGCGGACGAACCGCGCTACCGGTTCGTTGCGACCGTCCCGCAAGGGCAGTTCGACGACAGCCGCCGCGCCAAGCTCGTCGCCGAGGTGACCGCCGCCGTGTTGGCAGCCGAGGGTACGACCGACCCCCGAGCCGCCTCGCGCGTCTGGGTGTTCGCCACGGAGATGCCGGACGGCACGTGGGGCGGAGCAGGCCGCATCAACCGCCTTGCCGACATCGCCGGATACGTCCTGGGCGACCCGCAGGCCGGCGCCGAGTACGCCGCGAAGCGCCTCGCGGAATCCCGAGCCTGACTCGATCGGTCTGACGTACGGCCAGTTCCGCGGCGTCGAGGTCCACGGGCGATAGCAGTGGTGTCAGATCCCCGAGACTGCGAAGACCCTGCCTCGGTCAGACCTCCAGGGGCCACGCGATCCAGGTGTGTACGTGCCGAGGTGGCTCGAACCGCGCCCGCGCCCGCGCCGCGCAGCGCGAAGCTCGTGTCCGAGGTGACCGCCGCAGTGTCGGCGGCCAAGGCATACGGCTGATCCCCGAGCCGCCTCGCACGTCTGCGGCCTGGACGTTCTGAAGGTCGCCGTCTTCTCGGCGCGTCCGAGCTGAACTGCCACGGGGAGGAAGGACGTTTGGCGTGCCTCATGTGGGCGGATCGCCGCCGCGGTCCTGGCCGGTAAGCGCGTGGCAGGGGAGCGAGGGCGAAAGAGAGCCGGCGAAACGTCGGCCGTCGAATGCTGGCGCCCGTTTACGGCCCTCCACCGTCGGGGTGTCGGCCGTGCCGCCGCGCCGCATGGTGTCGGAGGGCAGTTGGCCGTAGGCACGCGCGTACATGGTGGTGAAGTAGCGCCTCTCGGGGAAGCCCCACCTGGCGGCGACCTCCGCGACCGACCCGGCGGCCTGCCCGGAGGCAATGGCCCGCAGGTCCGCGTGCGCATTGGCCAGCCGGAGGTCGCGGAGGTATTGCAGCGGTGTTTGGTCCAGTCGGCGGCGGAATTCGTTCTGGAGGGTCCGGACGCTCACCCGGGCAGCGGCGGCCATGTCGGCGACCTGTATCGGGCGGTCGATGTTGTCCTCGCAGAACACCATCGCCCTGCGGAGAACACCCCGCGTGACGGGCCGGACGTCGTTTCCGCCCGCCCGGGCACGGTTGTGCGGCTGCAGCGCGACCAACGCGTGCACCAGCAACTGCTCGTAGTGCCCCACCGCCAGGGGCGAGGCCGCGAGGTAGCCGGAGGCTCCACGCGCGAAACCGTGCGCGAGGCGCAGCCACGCCTGGGTTTCGGGGCGCCGTGTGTCGATCAGTGGCTCGAACGCCAGGGACGTGTCGGTGTCGCCGTCCAGGGAAACGCGGGCGGCGTTGTCCACCACCACGCGTGGCAGGCATATGAGGCGGGTCGTGGTGTCGGCGTCCAGGCGTGAGGACACCACGGGGCCGGGACTGGAGATGCTCGGGCTGAACGGCGTCGCGCTGCCGGCGTAGGTCAGGGCAGCACGGCCACGGTGGCCGATGCAGGCGATGTAACCCTTCAGCCCCTCGTAGCCGTCGAGAACGACGTCGGTGCCGAAGGCGAGGTCGTAGACCGCTATCCGGCCCGAGTGCAGCTCGGCGAACGAGGCCCTCAGGGGACGCGAGTCGTGGAAGACCATGTCGTGGGGGGCGAGTAGTTGGTTCGTGAACGCGTGCAGCGCTGCCGCGTCGTCACCGTGGTAGAGCATCCGTGCCGTCGGCATGCCTGTGGCGTTCTGCTGCTCGTCCATGCCGGATCACACGGCCGCAGCGGCGGGGTGGGCGGCCACCGTGGGCGGTGTGTGCGCGGTGTTCCTTGTCGGGTCCGGGCCGGGCAGCGGAACCGGAACCGGGCACGATGCTTTCGCGAGGGCGTTCGGGGCAGGGCCGTCGGGCTGTTGTCCGCCTCTCGTTCCGGGCGTTTCAAGATCCGCACGCACGTGCCTCGTCCCTCCTCCGTTCGCATCTCCCCGTTGTCGACCGCGTCCCGTGCTATTTGGCGTGCACGGCGGCGCGGTTGAGGCGCCAGCAAAACAGAGATGCCGCGCTGATGTCCAAGATTCATATCATTCTGACATTCATATGCGAATCAATGTCATTGCTGACTGCGAGCCTGGTCCCGCGTCTGTCTTGCCTTGTCGCGGTGCCGAGAAACTGCAGTTCAGGCGTGCCGCGCAACTACGGTCCGACCGACAGCCAATGGACCCGGCACCGTACGCGCCGGCATATGCACCTGGCCGGCCTCGCCGGGCGCGACGGTCCCGGGAGGGACCCGCGGACCCAGGCCGGCTCCCCGTACGTGCCCCCGCGGGTCCCGGAGCCTCCGTCCGCGGCGTACCCACAGTTCTTCGCCTGGCGAGGTAGCGATTGCGCAATGTCCGCTCGTTTCGCGCGGACGGGACGCCGGACCGGGCGGCGAACCCGTCCCTTGCCGTTGGCTGTTCGTCCGGCGTGGTCCCGATGTTGTGACGGCCGGCCCTGGTGCCGGGGTCGCGGCTTCGACGCGTCTGGCGGGCGACGCGTCCAACGTCATGGTCGAGGACGAGAGGAAGTGCAGGTGTCGGTGGAGCCGACCGTACGAGGAACGAGCCGGATTTCGGTGATCACGGCGTTGTATCGCAAGTCGTTGCCCTATCTGCCCGCCGCTGCGCGGTCGTTGGCGACACAGGACACCCCGGTGGACTGGATCGTGTGTTGGGACGGGGACGCCGCTCCGCCGGATGTGTCCGAACTCGTCGAGGACCAATGCCGTCCGCATGTGCCGGATCTCCGGTTGATCGCGGCGGGACGGGCCGCAGGTCCGTCGACGGCTCGTACGGTGGCGCTCTCCCACGTGCGCACGCAATGGACGGCGGTGCTGGACGCCGACGACGAATGGTTGCCGGGCGGGTTGGACCGGCTCCTCGCGTCGGCGGAGGCCACCGGCACGGCATGGTGCGCGGGGCTCACCGACGACCTCCCCGGCGACGGCGTCGAGATCGCCTTCCCGCACTATCTGGTCGTAGGGCCTCAAGAGCGCGGCGTGGTGTACGACACGTACCTGCGGCTGGGGTTCCTGCCCTTCCACGGGTGCGCGGTGCTGTGGCGGACGTCGGTGCTGTGGGATGTCGGCGGTTGGCCGGCCCTGCCGACGAGCGAGGACACCGCACTGGTGTTGGCCGCGAGCGAACGGCATCCCGGGCACTACCTCGGCGGAGATCCGGTCTACCGGTACCGCCGGCACACGGAGCAGACCGTGAAAGGCCCCGAGTACGCCCCTCGGCGCCGGATCGCGGGCGCGTACCACCGTGCCAGGGTCGAGGCCATCCGCGCCACGGGCGGGGCTACCGTCGGGTGAGGCTGTCGAGCGCGAACAAGGTCGGTTGTCGGTCGGTGACGGCCGCGACGTTTTGCCGGGCTATCCGTTCGTTGGTCTCCAGGCGGGCGAGAACCGCTTGAGCGGCTCTTCTTGGTCCCGCTCGATCACGGCGTCCAAGAGGGCGGCGTGGTGACGAAGCAGGCGTCTCACCGCCTCACCGCCTTCCATCTCCACGTAGCAGTGCGGCGCTCGGCGTCCTTCGTCTCAGCCGCGCGCTTCTCCGAACTCACCCGACAAGCAACCCAGTACGTACGCGAGCACAGCAGGGTCAGGTGACAGTGACGGTCGCCCTGATGGTCCGAACGGTGCGGCGAGAGGGAGCGCCACGGACCGGCCATGGAGTGCTGGGCTGTCAACGGCCGGTACTCCCGGGCTGCTTTGTATGCGCTCGATGATCTGCGTTGCCTCTCCATCCAGGCCAAGGCTGTTTGCCCGCTTGAACCCCTCATTCGGCGGGCGCCGCCTGAACACCCGGCATTGGCGACGCGACGACTTCGGCTGACCTCGCCGATGACAGGACATGGATGTTCAAGCTGATCGGGCGCCGCCGAGGACTGCCCCGTGAGTACCGCGACTTCCCGGACACCCCGATCGAAGTGTCCGGGCAGTCTGTCCAGCGAATATGCCGACAGTACGGGTTGAACCTGGCCGACACGATGACCGTGATCGATGCCTACCGCACGCTCGAGGCCGACTATGCCCCCTTCAACACATGGCTTGCCGCCTCAATCCTGCGCGACCTGCGTGAAGCAGTGAGACGCGATCCCCATGTGCACATCGTGTTCCTCGGGCGCGACGGCCATGCGTTGGCTGCCGGATGCCGTGGGCTGGATCCCGACTTCGTCGCACGACACACCGTTGAGGCCCGTCTGTCCCGTCCCGTGATGAAAGCCCTGCTGCGGCAGCACGAGCGACGCGAGGCACGCGCGGCCGGCCGCCCCGCGCCGCGTACACCTGCGCCGCAGCGGGAGGAGGGGACCAGCAGGACGAGTTTCGTCCGATCCGAAGTCGCCCGCAGGTTCCGTGAGCACGGGCAACTACGCAACGTCCGCACGTACTTGCAGCGCCTCGGCTTGCCCGTGGACAACCCTGACGCGCGGGTGATCGTGGTCGACAACGGCTTGCTCGGGAGCATGTCCGAAGCAATGCACACGGCCTTTGGCTGGGACGTCCAATCGCATCTGGCCCTCGCCCTGGTCACGCCGGAGCACCCCAGGCCCACGCGGATCAAAGGACATCTCGTGCATGTTCCCCCGGAACAACCGATCGGCAAGGCGATCCTCCCCTACGTTCCGGACGACCCGAAGCTGACCCTCTTGAGCAATCAGGCGATCACCATCTGGGAGGCCATCACGCAAGGGCCGCGTGAAAGCGTGGCGCGCGTGTCCGGTCGGGGGCCGATCGACGAACGTTTTCGCGTGTCCGCCCCGAATTTCCGTCTCACACCTCCACGTTGGAAAAACCCAGAGGCTGTACGCGCCGTTCGCACGGCCGCGCTGCTACTGGGCTACCGCCATGCGGTCGGATACCGCGGTCGGGACCTCGACGCCGTGCTCGCCGAACTGAACAAGGTGCGCGAGCGGTTTCCCCAGGAGATACGTCGCGTGGTCGCAGGGGACCCGACTGTGAACCGCTCGTTCGCCGATCTGTCCTGGGCAGGCTCGTGGCGGTGGCAATTCGGGAGCGAGACCCAGCACAAAGCCGCAAAACGCGCGAGATCCAGGGCACTGGGCGTCGTCCCCCCGCAGCGACAGCCTCACGGTCTCGACCGTGCGCCTGCGCGAGCGCCACTGCCGGGCATCGAGGCCCACGACAGCATCGGAGCCGTGACCGGAGACACATGCGCGTGGTGCCTGCCCGGGCCCGAACCGGCATTTGCTCCCCGCCTCGGAGGGCGGGGCGGTCCAGCGCCCTTGCGCCTGGTGACGCCCACTTCAGGACGCGACATGCCCTCCACACACGTCGATTCCGCCTACGATGCCGTGCTGGGCGTGCTGAGCCGGTCCTTGAGCCCCATACAGGGCTCCACGGCCAATCCGGTCCCAGACCACTCCGTCATTCCCGTGGTGAAAACCGGCGCCTACCCGGACGTCCACATCGCCCTCCCCAGCGGGCGACACCTCGCCAAAAGCCTCGAACGGGCACTGTAAATCGTCCTCCGACAGGGCGCCTTGATTCGAACAGCCCGGCACCGCGCAAACGACGGCAGCGGCCCGTGGATGACGGCGCCACGGAGGTCGACGTCGGCGCCGGGGGCGAGCGCGGGCTGTGTGCGGTTCCTACGCCGTGTGAGCTTGGGGGAGCCAGTCGTGCGTGCTGCGTTCGCGGCCAAGGCCGACGGAATCAAATAGGTCGGACGCGCCCTCGTCTCGTTGTACGCCCAAGCGCGCTAGCGCCCCGTTGATCGGCCAATCGCCCCGAGGGCCGTCGAACTTGTCGTCAACCACCGGCCCCCAGTGCCGTCTACCGCCGGACCACACGACAGCCGACTGGTATCCGTCACCTCCGAAGAAGTCGGCCTCCACGTACGCAATCGGACGCTCGCTCGACCACCCCGCCAGCAGGGATTCCAGCGCTGGGTGCATCGTCCGATAGAAGGGGTTCTCCGCCGAGATTCGTCCTCGGAACTTCTCCGGCAGAACGTCGATCATCTCCGTGAACAAGGCGTCCGGCATTGGCAGCAGGGCAATGCCCTGGCGGAGCACGGCGATGGCAGCGCCTTCCAAGCTGGCGGTTTTCTCATGTAGCAAGCCTGCTTCGGCTATTACAGCGGTGATCTCGTACACGATCCCCCTTGGGCAAGCAGCACGACCAACGACGACGTCCTCATCTATCAGAACCCCCGAGTGCGCGGGGAGCAGGCTTGTTGACCTGTGGGCTTGTCGTGGGGTTGGGGCTGTATTTGCCAGCTTCGCGAAAAGGACACTTCGGGCTCAGGGTGAACCTTGCGGGTGTGGCGGGCGCGTACGAATGCTGTTCGTCGGGCGACCTCGTGGCGAGTGCGATCGAACGTCGCCGCTTGCTCACTGTCGTGCAAGTGGTGAAGTTCATCGGTGGGGTGCCAAGGACCCTTGGTGCTCAGGAGAGTTACTCGCTGGCTTGCGTCGGCACCGTGAAGTGCCCCTTCGTCAGGTCCTTGCTGTCCTGCACGCCGACTGCGTCGTGAAGCAATCGGGCCGTCTCGACGCAATTGTCGTCGGTGGGAGCGGAGTACGACGACTTGGACCAAGCAGCGTCGGGCATGACCGTTGTGGTGCTCGTCTTCACGGGGACTCCAAGACCTCTCGGATCAGCTCTTCGGACAGCCGTTGCGACAGCGCTGCGGACTGGAGCCCATCGTATGCATCACGAAACGTCGCGATCTTGTGATGGTCAGTGCTGATGCGAGATGCGTCAGCGGCCACCAGGTAGCAGACCTCGCTGGCGTCCTCAAAGGAGCGGAGTGTGAACGTCCCGTGCATGCATGCATAGAAGCCCTCGCTGGAGGCGATCACACCGAGGGACACGTTCGGCAACCGCGCCACTGCCGACGACAAGTGAGTTGCTCGGCGGCCAGACCGTCGTCTTTGGGAACGCCCCTGATGGCGGCTTCGTCCACGACGAAGCCCAGTGACACCTCATGGTCCTTGCGGAAGATCTCCCCCCGCTTCATCCGCTGTTGGACCTTGTGCTCCACCTGCGCGGAGGTCAGCGCAGCTTCGCGAACTGCTCCCGTGACAGCCCGGCCGCCTCGCGGCGGAACCGGATCTCTGCGGCGAGGTGCGCCAGGAGGGCAACGCTTTCCTCCGGCGACGAGTACTGCTTGCGCGCTGCCACCGAAACCTCCCCATGGTCCACACGTCGTGATCGCGTCGGCTACGCGGGCACGGCGCGTTGCTTTCGACGATTCAGATGCGCCGCGGAACACCATGTCCAACGTATCCGGTGGCTGGTTGCCTGGTTACCGGAAATCACTCATCCGAGGAGGTGTGCACCGTGTCCGACGAACAGCGCGCCCACGTCCGCGCGTTGGCAGCACCCGTCGCTGACACGAGTCGAGGTCGGAATCCAGCCAGTGGCACTGCCCCGGTTGTCCAGCCCGGTTCGTACGCTCCCGCCGCTGCGGCGCAAGGCCCCTGCGGCACGCCGTACGCGCGGGGCGATCACAAGCGTGCCGCGCCCGAACTGCCCGCGTCCGCCGAAACGACGTACCGCTTCGCCTACGAACCGACGCCCGAGTGTGTACGACACGCCCGCCGCGAAGTCGATGCAGTCTGCGACGAGCACGGCATCGACTCGTTCGGCCCGGTGCTCGTCGCGTCCGAACTGGTCACCAACGCCCTACCGTTCGCCGAACGATTCGGCGTGTCGGTCATCTTGACCATGTACGTCAACCCCTCCGTGTTGCTGGTCGAAGTCGCCGATCCCGCAACCGCGGACGTGCCGGCCTTGGACGAGGTACGACGGCCGAGCGACGCGGCCACCAACGGCCGCGGCCTGCTTCTGGCGAAGGAGGTCTCGGACGGTCTCGAAGTCGTCGTCAGCGGCCACTCCAAGGCAATCTGCGCGCGCTTCGAGCGGGACAGCACCACGTGATCGGCACGGGCATGTGTGCGAGCGGGTTAGGCGCAACGCGGACGTCAGCGAGCGGCGGAACCGATGGCCGCAAGGCGCGCCCGAGCCGGTAGGCCATCGTCCAGCGCGCGAACTGGTTGCTCAGCGCCGCAGTTCGGACAGGTCCTCCTCACTGAGCCGGAGATCCCCCGCCGCGACGTTCTCCTCCAAGTGGTGGATCAACCCTGTGCCCGGAATCGCCAAGGCCGTCGACGACATCGCCAGCAGCGACGCGATCATGACCTGCGCCGCCGTCGCGCCCAGGCGGGCCGCGACCGCGCCGACCCGTTCGGCGTCGATCGGACTGCCGCCGATTCCTCCGCCGAGCGGGAAGTACGGCACGTACGCGATGCCCGCGTCCTCCGTCTCCGCCAGCAGCTTCAGGTCATCGCTGTGCCGGTTCTGCACCGCCGCGACCGGTGCAATCGCCCGCGCCTCCGCCAGTTGGACGGCGTCCACGTTGCTGACGCCCAGGTGCCGGATCAGCCCCTCCGCGCGGAGACCGGCCAGCACCGCGAACCGCTCGGCGATCGCCTCGCCACCCGCCCCGGTGACTCCGCCGACCCGCAGATAGACCAGGTCGAGCCGCTCCAGCCCCAGAGCGCGCAGATCCGTTTCGGCCAGGCCGCGCAGCTGATCGGCCGTCGCCTGCCCGCTCGGTACGCCGTCCGGTCCGGGCAACGGCCCCACCTTCGTCGCGATCACCAGATCATCGCGGTACGGCGTCAACGCCTTGCGGATCAGCTCGTTCGCCCACACCCCGCCCCTGCCGTAGAAGGCCGCCGTGTCGATGTGGTTCACGCCGAGTTCCACCGCCCGCCGCAGCACGGCGATGCCGGTCTGAGCATCGCGTACAGGACCGGTACGCGTGCCCGCCGCCAGGCGCATCGCACCGAAGCCGAGCCGGTTGATCTCCAGATCTCCACCGAGGGAGAAGGTCTTGATCGTCATGAGGCCCATGCTGCCCGCCGATACGACGCCCGCGGCCTTCGTGGCAGCTTGCTGCCAAACTGGGGGAATGCGGATGCGGAACGAAGAGGTCTTTTCCGTGCGGGGGGACGCTGAGCTGATCGCGCGCGCAGGCCATCTCTTCGAGTCCGTACGCACCGAGTTCCTGTGCGCTGCCCGGGACCTCAGGACCTGGTCGCACCCGGGAGCCAGAGCCGCCGTACGAAATCGCATGCGCGCAGCAGCCCCCACGGCCTTCGCTCCTCAAAAGCTGCTCAGCCCGATGGCCCTCACCGACGAAGGGGCCCGCGCGCACCTGCGCCTGGTACGCGGTCAGGGCGCCCTCGTACGGATCAGCCGCTCGCCGCTGCCGCACGAGACCATCCTCATCGACCGACGCGTCATGATCCTCGCCGGCCCGGAAGGCCCTGGCGGCCGCGAATACACCGTGACGACGTCGCAGGTCCTGGTCGACGGCGTTCGCTCGCTGTTCCAGGCGCTCTGGGACGCCTCCGACGACCTCGAGACCTACCTGCGTGGCGACTTCCCACACCTCGACGCCGACGGCCGCACAATCCTCAAGGCGCTCGGCTCAGGCCAGACCGACGAAGCGGCGGCGAAGGGGCTCGGCGTCTCGGTACGTACGTACCGACGCCGCGTGGCCGAGTTGATGGCCGAACTGGAGGCCGACTCCCGCTTCCAAGCCGGGTTGCGTGCAGGCGAGTTGGGGCTGTCCCGGTAGGGCTGCCCCAGTAGAGCCGCCCAAGTTGAGCCGCCCCAGTACAGCCGCCCCCCGATAGAGCTGTCCCGGTAAGTCCGGCAAGTCCGTCTCGACCGACCCTCGATCACCGGACGTCCGCCCTACGCGGCGCGCGGCGCGTCCGATGGATCACGTCGGCCGCGGCGTCGGAGCGCTGTGCCACGATCGGGCGTCGTCCCCGGAAAGCCCCCGACGAGAGACGGCAATGTCGACCGATATCTACGGTGTCCGCGTGCTGGATGTCGACCCGAAGGAACTCCGCGTCCGTTTCAAGGTGTTCGCGGTCTACTACGACACCGGAAGCCAGATGTGCCCGCCGGTGCCGGACGACCCCGGGTTCTTCTTCTTCGTGCTGTGGGAGGCCGCACGCTGGCACGCGTCCGCCTCCTCGGACCAACCCGGCCCGCTGGCAAGGATGTTGGACGTCGACACCATGCTCGACTTCGGGTGGGTCGAGGACAACGCCCGCCGGTTCGTCTCGCGCATCGAACGGGTCGCCACCCGCAACCACCCGCCCACGCCCGAGCAGTGGGAACAGCTGCACGACTTCTACTACGAGCGCGACGGCGGCTGGAAAGACGAAGACCTGCTGGTGCAGTTCGACTTCGACGTGTGGGTGACGGACGAGCGGTGCATCGAAACGCTCGCGCCGGGCGACGCATGGGGCACGACGATCTTCCCGATGAACGCCGACACATGGACCGCGGAGGACGCCTCGCACATCCCCGACCTCGCAGAGCCGGTCCGCCGCATCAGCCCGTTCGCGGGGAAGAAGGTCGATGCGAAGGGCCACCAAGTACGGAGCTTGGACTTCTCCGACGACGGCAAGTACCTGGCTGCGACCAGTTGGGGCGGCCTGGTGTGGATCTACGACACCACCGACTGGTCCGAGGTCGCCCACACCAGTGCCGGGGACTGGATCGTGCCGATGCCGATGTGGGTGCCGGGCGAGCACGTGCTGACGATCAAGTCGTACAGCAAGCTGACCGATTCGCGCCCCGAAGCGCAGTGGAGCCTCGACGTCCGCACCCGGCAAGAGACCACGGCGGCCTATCAGTTGGGACATCTGCGGTCGCACGACGGCATCCACCGGGTCACCCCGAACGGCGGCGGGGAAGGCGGCTACGACCTGCACGCGACCGACGAACTGCCGCAGCGGACCATCTCGCACGCGGGCAAGTGGGATCCGATCCAGTGCAAGGCCTTCTCGGCGGACGGTTCACGGCTGTTCCTCGGTACGCAGCAGAACCTTTACGTGGTCGACCCCGTGACTGCCCAGGTGGTCGACAAGGTCATGGACGCCTCCGAGCGGTTGTTCGAGCTCGCGGCGAGCCCGGACGGGGCGTATCTGGCTGCCGCCTCGTTCAGCCGCAGGCTCGCCTACCGGCGGTCGTTCGGCGACACACGCCCGCACGAACTGTGCATCTGGCGGATGGCCGACCGCCGGATCATCCTGGGCCGACAGATGGAGACGTACGTCGGCGCCCTCGCCTGGTCGCCAAACGGACGCCGACTGGTCGCCGCCCTGCAACCGTGCGACGACGACTTCGCCAACGGTGAGACCCAACTGGCCGTCTTCGCGATGGGACCGGAGAACCCGCCCTTCGCATCGGGGGAGTAGCGAGCACCTGGCGCGGCAGCGACAGCGGCAGCGACCAAGGCCGCGGCAGCGACCAAGGCCGGGCAGCGACCGAGGCCGGGGCCGAGGCCGCGGGCACCAGGCACCGGAGTGCCGTGGACACATTCGTGCAACCCCGGGGTTGCGCTAACCGCCCGGCACGTGCAACCTGGAGGTAGCAGGTCTATCGGCGTCACTAGCGCAAGGAGAGCTGTCATGGCTGCACAGGTTGTGGACACGATCGAGCGGGACGTACTGATCGCGGCTCCGCCGCGGCGGGTCTGGGACGTCATCACGCAGACCCGGCACATGGGCACCTGGTTCGGGATGCCGGAGCCGACCTCGGCGGACTTCCGGCCCGGCGGATGGGTCGTCTTCGACCACGAGGAGTTCGGGGAGATCCCGGTGCTCATCGAGGAGATCGAGGCGCCGCGGCGGTTCTCGTACTGGTGGGCGCTCGTCGGCGCCGGCAAGGGGACGCGGCCGACGGACGGGAACCGGACGCTGGTGACGTTCACCCTCACGGAGGAAGGGGACGGAACCCGGCTGCGGGTGGTGGAGAGCGGGATCACCGCGGTACGGGCCGACGACGCCGAGCTCGAAGCCCGGTTCAAGGACAACACCGAGGGCTGGACGATCGTCACCGAGGACCTGCGCAAGCGCGTCGAAGAAGTGCTTTCGGCCGCCGGGTGAGGGCCCTCCCAGGCGGCACCGGGCGGTGCTGGATGATGCTCGGGGCATCGGTGGGCGCCGAGGGGAGGTGGCGGGATGGGTGCGGACAGGCGGGTCGAGGACGCGCGGCTCAAGGGCCCGAGGGTCGAGGAAGCGCAGGTCGAGGAAGCGCGAGTCGAGGACGTGTTCACGGGCCTCGCGGACCCCACGCGGCGGCGCATCCTGGAGTTGCTGGCCCAGAAGGGGGTCGGCACGGCCACTTCCCTCGCCACCGAGCTGCCGGTGACCCGGCAGGCGGTGGTGAAGCATCTCGCGGTGCTGGATCGTGCCGGACTGGTCAAGGCGGAAGCCGTCGGGCGCGAGGTGCGGTACCGGGTCGAGCCCGAGCCGCTGGCCGCCGCCGCGCGGTGGATGAGCCTGCGGGCGGCGGAGTGGGACCGACGGCTCTCGGTGATCAAGGAGATTGCGGAGGCGCCCGAGGAGGGCCCGGACGTACGGTGACCTCATGACTGCGCGGATCACGCTGGTGCAAGGTGACATCACCGATGAGTCGGTCGACGCGATCGTGAACGCGGCGAATTCGTCGCTGCTGGGCGGCGGCGGGGTCGACGGGGCGATTCACCGCAAGGGCGGCCCGGAGATCCTGGACGCCTGCCGGGACCTACGGGCCGCGAAGTACGGCCGCGGCCTGCCCACCGGCCAGGCCGTGGCGACTCCGGCCGGCCGGCTGGACGCCCGGTGGGTCATCCACACGGTCGGCCCGGTGTGGTCGAGCAGTGCGGACCGGTCCGAGCTCCTGATCTCCTGCTACCGCGAATCGCTGCGCGTGGCTGACGAGTTGGGCGCGCGTACGGTCGCCTTCCCGGCCGTCTCGGCGGGGATCTACGGCTGGCCGATGGACGATGCCGCGCGGATCGCGATCGGGACGGTACGGGCGGCCGACACGCAGGTCGAGGAAGCGCGCTTCGTGCTCTTCGGTGCGGAGGCGTTCGGCGTCTTCGAGGCGGAGCTCGCGAAGTCGGATGAGGGCTGAAGCCGACCACCCGCTCTCGGGCGCCTAATTACGGGCAGCCATAGGGCACTTCGCCGTTACGCACACGTCGCAGGTCGGCGTGTACTTGAGCGGCCGACTACCGCGGAGCTGTGGAGGCGCGTCGTCTGACCCCGCGGTCGGCCCGCGGTATTCGAGCAGCATCAGCGCCGAGTCGTCCAGTACGCGGTGCCCGGCGTACTTCTGCGCATCACGCCGCAGTTCGGCCAGTGACGCGTCCAGGCTCTCTTCGCGCAACAGCCCGGTGCGCGCGACCAGCGGGTAGAACTGCCCGTCGGAGTCGCGGGCTTCGGCGAGGCCATCCGTATAGAAGAGGACACGATCACCGCGAGCGAGCCGGGTCCGGTGTACGCCCGGACCTCCGCCGCCGAGCCACTCCAGCCCCAACGGCAGCCCAGGATCGCGGGGTTCGGCCAGCACCTCCTCCCCGGACGCGCGGACGATCACCGGGTCGGGGTGGCCGAAGTTCAGCAGCGTGAGCCGGCCGTCGTCATCCAGTTCGGCGACCACCGCGGTGACGAACTGCTCGTCCTTCGGGCGCCGTTGCAGGGCGCAGGCGATCTTGGCGGTGACGCCGCGCAGTTCGGAGGCGTCCGGCGCGCTCTCGCGGAAGGCGGACAGCGCGGCCGAGGCGGTCCGCACCGCGTCGAGCCCCTTGCCCTGCACGTCGCCCACGATGACGCGGAGCCCGCCGGCGACCGGCACCGCCTCGTAGAAGTCCCCGCCGATCTCGGCGTCGTCCGCCGCGGAGACGTACGAGACGGCGATCTCCGCGGGCCCGGTGTCCTCGGGCGGCGGCGAAAGGATCACGCTCTGCGCCACCGCGGCCACTTGGCGTACGTCCGCGAGGCGACGCTCCTGGCGGATCCGGACGCGTGCCGCCGCGGCGGACGCGAAGGTCACGGCCACGACGGCGGCCAGGGCGACCACGGTCCGCTGGGTGCCGACCGACGACGTGATGTACGCCGACAGGCCGGTCAGCGCCACCGAGAGGGTCCCGATCGCGTACACATGCCGTACCGACCCGCGGGCCGCGGCGAACGCGGGCCCGACCGCGAACAGCGCGAGCAGCCCCACGTGGGGGCCGAGCGCGGCGTCGGTCAGCGAGATGGCCAATACAAGGGCGACGTTCTGCCATTCAGCGCGCGTAAGGCACATCCAGCGGGGGGCACACATGGTTCTCCTACGTAGGGCAGGTAGGCCTGAACACACCTGACGGGGGCCCGGAGCCCGCCAAGGGCGCTCCGGCCGTTCCCAGGACGTTCTGCCTCAAAGTTACGCACCGGGGTCGCCCGTCGGCAGGGCCGCTGGGCCTGTCTGGAGGCACGGGAGCGAAGGACCTTGGTCCCGTCCCGTCCGGCCCGGGACCGTCGTACGCTGGCACGCCCCGCCCGAAGCCGCCGCCCCACACCCCGGGGGGCCGATTGTGCGGGCCCAAACAACCTGCTTCGCTGGCCCCATGAACGAGTTCATCGCGGGGCTCCCCAAGTGCGAGCTGCACCTGCACATCGAAGGCACTCTCGAACCCGAGCTGAAGTTCGCGCTGGCCGAGCGCAACGGCATGGAACTGCCGTACGCGAACGTCGACGAGATGCGCGCCGCCTACCGGTTCGACAGCCTGTCGTCGTTCCTCACCATCTACTACGAGGGCATGAACGTCCTGCTCCACGAGCCGGACTTCTACGACCTCGCGATGGCCTACCTCACCAAGGCCGCGGGCCAGAACGTGCGGTACGTGGAGATGTTCTTCGACCCCCAGGCGCACACCTCGCGCGGCGTGCCGTTCGACGTCGTCGTACGCGGGCTAAGCCGGGCGATCGACGATGCCCACACCCGCCTCGGCATCCGCGCCCAGCTCATCATGTGTTTCCTGCGCGACTTCCAGGCCGAGTACGCGATGGCCACGCTCGTCCAGTCCCTCCCGTACCGCGAGTGGATCGCCGGGGTCGGCCTCGACTCCGACGAAAAGGGCAACCCGCCGAGCAAGTTCGCCGCGGTGTACGCCCGCGCCCGAGCCGAGGGCTACCGCCTGACCATGCACTGCGACGTCGACCAGGAGAACTCCGCCGAGCACATCCGCCAGGCGCTGTTCGACATCGGGGTCGACCGCATCGACCACGGCGTGAACTCGCTCGAAGACCCGGTCCTCGTCGAGGAGATCCTGCGCCGTGGCATCGGCCTCACGGTCTGTCCGATCTCGAACGGCTTCGTCGTCGACGGCATCAAGGGCGAGGCGATCCGCGAAATGCTCGACAAGGGCATGCGCGTCACCCTCAACTCCGACGACCCCGCCTACTTCGACGGCTACGTCCAGGAGAACATCGAGGTCACTCAACGCGAACTCGACCTGACGCGGGGCGAGTTGATGCAGCTCCAACGCAACGCTTTCGAAATCACCTGGCTGCCGCGGCAGTTGAAGGACGCGTATCTCGCGGAACTGGAGGCGTACGCGCTCAGCTGACCGGCGCCGCACGGCAGGCCGGAGCCATCTGGCCGACCGCGCCCTACGGCAGCCCGGAGCCGACCGGCGCCACGCGCCGACCCGCGCCGCACGCGAGGACCCCCGGACGGTTGACGGCCGGGGGTCTTCCTCTATCCCCACTACTACGCATTGCGTGGTACTCTGCGATGCAGACGATTCGGGGAGCCCATGGACACAAGCCAGTTGCTCAAAGGTGTGCTCGATCTCGCGGTCCTCGCGGTGCTCCGCGACGAGGACGGCTACGGCTACGACGTCGTACGCCGCCTGCGCAGCGCCGGACTCGACGACGTGGGTGACGCGTCGGTGTACGGCACGCTCCGCCGCCTCTTCAACGCGGGCCTGCTCACCTCGTACGCCGTGGCCAGCGACTCCGGCCCGCACCGCAAGTACTACGCACTCAACGACCTCGGCCGCGAGCGGCTGCGCGAATCCACCAAGACCTGGCGGCAGTTCGCCGGCACCATGTCCCACCTGACGGGAGAGACGCTGTGAGCGCCAACGGCACCACCACCCTGCTGCACGAACTCGGCGCCGACTACCGCGACGCCGTGTACGCCGCCCTCGCGGACCTGCCCGGCGAGGAGTTGGCCGACGCGCTCGAGGAGGTCGAGACCAACCTCGTCGAGGTCGTCGGCGAACTCACGGCCGCGGGAGGCGAGATCAGCATGGCCGCGCTCCGTGCCCGGCTGGGCACCCCGCGCGAGTACGCCGACGAGTTCCGCGTCGCGGCCGGCTACCCGCCCGCGGTGGGCAGCCCGGGGGCCATGCAGGTGGCGCCGAACCAGTTGGCGGTTGCCGCGCTGTTCGTGTCCGCGGCGTTCGCACTGGCCTCGGGCGTCACCGTCATGGCCGACGCGGATTCGTGGGTCTGGGGTCCGTTGACCGCCGCCGCCGTGCTCTTCGCCGCCCTCCCGGGCCAATGGCTGAGGGCACAGGCCCCGTCGCTCGACGCGGTGCCGCTCTGGCGCTTCTCCCTCGTCCGCACGCCGAGCGCGGGTCGGGCCGCGGGCGAGACCGCCTCGCCGGGCGGCGCGCTGCCTCGCCCATCCCGCGAACTGCGGGCCGACCTGGCCGAAATTGCACGCCTGTGGGGGATCTTCGTGGCCGTCGGCCTCGGTGTCGGGGCGCACAAGGCCGGCGCCGCGCCGGCCGCCGGGGTGGTGATCGCCCTGATCGCCCTGCTCCCGTGCATCCGGCTCGGCCGCGTGCTCAGGCGCACGGTCGGGCGCGACCGCCGTCTGCTGTGGCTCGCCGTCCCGTTGACGACCTTCACCGTCGGCCTGGGCATCGGGCTGGTCTTCGACGAGGCCCGCGGCCGTACCGACTACTACGCCGGTGCCGTCGTGCACGACGGGCGCGTGTCCGTGGTGCAGCCGGGTTCGTCGGGACCCGTGTGGCCCGCCGGAGCCTCGGCGACGGCCGTCCACAACCACCTCACCTAAGCCACCTCGCCCGACATCACCAGACCCACGTACGCCCTCGGCCCGCTGCCGAATCGCCCGCATCAAGCACCACGCGATGCGTGCGTCGCGCAGCCGACCGGGGGCGTACGCGCGTCCCCGCACGGCGGGGCGACGGGCTGCGGAACTCCCGCCGAGCCCGCCCCGATCACCCTCCCGACCAGCACCGGAGCGCACTCCGGGAGAACTGAGGGTCCCCTAACACGGTGCCGTTTTTCGATCAAATTTGATGATCTGCAAAATCGCCTGATATAGGGCGCGTTCAAGATCGCCATCCAGCGCGTTGCTTCGCCGTCGCATCCCTAGCGCAGCGTGTCCGAATCTGTGCGGTACGTCGAATCAAGCCCGTGAGCAATCGTTTCTGATCGATCATCAGGTGTTGAAGATCACATCATGATCGAACTGCACCCGTGTCGCAGATCACATCGGAAGAGGCGTAGGATCGGCGCCGTTCCGGGTGCTTGTGAACCTGGTCACATGCTCACAAGCGGGTGGTTGTGACCGGGCCAGATGGACGGAAGGGAGCAGTGCGGCCATGAACCTGTACGCGCCGATCCTCGTGCTCGGCGGCATCGCGGCGGCGTTCGGCATCGTCTCCCTCGTCGCCGGCGCGCTGACCGGGCCCAAGCGGTACAACCGGGCCAAGTTGGAGGCGTACGAGTGCGGTATCGAGCCGACACCGCAGCCCATCGGCGGCGGGCGCTTCCCGGTGAAGTACTACCTGACGGCGATGCTCTTCATCATCTTCGACATCGAGATCGTCTTCCTCTACCCGTGGGCGGTGTACTTCGACGCCCTGGGCATCTTCGGTCTCATCGAGATGGCGCTCTTCATCCTCACCGTGTTCGTCGCCTACGCCTACCTGTGGCGTCGCGGCGGCCTCGAGTGGGACTGACCCGTACCGCCGTAGGCAACTGACGCAGGGATCCAGGTGTTCCAGGTGATCCAGGAGAGGCCATCCGATGGGTATTGAGGAGAAGCTGCCCAGCGGCTTCCTGCTCAGCACGGTCGAAGATCTCGCCGGCTACTTCCGCAAGAGTTCGTTCTGGCCCGCCACCTTCGGTCTCGCGTGCTGCGCGATCGAGATGATGGCGACCGGCGCCGGACGCTACGACCTCGCGCGGTTCGGCATGGAGGTCTTCCGCGCGTCCCCGCGCCAGGCCGACCTGATGATCGTCGCGGGCCGGGTGAGCCAGAAGATGGCCCCGGTGCTCCGCCAGATCTACGACCAGATGGCCGCGCCGAAGTGGGTGCTGTCGATGGGCGTGTGCGCGTCCTCCGGCGGCATGTTCAACAACTACGCGATCGTCCAGGGCGTCGACCACATCGTGCCGGTCGACATCTACCTGCCCGGCTGCCCGCCGCGCCCCGAGATGCTGATGGACGCGATCCTCAAGCTCCACGAGCAGGTGCAGCACATGCCCCTCGGCGTGAACCGCGAGCAGGCCGCGCGCGCCGCCGAGCAGGCCGCGCTGACGGCGGTGCCCACGATCGAGATGAAGGGGCTGCTGCGGTGAGCGACGCGTCCAACGCCGGCAACTCCGGCAACAAGAGCACCGGCAACAACAGCACCGGCAACAACAGCGCCGGCAACAACAACTCGGGCAACGGCAACTCTGGGAACAACGCCGGGAACAACGCAGGCAACGGCAACGCCGACACCGGCAACAACGCGGGCAACGGCGTTCCGGTTCCCCGCGGATCGGCCGCCGAGGTGCTGGAAGTCCGGCACGGCATGTTCGGCCCGAAGGGCACGGGCGACACGTCGGGCTACGGCAAGCTGGTCCGCACCATCGCCCTCCCCGCCGCCGCGACCCGCCCGTACGGCGGTCCGCACGGCGGCGGCGAAGGGGAGTTCGACGTCGTCGCCGACGAACTGACCGGCGCGCTGGCCGAGGCGGGCGTCGAGTTCGACGACGTCGTCGAGCGCGTCGTCGTCGACCGCGGCGAACTGACCCTGCACGTACGCCGCGAGGGCCTCGTCAAGGTGGCGCTGACGCTGCGCGACGACCCGGCCCTGCGGTACGAACTGTGCAGCGGCGTGAGCGGCGCGCACTACCCGACCGACGAGGGCCGCGAGCTGCACGCCGTCTACCACCTGCGCTCGATCACCCACAATCGCCAGGTGCGCCTGGAGGTCGCCGCCCCCGACGCGGACCCGCACGTCCCGTCGCTCGTGAAGGTGTACCCGACGCTCGACTGGCACGAGCGCGAGACGTACGACTTCTTCGGCATCGTCTTCGACGGGCACCCGGCGCTCACCCGCATCCTCATGCCGGACGACTGGCCCGGCCACCCGCAGCGGAAGGACTACCCGCTCGGCGGTGTGCCCGTCGAGTACAAGGGCGCCCAGATCCCGCCGCCCGACCAGCGGAGGTCGTACACCTGATGGCCGAGAACACGCAGACGCAGCAGCAGGCCGCGGAGGCCAAGGCCCGGGAGACCACCGAGGGCCGGGTCTACACGGTCACCGGCTCCGACTGGGACGAGGTCGTCCAGGCCGCCGCCGACGCCGACGAGCGCATCGTCGTCAACATGGGCCCGCAGCACCCGTCCACGCACGGCGTGCTGCGGCTGATCCTGGAGATCGACGGCGAGACCGTCACCGAGGCCCGCTGCGGCATCGGTTACCTGCACACCGGCATCGAGAAGAACCTCGAATACCGGACCTGGACCCAGGGCGTCACGTTCGTGACGCGCATGGACTACCTGACGCCGCTGTACAACGAGGCGGCCTACTGCCTCGGTGTCGAGAAGCTGCTCGGCATCACCGACCAGATCCCGGACCGCGCCAACGTCATCCGCGTGCTCCTCATGGAGCTCAACCGCATCTCGTCGCACATGGTCTGCCTCGCGACCGGCGGCATGGAGATCGGCGCGCTGACCGTGATGACGTTCGGGTTCCGCGACCGCGAGCTGATCCTCGACGTGTTCGAGATGATCACCGGCCTGCGCATGAACCACGCGTACATCAGGCCCGGCGGCCTCGCGCAGGACCTGCCGCCCGGCGCGGTCGACAAGATCCGCGAGCTGGTCGACGTACTCCCGGGCCGCATCCACGAGTACGAGCTGCTGCTCAACGACAACCACATCTTCAAGGGCCGCACCGAGGGCATCGGCTACCTCGACCTCACCGGCTGCATGGCCCTCGGCGTCACCGGGCCGTGCCTGCGCTCCGCGGGCCTGCCCCACGACCTGCGCAAGACGCAGCCGTACTTCGGCTACCAGAACTACGAGTTCGAGGTCCCGACCGAGAACACCTGCGACGCGTACGGCCGTTACCTGGTCCGCATCGCGGAGATGAAGGAATCGCTCAAGATCGTCGAACAGTGCCTGGAACGGCTCAAGCCGGGCCCGGTCATGGTCGAGGACAAGAAGATCGCGTGGCCCGCGCAGCTCGCCCTCGGTCCGGACGGCCTGGGCAACTCGCTCGACCACATCCGCACCATCATGGGCACCTCGATGGAGTCCCTCATCCACCACTTCAAGCTGGTGACCGAGGGCTTCCGGGTGCCGGCCGGCCAGGTGTACGCGGCCATCGAGTCCCCCAAGGGCGAACTCGGCGTGCACATGGTCAGCGACGGCGGCACCCGCCCCTACCGCGTCCACTACCGCGACCCCTCGTTCACGAACCTCCAGGCCATGGCCGCCATGTGCGAAGGCGGCCAGGTCGCGGACGTGATCGTCGCCGTCGCGAGCCTCGACCCCGTCATGGGAGGTGTCGACCGATGACCGACCTGGGCATGCCCCGCCTGCCCGCGCCGGGCTATCCCGCCGACGTACGCGCCCGGCTGGAGACCGACGCGCGGGAGATCATCGGCCGCTACCCGCAGTCGCGTTCGGCCCTGCTCCCGCTGCTCCACCTCGTGCAGGCGGAGGAGGGGTACGTCAGCCACTCCGGCATCGAGTTCTGCGCCGAGATGCTGGACCTCACCACCGCCGACGTCACCGGCGTCGCGACCTTCTACACGATGTACCGCCGCGAGAACGGCGGCGACTTCCAGGTCGGCGTCTGCACGAACACCCTGTGCGCGGTCATGGGCGGCGACGAGATCTTCGCGACGCTCAAGGACCACCTCGGTGTCGGCAACAAGGGCACCACGCCGGACGGTTCGGTGACCCTGGAGCACATCGAGTGCAACGCCGCGTGCGACTACGCGCCGGTGATGATGGTCAACTGGGAGTTCTTCGACAACGTCACCCCCGCGTCCGCCAAGGACCTGGTCGACGAACTGCGCGCCGGCAAGCAGGTCACCCCGACCCGCGGCGCCCCGCTGTGCACCTTCCGCGAGACCTCCCGCATCCTCGCCGGGTTCCCCGACCCGCGCACCGACGCCGTCGACCAGGGCGGCGCGGGCGGCGTGCCCAGCCTTGTCGGGCTGCGCATCGCCAAGGGCCAGGACCCCGAAGGACCCGCCACCACGACGACCACCGGGAAGGGGGCGTGACCGACATGAGCGCGACGACGGAAGGCGCCGACCCCTCGATCCTGACTCCGGTGCTGTCCGCGCCGTGGGACGACGAGCAGCCCTGGCGGCTCGCGACCTACCTGCGGCACGACGGATACCGGGGCCTGGGCAAGGCCCTCGCCAAGCACCAGGACGAGGTCATCCAGACCGTCAAGGACGCGGGTCTGCGCGGCCGCGGCGGCGCGGGCTTCCCGACCGGCATGAAGTGGGGCTTCATCCCGCAGGGCGACGGCAACCCGCACTACCTCGTGGTCAACGCCGACGAGTCGGAGCCGGGGACCTGCAAGGACATCCCGCTCATGTACGCCAACCCGCACGTGCTCGTCGAGGGCATCGTCATCGCGGCGTACGCGATCCGCTCCAACCACGCCTTCATCTACCTGCGCGGCGAGGTCGTGCCGGTCCTCCGCCGCCTCCAGGAGGCGGTCAAGGAGGCGTACGAGGCGGGCTACCTCGGCAGGAACATCCTCGGCTCCGGCTTCGACCTGGAGCTGACCGTGCACGCCGGCGCCGGCGCGTACATCTGCGGTGAGGAGACCGCGCTCCTCGACTCGCTCGAAGGGCGCCGCGGCCAGCCGCGCCTGCGCCCGCCGTTCCCCGCGGTCGCCGGCCTGTACGCGTCGCCGACCTGCGTCAACAACGTCGAGTCGATCGCCTCGGTGCCCGCGATCATGCACAAGGGCGTCGACTGGTTCCGCGGCTTCGGCTCGGAGAAGTCCCCCGGCTTCACGCTCTATTCGCTCTCCGGGCACGTCAAGCGCCCCGGCCAGTACGAGGCCCCGCTCGGCGTCACGCTGCGCCAACTGCTCGACCTCGCGGGCGGCGTGCGCGAGGGGCACCGCATCAAGTTCTGGACCCCGGGCGGCTCGTCGACGCCGATGTTCACCGACGAACACCTCGACGTACCGCTGGACTACGAGGGCGTCGGCGCCGCGGGCTCGATGCTCGGCACCAAGGCCCTGCAGATCTTCGACGACACGGTGTGCGTGGTCCGCGCGGTGCTGCGCTGGACCGAGTTCTACGCCCACGAGTCGTGCGGCAAGTGCACGCCGTGCCGCGAGGGCACGTACTGGCTCGTGCAGATCCTCGAACGCCTGGAGAAGGGCGAGGGGACCGAAGCCGACCTGGAGACGCTGCTCGACGTCGCCGACAACATCAACGGCAAGTCGTTCTGCGCCCTCGGCGACGGCGCCGCGAGCCCGATCTTCTCGTCGCTCAAGTACTTCCGCGACGAGTACGTCGCCCACCTCGCCCAGCGCGGCTGTCCCTTCGACCCGGCGGCCTCGACGGTCTGGGCCTCCACCATGGCGGGAGCGCAAGCCTGATGACCGTTACCACCAACGCACCGGCGGGCGGCGCGCCCGCGCCCAAGCCGCAGGACCTGGTCACCATCACGGTGGACGGGATCGAGGTCAGCGTGCCCAAGGGCACGCTGGTCATCCGGGCCGCGGAGCTGCTCGGCATCCAGATCCCCAGGTTCTGCGACCACCCGCTGCTCGACCCGGTCGGCGCCTGCCGCCAGTGCCTGGTCGAGGTCGAGGGCCAGCGCAAGCCGCTCGCCTCGTGCACGACGACCGTGACCGACGGCATGGTGGTCCGCACGCAGATCAGCTCGCCGGTCGCCAAGAAGTCGCAGGACGGGGTGATGGAGCTGCTGCTCATCAACCACCCCCTCGACTGCCCGGTGTGCGACAAGGGCGGCGAGTGCCCGCTGCAGAACCAGGCGATGACGTCCGGGCGTTCGACCTCCCGCTTCGGCGAGGTCAAGCGCACGTACCCCAAGCCGCTGCCCATCTCCAGCGAGGTGCTGCTGGACCGCGAGCGGTGCGTGCTGTGCGCGCGTTGCACGCGCTTCTCCGAGCAGATCGCGGGCGACCCGTTCATCGCGCTGATCGAACGCGGTGCGCTGCAGCAGGTCGGCATCTACGAGAAGCAGCCGTTCGAGTCGTACTTCTCCGGCAACACGATCCAGATCTGCCCGGTCGGCGCCCTGACGTCGGCGGCGTACCGGTTCCGGTCCCGGCCGTTCGACCTGGTGTCGACGCCGACCGCCTGCGAGCACTGCGCGTCCGGGTGCTCGCTGCGCGCCGACCACCGGCGCGGCCGCGTGATGCGGCGCCTCGCGGGCGACGACCCCGAGGTCAACGAGGAGTGGAACTGCGACAAGGGCCGCTTCGCGTTCCGGTACGCGTCGCTCGGCGACCGCATCACGTCGCCGCTGCTGCGTGACGCCGAGACCGGCGAACTGCGGCCCGCGTCCTGGCCGGAGGCGCTGGCCGCGGCCGCCGAGGGGCTGAACGCGGCCCGCGAGCGCACCGGCGTGCTGGTCGGCGGGCGGGCCACCGTCGAGGACGCCTACGCGTACGCCAAGTTCGCGCGCGTCGCCCTCGGCACCAACGACATCGACTTCCGGGCCCGCGAACACTCCACCGAGGAGGCCGAGTTCCTGGCCTCCGAGGTCGCCGGGACCGGGATAGGAGTCACCTACGCCGACCTGGAGCGGGCCCCCGCGGTCCTGCTGGCCGGGTTCGAACCCGAGGACGAGTCGCCGATCGTCTTCCTGCGGCTGCGCAAGGCGGCCCGCAAGGGCACGCTCAAGGTCTTCTCGATCGCGCCGTTCGCGACCGCGGGCCTGATCCGCATGAACGGCGCGCTGCTGCGCGCGACTCCGGGCACCGAGACGGACTGGCTCGACGCCCTGGCGACCCGGTCCGGCCTCGACACCCTGGGCGGCGACGCGGCCGACCTGCTGCGCGAGAACGGCGCGGTCATCCTGGTCGGCGAGCGGCTGGCGGGCATCCCGGGGGCGCTCACCGCGGCCCGGGCGCTCGCCGAGGCCGCCGGGGCGCGCCTGGCATGGGTGCCGCGGCGGGCCGGCGAGCGCGGCGCGCTGGAGGCCGGCGCGCTCTACAGCTTGCTGCCGGGCGGGCGTCCGGTCAGCGACCCGGAGGCGCGGGCCGAGGTGGCCGCCGCGTGGCGGGTGTCCGAACTGCCCGGCGGCTACGGCCTGGACACCGCGGCGATCCTGCGCGCGGCCCGCGACGGCAAGCTCGCCGCACTGGTGGTCGGGGGCGTTGAGCCCGCCGACCTGCCGGACCCGGCGGGCGCGCTGGCCGCACTGGAGGCCGCGCAGTTCGTGGTGAGCCTCGAACTGCGGCACAGCGAGGTCACCGAGCGCGCGAACGTCGTGTTCCCGGTCGCCGCGGCGGCCGAGAAGCCCGGCACCTTCCTCGACTGGGAAGGCCGCGAGCGGCCCTTCGCCTCGGTCCTCAAGCACGACCAGGTCACCGGCGTCTCCGGGACGGTCATGCCGGACCTGCGGGTGCTGCACGCGATCGCCGACGAGATGGACCGCCCGCTCGGCCTGCCCGACGTCAGCTCGGCCCGGCGCGAACTGCGCGGCCTGGGCGGCTGGGCCGGTGAACGCGCCGCGGGTCCCGAGCCCCGCGAGCGCCGCGCCGCCGCCACCCCGGGCGCCGGCGAGGCGGTCCTCGCGTCCTGGCGCCTGCTGCTCGACGAAGGCCGCGGCCAGGACGGCGAGTCGGCGCTCGCCGGCACGCGCCGCCGCCCGGTCGTCCGGCTCAGTCCCGCCACCGCGGCCGAGATCGGCGCGGCGGACGGCGGCGAGGTGACGGTGTCGACCGGCCACGGCGGCGAGGTCACGCTGCCGCTCGCGGTGACCGAGATGGCCGACCGCGTCGCGTGGCTCCCGGCGAACTCGCCGGGCTCCGAGGTACGCCGCACGCTGTCGGTCAATCCGGGCGAAGTGGTCCGGCTCAAGGCCGCGGTGCTGCCGCAGCAGCGGGCGTCCGACGGCGCCGCCGCCGAGGTCGCGTCCGGGCCGGAGGGCCGCGGCGTCGAGGGGCCGGCCAACGGCACCGGCGTCAACGGTCTCCGGGCCCGGCCCGCCGGGGCGCGGCCGGACGAGCTTCCCGGTGAGGGTGAGGAGAGCTGATGGGCCCGCAATCGAGCGCCGGGCTGACGACCCTGGACGGATCGGCCACGGCGGCGGGCGTGCAGCTCGCGGCCGACCCGGTCGGGTTCGCGTCCGACCCGTGGTGGCTGATCCTGTTCAAGGCCGTGCTGGTCTTCGCGTTCTGCGTCGTCATGACGCTCTTCGCCATCTGGTGGGAGCGCAAGGTCGTGGCGTGGATGCAGATGCGCATCGGGCCCAAGCACGTCGGCCCGCAGGGACTTCTGCAGTCCCTCGCGGACGGCGTCAAGCTGGCCTTCAAGGAAGACATCATCGTCAAGGCCGCTGACCGGCCCGTCTACATCCTGGCGCCGGTCGTCGCGATGGTTCCCGCGTTCATGGCGTTCGCGGTGATCCCCATGGGCGGCCAGGTGTCGATGTTCGGGCACCAGACGCACCTGCAGATGACCGATCTGCCGGTCGGCGTGCTCTACATCCTGGCCACGGCGTCGGTCGGCATCTACGGGATCGTGCTGGCGGGCTGGTCGTCCGGGTCGACGTACCCGCTGCTGGGCTCGCTGCGCAGCACCGCGCAGATGATCTCGTACGAGGTCGCGATGGGCCTGTCCTTCGCGGGCGTGTTCCTCTACGCGGGCTCGATGTCGACGTCCGAGATCGTCGCCCAGCAGACCGACACCTGGTACGCGGTGCTCCTGCCGGTGTCGTTCATCATCTACGTCATCGCCATGGTCGGTGAGACCAACCGCGCGCCGTTCGACCTCCCGGAGGCCGAGGGCGAGCTGGTCGGCGGCTTCCACACCGAGTACTCGTCGCTGAAGTTCGCACTGTTCTTCCTGGCCGAGTACGTCAACATGGTGGTCGTCTCGTCGCTCGCCACCACGCTGTTCCTCGGCGGCTACCGGGCGCCCTGGCCGATCTCCGCCGTCTGGGACGGCGCGAACTCCGGCTGGTGGACGCTTCTCTGGTACTTCCTCAAGGTGCAGGCCTTCCTGTTCCTGTTCATCTGGCTGCGCGGCACGCTGCCACGCCTGCGCTACGACCAGTTCATGAAGCTCGGCTGGAAGGTCCTCATCCCGACCTCGCTGGCCTGGCTGCTGTTGGTCGCCACGGTGCGCGCGCTGAAGAACGAGGGCTACGACTACCGCAACATCGTGCTCGGCATCGCCGGGGCGATCATCGTGGTCCTCGTGCTCTCGGTGGTGTGGGACATGATGCGCGGCGCCGAGGACGACGACGGGGGAGAAGAGCCGCTGCCGGGCACGCCCGGGGCGAAGGAGCCCTTCGACCCGATGGCGGGCGGATTCCCCGTGCCGCCTTTGCCGGGGCAGGAGTTGCCGCCCGTACCGCGCCGCAACGTCCGGCGTACGGAACCGGTGGGAGCGGCCGTCGGGGCGGGCTCGTCCTCGCCCGAGAACCCGGCTGACCCGACCGACACGACGGACAGGGAGGTGTGACCGTGGGCAACTTCCTGGGACCCGTGGCGGGCTTCGGCGTCACCTTCGCGACGATGTTCAAGAAGGCGAACACCGAGTTCTACCCGTTCGAGAAGAAGCCGACGGCGCCGCGCTACCACGGGCGGCACCAGCTCAACCGGCACCCGGACGGCCTCGAGAAGTGCGTCGGCTGCGAGCTGTGCGCGTGGGCGTGTCCGGCGGACGCGATCTACGTCGAGGGCGCCGACAACACCGAGGAAGGACGCTTCTCGCCGGGCGAACGCTACGGCCGCGTCTACCAGATCAACTACCTGCGCTGCATCTTCTGCGGCCTGTGCATCGAGGCGTGCCCCACGCGGGCGCTCACGATGACGAACGAGTACGAGTTGGCGGACACGACCCGCGCGAGCCTGATCTTCACCAAGGAGCAGCTCCTCGCGCCGCTGCACGAGGGCATGGTCGCCCCGCCGCACGAGATGTACCCGGGCATGGAGGAGCGCGACTACTACCTGGGCAAGGTCACCGAGGCCGCGCCCGGCACGGTCACGCAGGGCGCCGACGACGCGGACGCCGACGGCGCCGCGGACGAAGCCTCCGACGGGCACGAAGCGGGTGTGCGATGAGCATGGCCACTGACGGGATGTCCGGGGGCGTGGTCCTCGCGGAACAACTGACCCGCACGTCGACCGGCGAGGCGGTGCAGTTCTGGATCCTCGGGGCGATCGCCCTGATCGGCGCGCTCGGCACGGTCTTCATGAAGAAGGCCGTGCACAGCGCGCTCATGCTGGCCTCGACGATGTTGTGCCTGGCGCTGTTCTACATGGCGCAGGGCGCGGTGTTCCTCGGCGTCGTGCAGATCGTCGTCTACACCGGCGCGATCATGATGCTGTTCCTCTTCGTGCTGATGCTGGTGGGCGTCTCGTCTGCTGACTCGCTCAAGGAGACGCTGCGCGGCCAGCGCGTCGCGGCGGTGCTCGCGGGCCTCGGCTTCGGCATCCTGCTGGTCGCGGGAATCGCCAACGCCTCGCTCGGGAACTTCGCGGGCTACGGCGGCGGGACCTCGCCGTCCGGGGCCGCGGCCCCGGACGAGGCGACCCGGACGGCGATGGACCAGAGCAACGTCAACGGCCTCGCGCACCTGATCTTCACCAAGTACGTCTGGGCGTTCGAGATCACCAGCGCGCTGCTCATCACCGCCGCGCTCGGCGCGATGGTGCTGGCGCACCGCGAGCGCCTCAAGCCGCGCAAGACGCAGCGGGAGCTGGCGGAGGCGCGCGTACGCGACAACGTCAACCTCGCGCCGATGCCGGCCCCGGGCGTGTACGCGCGGCACAACGCGGTGGACATCCCGGCGCTGCTGCCGGACGGCAGCATCTCGGAGCTGTCCGTCAACGCGACGCTGCGGGCCCGCGGCCAGGTGCGCGACGTGAGCCGCGAACCGGTGCACCGGGTGGCGGAGTTGGAGGAGAGCGCCGAAGTGTGGATGGAGCAGCGCGGCGAGGTGCCGCCGGCCCGCCACGAGGACGAGGAGGGCGCGTCCGGCGCCGCCGACCCCGGTACGGGGCCCGGCGACGGCGGGCCCGAAGCGGCGCCCGAGGACCCTGACGCGGCCGGGACCACCCACGGCGACTCGGTCGCGGCCGGCGCAGGATCGAAGGAGTCGCGCTCATGAACCCGGCGAACTACCTGTACCTGTCGGCGCTGCTGTTCACCATCGGCGCTGCCGGTGTGCTGCTGCGCCGCAACGCGATCGTGGTGTTCATGTGCGTCGAGCTGATGCTCAACGCCACGAACCTGGCGTTCGTGACGTTCGCGCGGATGCACGGCAACTACGACGGCCAGATCATCGCGTTCTTCACGATGGTCGTCGCGGCTGCCGAGGTCGTGGTCGGACTTTCGATCATCATCGCCATCTTCCGCGCCCGCCGTACGGCCTCGGTCGACGACGCCAACCTGATGAAGTGGTAGGGGACTGGTGACGCAAAACTCGGTTTCCTCGACGCTGTTGGCCTCCGAGGGAGGCGGCGGCATGCACTCGGTCGCGGCGAGCGGGGTGTTCTCGGCGACGTGGCTGGTGATCGGGCTGCCGCTGCTCGGCGCCGCGGTGCTGCTGCTGTGCGGCAAGCGGGGCAACAAGCTCGGGCACTGGATCGGCACCCTGCTCGCGCTCGGCTCGTTCGCGGTCGGCGTGGCGCTGTTCGCGGCGATGCTGGGCAAGGACGACGCCGAGCGGTCGATCGACCAGCACCTGTGGAACTGGGTGCCGGTGGCGGACTTCCAGGCCGAGGTCGGTCTGCACCTCGACCAGCTGTCGATGGTGTTCGTGCTGCTGATCACCGGTGTGGGCTCGCTGATCCACATCTACTCGATCGGCTACATGGCGGAGGACCCGGACCGGCGGCGGTTCTTCGCGTACCTGAACCTGTTCCTGGCGTCGATGCTGCTGCTGGTGCTGGCGAACAACTACCTGCTGCTGTACGTCGGGTGGGAGGGCGTCGGCCTCGCGTCGTACCTGCTGATCGGGTTCTGGCAGCACAAGCCGTCGGCGGCGACCGCGGCGAAGAAGGCGTTCATCATGAACCGCGTCGGCGACTTCGGTCTGGCCGTCGCGATCTTCCTGATGTTCACCACCTTCGGCACCTTCGCCTTCGACGACGTGCTCGGCGGCTCGGCCGAGGCGTCCGACGGCACGATGACCGCGATCGGCCTGATGCTGCTGCTCGCGGCGTGCGGCAAGTCGGCGCAGTTCCCGCTGCAGGCGTGGCTCGGCGACGCGATGGAGGGCCCGACCCCGGTGTCGGCGCTCATCCACGCGGCGACCATGGTCACCGCGGGCGTGTACCTGATCACCAGGTCGGCGGAGATCTTCAACGCCTCGCCGGACGCGCAGCTGGTGGTGACCATCGTCGGTGCCATCACGGTGCTGTTCGGTGCGATCGTCGGCTGTGCGAAGGACGACATCAAGAAGGCGCTCGCGGCGTCCACGATGTCGCAGATCGGCTACATGATCCTGGCGGCGGGCCTGGGCCCGATCGGCTACGCGTTCGCGATCATGCACCTGGTGACGCACGGCTTCTTCAAGGCCGGGCTGTTCCTCGGGGCCGGCTCGGTCATGCACGGCATGAACGACGAGGTCGACATGCGGAGGTACGGCGGCCTGCGCAAGTACATGCCGGTGACCTTCGTGACGTTCGGCCTCGGCTACCTGGCGATCATCGGATTCCCGCTGCTGTCCGGGTTCTTCACCAAGGACAAGATCATCGAGGCGGCCTTCGCGAAGGGCGGCACGAGCGGGTACATCCTGGGCTCGGTGACGCTGGTCGCGGCGGCGCTGACCGCGTACTACATGACGCGCGTGATGCTCATGACCTTCTTCGGCCGCGAGCGGTGGAAGGAGGCGCCGGTCGGTGCGCCCGCCGAGTGGCACGAGCCGCACCCGCACGAGTCGCCGGCGTCGATGACGGTGCCGATGATCGTGCTGGCGTTCGGATCGGTTTTCGCGGGCGGGCTGTTCGTCCTGAACGACGCGTTCGTGAACTGGCTGACCCCGGTGACCGGCTTCGACCACGGCGAACTGCCCTTCAGCGTCTGGGTGGTGACCGGCATGGCCACCGCGATGGTGGCGCTGGGCGTGCTGGTGGCGTACGTGCAGTACGCCCGCCGCGAGGTCCCGGCCGTCGCGCCGCACGGCTCGCTGGTCACGGTGGCCGCCCGCAAGGACCTCTACCAGGACTCCATCAACGAGGGCCTGGTCATGCGGCCCGGGCAGTACCTCACCCGGCTGCTGGTCTGGGTGGACGGCAAGGGCATCGACGGATTCGTCGGCGGCCTGGCGGCGTTCATCGGCGGGACCTCGGCGCGGGTGCGCAAGGTGCAGACCGGGTTCGCGCGTTCGTACGCGCTGTCGATGTTCGGCGGCACGGCCGTCGTCGTGGCGGCGACCCTGATGGCGAGGATGGCGTGATGGCCCTGACGCGCGGGGCCGTGCGGCGTACGGCCCGTCGGCTTCCTGACACCACACGCGCTGGCACCAATCTCGACACGGCGGAGGGCTTGCGATGAACGGCCACTTCCCCTGGCTGACGGTCATGGCCGCGCTGCCGTTCGCCGGCGGGCTGCTGGTCGCGGCCCTGCCGGCGGGCAAGCGCCTGCTCGCCAAGAACGTCGCCCTGGCGGTCACCCTCGCCGAGCTGGTGCTCGCGGTCATCGTCACGGTGAAGTTCTCGCCGGACGGCGACCGGTACCAGATGACCGAGAGCTACTCGTGGATCAAGTCGTTCGGCGTGCACTGGGCGCTGGGCGTCGACGGCATCGGCGTGGTGCTGATCCTGCTGACCGCGGTGCTGATGCCGATCCTGGTGCTCGCGTCGTGGCACGACGCGGACACGCCGCAGGTGCGCATGGACGGGACCGCGGGCGACAAGGCGGCGCCGCGTTCGACGCACGCGTTCTTCGCGCTCATGCTGATGGTCGAGGCGATGGTGGTGGTGTCCTTCGCGGCCACCGACATCTTCGTCTTCTACATCTTCTTCGAGGCCATGCTCATCCCGATGTACTTCCTCATCGGCGGCTTCGGGGGCGCGCAACGCTCGTACGCGGCGGTCAAGTTCCTGCTCTACAACCTGCTCGGCGGCCTGGTCATGCTGGCCGCGGTCGTCGCGCTGTACGTGGTGACCGCCAACCAGGACATCGGCGGCGCGGGGCAGGGCACGTTCGACCTGATCCGCGTGTCGCAGGCGGTCGCGTCGGGTGAGCTGGACATCAACCCGGCGGCCGAGAAGGCGATGTTCCTCGGCTTCATGTTCGCCTTCGCGATCAAGGCGCCGCTGTGGCCGTTCCACACCTGGCTGCCGGACACCATGACCGAGGCCACGCCGGGTGTCGCGGTGCTGGTGACCGCGATGGTCGACAAGGTCGGCACTTTCGCGATGCTGCGGTTCTGCCTGGAGCTGTTCCCGAACGCCTCCAAGACGTTCGCGCCGCTGGTCGTGACCTTGGCGGTCATCGGGATCATCTACGGCGCGCTGCTCGCGGTCGGGCAGACCGACATCAAGCGGCTCATCGCGTACACGTCGATCTCGCACTTCGGCTTCATCATCATGGGCATCTTCGCGATGACCACGCAGGGCCACTCGGGTGCCACCCTCTACATGATCAACCACGGGTTCTCGACGGCGGCGCTGCTGCTGATCGCGGGCTTCCTGATCACCCGGCGCGGCAGCAAGACGATCGCCGACTTCGGCGGTGTGCAGAAGGTCGCGCCGGTGCTGGCCGGCACGTTCCTGGTGGCGGGCCTGGCGACGCTGTCGCTGCCGGGGCTGGCCCCGTTCGTCAGCGAGTTCCTGGTGCTGATCGGCACGTTCTCGCGCTATGAGGTGGCCGGCGTCTTCGCGACGGTCGGCATCATCCTGGCCGCGCTGTACGTCCTCGTGCTCTACCAGCGCACGATGACCGGGCCGGTCAAGGCGGGCGTGGAGAAGATCAAGGACCTGAACGTCCGCGAGATGGTCGTGGTCGCGCCGCTGATCGCCCTGCTGCTGGTGCTCGGCGTGTACCCGAAGCCGATCCTGGACGTGGTCAACCCCGCGGTCGAGGACACCATCACCCGGGTCGAGCAGAACGATCCGAAGCCGACCGACCCGATCGTGCCGGCGGAGCAGCAACTGGCGGCCGACACCCACGGAGGCAACAAGTGAGCGCGGGTCTGCAACTCGCCGCGACCGTCGACGCGCCCACGATCGAGTACGGCGAACTCTCGCCGATGCTCATCGTGTTCGGCGTCGCGGTCGTCGGGGTGCTCGTCGAGGCGTTCGTGCCCCGCAAGGCGCGGTACGCCACCCACCTGGTCCTCTCGCTCGGCGGCATGGCGGCGGCCTTCGCCTGCGTCGTCGCGCTCGCCGGCGAGCAGGAGGTGGCCGCCGTCGGCGCCGTCGCCGTCGACGGCCCGTCCCTCTTCCTCCAGGGCACGCTGCTGCTGCTCGGCATCGTGTCGGTGATGTTGATCGCGGAACGCCGCCTGGAGCCGGGCGGCGGCGACGCGTTCGCCCCGCAGGCCGCGGCGGCGCCGGGCAGCGCGCAGGAGAAGGAGGCGACGGAGGCCGGTCTGCACCAGACCGAGGTCTTCCCGCTGACGATGTTCGCGCTCGGCGGCATGCTGCTGTTCCCGGCGTCCAACGACCTGCTGACGATGTTCATCGCGCTGGAGGTCATGTCGCTGCCGCTGTACCTGCTGTGCGGCCTCGCCCGGCGGCGCCGCATGCTGTCGCAGGAGGCGGCGCTCAAGTACTTCCTGCTCGGCGCCTTCTCGTCGGCGTTCTTCCTCTTCGGCGTGGCGCTGCTGTACGGCTACTCGGGCAGCCTGCGCCTGGACCAGATCGCGGTGGCGACCGGCGGCGCGATGGACAACGACGCGCTGCTGCTGATCGGCATGGCGATGATCGCGGTCGGCCTGCTGTTCAAGGTCGGCGCGGTGCCGTTCCACTCCTGGACCCCGGACGTCTACCAGGGCGCGCCGACCCCGATCACCGGCTTCATGGCGTCCGCGACCAAGGTGGCCGCCTTCGGCGCGCTGCTGCGGTTCTTCTACGTGGCGCTGCCGGGCATGAAGTGGGACTGGCGGCCGGTCATGATCGGCGTCGCGATCGTCACGATGGTGGCGGGCGCGGTCATCGCGATCACCCAGACGGACGTCAAGCGCATGCTCGCGTACTCGTCGATCGCGCACGCCGGGTTCATCCTGACCGGCATGATCGCGGCGAACGAGGCCGGCGCGTCCTCGACGCTGTTCTACCTCGTGGCGTACGGTTTCGTCACCCTGGGTGCATTCGCCGTGGTGACCCTGGTCCGTGACGCGGGGGGCGAGGCGACCCATTTGTCGCGGTGGGCAGGCCTCGGCCGGCGTTCCCCGCTGGTCGCCGGGGTCTTCGCGGTCTTCCTGCTGGCCTTCGCGGGCATCCCGTTGACCAGCGGTTTCACCGGGAAGTTCGCGGTCTTTCAGGCGGCTGCCGATGGCGGAGCCGGATCGCTTGTGATCGTGGGCGTGCTGTGTTCTGCCATCGCCGCGTTCTTCTATGTCCGGGTCATCGTGCTGATGTTCTTCTCGGAGCCGCGCGCGGACGGACCGACCGTGGTGGTGCCGAGTGTCCTGACCACCGCTGCCATCGCGTTGGGGGTAGCGGTTACGGTGGTCCTGGGCATCCTGCCGCAGCCGGTCCTGGACCTCGCGGACAAGGCCGCCCTGTTCGTCCATTAACAGCAGCGCAGACACACTGCGCGACCATGAGGAGAGCACCGGCATGACGATCGTGGGGCCCTTCGGGCTGAGCGTCCATGACGGTGAGCTCGATGCGGAGATCCGCGCCGGGATGGCGGCGGTGGAGCAGGAGCTCCTCGCCGCCACCAAGAGCGAGTTCCCGTACCTCACCCAGACGTCGCGGCACCTGGTCGAGGCGGGCGGGAAGCGCTTCCGCCCGCTCCTCACCCTTTTGGCCGCACAGTTCGGCGACCCGCAGGCACCGGGCGTCGTGCCGGCCGCCGTCGTCTGCGAGCTGACCCACCTGGCGACGCTCTACCACGACGACGTCATGGACGAGGCGGCCCTGCGGCGCGGCGCGCCGAGCGCCAACGCCCGCTGGGACAACTCGGTCGCGATCCTCACCGGCGACTTCCTGTTCGCCAAGGCGTCCGAGATCGTCGCCGACCTCGGCGACGAGGCGGTCCGCATCCAGGCCCGCGCGTTCGCCCGCCTGGTCACCGGCCAGATCCGCGAGACCGTCGGCCCCAACCCCGGCGACGACCCGGTGCAGCACTACCTGTCCGTCATCGCCGACAAGACCGGCTCGCTGATCGCCACCTCCGGCCAGTTCGGCGCGATGTTCGCCGGCGCCGACGAACAGGTCGTCGAGATCCTGACCCGCTACGGCGAGCGCATCGGCGTCGCCTTCCAGCTCGCCGACGACGTGCTCGACATCGCCAGCGACTCCACCGAGTCCGGCAAGACCCCCGGCACCGACCTGCGCGAGGGCGTACCGACCCTCCCGGTCCTGCACCTGCGGGCCGCGGCCCAGCCCGAGGACGCACACCTCCTCGACCTGCTCTCCGCCCCTCTCGTCGACGACGACCGGCACGCCGAGGCCCTGACCCTCCTGCGCGCCCACCCGGCGCTGGAGAAGGCCCGTGCGGACACCCGCCGGTACGCCGACGAGGCCCGCGAGGTCCTCACCCCCCTCCCCGACACGGCCGCCAAGACCGCGCTCTCCTCCCTCTGCGAGCTCGTCGTCGAGCGCAGCTGCTGACCCTCGCCCCGAAACGGTTCTGCGCCACGCCCCCGCCACCCGGGCCGGTGTTTGGTGGAGATGCGCCAAAGTCGAGTCTCGATCGTTGTGCCGCACACGATCAATAAACGGCCGCGCGGTGCCGACGATGTGAACAGGGTGATCCGGAACCGCCCGGGAGTCGCCCGGTCCACGTCGGCAGCACGAAGTGAAGGACCCTTTCTGATGAGCGAGCGCGTCATCACCCCGGTCAACCGCGGCTTCCTCTTCCTGGACGCGCACCCCGCGGGGTGCCGGACGACCGTCGAACAGATGTGGGCCTCGGTGCCCGAGGCGCCCGCCGCCGCGGCCCCGGGGGCGCGGCGCCCGACCGCGCTGGTCGTCGGTTCGTCGGCGGGGTACGGGCTCGCGGCCACCGTCGCCGGGCTGGCGCGGTACGGCGTGCGGGGCGTGGGGGTCTGCCTGGAGAAGGCGCCCGGGCGGCGTACGGGGACCGCCGGGTGGTACCGGACCGCCGCGACCGCCGACCTCGCGCGGGCCGCCGGCAACGACTTCGCGTTCGTGAACGGCGACGCCTTCTCCGACGATGTCAAAGGCCGGGTCGCGGACCTGCTCGCGGAGCGCTACGGCAAGGTCGACTACCTGGTCTACTCGGTCGCCGCGCCGCGTCGTACCGATCCGGAGACCGGCGTCACGCACACTTCCGTCCTCAAGCCGCTCGGCGCGCCGTACTCGACCAAGACACTCGTCTTCGACGGCGACCAGGCCGAGGTCAGGACGGTCACCACCGACCCGGCGAGCGACGCCGACACCGCGCACACCGTCGCGGTCATGGGCGGCGCCGACTGGCGCCGCTGGATCGACCACCTCGACGAGGCCGACCTCCTCGCCGAGGGTGTCAGCACCGCGGCGCTGACCTACATCGGATCGCCGCTGACCGCGGGTATCTACCGCAACGGCACCATCGGTGCCGCGAAGGCGGACCTGGAGGCCACCGCCAGGGAGCTGAACTCCCGTCTCGCGCAACGCCGTGGCGGCCGGGCCGTGACGTCCGTCAACGCCGCCGCGGTCACCCAGTCCTCCACCGCCATCCCCGGCATCGCCCTGTACGTCGGCCTGCTGCGCGGCGTCCTCGGCGACGCCATGCTCTCGCCGACCGCCCAACTGGTGGACCTGTGGGACCAGTTGACCGGCACCACCGACCTGGTGGCCGACGACGAGGGGCGCGTCCGCCTCGACCGCTGGGAACTCGACACGTCCGTTCAGGACGCCGTCGCCGCCCGCTGGCACGACGCCACCGACACGACCGTGCGGGACCTGGCCGACCTCGACTGGTTCACCGCCGAAGTACGCCGCCTGTACGGCTTCGACGTCCCCGGCGTCGACTACACCGCACCCACCGAAACGGACGTGCCCTGGCCCTCCCTGTGACGCCGAGGCCCGGCGCGGGCGGCGTGTCAGGGTGATCCCTGAGGTGGACAACCCCACCAACAGGCTGATGGCAGTCCCATGTTCGCGTCTCTCCGAACAGCGTTGACTCGTATCCGACGCAGTCACCGCACAGTTCGGGGAACCTCGTGAAGACGCACACTCGCACCAACGCGCGCCGCAGCACCCTCATCCTGGCCGCGCTGGGCATCGTCCTGACCACTGCCGCCCCCCTCGCCGCCGCGGACGGCGGCGGGCGCGGGGCGTCGGCGCGGCCGCCGGGGCACGCCGATCTGCGCCGCGACCTCCAGACGGTGCGGCAGGCCGTCGGCGGCGACGTCAACATCGTGGCGCGCGTCGACGGACCGCAGGGAACGGTACGCGCCGCCGTCGGGCCCGGGACCGGAGGACCACGGGCCGACAATCCGTACTTCCGCATCGCCAGCACGACCAAGACGTACCTCGCGGTCGTCGTGATGCAGCTGGCGGCGGAGGGGCGGCTCTCGCTCGACGACACGGTCGAGCGGTGGCTGCCGGGCGTGGTGGCCGGCAATGGGAACGACGGGTCCCGGATCACCGTGCGGCACCTTCTCGGGCACACCAGCGGGCTGTTCGACTACATGCGCGACCCGGCCGTCCGTACGCGCCTCACCGTGGACTTCGAGGCCAACCGCCACGACACCACGCCTCCGGCGGAGTTGGTCACGATCGCCATGGCGCACCCGCCCGCGTTCACCCAGGGGCAGGCCGACGACGGCAGCGGAGTGAAATGGGGCTACTCGAACACCGACTACCTGCTGGCCGCGATGATCGCCGAGCGCGCGTCCGGCGCGACGTGGCGTGAGCTGGTGGAGGCCCGCGTCATCGCGCCCCTCGGCCTGCGCGACACTTCCGTACCGGGCGTGAACCCGTTCCTGCCCGAGCCGCACATACCGGTCACCATGACGCTGCCGGACGGCGAACTGCACGACCTCACCGAGCACTCCATCCAGCACACGGCGGACTCCGGAGTCGTCTCCACGCCGGCCGACGTGAACACGTTCTTCCGCGCACTGGCGTCCGGCCGCCTGCTGCCCGCGGAGCAGTGGGAGCAGATGCGCGCGACGCCTCCGGGGGCCAACGGCCACGGCCTCGGTGTGCAGACCGTGGCGCTGTCGTGCGGGGGAACGTACTACACCCACATGGGGGACGGCCTCGGCGTGGCGAGCCGCCTGGGGGTCACCGCCGACGGCAAGCGCGCCGTCTCACTCGCGATCACCAGCACCGGGGCCCGCCCGGACACGGCGAAACTCAACGCCGCCACCGCCGTGGCGATCGATCGCGCCTTGTGCGCGGGGGCGCCGCGGTAGTCCGACGCCCGAGCCGGGCCGGGCCGCGTCCGCGTCCGCGTCCGCGTCCAAGAGTGAGGGCCGGTCGGCCGGGGGTCCCGGGCGACCGGCCCTCTGTGCCGGGAGGAACGATCAGACGTGCAGGGCGGTCTGGGGTGCGGGGGTGGCGTCCGCGGAGGCGGCGACCTCGGTCGATGTGCCGCGCGGGGTGCGCAGGACGACGAGGGTGAGGATCGCGGAGGCGGCCAGGAGGCCGGTGCCGACGGCGAAGGCCAGGTGGTAGCCGCCGGTGAGCGCGGTCGCGGTGTCCTTGCCCTCGGCGAGCAGGTCCTCGCTGCGGGAGGTGGACAGGGTGTTGAGGAGGGCGACACCGAGTGCGGCGCCGATCTGCTGCGTGGTGTTGAAGAGCCCGGAGACGACGCCGGCGTCCTCGGGCCGGGCGTCGGACATGGCCAGGGTGGCGAGGGCCGGGAGGACCAGGCCGCCGCCGCCGAGCAGCGCGAACACGGGGAGCAGGTCGACGGCGTACGAGCCCTGGACGGGGACGCGGACCAGGTACAGCATTCCGGCAGTCAGCACCAGGAGCCCGGTGAGCAGGACGTTGCGGGCGCCGAAGCGGGCGATGAGGCGGGCCGACACGCCGAGGGAGACCGCCCCGATCGCGACCGCGGTGGGCAGCATGGCCCAGCCGGTCTTCGCGGCACCGTAGCCGAGGACATGCTGCATGTAGAGGACGACCAGCACTTGGAAGCCGAACATCGCGGCGATGGTGAGGACCTGGATGAAGTTGGCGCCGGTGACGTTGCGGGAGCGGAAGGTGCGCAGCGGGATCAGGGGCGTGTCGGCCTTGGCCTGGCGTACGGCGAAGAGTGCGATGAGGGCGAAGGAGACGGCGACGAGGCCCCACGTGCGGCCGGAGGACCAGCCGTACTTCTCGGCCTCGACGACCGCGTACACGAGCAGCATCAGTCCGGCGGTGACCAGGGCGGCCCCGACGACGTCCGCCTTGCCGCGCGGACCGGTCGGCGTGTCGGCGGCCAGGACGCGGGAGGCGAGCAGCAGGGTCACCGCACCGATAGGCAGGTTGACCAGGAAGATCCAGTGCCAGTTCGCCAGTTCGGTGAGTACGCCGCCCAGCACCAGGCCGAGCGAGGCGCCGGCCGCACCGATGAAGCTGAACGCGCCGATGGCCTTGCCCTGTTCGGCCGGCTCCGGGTACAGCGTGACGATCATGCCGAGGCTGACGGCGGAGGACATCGCGCCGCCCGCGCCCTGCACGAAGCGGGCGATCAGCAGCAATTCGGGGCTCGTGGCGAGGCCGGCCACCACCGAGGCGACGGTGAAGACGGCCAGTCCGGCGAGGAACATGCGCTTGCGGCCGAAGATGTCGCCGAGTCGGCCGGCCAGGAGGAGCAGGCCGCCGAAGGCGATCATGTAGATGTTCATGACCCACGCGAGGTCGGCCGACGAGAAGCCGAGGTCCTCGCCGATCGCGGGCAGCGCGACGGTCACGATCGTCCCGTCGAGGATCACCATCAGCATGCCCAGGTTCAGCAGGGTCAGGGCGAGCGAGCGCGGATAGGTGCGGGACGCGGAACCGGGCCGGTCGGGCTTCGCCATCAGGGGTCTCCTCGTGAGTGCCGCAGTGGGTACGGCAGTGAATGCCGCGGTGGGTACCGCGCGGGTGCCGCGCGAGTACCGCCATGTACCGGCGGGGGAAGGCCGGGGCTCGCCGGGGAGTACCGGGGTGCGTCCCGGTGGACCGCCGGCCGCGGACGTCGCCGTCCGCCAACGAGAGAGACGCTAGCAGATAGTTTTGTTAGGGACGATATTTATCGGGTCGGTTTTTTGAGGGATCTTTTGGCGGGACGGCAGCCGAGGGCATGACAACGCCGCCGGGGCCGTGGTTCCGGCCCCGGCGGCGCTCATCTGGTGCGCGGCCGGCCGCGCGTTCGGGCGGCACCGGTCTCGGGCTGGCGATC
>NZ_JBEZFP010000079.1:0-43217 GCF_040649515.1 Streptodolium elevatio
CGATCGTGAACATGTTCCTGTTCCCGTCCGGCCTGATGCTCGGCGGCGACTTCTCCGTGATGGACTACCTGATCTGGAACGAGATCCCGACGCTGCTGGGCAACCTGATCGGCGGCCTGGCCTTCGTGGGGCTCACGATGTACGCCACGCACGCGCGCACCGGCCCGACCCGTCCCGTCGCGAAACCCCCGGCCCCGGCCCGCTCGGAGAACGGCGCGGCGCCCAAGCCGGCGCCCGCCGAGGACGCCGCCGTCCCCGGCGCGCCCGACCGCATGGCGGAGGCCTGAGCCGGTTCCGGCGGCTCGGGACGGCGTAGGACCCCGCACACGTTTGTGGGGTTCCTACAAAATGGGAGCCCTGGGCCGTGCGGCGCGGCGCATTGGTGGGGCATACGGTGATCAAGCAGGGTGATAACCAGGTGCAGGCGACGCTCCAGCCGGACGTCGCCTGCGGTGCGTAGGTTCTTGGGAGGCTCGACCGGTGTTCAGTCGTATCGCCATTGTCAACCGCGGAGAAGCCGCGATGCGGCTGATCCACGCGGTGCGGGATCTATCGGCAGAAACCGGGACAAGAATCGAGACGGTCGCCCTCTTCACCGACGCCGACCGCAACGCCACCTTCGTCCGGGAAGCCGACCTCGCGTACCCGCTGGGCCCCGCGTCGGCCCGGCCGTACCTCGACCACGCCGTGCTGGCCCGGGCGCTCCAGGAGACCGGCGCGGACGCCGCCTGGGTCGGCTGGGGCTTCGTGGCCGAGGACGCCGAGTTCGCCGAATTGTGCGGGCGCATCGGCGTCACCTTCGTCGGACCGAGCCCCGACGCCATGCGCCGGCTCGGCGACAAGATCGGCGCGAAGCTGCTCGCCGAGGAGGTCGGCGTCCCCGTCGCACCCTGGAGCCGCGGCGAGGTGGCCACCCTCGACGAGGCACTGCGCGCCGGCGAGGAGATCGGCTACCCGCTGATGCTCAAGGCGACCGCGGGCGGCGGCGGGCGCGGCATCCGGATGGTGGCCTCGCCCGACGAACTCGCCGACGCGTACCAGCGCACCAGCCAGGAGGCGCTGCGCGCCTTCGGCTCCGGCGTGGTCTTCCTGGAGCGCCTGGTCACCGGCGCCCGGCACGTCGAGGTGCAGGTCATCGCGGACGGGCAGGGCACCGCCTGGGCGCTCGGCGTACGCGACTGCTCGGTGCAGCGGCGCAACCAGAAGATCATCGAGGAGTCCGCCTCCCCGGTGCTGGACCCCGCGCAGACCGCCGAACTGAAGGCCTCCGCCGAACGGCTCGCGCTGGCCGTCGGCTACCGCGGCGCCTGCACCGTGGAGTTCCTCTACCACCCCGGCGAGAAGCTGTTCGCCTTCCTCGAGGTCAACACGCGCCTCCAGGTCGAGCACCCGATCACCGAGGTCACCACCGGCGTGGACCTGGTCCGGCTGCAACTGCACGTCGCCGACGGCGGCAAACTCACCGGTACCCGCCCCGCGGAGATCGGGCACGCCGTCGAGGCCCGCCTCAACGCCGAGGACCCGGACCGCGACTTCGCCCCCGCACCCGGCCGCATCGCACGCTTCGTGCCGCCCGCCGGACCCGGCATTCGGGTGGACACCGGGGTCAGCGAGGGCGACACCATCCCGGCCGACTTCGACTCGATGATCGCCAAGATCATCGCGTACGGCGCCGACCGCGAGCAGGCCCTCGGCCGACTGCGCCGCGCGATGGCCGAGACCACGGTCGTCATCGAGGGCGGCACCACGAACAAGAGCTTCGTCCTCGACCTCCTCGACCAGCCCGAGGTGGTCGGCGCGACCGCCGACACCGGCTGGATCGACCGGGTGCGCGGCGAAGGCCGCCTGGTCTGCGACCGGCACTCCGGCGTCGCCCTCGCGGCCGCCGCCGTCGAGGCGTACGAGGAGGACGAACGCGTCGAGCGGGCACGGCTGCTGTCCACCGCGTTCGGCGGCCGCCCGCAGGTGCGGCACGAGTCCGGCCGACCGCTGGACCTGCGGCTGCGCGGCGTCGGCTACCGCGTGCGGGTCACGCGCGTCGGCGCACACCGCTTCCACGTGGGCATCGAGGCGGGCGACTCGGTGCGCACCGCCGACGTCGAACTCGACCGCTTCGACCGGCACTCCGGGCGGATCGTCGTCAACGGCACCCGCTTCCGCCTGCTCATCGGCACCCACGGCCCGACCCACCTCGTCGAGGTCGACGGTGTCACCCACCGCATCAGCCGCGACGAGGGCGGCGTGGTCCGCTCCCCCGCACCCGCCCTGGTCGTCGCCACCCCGCTGGCGGTCGGCGCCGAGGTGGAGGCCGGCGCGCCCGTGCTGGTGCTGGAGAGCATGAAGATGGAGACCGTGCTCCGGGCGCCGTTCAAGGCCCGGCTCAAGGAGTGCGTCGTCTCGGTCGGCAGCCAGGTCGAGACCGGGGCGCCGCTGCTGAAGCTGGAGCCGCTCGCCGACGAGGAGGCCGAGGAGACCGCGGCCGCGCCGCCGGTCGAACTGGACCTGCCCGAGCGGCCCGCGGACGTCGCGGCGCGCGAGCGGGCCGTACGCGGCCTGGAAGACCTGCACAGCGTGGTGCTCGGCTTCGACGTCGACCCGTACGACGAGGGGCGGGTGCTCGGCGACTTCCTCACCGCACGCGCCGCCGCCGCGGAGGAAGGCCACCGGCTGCTCGCCGAGGAGGTCGACCTCATCGGCGCGTTCGCCGACCTCTCCGAACTCAGCCGCAACCGGCCGGCCAGCGAGGACGGCGACGACGGCCACGCGTACAGCGCCCGCGAGTACTTCCACCTGTACCTGCAGAGCCTGGACGCCGAACGCGCCGCCCTCCCCGAGGCGTTCCGCGCCCGGCTCGGCAAGGCGCTCGGCCGCTACGGCGTGACCGACCTGGACCGCTCCCCGGACCTGGAAGCCGCGGTGTTCCGGGTCTTCCTCGCCCAGCGCCGGGCGTCCGCCGACGCGAAGATCGTCACCGCCCTGCTGCGCGAGTGGCTGCGCGAGCCCCCGCCCGGCGAGGCCCTGCGCGAGCCCGTCGGCCTGGCACTCGAACGGCTGGTGACCGCGACCCAGGTCCGCTTCCCCGCGGTCGCCGACCTCGCGCGCGGCGTGGTCTTCGCCTGGTTCGCCCAGCCGCTGCTGCGCCGCAACCGCGCGCGCGTGTACGCCGGGGTGCGCAAGCACCTGCGGCACCTGGACGCGTTCCCGGACGCCCCGGACCGCGCCGAGCGCATGGCCGAGATGGTCCGCAGTACCGAGCCGCTCGTACGGCTGCTCGGCCAGCGCCTGATCCGCGCCGGCCTGGACCACGCGGTCATGCTGGAGGTGCTGACCCGGCGGTACTACGGCAACAAGGGCCTGACCGCGATCCACACCCGCGAGTTCACCGGCTGCACCTTCGTGGTCGCCGAGCGCGCCGACTCGTGCGTCGCCTCGACCGCGGTGCGCTTCGACGCGCTCGACGACGCGCTGCGCGGGCTCGCCGCGCTCGCCGCCGACGAGTCCGCCGTCGACGCCGACATCTACCTGGCCTGGGAGAACCAGCCGGAAGACTTCGACAGCATGGCCGCGGCCCTGCACGACGTGCTGGTCGCGCACGCGCTGCCCCGCTCGGTCCGCCGCATCACCATGACCGTCGCGGGCCGCGGCGGCGCCGTGATGCACCACCACTTCACGTACCGCCCGTCGCTCGTCACCGGGATGACCGAGGAACGCCTGATCCGCGGCCTGCACCCGTACATCGCCGAGCGGATGCAGATGGAGCGGCTGAGCGGGTTCGACCTGACCCGGCTGCCGTCGTCGGACGAAGAGGTCTACCTCTTCCGGTGCGTGGCCCGCGAGAACCCCTCGGACGACCGCCTTGTCGCCTTCGCGCAAGTCCGGGACCTCACCGAACTCCGCGAACATGACGGCAAGTTGGTGGCACTGCCGACCACCGAGGACACGGTCGCGGCCTGCCTCGACTCGATCCGCGGCGCGCAGTCGCAGCGGCCGTCGAAGAAGCGGTTCCACACCAACCGCATCGTGGTCTACGTCTGGCCGGCCATAGAGCTCACCCGCGAAGAGGTGGAGACGATCGGCCGCCGCGTGCTGCCGACCACCGCGGGCGCGGGGCTGGAGGAGATCCAGTTCATCGCGCGGCAGCGCGACCGCGAGACCGGCGAACTGGCCAAGGTCGCCGTACGGTTCGTCTTCGACGCGGCCGGCGGCGCCGAGCTGGTCGTCGGCGAGCCGCCCGTCGAGCCGGTCGAACCGGTCGACGACTACCGGCAGAAGGTGCTGCAGGCCAGCGCCCGCAACACCGTATACCCGTACGAACTGACTCGCCTCCTGGGCGACTTCGTCGAGTACGACCTCGACGAGGCACACCAGCTGGTGCCCGCCGACCGGCCGAAGGGACGCAACTCCGCGGCGATCGTGGCGGGCGTGGTCACCACGCGGACGCCGCGCCACCGGCGGGGCGTCACCCGCGTCGTGCTGCTCGGCGACCCGACGAAGTCGCTCGGCGCGCTGTCCGAGCCCGAATGCCGCCGCGTCATCGCGGCGCTGGACCTCGCCGAACGCATGCGGGTGCCGCTGGAGTGGTACGCGCTGTCCGCGGGAGCCCGGATCTCCATGGACTCGGGCACCGAGAACATGGACTGGGTGGCCGCGGCACTCAAGCGGATCGTCGAGTTCACCCAGCAGGGCGGCGAGATCAACATCGTGGTGGCCGGCATCACGGTCGGCGCGCAGCCGTACTGGAACGCCGAAGCCACAATGCTCATGCACACCAAGGGCGTTCTCATCATGACGCCGGACTCGGCGATGGTGCTGACCGGCAAGCAGTCGCTGGACTTCTCCGGCGGCGTCTCGGCCGAGGACAACTTCGGCATCGGCGGCTACGACCGCGTCATGGGCCCGAACGGCCAGGCGCAGTACTGGGCGCCCAACCTGGCGAGCGCGCGGAACATCCTGATGGCGCACTACGACCACACGTACATCGCACCCGGCGAGAGCGCGCCGCGCAGGGCCGAGACCAAGGACCCGGTCGACCGCGACATCTCGCCCTTCCCGCACATGGTCGAGGGCAGCGACTTCACCAGCGTCGGGGAGATCTTCTCCGCGGAGCACAACCCGGACCGCAAGAAGCCGTTCGACATCCGCACCGTGATGCGCGCGCTGTCCGACCAGGACCACCCGGTGCTGGAGCGATGGGCGGGCATGGCCGACGCGGACACCGCGGTCGTCCAGGACGTCTACCTGGGCGGGCAGTCGGTGTGCCTGATCGGCATCGAGTCCCGGGCCGTACCGCGGCGCGGCTTCCCGCCCACCGACGGGCCGGACACCTACACCGCGGGCACGCTGTTCCCGCAGTCGTCGAAGAAGACCGCCCGGGCGATCAACGCGGCCTCCGGCAACCGGCCGCTCGTGGTCCTGGCCAACCTCTCCGGCTTCGACGGCTCACCGGAGTCCATGCGCAAGCTCCAGCTCGAGTACGGCGCGGAGATCGGCCGGGCCATCGTGAACTTCGACGGGCCGATCGTCTTCTGCGTCATCTCCCGCTACCACGGCGGCGCCTTCGTGGTGTTCTCCAAGGCCCTGAACCCGAACATGACGGTCCTGGCCCTGGACGGCTCCTTCGCCTCGGTCCTGGGCGGCGCTCCGGCCGCGGCGGTGGTCTTCGCCGGCGAGGTCGACAAGCGTACGGCGACCGACCCGCGGGTGACCGAGCTGAACGCCCGCGTCTCCGCCGCGGGCGGCACGGAGCGGGCCGCGCTGCACGCACAGCTCGTCGAACTCCAGCCCGCCGTACGGGCGGAGAAGCTCGGCGAGGTGGCAGCGGAGTTCGACCGCGTCCACAGCATCCGGCGCGCCGTCGAGGTGGGCTCCGTCGACGCGGTAATCCGAGCCGCCGAAATGCGCCCCCGCATCATCGAAGCCCTCGAACACGGCGTAAAACACTGGTCCGGAGGCTGACCCCCGCCCCCACAAAGCCACCTCCACACCGACCCCGCCGCTTTCCACGCTTCCCTCGTCAAACAAGGCGACGCCCAGAAATCGGCGGGGTCACCCCTCCACCCCGCACCGCCTGCCACCGGCACCCCAGGAAACGTCCAGTCCTGCCGAACAGACCCGCCGCCTCACGACAGTCCACCTGAGCCGGCGCCACGCTCTGTTGCTGCGTCCATGAGGGTGCGGCGCTGCCCCCATCTGGCGCAGCGGATGCGATCAGGCGATTGATGCGCCCGTCTGATGCGGCAGTTGATGTTGAGGTGAACTCTCGTGCAGTAAGGGCCTGTTACTAAAGAAGACACGCTGTCCCCGCCGGGCCGATCCGGGAACAGCCGACCGCCTCAGGCTAGTTCGAACACTCCACGTCCTCAGTCGAACAACTTCGCATCACCCGTTCGGCCCAAGCGTGGGAACGCGCGGTGGAACTCGGGGCAGTGGTGGGGGGATGGTGGCGCTTCTGTCTGCTGCGGGGTGCAGGCGGCGGGGGTCAGGGGGTTATGAGGACTTTCAGGGAGGTGCGGGTGTTCATCGCCTGGTAGGCGTCGGCTATTGCGTCGAGGGCTACTGTGCCGTCGAAGACCGGGGACGGGTCGATGGTGCCGTCGAGGATGCGCGGGAGCAGCGTGGGGATGTGGGCGCGGACCGGTGCTATGCCGCCGCGCAGGGTGATGCTGCGGATGAAGAGCATGGCGGTGTCCAACGGGCTGCCGTGCGGGGCGCCGACCCATCCGACCGCGCCGCCGGGCCGCGTCGCGGCGATGGCGGTGTTCCGCGCCTCCGCCGTACCCGCGGCCTCGATCGAGGCGTGGACGCCATGGCCGCCGGTCAGTTCGCGTACGGCTTCCACCGCGGCGTCGCCGCGCTCGGTGACCGCGGCTGTGGCGCCGAATTTCTGCGCGAGTTCGAGCCGCGCGGGGTGGCGGCCGAGGATGACGATGTTCTCCGCGCCCAGCATCCTGGCCGCCATGACCGCGCACAGGCCGACCGCGCCGTCGCCGACCACCGCGACCGACGCGCCGGGGCGCGCGCCGGCGCTCAGCGCCGCGTGGTAGCCGGTGCCCAGGACGTCCGCCAGCGTGAGCAGCGCGTTGAGCAGGCGGTCGTCGGAGGCGGCGTCCGCGGGCAGTTGGACGAGTGTGCTGTCGGCGTAGGGGACGCGGACGGCCTCCCCTTGGCCGCCGTCGGAACCGACCGCGCCCCAGATCCCGCCGTTGGGGCACGCGCTGGGCAGGTCTTCGGTGCAGTAGACGCACGAGCCGTCGGACCAGCTGAGCGGTGCGATGACCAGGTCGCCCGGGCGCAGGGAGGTCACCTCTGGCCCGATGTCCGTCACCGTGCCGAGGAACTCGTGGCCGAGCCGCTGGCCCGGTTGCCGCGCGGACTCGCCTCGGTAGGCCCACAGGTCGGTGCCGCACACGCAGGCGCGGAGCACTTGGACGACGGCGTCGCCGGGCTGCCGGACGGATGCGTCGGGTACGTGCTCGACGCGGATGTCATACGGGCTGTGAATGGTGGTGGCGCGCATGCGGAACGTCCTTGTCCCCGGCGGCGGGCCGGTCTGCGGTGAGAGTGATGAGGTCGAACTCCGCGACAGGGCGGCCGTCTTGGTTCACGACCTCGACGTGCCAGCACACGTCGCCGTTTCCGGCGCCGGGGCGCGGGGTGATGCGGCGGGCGGTCAGGGTGGCGGTCAGCGAGTCGTCCGGGCGTACCGGGGCGAGGAATCGCAGGTTCTCGAGTCCGCGGTTGGCGAGCACCGGGCCGGGTTCCGGCGGCACGAACAGGCCCGTCGCCAGCGACAGGACCAGAAAGCCGTGGGCAACGATCCCGCGGAAGAACGGGTGTTCCGCGGCCGCGGCGTCGTCGGTGTGCAAGTAGTAGTGGTCTCCGGTGAGTTCGGCGAAGCAGGCGATGTCGGCGCGGGTCACCGTGCGCGGCCCTACCGTGATGGTGTCGCCGACGCGCAGGTCGCCGAGGTGGCGCCGGAGCGGGTGCGTGAAGCTGTGTACGTGTGCCGCGCCGGGGATCCACCGGTCGGTGGCCGCTGCCAGGTGCCGCGCCGAGGCCTGGACGGTCGTGGTGGTGAGGTGGTCGAGCGGCGGACGTTGTCGGGGTTCGTCGACGGGTGCGCCGGGCCCGCCGGGCGAGGCCGAGCTGTCGATCACCTCGATATGTCGCTGGGTGGGCGCGAGTTGGCGTACGAGGTCGGCCGCCCTCGCCGGCTCACCGGTGACCACCCAGGCACGCGACCCGCGTGCGCCGAGGGCGAGTGCGTGCGCGATGTCGTCGGACGAGCGGTAGGGGATGAGGGTGCCGACGGGTCCGAACGCCTCGACCTGGTGCGGTTCGTGGTACTCCGCGTGGTCGGCGGCGAGGAGGATCGGGGGCAGGTACGCGCCGAACCGCTCGTCCCGGGCCACGGCGTCGACCGCGCCCGGCGTGCCACGCACGGTACGCCCCACGCCGCGCAACCGGGCGACGCTCGACAACACGCGGCGCCGGTGGGCCTGGTCCACGAGCGGCCCCATGTCCACCCCGGTCGCGTACGGGTCGCCGAGCCGAATTCCGTCCAGTGCCGCGGCGGTTGCATCCGCAACCGAGTCCAAGAGCGTCGCCGGAACGAAGGCGCGCCGCGCCGCCGCGGGTGTCTGCCCGGCGTGTGCGGTCATGCCCGCCACGAAACGGGACACGAACAGGTCGAAAGCCGCCGACCCCGGCGCCGCGTCGGCGCCCAGCACCGCGCAGCCGAGGGCGTCCGCGGCGAAGTCCTGCCAGGGCGGCGCGGCGAACTGCGCGATCCGGCCGCGCAGGTGCCGGGCCGTGGCGGAGGTCCCGGTGAAGCCGAACAGGTCATGAGCGCCGAGATGACGGATCAAGTCGGCTGGCCCGGACAGGATTTGCAGCGCCCCGTCGGGTATGCCAGGGCACTCGGCGATCCGCCGGACCAGGTGGACCGCGATCTGGGCGCTCCGGCGGGAGGGCCGCACGATGACCGGTACACCGGCGACGAAGGCGCGTGCGAAGGCATCCAGCAGGGTCGTGACGGGCAAGGCGAATCCGCTGATGTGGACCGCGACACCAGGCGGTGCCGCGGCAACTGCCCGCAGCGGCACGCCGTTCACGCCGCTCGGCGCGCCGGACCCCCCGTGCACGAAGAGGCGGCCGTCCGCCGTGGCCCCGTCCCAGCCCGCGTCCCCTTCCCCGGCGAGGTGCCGGGTGACCGTCGCGGCGCAGTGGCGCATGGCGTCGAGGCCGCCGGCGACGTCATGCGCGGCGTCGACCCGCGATGCACCCAGATGGGCGAGCAGGCGTACGAACTCCTCGCGGTGCAGCGCGAGATGCCGAGCCAGACGGGTCGTCAGCCGGGCGCGTTGCGCGGAGTCCAGGCGCCGCAACGCGGGGATGCCGACTGCGCGGGCGTGCGCGAACGCGGGGGCCGCGTCGACCGCGGTCGTGGTGACCCGGTAGACCTCGTGGCCGTGCACGGCGTGTCGGCGTACGCTCCCCGCGTCGGCGGGCATGCGCCACTCCCCGCACAGGTAGTGGGGCACGGGACCCGTCACAGCCGGCTCCTCTCCCCCGGCCCGCACAGCGCCGCCGCGTCCGCGCGGAATTCCGTCGTGCCGCGATCCCGGCCCCGGACCTGCGCGCTCTTTTCGGCCGCGGCGGCGCGGAATGCCGTGGGTGATATCGCGTGTGCCGCCTTGAAAGTGCGCTGGAAATGACTGAGGTCCCGGTACCCGACGCCCAGGCAGATATCGGCCACCGAAAGTCCGCTTTCCAGGAGCAGTGTGCGGGCGCGTTCCATGCGCAACTCGGTGACGAAGTCGATGAACCGCTGCCCGGTGCGCTTCTTGAACGTGCGCGAGAAGTGGTACTTGCTCATGTGCGCGGCACGCGCCGCCAGGCCGAGCGTCAACTCGTTGTCGGCGAAGTTCTCCCGGATGAACGCCACTGCGGCGTCGACCTGCTCGGCCACCGCGTCGGGGCCGGCGCCCCCGGGCCGGGAGTTTCCGTTCGGCGGGTCCGCGCGCAGTCGGCCGGTGAACCAGAACAACTCGTCGACGAAGCCCTTGAGCGCGCGGTTCGGTGCCGGTTCCTCGCCGGGGACCGCTCCGGCCGCGTCCGCGAAGGCCGCCGGACGCAGGCGCGGCCACCCGGTGCGCGCGGGGCCGGGCAGGACCAAGGCGGTCGGTATGACGACCGCGTCCAACGCCGCCAGCACGACCCGGAGATGGTCCACCGCGTGACTGCCGTGGCCCGCGCCCACCGCGACGAGGCCCACCGGCTTTCGGCGCACCGGCCCGCCGGCGAGTTCGTCGATGGCGAGCGTGATCTCCCCGGAGCAGGAGTTGTTGCGCACCTCGGTGAGCAGCACCAGAGCGTGCGCCTGCCCGGCCGCGGCCCGGAGTTGCTCGCGTACGCCACGGCCCGCCGGCCGCACCTGGAACCATTCCGGAGGCCGGCCCGCGGCCGCGCCGATCATGTCCCGGAAGGCCGCGAAGGACGCGGCACCGCAGTCCGAATGCTCCGCGGCGTCGCTGACGACAAGAACAACAGGAGCGGTCGGTAATGTGGACGACTGAGCCATGATCGGCCTCCCCGTGGATCGATTCCCATGAAGACTAGGAAGAATCACGTGAAGTCCCCGTGAGGGTTCTTTGCGCAGTCATCGGAATTCCTTATGTCCGTGTTATCGGTGTCCCTTATGCCAGGAATTGCGGAGCGCCGGACGGCAGAAATCCGACGGACTCGAAGTAGTCGAGGTAGACCGCGATCAGCCTGCCGTCGATCGGCGGGCACGGCGCCCCGGCGTCGTCCGGCCCCGCGATGCCCGCCGTGAGGTCGCCCGTCGGCGGCCGTCCCGCACCCGTCAGCAGCGCGCGGTAGGACGGCAGCAGCAGCGCCGCCCGGGCCAGTGCGCCGTCCTGCCGGTGCCGCGCGTCCCACAGGCGGGCGAGCCAGACATCGGACGGGACGGTCTCGACGGGGAAGCGCTCCGCGACGTGCGCGAGCAGTACGTGCAGCGGCATCCGGGACGGGTTGAGCAGGTAACGCACGCGCGCGGCAAGACCGTTGCCGGGAACAGCGGGCGTGCCCGGCGTGTCGGGCGCCACCGGCGTGACCGCCGCAACCGCCGTAACCGGCGTGCCCGGCGGAACCCGCGCACCCTGCGCATCCGGCGAATCCGGCGCGGACATGCGGACGATCGCCCGCGCCACGTAGTCCACCGGGGCAAAGGACACCTCGGCGTCGGCGGTGTTCGGGGCCGCACCGAGCAGCACGACCGCACGGATCAGGTTCCACACCGCGTCGTCGACCTGGCACGCGCCGGTGACCGAATGGCCGCTGATGCGCCCGGGACGGTAGATCCGCACCGGCACCCCGCGCTCGCCCGCCTCGGACACCAGCCGTTCCGCGGCCCATTTGCTCGTCACGTAGCCGGCCCCCGCGGTCCCGCGCGGCGGCGGACCCCCGGCTGGGTCGGCGCCCACCGCCGCGGTGGAGACGAAGTGCACGGGCTTGGTGTGGTCCGCGCAGGCCAGCCGCAGAACTTCGGCGGTGCCGCGTACGTTGGCGTCCCGCAGGAGCCCGTACGGTGCGATGTGGCTGACCCGGGCCCCGCTGTGCTGGATGACGTCGACCCGTTCGGCCAGCCGCGCCCATTGCCGGGGCGGCAGGCCCAGCCGGGGACGGGTCAGGTCGCCGGGGACCGGGACGATGCGGGCCGCGGTACGGCTGTCCCACAGCAGGTACCGCCGCATGGTGTCCTGGATGCGCTGCCGGGCCTGCTGCGGCGTGTCGGCGCGGACCAGGCACCACACGTCGTCGGGGGTCCGGTCCAGGAGTTCGCGCAGCAGGAAGGCGCCGAGGAACCCGGTGGCGCCGGTGAGCAGCACGCGGCGGTCGGGCGCGGTGCGAGGACGGTTGCGGACGACGGGCCTGATGTCGGGAGCCAGCACGATGTCGGTGCTCAGCCGGTTGCCCACGTCGGTACTCGGCCCCGCGCCCAGCCCCGCGCCCGGCCCCGTCGTCAAATCCGCACCCGGGGCGCGCAGGCGGTTCATGTCCCGGCCCCGAGACCAGCCCCGAGAGCAGCCCCGACTTCGGCCCCGAAACCGGCCCCGCCCCCGATTCCCGCCCCCGCTCCCCCGTCGAGCCGCCCGGCCACTTCCTCGATCCCGACGAACGCCATGGAGCGGTCCCGGCGTCCGAGCTTGAGCAGGGTGTCCCCCGGGCCCGCGTCGACAAGTGCGGGGACGCCCAGCCCACGGACCGCCTGCACGGCGTCGCGCCAGCGCACCGGCAGGACCAACCCCTGGGCAAGGCGCTCACGAACCTCGTCGGGATCGCTGTGGGCCCGCGCGTCGATGGCGGAGACGATCGGCGCGAATCCCGTCCTGAAGTCGGCCGCGGCCAGGCGTACGCGCCACCGTGGCACGGCGTCCATCATCAAAGGGCTGTGGAATCCCCCGGCGATGGGCAGGAGTTCCGCCCTCAGGCATTGCTCGGCGGCGAGCGCGGCCGCGTGCGCCACGGCCTCGGAATCCCCGGACAGGACCATTTGGCGCGCGCTGTTGAGCCCCGCCACCTCCAGGATGCCGCCGCGCTCGGCCAGCACTTGGCGGCGCAGCCATTCCGCGTCGGCAGGCTCGGCGCCGATCACCGCGACCATGGCGCCGGGCCTGCGCAGGCTCTGCTCGCGGCACAACGCACCGCGTTCCACGGCAAGTTCGAAACCCGCGTCGCGGTCGAGGAATCCGGCGCAGGCGGCCGCCGCCAGTTCGCCGAGACTGTGCCCGACCGTCACCGCCGGCCGGGCTTCCGGCCCGAACACCGCCTCGACGGCGGCGATCCCCGCCGCGAAGGTGGCCGGCTGGTTGACCGCGGTGTCGGCGAGGTCCAGCGCATATGGGTCGACCGCGCCGAACGTCTCCAGCAGCCGTGCCACCAGGGGATGTGTGCGGTACGAGTGCAGCGCGCCGGTCAGCGCATCCTCCTTGGCCCCCTGCCCCGGAAAGGCGATTCCGTAGTCCGTCATGAGTGCACCCACCCTTCCTGGAGCGCGTCCGCCTGGCCCGGGTCGGGACCGGCCGCCCTGTCGAAGAACCGTTGAACCTGGGTCGGATCGGCCGCGATCGCGGCCAGACGGGTCTGCCCCCGGTCGGGCCGCAGCCGGGCGAGCGCGAGCGCATCCGTGTAGCGCTCGGCCAGCACCCGGTCGCGCTGCCGGGCGAAGCGCGCCAACGCCGCGCACAGCAAAGACCCGTCGTGCAGGTCGCCGCCGATGCTCGCGGTGAGCAGCGCGGCCTGCCGGAACGCGGCGGTGATGCCGTCCGCGGTGACGGAGTCCTTGTGGTGGCCGGCGTCACCGACCAGCGCCCACCCCGGACCGGCCGCGCGGCGGAAGAAGTTGGGCTGCGCGCCGCAGCCGAAGAGGCGTTCCGTACGCGTTCCGGCGCGGGCGCGCTCGTGGAGTTCGGGCGCGGCGGCCTGAAGCCCTTCCAGGTAGGCCGCTTCGGCGCGCGTCCGGATCGCCGGATACTCCCGTTGCGGGAAGTACACGCCGATGAGCGTGCGTCCGTCATTGGTCGGCACACACCCGACCCACCGTCCCCGGATCGCGTACGCCTCGAACCGGTCCGCCTGCACGCCGTCCCAGTAGCCGTAGTAGACGCAGCTCAGCGAGGGGTGTTCGAGCGTCACCGGAGCGACGACCCCTTCCGCGACGACCGACCGCATCCCGTCCGCGCCGACCACCAGGGCGGCGGTGTCGGTGCCGGTCGCCGCCCCCGCCCGCCAGCTGACGCCCGCCACCCGGTCTCCGGCGAAGACCAGTCCGGTCACCTGGCACTGTTCGCGGAACTCCACGCCCGCCGCGACCGCGGCCTCGGCGAGCACGTTGTCGAGGAGGTACCTCCTGGGGGCGTACGCCGCGGCGATCCCCCGGACCGGCGTCGGGGTGCCTTCCAGCCGTACGTCGGCCAACTGGTGCATCGCGGCGGTGATCGGCGGGCAGCCGGTCGCCTTGACGCGGTCCAGTACGCCCCAGGCGTCGAGCAGCGCGACGCCCGGCTGGTGGATGTAGAGAGTGGACAAGGTGTCCCGTGGAAACCGGGCCCGCTCCAGCATGAGGACGCGGTAGCCCGCACGGGCGAACAGCATGGCCGTGGGCGCCCCCGCGCAGCGCGCCCCCACGACGATCACGTCATACACGGCGAACTCCTGTTCCCGGCATGGGGTTTGCCGAGGCACCCGCGGCGACGCACGGACGTTCGACCCGGTACGGGTGCCGTGCAGGCGGTCACAGGACGAGACCTCCGTCCACTCCGATGACCTGGCCGTTGACGTACCGGGCCCGGTCCGACACGAGGAAGGCGACGACGTCGGCGACCTCCTCGGGTACGCCCGGTCGGCGCAGCGGAATCCGGTCCTCGATGGACTTCCGTGCCGCGGCCTTGAGTTGCGCGGTCACCTCGGTCTCGATCAGGCCGGGCGCCACCACGTTGGAGCGCACCCCGTAGCGGCCGAGCTCGCGGGCCAATGACGCGGTGAAACCGATGATCCCGGCCTTCGACGCGGCGTAGTTGCTCTGTCCGGCGCTACCCGTCCTGCCGGCGACCGAGGACATGGTGACGATGCGGCCGCTGCCGTGCCGAATGAGCACGAGGGTGGCCGCGCGGCAGGCGTGGTACGTCCCGTCGAGGTTGGTGCGCACCACCTCGTTCCAGTCGGCGTCGGACATCCGCACCAGCGGGCCGTCGCGGGTGATTCCGGCACACGTGACGAGGACAGCGAGCGGTCCAAGTTCCGCCTCGGCCGCCTCGACGAGCGCGCGGGCCTCCCCCGGATCGGCGACATCGGCCTTGTACGCGAGTACGCGCGCGGCCTTGCCGCCGACCGCGGTGGCCTCGTCCACGACCTCCGCCGCGGCGTCCGGCCGCGACCGGTAGCAGAACGCGACGTCGAAGCCGTCCGCGGCCAGACGGCGCACCACGGCGCGGCCGATGCCGCGCGATCCACCGGTCACGACGGCGACCGGCCGCGGGTCGTCGGCCATGTTCAGGCCGCCGCGTCGAGCCGGGCGGTGAGGAGTTCATGGACGGCCTTGACGGAGGTCAGTGCCGCGAACTCGGACTCCTCCAGGCGCACGCCGTAGCGCTTCTCCAACTGCACCATCAGCTCCATGGTGGTGAGCGAGTCGATGCCCAGGTCGGCCGCGAACTCCGTCTCGTAGGCGATCGTTTCGTCGGGGAGTTCGAGCTCCTCGACGAAGAAGGCGCGGAGTTCTTCGCGGGTGGGGGCGTTCTTGGCCATGACAGGTTCCTTTCGGGCGCCGAGCTTGGTTCCGCCAGTTGCGGCCAGAGCTCGCGGTCGGTTGCCCGCGGTCAGGTGCTCGCGGTCAAGTGCTCGCGGTCAGTGCATGTGGGCCGTACTTGCGGGCAGTACTTGCGGGCAGTGCGTCAGTCGTTGCGTGCAGTCGTTGCGTGCAGTTGCTGACCGCGGTAGCTGCTTGCGGTCAGAGGGTGTGCCGGCTGGTGAGTGCCTGGCGCGTCGGGGTGACGTCCGCGATCGAGATGTGGCCGTGCGCGGAGGCGGCGAGGACCGCGGTTCGCGCCGGGTTCTCGCCGGGTGTGGCGAGTCGGCCGAGGACGCGGCGGACCGGGGTCAGGCATCCGCCCCCGGGTGCCGTGGGAACGGCCGTGATGCTGCCGCGCGTTACGCGTCTGCCGAGCCACGCGGCCACCGCTCGGCCGGTAGCGGAGTCGTCGAGCACGGTGTCGATGCGGGCGGGTGGCGGCCCCTCGTCGGCGAGTTCGTCCCAAAGTGCGTCAAGTACCGCGGACACCGTGTCCGAGTCCTGTTCCGGGAGGAACGCGCTGCGCACCGAGCAGTGCCCGTACCCGAATCCGCCGTCCGCGGATTCCTCCGCGGGTTCGCAGACCAGCACGGCCGCTCCCGCGTCGAACGCGGCTCCCGGGTCCGCGCCGTCGGCCCGGCTTCCCCGCGGGTGGTCCAACCGCTGGACCGGCGCGGGCGGTTCCTCGACGGCCCCGGCCAGTACGACCGAAGCGCGTCCGGCGGCAAGGGCACGTGCGGCCGCCTGGAGCGCGTCCAGCCCCGCCACGGCCGGTGAGTTGGTGGTGAGGTCGAACGCGCGCAGCTCGTGCTCCGGCGCCAGGCGGGCCGCGAACATGCTCATGGCCATGTACGGCGCTCGCGCGGGAGACAGTTCCGCGGCGCCGAGGTCGATGATCGTGCGGTCGAACTCCTCGATGAGGGAAGCCCCGACGTTGTTGGTCCCCACCACGGCTCCCCGGCTCGCCGCCGGCACCGCCGCGATCCACGGCCCGCGGTCCGCCCATGCGGCACGTGCGGCCGCCAGCAAGTAGAGGGCACCGGGCGGGAGTCGGCGGTAGCCGCGGCCCGGCAGAGCGGTCGCGGTGTCGAACCAGCCTGCGGGTGCATCGGGTTGAATCTCCAGGGCCCGGTCCGGACGATCGACGCCCGGGGCCGTCAGGCCCAGACCGGTGACACGGATGCGGGTCGCCCCGGGGCTCATGCCGTCCACCCCCGCTCTCCGGTCAGCACGAACGAGGAGTTGTTGCCGCCGAACGCGCAGGTGTTCACCAGCACCGCCGGATGCTCCAGGCGCAGCGTGCCCTCCTGCGGCAGCCATACGTCGCACGCGGGGTCCTGACGTACGGGAGCGTTCGCGGGAATCTGCCCCCGGGCGACCATCAGCACGGCCGTCAGACACGCGAAGACCGCGGCCGCCGAGGAGTTGTGTCCGACCAGCGCCTTGAGTGCGAAGTGCGGGATCTTATGTCGGAGTTCGCCGAAAACCCGGCGCAGGGCCAGGGTTTCCACCGCGTCGTTGACCGGGGTTCCGGTGGCGTGCGGCAGGACGCAGCCGATCCGGTCCGGGCGCAGTCCGGCGTCCGCCAGGGCTTCGCCCATGGCGCGGACCAACTGCGCCGCCTCCGGATCCGGCGAGGTCAGGTGGTACGCGTCGCAGCTCCACGCCACGCCGGCGAGCTCCGCGTGGACGACCGCCCCGCGCCGCTCGGCGTGCGCGGCCGACTCCAGCACCAGCATGGCGGCGCCGTCGGCGAAGACCGTGCCCGAACGGTCGAGCGCGAACGGGCGGCAGTCGCGCGGGTCGACGGCGCCGAGCCGGTCGAGTCCGCCCATCCCGACGCGGGTGATCCCGTCCGCACCGCCGACCAGGACCGCGGGTGCCTCACCGGACCGGATGATGTCGAGTGCGACACCCAGCGCATAGCCGCCCGACGAACACGCGTTTCCGACACTGATGTTGCTTCGCCGGGAGCCGATGGCCCCACCCACCGCCGCGGCGGCGACCGCGAGCGGCGTCCACGGCGGCCGGCCGGCGCCGGACACGCCGCGCTGTTCCTCCTGCACGCTGGCGTTGCCCATCTCGGCGCCCATGACGACGGGCATCCCGGCGCGCTCGGGTGCGCCGATCCCGGCATCGGCGAGGGCTTCGAACGCGGCGGCGACGGCCATCCGCGGAACCCGGCCGAGCGGCACGCCGCCCTGGCTGCGCGGACGGTCGGGAACGGCGGCATCCGGCACCAGGTACATCCGGGTCGCCCTCATGTTCATGTGCCGCAGTTCGACCTCGCGGGTCGACGTACCGCCCGCGACGAGGCCGCTCCAGTACGCCGGGACTCCCGCCCCCAGACACGAGACGGCCCCCAGGCCCGTGACCACCACCCTGCGGTCATCGGCGTTCGCGGCGGTCATGACGGCACCCGTCCCGAGCCGTCGGGTGCGGGCCGCGTGAGCAACAACGCCGACACGCCGCTCGGATCGCCTTCGCCGTCCGCCCCGGCGGCGCCCCCGGCCCGGGTCCCGCTCCCAGTGCCAGGCCTGACCCCGCTCCCGGGGCCGGCCTCCGCCGAGACGTCCCGCCCGGCGCCCGCGATCGCCAGGACCGAGTCCGCGACCGGGCCCCGGCTGCGTTCCACTTCCCAGGCGGGACGGTCGAACCACGCCAAAGCGGCCGCGCATTGCAGGACGCCGAGGGCTCCGGAGCACCGGCCCAGGCGGCCGGTCAGGTCCAGGACGGGCCCGTCCTGAGGCGAAGGCCCGACCCCGGCCCGAGCCCCGGGCCCAGGCCTGTCCCGGCCCGCCGCGACCCGTAGCCCGATCGGGCGGTCGTACGCCTTCAACGCCTGCCGGACCGCCTCGGCACGGTCGGTCGCCTTGCCGTAGCCGGAGACCGCAGCCCGGACCCGCGCCCCGCGCGACGCCGCGTGGGCGGCGTTCTCGACCACGAGGCAGACCGCTCCGTCCAGCCATGCGGTGCCGCCGCGTTCGCGGTGCAGCCGGGCGACCGGTGCGGTGTCCGGCTCGACGCCGACGACGACCGCGACCTCGGCGCGTCCGGCGGCAAGCAGTGCCGCGGCCCAGAACACCGCGTCCAATCCGCCGGGCGTGCCGCTGCACAAGGTGAGGTTGGGCCCGCGCAGGCCGTGCTCGATCGCCACCCAGGCGGCGGTGACGTGGCTCGACATGTGCGGAACGCGCAAGGGGCTGAGGCCTGTCACGGTCTCCGCCGCGATGGTGTCGGTGAAGTCGCAGACGGTGTCGAGGTTGCCGAAGTTGCTGCTGACGACGACCGCGGTCGCCGCGGGAGCGTCGATCGCCGCCGCGTCGAGGGCCCGTCGTACCGCGCGAAGGGCCATGCGGGAGGCACGGTCCTTGTGCCGAAGTCCCGGTCCCGATGCACTCGGATCCTCCCGCGTGATGCCCAACGGTCCGCCCAATAGGTCGCGTTCGTCTGCGACACCGGAGACGGCGAGTCCGCAAGCGGTGATCACCGGACGCGACGCGAACAGCGGGACCGGACTCGTGACGGGCAAAGGCGCCGGGAGCGGCGGTAGTTCCGTCGGCAAGAGAGTCATGACGCCCTCCCGACCACAGCCACCGCGTTGATGCCGCCGAGTCCGATCGCGTGGATCTGCGCGGTGGAGAAGCTGCCGAGGGCGGGCCCGTCGGCGACCAAGCGCAGGTTGCCGGCCTCGGGCATCGGGTCGGACAGGCCTCCGATGGGCGGAAGTTCACCCGTTTGGAGGGCGAGAACCGCGACGACGAGGCTCATCAGCCCGGAGGTTCCGCAGGTGTGCCCGACCCCTGACTTGATCGAGGTGACCAGCGGCCCCGGGATCGACGTGCCGAACACCTTGCCCAGAACCTCGGATTCGACGAGATCGTTGTGGTGCGTGCCGCTGCCGTGCACCACGACGAGGTCGATCTCGTCGGGAGCGATGGCAGCGCGCCGGTGCGCGTCTCGGACGACTGCCGCGACGCCTTCCGGGTCCGGAACGGCCGGGTGGGCGGCGTCGCAGTTCACGGCGACGCCGCGTACGCGGGCCCGCGCCGGCTGCCGGTGGCTGCCGCCGCGGCTCAGCACGACCGCCGCGGCGCCCTCTCCCATCACCATGCCGCGCCGGGCCCGGTCGAACGGCCGGATCGACTGCGGCGGCGGATTCTGCACGCGGTCGAGTGCGCCGAACGAGCTTTCCGCGATCGAGTCGGAGCCGGCCACCACCACGGTGTCGGCCAGGCCTAGGTCGATCAGGTCGGTCGCCATGGCAAGTGCGTACAAGGAGGCCGCGCACGCACTGGCCACGGTGTGGGTACGCGTCGTCCCGAAGGCGTCCCGCATGGCGTCGGCGAAGTGCAGGTCCGCGGGCTCCAGTTCGGTGCCGTCCCGCCACCAGAGCTCGGCGGAGCGGAGCTCGCGCAGGGTCGTTCCGACGATCACCGGGATGTCGGCGACCGCGGCTGCGGAGGCGTCCGGGCTCGCGGGGTCCGTCAGGCCCGCGTCGGCGAGCGCATCGGCGACGACGGCGCGCAGCCAGCGGGTGGCCCGGCCGGGCTCGTCGCGGATGGGCTCTTCGCGGCCAGGCCGACCGCCGTCGGGCCGATCGCCGTCGGGCCCGGTGCGGTCGTCGATTTCGTAGGCGTTCTTCACCCGGTAGCGGCTGCTGTCGAAGGCCCGGAGCGGTCCGACGCCGGTCTCCGCGCGGCACAACGCCCGGTGGATGGAACGGGGTTCGTCCCCGAGGCAGGCGATCGCGCCCATGCCGATGATGTCCGTCGTCATCGCGCCTGCTGGAGGGTGCGCAGGCGGAAGCGGGCGAGCTTGCCGGTGGACGTGGTCGGCAACGCCGCGATGAGTTCGACGCGCGAGGGGCGCCGATGGGGCGGCAGCTTGTCGCGGATCACGCCGAGTGCGGCCCGGCGTACGTCGGCGTCGACGGCGTCCGGCCCCGGGACGACGTACGCGACGGCCTGTTGCAGACCGGCCTCGTCCCGGTCCGCGACCACCGCGCAGTCGGCGATCCCGGCGACGCCCTTCAGCAGGCCCTCGATCTCCGCCGGGGCCACTTTGTGGCCGCCGATGTTCAGCAGGTCGTCGCTGCGGCACACGTGCCTGAAATCGCCTTCGGGCGTGCGGTGGACCACGTCGCCGGGATAGACGCCGCCGTCGGCGAACGTCCGTGCCTCGGCATCGGGCCGGTCGATGTAGCCGAGGGCGGCGCACGCGGAGGCGATGTGCAGACGCCCTTGCACCCCCGGCGGCAGGGGCGTTCCGTCGTCGTCGCGCACGGTCGCCGTCACGCCGGGCACCGGTTCGCCCGTGGAGCCGTGCAGCGGCGCGTCCGGCGCGGTGGCGAGGACGATGTGCAGGAGTTCGGTGGCGCCCAGCCCGTTGACCAACGGGAACCCGAAGGCCGCCGTGGCGCGGCGGGACAGGTCCGCGGGCAGGTGCTCACCGGCCGCGACGGCGAGGCGTATGGAGGCGGTGTCCGGTTGTCCGCCCCGTTCGGCGGCGGCGACCAAGGACTCGTACACCCTCGGCACCGCGCACAGCACGGTCGGCCGGTGCCGTCGGATCGCCGCGGTCACGGAGAACGCGTCGACGGGGCCGGTGAGCAGGACCGCGGCGGCGCCGGCCGCGAGGGGGAAGAGCAGGGAGTTGCCGAAACCGTAGCCGAAGGACAGTTTGGCGGTCGACAGGACGGTGTCCGCCGGGGAGAGGGCCAGGACGCTGCCGAATCCGGCGAGGACCGCCCGCAGTCCGTCGAGGGAATGCCGGACGCCGCGTGGTCGGCCGGTACTTCCCGACGTGTACTGCACCAGCACCTCGGCCGCGCCGTCGAACTCCGCGGGCGCGCCGGGGTCCAGGTCCGGACTTTCCGCATCCGGGAGTTCGTGCCGCAGCACCGGCGGGCGGGCGAAGGCCGCGCTCAACTCCCGGCGGCGCTCCGGCGGGAGGCGCAGGTCCGCGAACTCGGCGGCGCAGTCCCCGGCGATGAAGGCGAGTTCGGGGTCGCGCAGCATCGGGCTGAGGACGACGGGGACGCAGCCGTGCCACCACAGGCCGAGCACCGCGACCACGGCGTCCGCGGTGTCGTCGGAGACCACCAGGCCGCGGGAGCCGCAGCGCACTCCGGCCGCCGCGAGCGTCCCCGCGTAGGCCTTTGCGGCCGAGGTCAGTTCGGCGTAGGTCATGGCGCCGTCGCGGTCGGTGACGCATGTACGGCCGCCCTGGCCCGCCGCCACGTGCCGGAGCAGGAGGAGATCGACGGGATTCATCGCGAACCTCCGTCCCCGGAAACGGCACTGGTACCGGCACTCGCACTCGCACTCGCACTCGCACTCGCACTCGCACTCGCACCGAGTCCTGCCCCCGCACCGGCGTCCGACGTCACGTCTTGGGCGCGAACAGGCGTGCCCGCACGGCGCAAGGCGGAGAGCACGTCGCCCAGGGAGTCCATCGCCGCCGCCTCCTCGGCGTCGAAGCGTGCCTGGAAGGCGCGTTCGACGCGTGCGACGAATTCCGTCTTCTGCAGCGAGTCCATCTCCAGCTGCGCGTAGAACGGGGCGTCGGTGGTGATCCGGTCGGGCTCCATCTCCAGCACCGCCGCCGCGATCGCGCGCAGGCCCTCGACCGCCGCCGCCTCGTCGTCCGAACCGGCGTACGCGGCGGGCTCCGTGCCCGCAGATTCCCGGACCCCCGCCGGGACGGCGGCGATCACGGCGTTGCGTGCCTTGGCCAAATAGCCGGGCAGATCACGGTACTTCTCGCGCAACTGGCGCTTGAGGACCTTGCCGGTCGCGCCGACCGGCAGATCCGCCTCGTGGACGGCGATCTCCAGCGCGCCCAGGTCGGGTTGGCCGACCGCGGCGAGCGCGGTGTTGGCCCGTGCCAGGAGTTCCGCGGCGTCCGCGGCGTTCGCGCGGTCCCGGGCCTGCGTGCGGTCCGGGCCGGTCGCCCGGCCCGGGCTGTTCGCCCGCAACGTGACGACCGCCACGGGCACGGCCGCGCGGCCCTCTCCGTCTCCGTCGTCTCCCTCTCCCGCGCCGCCGGCACCGCCCGCCACCACCGCGCAGTCGGCGGCCTCCGGCAGGGCGAGGAGGATCACCTCCTCCATGAGCACCGAGTGGCCCGTCTTGGTCGCGGTGTGGATCGCGTCGACGATGCGGTCGACGTGGAAGTAGTCGTTCATGGCGGTGCGGCGTACCAGGTCGCCGGACAGGAAGTAGCCGGCGAGGCGGCTGCGGTGGGAGGTGTCGGAGTCGTTCCAGTAGCCGGTGGTCACCGATTCGCCGCGTACGCCCAGCATGCCGACCTCGCCCACCTCGGCGTGGCTGCCGTCCTCACGCAGGACCGCCGCCTTCATCGCGAACACCGGTCGGCCGAGGTGGCGCGGCGAGGAGGGGGTGTCCGGTGTCGTGGTGCGGCGCAGCGCGGCCCAGCCGAGTTCGGACGAGCCCAGGATGTCGTGGAAGACCGAACCCGGCCGGGCGGCGCCGTCCACAGTGCGGTGGCCGAGGCGGACGAGGGAGCGTACGTGCGCCTCGTGAGCGGAGTCGCCGACGTTCACCCAGTCCCGGACCGAGGCGAAGTCATCGGGGTCGGCCTCCGAGACGGCGAGTTCCGCCAGCGAGTGGTTGAACGCGAAGACCGTCGTCGGCCGGTGCGTGGCCGCTCCCCGGGCCAGCCCGGCTGCACTGCGGTCGGCGAGGGCGACGATCGGCATGCCGGCCAGCAGCGCGAAGGACGTCACCGCGATGGCGGCTCCGTGCGACAGCGGCGCCGCGCACAGCAGCAGGGAGTCCTCGGGCTCCGGCTGGGTCGCGAGCCGGAAGCGTGCGCCCGCGACGCTCTGCCGGTGGGTCCACGTGACCAGCTTCGGGTTGCCGGTGGTCCCGGAAGAGTGGCACAGGAAGACCGGGTCGGCGTCGTCGTGCCGGTACCTGGCCTTGTCCGGCAGGACCGGGTCGCCCGGCTCCGCCGCCGCCTCCGCGGTGATCGCCCAGCGCAAACCGGGCAGCTCCATATGACGGCCGTCGAGGAGTTGGAGGTGGGCGGGATCCGTGTAGAGGCCGACGGGCGCGGCGCGGGCCATCAGACCGAGCGCCGTGTCCGCCGGCATCCGGCCGTTCACGACGACGGCGATCGCGCCGATCCGGGCGAGCGCGGCCAAGTGCAGCTGGTCCTCGAAGGAGTCCTCGACGAAGACCACGACCCGGTCGCGCGGCCGGACGCCCCGGTCGACATAGCGACTGGCCCAGGCATCGGCGAGGGCGTCGAGTTCGGCGATGCTGAAAGCCGAGCGCCGCGTACCGTCGCCGAATTCGAGCGGCGGGTCCGACACCAGCACCGGTACGTCGGGGGCCCGGCTGTGCTCCAACGCGGTCCGCCACAGGTTGCCGCCCCCGAGACCGGGGTCCCCGGCCAGGGCGACACGTGCCGGGCGCGGGAGCAGGGTGCGGTGGGCAGCAAGCATGGGATCCCCGATTCTCGGTGGGCCGACGCGGTGTTCCGCGCTCCGCGCGTCGGCGAGCCGATGCGGCGGGAACAGCCCCAGTGCACCCATGCGGTCCGGTCGGCGGCAACGGCTTGCGCACCCAGCGGGACCGGTTGCGCAAGAATCGCCGCGTGTGGGCGGCGCATCATGTGCGCGTACGCAACTCCCGCAGTCGACCGCGGGCGCCCGGGTCATCTGGGCTGCCCGGGTCATCTGGGTCGTCCGGGTCGGGCCGCCCAGGTCGCCCGAGTCGCCCGGGCCGCCCGGGTCGCCCGGGTCATCCGGGGTCGTCCCGCAGAACGGCCTTTCCTGAGCGTTCCCCTGACGCCGCGTCAACCGGCGTTTCCCGTGACGGCTTGCCCAGGACAATTCCGGGCACTGCTTCTGTAGCCGTCCGCAACTGTTTGGGCGACGGTTCCAGGCAGGCAGTATGGAACCGGTGTCCATACGAACACCATTGACAGGGACGTCTGTTGCCGAACAAGGAGTGATCGATGTCCGGCACCGGCATCTGCGTTCGGGGGCGCCTGCCCGGCAGGCGTACGAGCGGACGACCGGCGCGAACGCGGTCGCGGCCAGGAGGGCGACTCCGACCCGCGTCCGGCCGACCGCGACGCCGGGACATCCGCGAGTAGCCCCCGGGCCGTGCTCGCGCGTCTTGGATATGAGCCACCCAGGTCCGCGGCATCTGCCGCGTAAGCCGCCGCCGGTCCGCGAATGCGATCCCGACCCCGGAGAGACCCCGACAACACTCGACACGACCGGACACCGCCCCGTTTCCCCGAGGGGCGGTGTCCTGGGCAGCCGATGGCCCGATTCCCGTACCGAGACGGAGAACTCCATGAGCTATCTGGCACTTCGCGAAAGAGGCCCGTCATTCGACCCCGCGCCGGCCGCGCTCCCCGCCCACCACTACGACCACGGCGCCGGCCTCAACATCCTCGACGGCGACGGATCCGTCCTGGTGGAGACGGTCGGAACCGTCATGTTCGGGTTCACCATCACCAATCATCCACCGCCCATCGGGGCCAAGAAGGACGACGACTGAAATGCCGGTCGGCGCGCGGGAGGTCCGCTTCGTCGTCGTCACCAGCGACGACGACTACACGGCCGACATGGTCGTACGCGGACTCCCGCGGGACAGCTTCGTCCGACTCGACCCGGGACGCCTGCGTCCCGGCACGCTCCTGAACGCGCCGGCTCCGGACGGCCCGTGCCTGGTGGACAACCGCGTCGTGCCGCCCGGCGCGTCCGTCTGGTGGCGCAAGCCAACCCCGGCGCGCGACCTGACCGGCGACGAGGCGTGGGCGGCCGACGAGACGACCAGCCTGCTGGAAGGCATGCTGCGCAACGCCACCGAGGCCGGGCGCTGGATGAACACCCCGGCCGCGGTGGCACGCGTCCGCCCCAAGCCGGTGCAGCTGGAACTGGCCCACCAGGTCGGTCTGGCGGTCCCCCAGACCCTGGTGACGACGGACGAGAAGGAGGCATCCGCGTTCATCGCGGGCGGGCCCACCGTCGTGAAGCCGACCACGCAGCGCTTCACCGAGTTCGCCCCCGTCTTCCGCATCTCGCCCGGTGACGACCTCACCGGCATCGGCGGCGCCCTGTGCCTGCTGCAGCGCGAGGTCACCCCGAAGGCCGCGGACTGGCGGGTGACCTTGGTGGGCGACGAGGTGTTCGCCTGCCGGATCACCGATGCGGAGCTCGACTGGCGTACGCGACCGCGCGAATGCCGTTACAGCGCCGAGGACCTGGACGAGCACACGGCGGCCCGGCTCCGCACGTACCGCCGCCGGGCGGCCCTCAACCTGGTCGCCTTCGACCTCGCCGAGGCCGCCGACGGCACGCTGTGGTTCCTGGACGCCAACGCGAACCCCGAATTCGGCTTCCAGGAGATCGCCACCCGCGCCCCGATCACCGCGACCGTGGCCCGATGGCTACAAGGAGACGAGCGGACATGACAGCACTGACCTCGCGTGTGCGCGCCCGGGAGTACGCGTATCTCGGCCGGTCCGCGGTCGGCGTGCACGTCGGCCGCCCGACCTGCGCGCGGTACGCGCGGTACGCGCGGAGGACCGTACGCGAGGCGACGGCCGCGGCCGGGCCTGGGCCCGGGCGCGCGCGGCCGCCGCCCTGTGCCGGTTCCGTTCAGGCCACCCACACCGTCTTGGCGTTGCAGAACTCCCGGATCCCCAGGGCCGCGAGCTCGCGGCCGTAGCCGGAGCGCTTGATCCCGCCGAACGGCAGGTCCGGAGAGGACGCCACCATGCCGTTGACGAACACCGCGCCGGCCTCCAGTTCCCCGACGAACAACTCGCGCTCGGCGGCGTCGGTGGTCCACGCGGCGGAGCCGAGGCCGAACGAGGTCGCGTTGGCGACCCGGACCGCCTCGTCCGCGGACGCCACCCGGTGCAGCTGCGCGACCGGCCCGAAGACCTCCTCGGCGTACATCCGCATCGCCGGGGTGACCTCGGTGAGCACCGTCGGCGGGTAGAACCAGCCGGGGCCGTCGGGGACCTCGCCGCCGCACAGCACGGTGGCGCCTTGCGCGACGGCGTCCGCGACCAGTTCGGCGACGTCCGTACGCCCCTGCTCGGTGGCCAGCGGACCCACGTCGGTCGCCTCGTCCGCCGGGTCCCCCACCCGCAGGTCGCGCATGCGTGCGGTGAAGGCGTCGGCGAACGCGTCGAACACCGCCTCGTGCACGATGAACCGCTTCGCGGCGATGCAGGACTGGCCGTTGTTCTGTACCCGGGCGGTGACCGCCGTGGACACCGCGGCCGCCAGGTCGGCGGACGGCATCACCACGAAGGCGTCGCTGCCGCCCAGCTCCAGCACGGTCTTCTTGATCTCGTCGCCCGCGATCGCGGCCACCGAGCGTCCGGCGGCCTCGCTGCCGGTCAGCGTCGCCGCCGCGACCCGGTCGTCCCGCAGGACGCGCTCGACCTGGCCCGAGCCGATCAGCAGCGTCTGGAAGCAGCCGCGCGGAAACCCGCCCTCGAGGAACAGCTCCTCCAGGAACAACGCGGTCTGCGGCACGTTGGAGGCGTGCTTGAGCAGACCGGTGTTCCCGGCCATGAGCGCCGGAGCGGCGAAGCGGACGACCTGCCACAGCGGGAAGTTCCAGGGCATCACCGCGAGCACCACGCCCAGCGGCTGCCACCGGACCATGGCCGCCGAGGCCTTGACCCGGGACGGGTCGGCGAGTGGGTCGTCGGCGAGGAAGCCCTCCGCGTGCTCGGCGTAGAACCGCATCGTCGTCGCGCATTTGGCGGCCTCGGCCCGGGCGGCCGCGATCGGCTTGCCCATCTCGGCGGTCATCACGCGGGCGATCTCGTCCTGCCGGGCGTCCAGGACATCCGCCGCGGCGTTCATCCGGCGCGCCCGGTCGGCGAACGACGTGCGTCGGTACTCCAGGAAGGTGCGGTGCGCGACGGCGATGCGCCCGTCCACTTCGTCCGCGCCCAGGGGCTCGAAGGTCTTCAGCGTCTCGCCGGTGGCGGGGTTCACGGATGCGACAGTCATACGGTGCTGCTTCCCAGTCCCACGGGAATGCCACCGGCTCGGCCCAGGATTCCCCCGCTCGTACGTCAGCCGCTCGCTCGTTTTCCGGGGGCCGGCCCGGAACGGTTCAACCGTTCCACAGCCACCGGGGCCACTTTGGCCACCACGGCCACCACCGCACTACGCAAGCTTCTTGACCGCGTCCTTTGCCCGGTAGCCCGCCGGCACCCCCTCGATGAGGATGATGTCGGCGACCATGTGCGCGGTGCGCAGCTGAAGGATCTCCCGGTACTCCGGGGATTCCCACCACGCGTTCGCCTCCGCCATCGACGGGAACTCGATCACGATGGCGTCTCCCGGCCAATCACCTTCCACCCCGCGCTTGTTCGGCGACGCGTGCACGATGAACCGGCCGCCGAATGCCTCAAGGGTCTCGTCGATCCGCTCCAGGTACTCGACGAGAACTCGGTGCTGTGCACGTGGGCGATGGCGTACGCGGTCATGGTGTGCGTCTCCTTGTCCGAGGGGCGCCCGGTGCCGCCGGAGCGCCCGCTTTCCTGCCGACACCCGACACCCGACAACCTACGGCGGCCCGGCGGCCGGGGAATCAGTCGCGCATAGGCATTTCCCCGAGGTGACCGCGTACGCCGCGCTGCCCGGGTCGAGGCGGTGTCACCGGTCGGGCGCACCGGCCGCGCGCAGTCGTTCGGCCAGCGTCCGGCACTGCTCCTTGAGGTCGGGAGGGTCCAGGACCTCGAAGTCGTGTCCCAGCAACAACACGTGCATGAGCACGGCGTCCAACCGGTCGGCTCCGCTGAGCAGTTCGCAGCTGCCGCGGCCGTGCGGGCGGACCACCGCGGCGGACGCCGGGACCTGTGCCCGCACCGTGTCCGCGGGCGCGTGCACGAGGAAACGCGCCTGGTGCGGGTAGACCCGGCTCGCCACGCCCTCCTGCACGTACGTCGCGGCGTCCGGCGCCGGGCGCGGCCGGAAGCGGAAGGTCCGTGCCGACACGTCGGTCATCCGGTCGACGCGGAAGCTGCGCCAGTCGTCGCGGTCGAGGTCGTAGGCCAGGAGGTACCAGCGCCGGTCGGACGCGACCAGCCGATAGGGCTCGACCCGCCGCCGCCTGCCGCTTCCGGGCGCCGCGCCGCCGGAGGGGTAGGCGAACGCCGCCTCGACCTCGTCCCGGCAGGCGCGCGCGAGCAGCATGAGGACCCCCGGGTCGACCACCGCGGATGCGCCGCCGAAGGACTCCACCGATCCGGACAGCGCCCGCACCTGGTCCCGCAACCGGACCGGCAGCAGTCGGTCGAGCTTGCTCAGCGCCCGCAGCGCGGCATCCCCGGCGACCGCGCCGCCGACTCCGCCCGCCCCGCCGGCGCCCGCGAGCAGCGCGGCCACCACGGCGATGACCTCCTCGTCGTCGAGGAGCAGCGGCGGCAGGTCCTGTCCGGGGCCCAACCGGTATCCGCCGCCGACGCCCTGGTCGGCCTGGATCAGGTAGCCGAGGGTGCGCAGCCGCTCGACGTCGCGGCGTACCGTCCGCGGCGTGACCCCGAGCTGCCGGGCGAGTTCGGCCCCGGTCCAGACCTGGCGCTGCTGGAGCAGGCCGAGCAGGGTCAGCACCCGCTCCGTGGTGTCGAGCCCTTCCGCTTCCGGCGCACTCATGGTGTCCACTTTGCCAGAGATAGCGGACGTGTCCTGTCCGCTATCGGTGTCATGGTGGCTCCATGGATGCAGACGGATTCGACTGGAACGCGGCGTTCCGCGCGCAGTGGGAGTTCCATTGGAACCACCAGGTTCGAGCGCGACTCGACGGCCTCACGGACGAGGAGTACGCGTGGTCGCCGGTCCCCGACGCCTGGGGCGTGCGCCCGCGCGGCACGTCCTCGGCCCCCTTACAGCTCGGCGCCGGAGCCTTCACGATCGACTACGACCCCGCGCCGTCGGACCCCACGCCGTTCACCACCATCGCGTGGCGGCTGGGGCATGTGACCGTCGGTGTGCTCGCGGCGCGGAGCGCGGCACATTTCGGCGCGCCCGCGGCCTCGTACGAGACGTGGGAGTACGCCGGCACGGCCGCCGCCGCGCTCGACCAGCTCGACACCCAGGTCGCGGTGTGGCTGGACGGGGTACGCCGCCTGGGCGACGAGGGACTGCGCCGCCCGATGGGCGACGGCGAGCCGTTCCCCGAAGCCCCGATGGCCGACCTGGTGCTGCACATCCACCGCGAACTGATCCACCACACGGCGGAGGTCTGCCTGCTGCGCGACCTCCACATGCACACTCGGCGCGTCGGCGGGTACACCGCTACGGCCACCCCGACGATTGGAGCAACCCCATGAGCCGCGACTTCCAGGTGACGTTCGACGCCCACGACCCGCGGGCGCTGTCGTCCTTCTGGCGCGACGTCCTCGGCTACGTCCATCCCGGCCCGCCCGGGGTCGACCTGCCCGAAGGCGCCGACCCGCTGGCCGCGTGGGACGAATTCCTGGCGGGCCTGGGCGTACCGGAGGACCAGCGCAACACGCGGTCCGCGCTCGAGGACCCGGACGGCCGGCGGCCGCGGCTGTTCTTCCAGCAGGTGCCAGAAGGCAAGACCGCCAAGAACCGGGTCCACCTCGACGTCCGCGCCGCCCCCGGCCTCGAGGGCGAGGACCGGATGGCGGCGCTGGAGGCCGAGTGCGCCCGGCTCGTCGAGCTGGGTGCCGAGCGCGTCCGGCGCTTCGAGCCCGAGCCGCCGATGAGCACCGGCTTCATCGTGATGGCCGACCCCGAGGGCAACGAGTTCTGCCTCGACTGACGCCGCCCGACGCCGCCGGCCCGCCGGGCGTCACCCCGGGCGTCACCCATCCGACGTCGTCGGCCCGGCATTCGTCGGCCCGCCGGACGCCGCTCAGGTGTGCATGCGCGTGGTGCGCTCCTGAATCTCCTCCGGTGTCAGGTCCTCGGTGGTCCGGAAGACCATCCACATGTGGCCGAACGGGTCGGCCAGCCGGCCGCCGCGCTGCCCGTAGGGATGGTCGGCGACCGGGTGCACCACCGTCGCGCCGCCGCGCACCATGGCGTCGGCGACGGCATCCGGGTCGGCGACGTCGACGGCGATGATCACCGGGGATCCGCCGAGCGTCGTCGGCGCGGGGTCGCCGTCGGCCTCGTCCTTGAGCGCGACCGGGACGCCGCCGATGCGCAGCATCGCGTGCACGATCCGGCCGTCCGGGTCGGTGTAGCGCTCCACCTCCTCGGCGCCGAAGACCGAGCGGTAGAAGTCCACGGCACGGGGTCCGTCGGAGACGACGAGACGGGGGTAGAGCCCGTTTACTGCCTGTTTGTCATCGGTGTTTGTCATGTCTTCATGATCGGCAGGATCCGGCGCGGGGGATTGTAGAAATCGGCGGCCGGGCGTCCCGTCACCCGTCGAGCGGAACGTGGTTGGGCTCGGCGGCGGAGCGCGGCGCGTACGCGGTCGGGGTCATCCCGGCGAGGGCGCGGAACTCGTGGATCAGATGCGCCTGGTCGTGGTAGCCGCCGTCGGCCGCGAGCAGGGCCCAGTCCGGCGGGTCGGCCGAGGCGTTCACACGCGCCAGCAGGCGCTGGAACCGGCGTACGCGCGCGTACCGCTTCGGCGACAGCCCCATCTCCACGTCGAACCTCGCGGTCAGCCGCCGCGGCGTCCAGCCCAGCTGGTCGGCCGCGGTCCGCACGGACGCTCCGCGGTCGAGCCGCGCGGCGGCCGCCAGCACCGCCGGGTCGGGCCCGTCCTGCGCGGCCGCGCGCGCCAGCAGCGCCGCTTCGAGTTCCCGCAGGCACGCCTGCGGACCGCCGGCCGCATGCGCGGCAAGGAGCCGCTCGCGCAGCACCGTGCCGTCGCCGCCCCACAGGTCGTCGAGCCCGACGAGCTGGTCGCGTACGGCCGACAGCGGGACGCCGAGCAGCGGATGCGCCCCGGCGGTACGGAACGCCACCCACACGACGGCACGCTGCTGGGCCGGATCGACCACGACGGGCCCGGTCGACGGCCCCTGCACCGCGGCGCCCCGGGTACGCCGGTCGCCGCCCGGATCCGCCGGAACGGTCGAGCGCAGCTCGTCCAGGTCCAGGTTCACCAGCAGTTGCGGGCCGCCGTTCGGCAGGACGATCTCGGCCGCGTGCGCGAAACGCGCCTCGGCGTAGCCGAACGACCGGATCAGCGGCCTGAGCGCGGCCGCGGACGGCCGCGCCACCAGCGAAACGCCGCCGGCGCATGCCGCATCCGCCCCCACACCTGCGGAACCGCGCTTTCCCGCCATGTACGCAGCCTACGACGCCCGCCGGACACCGAGACCGCCCCGCGGTAGGGGTGGGGTCAGGGCGGATGTCAGGGCGCCGAGTCTGCGGCCTCGCGCCGGATCCGCTCGAACTGGGCGCCCATGGCCGCCGACAGCGCCTGCGCGGCGGACAACGGGCGCACCATGACGACGAAGTCGTCGATCAGGCCGCGCTCGTCGACATGCAGGAAGTCACAGCCGTGCACGTCCATGCCGTCGACTTTGGCCTTGAACTCCAGCGCGTGGTCGCGGCCGTCCGCGGTGGACATCTCGCGGACGTAGTGGAAGTCCTCGAAGACCCGGCCGACGCCGCGCAGGATGGCCGCGGTGATGGCCTTCCCCACGTACGGCCGGAACGCGACAGGGCTGCTGAACACGACGTTCTCGGCGAGCAGTTCCTCGATGGCGCGGTGGTCGTCGGCTTCGACGGCCTTGCGGAAGGGGTGCATGCCGGGCCCACTCCATACTCAATTTGTTGACTAGGTAGTGGGGACGCTAGTGCCCAGTCATGCTTTTGACTAGTCGCGCCTGCGATTAATCACCCCCGGCTATGCTCCACGCATGGCGCTGCGCAACGCGATCATGGCCACCCTCCTCAGGGGCGAGGCCTCCGGCTACGACCTGGCCAAGAGCTTCGACGCCTCGGTGGCGAACTTCTGGATGGCGACGCCCCAGCAGCTGTACCGGGAGCTGGACCGCATGGAGGCCGACGGCCTGATCGCCGCCCGCGTCGTGGAGCAGGAACGCCGCCCCAACAAGCGGCTGTTCTCCCTCACCGAGACCGGTCGGGCCGCACTCCGCGCGTTCACCGCGGAGCCGACGCGCCCCGGCGCCTACCGCGACGAGCTCCTGGTCAAGGTGCAGGCCGTCGACGCCGGCGACATCGCGTCGGTGGCGGAGGCCGTACGCGAACGCCTGAAGCGGGCGGAGGCGAAGATCTCGCGCTACGAGACCATGCGCACCCGCATGCTCGACGGCCGGTCGGAGGACGAATACCTCGCCGCCGCGGACCGGATCGGCCCCTACCTGACGCTGATGCGGGGCCTGTCCTTCGAACGCGGGAACATCGGCTGGTGCGAACGCACCCTGACCGTCCTCGAGCAACGCGCCGCCGTCACGCGGTAGCGACATCGGACACGGAGGCGGGCCGGGACGCCCCCAAGCCGAGCCCAACCGACCACGGCCCCACCCCGGAACGGCCCCCGATCCGCGCCGGACCGGCGCCGGTCAGACCAGGAAGAAGAAGATCCCGGAGCGCGAACTCACCGCAGAGGAGCACTGATGGCCGATCTTCCGCCCGCGCCCCAGAGCCCGCCCGAGAACGCACCGCACACCGCGGCGCACCGCACGTCCGAGGCTGTGGCCGGCAGCGCCGGACCGTCTTCCGGGCTCCCGCGCCGGCGATTCCTCGGGTACGTCCTGGGCGCGTCGACGCTCACGGTCGCCGCGCCCCTCGCCGAGCAGGTGCTCGCACCGCCCGAGGCCGACGCCGCGATACCGTCGCTCCCCGGTCTGTCCGAGTTGGCCGACCTCAACGAACTGCTGACGCTCGCCGCGCTGCCCACCGCGAACCTGATCGGCATCCGGATCGAGGAGGACGGCACCGCGTCGTTCGCGCTGCCCCGTGCCGAGGTCGGGCAGGGCGTCACCACGTCCAGCGCGATGCTGATCGCCGAAGAGCTTGACCTGCCGCTGGACAAGGTCCGCGTCACGCTGGCCGACGCCCGACCCGAACTGCTGTTCAACCAACTCACCGGGGGCTCGAACACCACCTTCTCGACGTACACCCCCATCCGCGTGGCGGCCGCGATCGCCCGGGGGCGGCTGCTGGAGGCGGCGGCGACCGAGTTCGGCGAGGCGGTCTCGGCCCTGACGACCCGGCTCGGCGTGGTCACCTCCTCCGGCGGCCGCAGCGCGACGTACGGCGAACTCGCGGTCAAAGCCGCGGGCCTGGCGACCGTCCAGGTCTCCGTCGAACTCAAGCCGGCGGACGAATTCACCGTCATCGGGACTCCGCGCAACCGCATCGACGCGCGCGACGCCGTCACAGGGCGCAAGAAGTTCGCCATGGACCTCCAGGTGCCCGGGGCGCTCCCGACGATGGTCTGCCGCCCGCCGACCGTGAACGGCACCGTACGCTCGGTCGCCAACCTCCCCGAGGTACGGGCGATGCCGGGCATCACCGACGTCGTGCCCGTCTCCACCGGCGTCGCGGTGCGCGGCCGGACGTTCGGCCAATGCATCGACGCGGTCCGCGCCCTGCGCGTGGCCTGGGGGCCGGGCACCGCCGAAGGCGCTTCCGACGCATCGGTGCACGCCAAACTCCGGCAGGCGGAACTGCCCCTCGTCATCCCGCCGTTGCCGCTGCTCACCAAGGCCGTGGACATCCGCTTCACGTTCGCGTTCGCCGGCAACAGCGCGCTGGAGACCAACTGCGCCATCGCCGACGTACGCGCGGACCGCGCCGAGATCTGGGGGTCCCTCAAGTCCCCCGTCACCGCGCAGGAGACGATCGCTGCCAAGCTCGGCCTGCCGCTGCACACGGTCAAGGTGCACGTGGTCGAAGGCGGCGGATCGTTCGGGCGGAAACTGTTCTTCGACGCCGCCCTGGAGGCCGCGGAGATCTCCCGGGCGATGGGCAAGCCGGTCAAGCTGATGTGGCACCGGGCCGACGACGTACGGCAGGGCCGCACGCACCCGATGTCGATCTCCCGGGTCCGCGCGACGCACTCGCTCGGACAGGTGCTCAGCTACGAGCAGCGGCACACCTCGGCGGTCACCGACTTCGGGCACGGCCTCGGCGAGTTGCTCACCTCCACGGTCGCCGGACTGCCGGTCGGCGACCTGGCGTTCTCGCAGGCCATCTTCACGCTGACGCAGGAGACCCCGTACAACTTCGGCGTGGTCACGCAACTGCTGAACGAGGTCGACCGGGGCTTCAACACCGGCAGCATGCGCAACATCTACTCCCCCAACGTGCGTTGCGCCCAGGAACTCGTCGTCGACCAGCTCGCCTCCGACATGGGCAGGGACGCGTACCGGTTCCGTCGCGACTTCCTGAAGAACGCCCGGGCGCGGGCGGTGCTGGACAAGGTCGCCGAAGTCGGGTCGTGGGGAAGGGCGTTGCCCTCGGGCATGGCTCAAGGGATCGCGCTGCACCCCGAGTACCACTCGGTGGTGGCCGTGCTGGCGGAGATCGACTGCCGCCCGCAGACCACCGGCCGGCACGTCCCGGACGCCGTCACCGGCCCGCGCGTCACCAAGGTCGTGTGCGCGGTCGACGTCGGGCTCGCGGTGAATCCGCGCGGCCTGGAAGCCCAGATGATGGGCGGGATCATGGACGGCATCGCACTGGCCCTGACCTCCAGCCTGCACCTGAAGGACGGGCACTTCCTGGAGGCGAGCTGGGACAACTACTTCTACACGCGCCAGTGGAACACCCCGCTCGAACTGGAGATCGTCGTCATGCCGCCGACCACCGGCGAGCCGGGCGGCGCCGGGGAGTTGGCGGTCGCGGGCGCGATGGCCGCGGTGGCGTGCGCGTACCGCAGGGCCACCGGGACGATGCCGACCACCTTCCCGATCAACCACAACGGGCCGCTCGCGTTCGAGCCGAAGCCCACCGTCCCGCCTGTCCCGCAGTCCCCGACCGACGGCCGCGACCGCGCCTACTAGGAGCCTTCCGTGCCCGAGCACTCCTTCAAGCTCAACGGCGAGCAGGTCACCGTCGACATCGAGGACGACGTGCGGCTGCTGTGGGTCCTGCGCGACGTCCTCGGCGTCACCGGGCCGAAGTACGGCTGCGGCATCGGCGTCTGCCAGGCGTGCACCAGCCACCTCAACGGCAAGGCGTTCAACCCCTGTTCGGTCCGCGTCACGGACGTCGGCCCGGACGACGAGGTCACCACGATCGAGGGGCTGCCGGCCACCGTCGGCCGGGAGCTGCACCCCATGCAGGAAGCCTGGCTCGCGCGCGACGTGGCGCAGTGCGGCTACTGCCAACCCGGCCAGATCATGGCCGCGGTCGCCAAGGTCAAGCAGGCCCGCGCGGCCGGACGCGAGATCGGCGACGCCGACCTCGACGAGATCCGCAACATCTGCCGATGCGGCACCTACCACCGCATCCGCGAGGCCATCCGCGAAGCGGCGGACAACTTCTAGTGCGGTGGCCGCAAACGTTTGCCGGTTCTCGTCGTTCGGTGCCGTGCCGCCGGGCCGGGCGGCCCTCCCGAGCAAGGCGCGGGGCCGAAGCTCGTACTCGGCCGTACTCGCGAGATCATGCAACGCCGCGAGGCGCGGTGTCCGAGCGGCGAGCACCGGTGAAGGTTTGTGGTCACCGCACAAGACAAGCGAAGGGAATTCCGCGTGCAGATCACCGGAAAGGTCGCAGTCGTCACCGGCGCGGCCGGCGGAATCGGCGCCGCCATCGCGCAGCGCCTCCTCGAACACGGCGCCCGCGGCGTCGTCGTCACCGACATCGACGCCGAACGGCTCGGCGAGACCGGCAGACAACTCGCCGCCGACCATCCCGGATGCGTCGAGGCGGTCGCGGGCGACGCCGCGTCGACCGACGGCATCACCCGCCTGATCGAGACAGCCGAGCGCGAGTTCGGCGCAGTGGACCTGTACTTCGCGAACGCCGGGGTGACCGGCGGCGCCGGGCTCGACGCGAGCGAGGACGACTGGAGCCGGTCCCTCGACGTCAACGTGATGGCGCATGTGCGGGCCGCCAAGCTGCTCGTGCCGGGCTGGCTGGAGCGCGGCGAGGGGTACTTCTTCAGCACCGCGTCGGCGGCCGGGCTGGTGACGCAGATCGGGTCGGCGAGCTATGCGGTGAGCAAGCACGGCGCCGTCGCGTTCGCCGAATGGCTTGCGGTGACGTACGGCGCACGCGGCGTCCGGGTGAGCTGCCTGTGCCCGCAAGGCGTCAGGACCGAGCTGCTCATGGCCGGCACCCGCTCCGAGGACGCTGCCGAACGGGTCGCCGCGCAGGCCGTGTTGGACGCCGGCGCGCTGCTGGAGCCGCTGGACGTCGCCGACCAGGTCGTCGAGGCCGTGGCCGACGAGCGGTTCCTCGTCCTGCCGCACCCGCAGGTCCTGGAGTTCTTCCGGCGCAAGGGCGCGGACTACGAGCGGTGGATCGCCGGCATGCAGCGCTACCAGGAGTCGGTCGCCCGACCCTCCCGATAGCGACCGCCCCGAAGAACGGCTCCGAAAAGCCTGGACCGCCACCGGTGTTCGCCTCGTACGCTCTCGAACACACTCGCGGCCGCCTTCCCGGCGCGGGTGCCGATGGGAAGGAGCAACGTGATGATCGACTACGACATCCAGATCAGAGCGGCGGCGGTGCAGGCCGAGCCCGTGTGGTTCGACGCGGACGCGACCATCGGCAAGAGCATCGACCTGATGGCCGAGGCGGCGGGGAACGGCGCGGACCTGATCGCTTTTCCGGAGATCTTCGTCCCCGGCTATCCGTGGCAGTTGTGGATCAAGGACCAGACGACCGCGGCCGGGTTGGCGAAGGCCTACCTCACCAACGGCATGCAGCTGGGCGACGCCCGCATGCGTCGCGTCATGGAAGCGGCCAGGGACCATGCGATCCACGTCGTGATGGGCTACGTCGAGATCGCCGGGTCCAGCGCGTACATGTCGCAGATGTTCATCGACGACCGCGGCAACCTCGTGGGCAACCGGCGCAAGCTGAAGCCGACGCACGTGGAGCGCGGCATCTTCGGGGACGGCAACGGCGGCGACCTCCAGGTGTGGGGCTCCCGGATCGGCCGGATCGGGGCCCTGAACTGCTGGGAGCACTTCCAGCCGCTGGAGCGCTTCACGCTGGCGGCCATGCACGAGCAGGTCCACGTCGCCTGCTGGCCCAGCTTCGCGTCCACCAACCCCAACGGGTTCTACCTGGGCCGCATCGAACCGAACGAGGCGGCGACGCGCATGCACGCCATCGAGACCGGATCGTTTGTCCTGTGCGCCACCCAGGTGGTCTCGCAGAACGCCGTCGACATGTTGGTGGGCGACGACGCGGGCCAGCGCAAACTGCTGGGCACCGGCGGCGGATTCGCGCGGATCTTCCACCCCACCGGCATGAGCATCGCCAAGGAACTCGACCCGCATTCCGAGGGGATCGTGTACGCCGACCTCGATCTCAACGACATCCTCGCCGCGAAGTCGTTCATCGACATCGTCGGGCAGTACTCGCGCCCCGACGTCTTCGACCTGCGCGTCAACGTGAGCCGGAACCCGTGGATGACCACGCACGGCCCGGACGGGGCGGTGGCCGAGTACGCCTTTCCCGCGCCGGCGGCCGCGCGTAGGGACGACGCCGAGGTGGCACCGCTGCTGACACTGGAGGAGTGAGGCCGCGGACTGAGGCCGAGGACCAGGGCCCCGAGGCCGAGGACCGAGACCGGGCCCGGGGGCCGACAGCGGTCGATCGGTACGGCGGCCTTCGGCCGGGCCGGGGCAGCGTGGCGCGGCGCCACGCGGCCCCGTCCCGGAAGCCGTTCAACCGTGCGGCGCCCGACGTCCGGCTCCGCACGCTCAACGGGGCTCGGCCGACCCCTTGCACCCGACCCCTTGCGCCCGACGCCGGTCGCCCGACCCGGGTCGCCCGACGCGGGTCGCCGGGTCCGACGAACGGCTACTCGCCCCGCAGGCCGACCGCGTTGCCGTCGGTGTCCTCGAGGACGCAGACGCGCGCCCCGGGGGCGACCTCCATCGGGGCGGTCCGCTCGGTGGCGCCCGCGCCGAGCAGGGTGGCGCGTACCCCGTCGAGATCGTCGACGTCGGTGTAGACGACCGGGCCGTCCGCCGCGGGGCCCTGGGGGTTCAGCGCGACCTCGAAGCCGTCGACGTTGTACCCGACGTAGTAGGGCTCGTCGGTGTGCGGCGTCCCGAGCAGTGCGGTGTAGATCGCCTTGGCGGCCTCCAGGTCCGACACCGGGACCACGACACTGCGGATCGACGTGGGCATCTGTTCGTCCTCCTCGCATGCGGGCGGCCGTATCCTCGACCACCCCGACAGTCCCGACCGGATACCCCGTTCGCGACAAAACCGATCCTGTCGGGCGCCACCCGCGTGGCGGCGGTCAGCGCGCCGGGTGCGCGGCGTACTCGGCGGCGATCTTCGCGCCGAGGTGCGCGTTGTTCTTGACCAGGGCGATGTTGGTCTTGAGGCTGTCGCCGCCGCTGATCTCGACGATCCGGCCGAGCAAATACGGAGTGGCGTCCTTGCCCGTGACGCCGAGCGCGGCCATGTCGGTCAGCGCCTGCTCGATGATCGCGGAGATTCGCTCCGCCGGGATCTCGTCGCCCTCCGGAACGGGGTTGGCGATGTTCAGGCCGCCGGCGATGCCCAGGTCCCACTTGATCCGCATCATCGCCGCGATCTCCTCGGCAGAGTCGGCGCGCATCGGGGCCTTGAAGCCGCTGACGCGGGAGAAGAACGCGGGGAACTCGTCGGTGCCGAAGGCGATCACCGGCACGCCGCCGGTCTCCAGGTGTTCCAGCGTCAGTCCGATATCCAAGATGCTCTTGACGCCCGCACTGACCACGGCGACATCGCTGCGGGTCAGTTCGGCCAGGTCGGCGCTGATGTCGAAGCTCTCCGGCGCACCGCGGTGCACGCCGCCGAGTCCGCCCGTGACGAAGACCCGGATCCCGGCGAGGGCGGCCAGGCGCATGGTGGCGGCGACGGTGGTGGCGCCGTGTCCGCCGCGGGCGATGACGTACGGCAGGTCGCGCACGCTGGCCTTGGCCACGTCCGGGCTGGTGGCGAGCAGTTCCAGGTCGGCCGGGGTGAGACCGACGCAGGGGCGGCCGCCCAGCACCGCGATGGTGGCGGGCACCGCGCCGTGGCCGCGGATGATGTCCTCGACCTCGGTGGCCATGGCGACGTTCTGCGGGTACGGCATGCCGTGGCTGATGATCGTGCTCTCCAGCGCGACGACGGGACGCCCGTCCGCCAGGGCGTCGCGGACCTCATCGGTCAGCACGAGGTCGGGGTGAGGGGTGCTGGTCACTGCGTGCTCCTGGTGCTCGTGGTCGTGCTCGAAGTCGGTGTCGGCGTGCTCTGAGCCGGCTTGCTCTAATTCGGCGTACTGGAACGCGGCGTGCTGGAACGCGGCGTGCCCGTGGGTGCGGCACTGGCCCGCGGGTCACCCGGACGGCCGCTGCCGCCGCGCTCGGCGAGGGCCTGTGCCAGCAGACGCGGTGAGAGGTCGGGACGCACAGTGTGCGCGCTCTCGATGGTCAGGGCCGCGGCCGCCGTACCGTGTTCGACGGCGGAGCGGACCGGGTGTCCGGCCAACAGCGCGTGGGCGAAGGCGGCGAGCATGGCGTCACCGGCTCCGGTGACGTCCTTCACCCCGGCGGGCAGTGCCGGAACGAACACATGTCCCTCGTCGAGGCTGCTCAGCAGGCTCCCTCGGGCACCGAGCCGGACCCAGACGTGGCTGACGCCGCGCTCGTGCAAGTTCCCCGTCGCAGCCAGCAGTTCACCGTCGGATCCGGTGGGGAGGCCGGTGAGCGCGGTGAGTTCCTCCCGGTTGGGGGTGACGGCGTACAACGGGCGGTCCGCCGCGATCAGCGGTGCGAGCGTCGCCGCCTTGGGCACGCTCACCGGTTCCATGAGCGTCGGAACTCCGGCCGCCTGCCCGAGGTCCAGGGCATGCGAAGCGGTGGCCGCGGTCAGGTTGCCGTCCAGCACGAGCAATCCCGCGTGGGCCAGCAACTCGCGCAGTGGACTTAGGTGTTCGGGCAGCAGGTGCTCGGTGGCGGTCATGTCGGCCACGGCCAGCACCAGTTCGCCGCCCGCGTCGAGCACCGCCGTGTACGTGCCGGTCGGATGCCTGCTGCGATGCATGTGGTCGAGCCGTACGCCCGCCGCCGCGGTGTCGGCGAGCAGCCGCTCCCCCGTCGCGTCGACGCCCACCGCGGCGATCAGGTACGTGGGGGTGCCCAGCCGGGCCAGGTTCTCCGCGATGTTTCGGCCCACGCCGCCGGCCGCCATCGAGCCTGAGCCCGGATTGCTGGTGCCGAGGATCGCGGTGGCGGCGCTCCGCGCCTTGATGTCGAGGTTGGCGCCTCCGACGACAACGACGGACGGCTCCTCGCTGAGGATGTAGCCGCGCCCCAGCACGACGCCCTTGCGCGTCAGATTCGACAAGTGGACGTTCACCGCCGCACGCGTGGTGCCCAGCCGCCCGGCGATCTCGCCAGGCGAGAGCCGGGGGTCGCCGCGCAGCAGGTCGACGATCTCCCGTTCTCTGTCCGTCAGTGCCATGCTTACAAGACTAAAGACTCTTTACATATATATGCAAGCCTCATCCCACCGTCTCGACGACCCCGGCGCAGGGACGACGCGGTGGTCGCAGCCCAGCCCGGTCGCCCGAGCAGCCGGGGGTCGCCGCGAGGCGACGCCCGACCGACTCCGGTCGAATCAGATCCGACCGAGGAATGCGTGCCCCTTCCATGTTTAAGTCATCTGTCTTAACGTGCGCTCTCGGCGGCTCCACTCACTCCTGGAGGGCACTCTCATGACGACCATTCGCAATCGCGTCGCCGAACGCGGCACGTCCATGGGCGCACGGGTGTTGCGCCGACTGCCGATCGGCGCGCAGTCGGCGCCGTATGAGCTGTTCGACCTGCGGCCGTGCGGACCGCTGATCGGGGCCGAGGTCCACGGCGTCGACCTGCGCGAGCCGGTCGGCCCGGAACTGTTCGCCGAGCTGGACCGGGCACTGCTGGAGTGGAAGGTGCTGTTCTTCCGCGACCAGCCGATCGACTCGGGCCGGCACCGTGCCTTCGCGCGCCTGTGGGGCGAGTTGGAGGTGCATCCGTTCCTCGCACAGGGCGACGTGCCTGAGGTGGTGCGATTCGCCAAGGACGCCGCGATGGTCGGCGTGGAGAACGTCTGGCACACCGACGTGACCTGGCGTCAGGAACCCGCGCTGGGCTCCGTGTTGCGCGCGGTCGAGGTACCCGAATTCGGGGGCGACACGTTGTGGGCGGACATGGCCGCCGCGTACGACAACCTCCCGGCCGACGTGCAGGAGCGCATCGAGGGCCTGACCGCCGTGCACGACTTCGCTTTCTCCTTCGGCCGGGCGATGGACCCCGACCGCTTTGCCGCGATGCGCGCCCAATACCCGCCCGCCGAGCACCCGGTGGTGCGAACCCACCCGGTCACCGGCCGCAAGACCCTGTTCGTCAACGAGGTCTTCACCGACCACATCGTGGGACTGGCCGACGACGAGAGCGAGGAACTGCTCGCCCTGCTGTGCAAGCAGGCCACGTACCCCGAGTACCAGGTCCGCTTCCGCTGGCAGCCCGACTCGGTGGCGATCTGGGACAACCGCGCCACCGTGCACTACGCCACGAACGACTACCACCCGAACGTACGCGTGATGGAACGCGCGGCCATCCTCGGCGAACGGCCGTACTGACAGCGCGTCAGGCTGCCCGTCGGTGTCGACCCGCACGCGACACATAGCCGGCTCCCCGTTAGTCATACCGGGTCGCTGCCCGGGCCACCTCCCAACTTGTCGGTAGCGTTGCGCGTCGGTCCGCCCGCAACCGCAGGATGGGGAACCAGCCGATGAGTTCGACGACGCGCCTGACCAGGGCGAAGCGGCTGTCCGCCGCGCTGATGCTGACGCTGGGGGTCACGGCCGGCGCGACGGGCAGCGTGGGCACGGCTGCGGCGGAGCCGGCCGCGCGGTCGGCCGCCACGTCGCCGTACGGCTGCGCGGCGGACGCGTCACCCGGGCACACCCGTGCCGAACTGCCGGACGCCGAGATCTTCGCGACGGACAACACGGCGGTCATCACGGACCCGGGCGACCCCCGGCTCGACGCGCACCTGCTGGGATTCGCCTGCGAAGTACGCGGCATCATCCGGGCCCACGGGGCGGACCCGGAGGGATCGTCGCTGCTGGACGGGGTGTTCTGGTCCACCGACCTGCAAGCGGCCACGTACGAGCGGTCCCGCGCCTTCGACGTCGAAGCCGTCACCCCCGAGCAACTGCGCACCGTCGCGGAGATCGTCCGCGAGCGCTTCCGGCAGGAATCCGTCCTGACGTTCGACTACCTGCCCGCGTCGTCGCCGCGCGCGACCGCGATCGAGGTGGAGGTGCCGGGCGTGGACGTCACCCGGCTGCACGACGGGCTGCTCGCTGATCCCGAGGCGCGCGAGGTCCTGTACGGCGGCTCGGTCACCGTACGCGGCGGCAAGCTCATTCTCGTCGCCGACCGCACCGACACCGAGGTCGTGCGGCGCTTCGTCGCCACCCTCGGCGCCGACTGGTCCGCGGCGGCGGTCCACTACGGCGCCCGGGAGTTCGTGGGCTGACCGGCCCTCGACCGATGCGCGACCGGCCACCCGCCACCCGGCCTCCGGCCCCCCGACGACCGACCCGGCGTTCCCCTCCGCCCGCGAAACGGCCCGGCGGGGGGGCCGGGGGGGGGGCGCGCCGCGCGCCCCAGGCCGAGGGGACTAACCCCCCGCGGGAGAGCCCGGACCAGCCGGGGCCAGGCCGGTGCC
>NZ_JBEZFP010000080.1:0-43145 GCF_040649515.1 Streptodolium elevatio
CCGGAGTTCTCCTCCGGGGGCCGCCGCCCAACTGCCTTGGTACCTCTGTGTAGTTCCTGCTGTTCCTGCAGTTCCTTCCGTGCCTGCCGTGTCTGCTGTTCCGGCCTCAGACCTCGCCGCGCCAGGCGCCCGTGGACCGGCCGTCCCTGGCCTCGATGAAGGTGCGGAACCGGTCCAGGTCCCCGCGGACCTTGCGAGTGATGAAGCCGAGCTTGTCCCCCACGGTCTCCGCGATGCCCTCGGGATCGTGCTCGAGTTGCAGCATGATCCGCGTGTGGCTCTCGTCCAGGCGGTGGAACGTCACCACACCGCCCTGGTCGGGGCCGGAGCGGCTGCGCCAGGCGATGCGCTCGTCGGGGATCTGCTCCGTGATCTCGGCGTCGAACTCCCGCTCGATACCGGCGATCCGGGTGACCCAGTGGGTGCTCGTCGCGTCGACCTGGTCGACCCGCTCGACCCCTTCCATGAACCTGGGGAAGTCGCGGAACTGCGTCCACTGGTCGTACGCGGACCGCACCGGTACCGCGACATCCACCGACTGCTCGATCGTCGTCATAGGCTGCTTCTCTCCTCTGGGACTTCTGCCGACGGGAGTTCAGTCACGACCGCTCAGGCGCTCGCGCTCCTCGTCGGTCCATTTGCGGGTGTCTCGCGGGCGTGCGTACGGCTCGGCGTCCTTGGGGAGCCCGTCCTCGACGATCGCGCGTTCGCGGACCAGTTCGGCGTCGAGTTCCAGACCGAGCAGGATCGCCAGATTCGTGATCCAAAGCCAGGTGAGGAAGATGATGACGCCCGCGAGGGTGCCATACGTTTTGTTGTACGAGGCGAAGTTGGCCACGTAGACCGCGAATCCGCCCGATGCCAGCATCCATATGGCCAGCGCCAGAACGCTGCCCGGAGTGACCCATCGGAAACCACGCCCTTTCGCATTCGGCGTGGCCCAGTAGAGAATCGCGATCATCGCCATGACGATGACCACCAGAATGGGCCATTTCACCACCGACCACACGGTCATGACGTGGTCGCCTATCCCCAGCGCGGTGCCGACCTTTTCGGCGATGCCGCCGGTCAGGACGACGATGAAGGCGCTGGTCGCGGCGAGGACCATCAGGACCATGGTCACCACGAGCCGCAGCGGGGTGGTCTTCCACAGCGGCCGGCCCTCGGGTACGTCGAAGACCACGTTGGACGCCCGGATGAACGCCCCGACGTACCCGGACGCCGACCACATCGCCAGCGCCAGGCCGATCATCGCGACCGTGGACCCGGTGCCGCTCCCGGAACGCAGTTGCGTGACCGCGTCGCTGAGCACGTCACGGGCCGAACCGGGAGCCAGTTGTTGGAGGTTGGTGAGGATCTCGCGCGCCGCCGCCTCGCCGACGATGCCGATCACCGAGACCAGCACGAGCAGTGCGGGGAAGAGCGAGAGTATGCCGTAGTAGGTCAACGCGGCGGCGCGGTCACCGAGTTCGTCGTCCTTGAACTCCGTGACAGTGCGCCGCAGTACCGCCCACCACGACCGCTTCGGCGAATCCGCGGGCCCGCTCATCGGCGGTGCGGGACTACCAGCGGTACCACCGGCGGCGACCGCCGCCGGTGCCCGCGCCCCGGAAAAGGAAGCCGAGCAGCCACACCACGATCACGATGAGGGCGAGCCACCACAGCACCTTGAGCGCGAAACCGGCGCCGAAAAGGATGAGGGCCAGGAGGAGTACGAGTATGAGAGGTATCATGCTCAACCGCTGCCCCGAATTCCCGGTTCAACTCCGATGCCTTTGGGGGGCGGAGTACTCGATTGTTTCCGGTCGTCCCGGACCCGGTTGTCACCGCCGTCATACGTCGTACTCGCTTTCCTCCGGCCTTCTCGGTGCTTTGTGCGGGCCGGTGTTTGCCGTTTCCGACCGAGGGCAGCCTCGCGCATGCGAGACCGGTACGGTCCCGTCGCCGCGACGCGACCGGGAGACATCCGACCGAGAGACACCGGACCCAAGAAAGACGAAAGCAGGTGGCATCCCATGGCAGCGGCACTCGACGGACGCAAGATCGCGTTCCTCGTCGCGCCCGAAGGCTTCGAGCAGGTCGAGCTGACCTCGCCGTGGCAGGCGGTCGAGGGGGCCGGCGGCACACCGAAGCTCGTGTCGACCAAGGGCGGCAAGGCGCAGGGCTTCGACCATCTGGACCGGTCGGACCTGTTCACCGTGGACGCAACGGTGGCCGACACGTCCGCGGACGATTTCGACGCCCTCGTCCTACCCGGTGGCGTGGCGAACCCGGACTTCCTGCGTACCCATGAGGGCGCGGTGGCCTTCGCCAAGGCGTTCTTCGACCAGGGCAAGCCGGTCGCGGTGATCTGCCACGGTCCGTGGACGCTGGTCGAGGCCGGTGTGCTGCGTGGCCGACGGGTGACCTCGTGGCCGAGCCTCGCCACCGACATCCGCAACGCGGGCGGGGACTGGGTCGACGAAGAGGTGGTGGTCTGCAAGGACGGGCCGAACACCCTTGTCAGCAGCCGCAAGCCGGCCGACCTCCCGGCGTTCGACAACGCCCTCGTCCAGGCCGTCGCCGCCGGCTGAGCCCGGCGTCCGCGGCGTGTGCGCTGCCGAAGACGTGCCGCCCTCCAACCGCGAGAACAGCGAAAGGCCCCCTGATGTTTGAGGACAGCAAGGCGTTCAGCGGCTTCGCCGTGCGGGACGTCGCCGCCGCCAAGGAGTTCTACGACCGCCTGCTCGGCGTGTCCACGATCGAGCGGAACGGTCTGCTCGAACTCCACCTGCCGGGCGGCACCACGGTCATGGCCTATCCCAAGGACGACCACACCCCGGCGACGTTCACCATTTTGAACTTCCCGGTGTCGGACATCGACAAGGCGGTCGACGAACTCACCGCCCGCGGTGTGACGATGCAGCGGTACGAGGGGTTCGAGGCCGACGACAAGGGCATCTGCCGCGACCCGGCCGGACCGCCGATCGCGTGGTTCACCGACCCGTCGGGCAACATCCTGTCCGTGCTGCAGGTCGACTGAGCCCCGTGGCGTCGTTGTCGGCGGCTCCGCGCCGCCGCCCTACCGAACGGCCCCGGAAGTCCTGAGCCTCCGGTCAGGCGACCCCGACAGCCTCGTCGGGGTCGCCTGAAGTTCGGTGGGTGCAGCGGGAGACGTACTCCCGATCCGCCTACCCCATCTCGGCGGCAAGCCGGTCGAGGCACTGCCGCCATCCGGCCGCGACCCCTTCGGCGTTGCTCGTGTCGGTCGGCACGTGCGTGAGGACGACGACGCTGCCGCCGCCCTCCCCCGCCCGGACCTCGACGCGCACGTGGTCGTCGAACTCCCGTTCGCTACCGCCGAGGTCGTGCTCGTCGAAGGCGAACACCCGCCGCTTGGGGTCGAAATCGGTGAGCGTCGCCTCGATGACGCCGCCTTCGTAGTCGAACGCGAGGCGGCCGCCGACCCGGGCCTCGAACGCCGCGACCGGGAAGGGGTACCAGCGGCCCAGTCGATCGGCGGTGCTGACCACGGCCCACACCTGCTCGGGATCGTGCGGCAGGCGGCGTTCGAGACGCAGTGCGGAGCGGCCGTTGACGACAACAGTGGACACCATGGGCAGCTCCTTCGACGACGGGTAAGGACGTTCTCATTGTCCGACCGGCAATACCCGCAAACCCGGCCACACCGGATCCCCGCGCGTGTCGCCTCAGTGGCCGGGCGTCCGCGTACCGAATCTGCGCACGTACCGTTTCTGCCAGGGCGTCTCGACCGCACGTTTGGCGTAGTGGGCCCGCACGTAGGAGACCGCTTCGTCGGCGGCGACGCCGTCGAGCACGGCCAGGCAGGCGAGCGCGGTGCCGGTACGCCCGACCCCGCCCCCGCAGGCGACCTCGACCCGTTCGTCGGCGGCCCGCTCCCACGTCTCGCGCAGCGCGTCGACGGCGTCCACCCGGTCGGCCGGCAGGCGGAAGTCGGGCCAGCGGAGCCAGCGGCTGTCCCAGTCCACGGGCGGCGGTTCGTGGCCGAGCAGGTACAGCCCGAATCCGGGGCGCGGGCCGTCCGGGAGCGGGCGCCGCAGGCCGCGTCCGCGGATCCGGCGACCGGAGGGAAGCCGCAGTACACCGTGGGTTTCGGGGTCCCAAGAGGCAGTCATGCGGCCACCCTAGAGGCGCACCGGAGGCGGGTCGGCCGAAGTGCGCGGAAAGATCGCCGAAAACGGATCATTCGCCCGTGATCGGGTAGCCGAAAAGTATGAGGACTCAAGAACTTGCCGCGAGCTTGGCGGTACCGCTGACTCTTGCGTTCATCGCCGCCGTGATTGTGGCGGGCTTGCTCATCTGGCCGGTCGTGAACGGCGTCCGGCAGCGCAGACGTCCGCCCCCGGACAATGCCCGCGAGGTCGCCTGGACCGCGCACGACGACAACGTGAGCCATGCCCGTGAACCCAACGAGATGCCGCGCGACGGACGTCGGCGGCTCCCGCACGAGATCGCCGGGTTCGGGACCTTGAGTTCCCGCCCGCGCCCCGACGAGCCGGCCCCGCCGACCCAGTCTGCCCAGCCGCCGCCCGCGGACGGCGGGTCCACCCGCGAGTCCGCCCCGCGGCCGCCCGAATAGCGGGCGGTCAGCGCACCGACGCGTCCTGAATGCCCACGGTCAGCGAATCGAGCACCGCTTTCAGGTCTTCCTCGCCGCCGTCTTCCTGTCCGCCGAACCGGATCGCGACCGAGTCCTCGGCCGTGAAGGTGTGCAGGTCCTCGAAGGCGACGACGACATCCACGTCGTAGGCGTCCGCTTTCGGCTCGCTGGTGACAGTGCACTCGGCGTGCACACCGGGGATCCGGACGCGGACGTCATCGCGCGCGACTTCGTGCCCCGCCCGCAGGCCGATCAGCAGCTGCGTACCGGTGAGCGGCCCGCCTTCGCCCTCGATCCGGCGCAGTTCCAGTCCTCGGGCCGCCGACCCGCGGCCCTGCTCGCGATCCGGATTCTGATCCGGGCCGATGATCCGCCCCTCGAATCGGGCGGGCCGGACCTCGAAATGCTCTTGTCCCGTGGGCATGTGCCTGTGAACCCTTCTCCCCGAGTTCTCGGTGCGCCGTCCATACGGCGACGCCGGCCGGCCGAGCACGCTCGGACCGGGAGGTGTGTGAGGGTTGCGCGCTACCCACTGGGACGGGGGTGAAGCGGCCTGACCGGCGCAATTTGCGGCGCCCCCGCAAGAAAACGTCGTTGCCGCAGCAAACGGCATCAAACTCCGGCAAAGAGCCGACAATGGGTGGCAGTACCCGGGTAGTCGAGGCCGGGCGATCACGCGCACCGCCCCGGTGGAGTCCAGGAGGCCGCGCGATGCCGCCCACAGCCGATCGCTACGCCGTCACCCTCACGGGCGGCAGCGGCGGACCGCACACGCCACCGACGGTGCTGACCGTGCACCGCACCGAACTCCACGGTCCGGAGGGCCTCCCCGTCTACGCCGACGCAAGCGGGCTGTTCCGCGTCCAGATCGCCGGCGACATCGCGCGGCCGTTGACGGGGACGGACTCCTTCGGGCACAAGCTGCTGCACGCCGTACCGCTTCCGTGAGCGGCCGACACGGCGCGGCGCCATGTGCGGCTCTCCCGGCAAAGGATCACTTGGCCGCATCGGTCCGCCCGACACGGGTAGCCCCGTGGCAAGGCACGCTGTGCGCAGGACTCCGGAAATTCGGAAAGGAGCCACCGATGTCGGACCAGGAACGGGGCGACGACGTCTACCAGCCCGCGAACTCGGACGCGGGGAATCCCCCGAACGACGACCTCGACCTGCAGAACGCCCTGGGCGAACGGACCCTCGACGACACACTGGACGAGGGCTACTCGCCGCCCGAACGCCCTCTCGCGGTCGAGGACTACGGCACGACCCAGGGCGAGCAGGAGGCGGGCGAGTCGTTGGACCGGCGCCTCTCGCGCGAGCAGCCCGAGGTGACACCGGATCCCGGCGACGGCATCGGCGACCTGGCGGGGGGCAACGGCGAGCCGGTCGACGGGCAGGTGGGCGACGAGCGCACCGGACGACTGGCCGACGACGAGGCGGCGTCGCAATACGGATACCGGGGGCTCGGGCACGACGTGGGTATCGACGGCGGCGCGGCGACCGCAGAGGAAGCGGCAGTTCACACGATCCCCGACGAGCCGGGTGCATAGCTGCGTGATCGCACAACTGACCTGCGTGCGTGTGCCACGCAGATGAAGTACCGCTGGCTGCAAGGGTTTTGCGGCGTCTGACCGGGCCGCTCGAGCTGCCGCGGGCCCGGTTTGCCCGATGCCGTCTGCGCCGCTCGCCGAACGGGTCCGCGGGCGCGGCGGGGCGGCGCAGCACCGACTGTCCGCACCGGAGGACGCGCGTGGACCGGGACGCGAGGAGATTCCGCGGCGGGTCCGGGGTGTTTCAGGGGCCTCCGAGGGAGAAGACTCCTGATGCCGGGAGACGCCCTGGGTGCTCCGAGACCACGTCCCAGCAGGTCGGGAGCAGGTCGGAAGCAGGTCGGAAGCAGGTCGGAAGCAGGTTTGACACAGGTCGGAAGCAGGTCCGAAGCAGGTCGGTAGCCGCGCTCTCCACCGAGCCGCCGACGGTCGTCTTGCGCGCACGGTCCCCGACGAAGGGTAGGTCCGAGTACATGCTCGACGAGTCGGCTCCGCCGTGGGACGCGACCCTCGGCGTCGAGGAGGAGTTCCTCATCGCGGACCCGGTGCGGCTCGAACCGGTGGCGGCGGTACCCGACATCCTGCACACCCTTGAAGGGCAGGCCGTGGCCGCGGACCTGAAGCCGGAGTTGCTGGCCTCCCAGGTCGAGGCGGCGACCGGCGTGTGCGGCACGCTGGCGGCGCTGCGGGCCCAACTCGCGCAGTCCCGCCAAGTGCTCGCGGAAGCCGCCGGGGTCCACGGGGCCGTCGTGCTGTCCACGGGCTTCGCGCCTGACTCGCCGGACGGTGCCGCGCACGAGGTGTCCGCGGGTGAGCGCTATCAGAAGGTGGGCGACCTCTACCAGGCCGTGGCCACCGACTATTCGGCCTGCGGATGCCACGTGCACGTGGGCATAGGCGACCGCGAGACGGCGGTCGCCGTCGTGAACCATTTGCGGCCGTGGCTGCCGACACTGCTGGCGCTGTCGGCGAACTCCCCGTTCGCGGGCGGGCGCGACACGGGGTACGCGTCATGGCGCGCGGTGACGCAGTGCCGGTTCCCGGGCTTCGGCGTACCGCCGTGGTTCGCCGATCTGGCGGCGTACGAAGAGGCGTTGGCGCGGCGCTCGGACCTCGGCATCACGGTGGACTCGCGGATGACGTTCTGGTGCGCGCGGCCGTCCGAACATGTGCCGACCGTCGAAGTGCGGGTCGCGGACGCCCTCGCGACGGTCGACGAGACCGTCTTGCAGGCGGGCCTGGTACGGGCGTTGGTGGTCCGGGCGCAACTGGACCTGAAGGCGGGCCGGGAAGCGCAGCCGGGCGACCCCTTCGTCGCGGAGGCCGCGATGTGGTCGGCGGCTCGGTACGGGCTGGACGGTCCGGGCGTCGACCCGCTGTCCGAACGCCGGGTGCCTGCAGACCAGTTGGTGGACGACCTGCTCGCCCACGTCGAGGACGCGCTGACCGAAACCGGCGACCGCGATGAGGTGTTTGACCTCGTCGCGGCGGTGCGGTCGGCCGGGAACGGCGCGCGGCGGCAACGGGACGCGGCGCGGGCGGGCGGCGTACGGCGGGCCGCGGACCTGGTGACGCTCAGGGCCGAACCGGGCGACACCGACGGCTGGTTGAGGTAAGGGTCTCGGGACGCCGCCGCCTCCGAAGTTGCGCGTCCGCGGGTGGACCGGCCAGACGTAGGCGTCAGACGTCGCAGAGTTGCGGGGCAAGCGTGGCGTACATCCACTCCTCCCAGTCCCGCGGCGTCCAGCCGCGTTCGCGCACGAAGAGCAGGTACAACTCCGTGCTGAGCATGGCGTAGAGCAGGTCGGCGGCGTGCGCCGGCGGGACGTCGGGCCGCGCGCCGGGCTTGGCGGTGAGCGCCTCGGCCGCCGCGGACTGCACGATGAAGCGCGGGTCGGTGCCGGCGGGCCACAGGGCCGCCACGTCGGGGTCGGTCGCGACAGCGGCGGCGAGCATCTCGGTGATGGGCGCGACCCGTTGCAGGACCGCGCGGGTCCCGGCGATGTGTGCGCGCAGGTGCGCGGTGGCGGTCGGGGCGGCGAGCGCGTCGCGGAACCACGCGCGGTCCATGGTCGCCACGGGTTCGTCGTCACCGGCGATGGTGACGTCGACCAGTTCCTTGAGCAGCGTGCGCTTGTTGCCGAAGACGAAGTAGATGGTCTGGACGGCGACGCCGGCCTCCTTCGCCACCTCTTGCAGCGTCGTCGCCCCGTAGCCCTGGGCGGTGAAGAGGCGGTGCGCCGCGTCGATGATCCTGCGCCGCGTCTGCCGCGCCTTCTCGGCCTGCTTCGCGCGGCCGCCCTTGACTGGAGTCATGGCTGGAGTGTAGCTCTAGAGCATCCACTAGAGTTCAACTCTAGATATAACCACTAGACACGAGAACTAGCTGTGAGCACTAGTTGTGAGCACTACTTGCAGCCGCCAGAGATGGAGCCCAGTCACCATGAGCGTTGTCCGCATCGTGCGCTTCAAGGCCGACCCCGCCGACACCGAGGAGATGCTGACCCGGCGCGCGGCCATGGTCGACGTCGTCCGCGCCAAAGTCCCCGGCCTCGTCGAGGCCCGGCTCTCCCGCCTCGAGGACGGGACCTGGATGGACCAGTGGCACTACCGCACCCCCGAGGACGCCGCCGCGGCAGTCGCGGACGCCGACCGGCTCCCCGAGGTACGGGCCGCGTTCGCCCTCGTCACCGAGCCGGTCGGCGAAATGGCCGAGATCGTCGACGTCCGCTGACGCAGCGGACACACGGGATTTCAACGGGACCTCAACCGACGCAAAGCGACAAGAAGGGACCGGGGGGAACCGCGCGATGAAGGTTCTTGTGCTCGGCGGCTACGGGGCCGTCGGCCGACACGTGGTGGCGGCGCTGCGCGAGGCGGGCGACACGGCGTACACCGCGGGCCGCGACACCGACCGCGCCGACCGCGTCGTCGATCTGCGGCACGGCGATCTGCCGCCCGCGGCCCTCGACGGCATCGACGTCGTGGTCAACGCCGCGGGCGTGGAGTTGCCCGGGCTGGTCGCGCAGGCAACCGACGCCGGCGCCGCGTTCGTCGACATGACCGCCTCCACCGGCTACGTGTACGCGGTGGAGGCGATGTCCCCAGCGGCGCCCGTCGTGCTGAGCGTCGGGCTGGCGCCGGGGCTGACGACGCTGCTGGCCGCCGCGGCGTACGCCGACTCCCCCGGCCCGGTCGACATCGCCCTCGTCCTCGGCGCGGGCGAGAAGCACGGCCCGGCCGCGACCGCGTGGAGCTACGACCTGCTCGGCCGTCGGTTCCCGGACACCGGCGGCGGTCCGCCCGTACGCAACTACACGCGCGGCCGGCCGTTCGCGCTGCCCGGCCTGGGGCGACGGCGGCTCTACCGGGCGGACTTCTCCGATCAGCACACGCTCACGCGTGACCTGGGCGCTCCGGTCCGCACGTACTTCGGTATGGACTCGCGCGCCGCGACGGCGGCGCTCGCGCTGCTGACGCGCGTGCCGGGCGGCTCGCGGGCCCCGCGCGGGCTGCATCTGCCAGGAAGCGACCGGTGGTTGGCGTACGCCCGCACTGCCACCGGTCGCGCCTGCTGGGCCCAGGGCCGCTCGCAGTCGCGCGCCACCGCCGTCGTCACCGTGCGGGCCGCGCGCCGGGCCGTCGGGCTCGACGCCGGCGTCCACCACGTGACCGGGATCCTGTCCCTCGCGGAACTGGCCGCCGGGGACGAAGGCATCGCGATCCACACCCCGGCTGACTGACTCCCCTGGGGCCGGCCCCGCGGCAACAGCGCCGCGCGGTCGGGCTGCGGCATCAGGTAACCGCGCGTGCCGCGCCTCGGCTCACTCGGGCCAGTCCGAACCTTCGATGACCTCCACGAAGTCGATGCGCCGGAACCCCGGGACGAAGTGCGCCAGCACATCCGCCTTGACGTTCCCGAAGGTCGTCACCGGGCGGTGCGCAATGCCATCGGTGAACGCCGCGAGGATGCGCTTCTTGAAGTCCGGGCGCGGGTGCGCGGCCACGACGGCGTCGCGCGTGGCCGCAGGCAGGTCGGCGTACCCGATGCCGAGCACGTCGAGCTCCACGCCCGCGGTGACCAGCGCGACTTCGGGGGCCATCCAGTGCGGCACCTCCGGGGTCGTGTGAAGGGCGATCGCCTCCCAGACGAGGCGCACCGAGTCCTCCGGTACGCCATGCGACCGCAGGAACGCGGCGGCCTCTTCGGCGCCGTCGATCTCGAAGCGGCGGTCGTCGGTGCGGTACGCGGGGGTCAGCCCGAGGTCGTGGAACATCGCGCCCACGTAGAGGAGTTCGGGATCGAACGCCAGTTCCTTCCGGGTGCCCTGCCAGGCGCCGAACAAGTAGACGCGGCGGGAGTGGTCGTACAGCAGGTCGTCGGTGACGTCGCGGACCAGCGCCGTGGCCTCGGCGGCGATACGGCTGTCGGGGATGGCGATGTCGGCGATGCGCGTCATGGGAGCTCCTCGGTTCGGTTGCGGTTGCGGTTGCGGCTGCGGCTGCGGCTGCGGCTGCGGCTGCGGCTGCGGCAGGGTTTGCGGCAGGGTTTGCGGCTTCGGCCCCGGCCGGGCCGCGGCTTCTGCCGCCGTACGTTCCACCCTGCGCTCCCGCTGCTTCGCACGCGATGTCCGTACGGCCACATATCCCTCGGATCAGGCCATCCCCGCGGCGTAGGCTCGCACCATGACCGCACAACCGCGCCACATCGTCTTCCTCGCTTTCGACGGCGTGCGGCAGCTCGACGTCACCGGTCCGCTCGAAGTGTTCGCGACCGCGCGTGAGTTGGGGGCGCCGTACCGCTGGACGGTCTGCTCGGCGGACGGGGCGGACGTGACCACAGCCTCCGGGCGCCTTGCCGTGGACTCCCGCGCGGACGCCGTCCTGCTCGGCCCGATCGACACCGTGGTGGTCCCCGGATCCGCGGAGCTCGCCACCGGCCCGGCACCACGCGCGCTGGCGGCGCCGTTGGCCGAACTCGCCCCCGCCGCCGGGCGCGTCGCCTCCGTGTGCACGGGAGCATTCGCCCTCGCCGAGGCCGGCCTGCTGGACGGGCGGCGCGCCACCACCCACTGGCGCCACGCGGCGGCGCTGGCGGGCCGGTTCCCGCGGGTACGCGTCGAGCCCGACGCGATCCACGTACGGGACGGGCGGGTCCTGACCTCGGCCGGCGTCACGGCCGGCATCGATCTCGCGCTGGCCCTGGTCGAGGCCGACGCGGGTGCCGCCCTCGCCCGCGACGTGGCCCGCGACCTGGTGGTTTTCATGCAGCGGCCGGGCGGCCAGTCGCAGTTCTCGGCCGCGCTGCGGGGCCCGGCGCCGCGGCATGACGCCTTGCGGGCGGTCCTGGACGCGGTGTCCGCGGACCCCGCCGGGGACCACTCCGTACCGGCGATGGCGGCTCGGTCGGGTTTGAGCGTGCGGCACCTGACCCGGTTGTTCCGGGACCGGCTCGGCGAGTCCCCGGCCGGGTACGTCGAGGCCGTCCGGGTCGAGGCCGCGCAGGCGCTGCTCGCCGACGGCGAGGCCGTGACGGCGGCGGCGCTGCGCAGCGGGTTCGGCGGGGACGAGTCGATGCGGCGGGCGTTCGGGCGGCGCTTGGGGGTGACCCCGTCGGCCTACCGGGCGCGGTTCCGCACAACGGCGACAGGCGCAACCGCCGAGACGGCCGCGGCAGCCGCGGCTGCCGAGACGCCGCCTATCGGCGCGGACCGGGCGACCCGTTGACCGTCCTGCCCCCGAGCCCCGCGTCCCCCGGCCCCGCTGTTCCCGAACCTGGTTCACCAGAACCCGGTTCACCGGGATTCGCGTCGCCAGGACGACCCCCGTCTCCCGGCCCGGAACCGCCGTCCACCGCCGTGCCGTCGCCCGTTACCCGGGTCCCCGGGTGGAACAGGCAGGCCACGAAGCTCAGCACGAGTGCGGCGGCCATCCCGTAGAAGACGGCCTGCGTCGCCTCCGCGTAGTCCTTCTGGATCGCCGGCCAGACGCGCTGCACGAGTTCCGCGGTGGGTCCGCTGCCGGTGTGGTCGCCGCCACCCGCGCCCGTGATGCTGTCGCCGATCGAGTCGCCGACCGCACGGGCCTCGGTGCCCGGGAGCCCCTGGTCCCGCAGCGTGTCGGTGATGCGGTTGGCGGTGGAGTGCACGAGGAGTGTGCCGAGCGCGGCCATGCCGAGGGCGGAGGAGAAGTTGCGTACCGTCTGGGTGATCCCGGTGACCTCGCCGTACGACGCCCCGATCGACCGGTTGACCGCGTCCGTCGACGCGGGGCCGAGCAGCAGCCCGATCCCGGCTCCGGCCATGACGATGTAGATCCACTGCGCGCCGAGCGACAGGTCGGTGGCCTTGTGCCCCCACAGCGCGAACCCGGCCGCGCTGAGGAGTGTTCCGGCGAGCATGGCGGGCTTGGCGCCGCGTTTGTCGAGGATGCGTCCGCCGACCTGTGCCGCGGGTCCGAAGCCGGCGAAGAAGATCAGCAGGTACAGCCCGGCCTCGGAGGCGGACGAGCCCAGCGCGACCTGCGAGTACACCGACGCGAAGAAGAAGACCGGGACGAACGCGATCATCGCGAAGAACAGCACCGCGTTGTCGGCGGCGAAGGCGCGGTCCTTGAAGACGCGCACCTTGATCAGCGGGACCTCGGTGCGCAGTTCGACCACCACGAACACGGCGAGCAGCACCAGCCCGCCGATGATGCACGCCCAGGTGCCGGCGCTCCCCCAGCCCCAGGACTGGGCCTGCTGAAGTCCCAGCACCGCGAGCGCCATTCCGGCCGCCACCAGCGCTGCGCCCGGCAGGTCGAGGCGTTCGCGCCGGTGCTCGGTGCGGATGTCGGCGCGCAGCGTGAGCACGACGGCCACGATCGCGACCGGGATGTTCACCCAGAAGATGGCGCGCCACGTCCAGGTGGTGAGCCAGCCGCCGAGGATCGGGCCGAGCGCGGTGAGTCCGCCGGACAGGCCGAAGAACAGGGCGAGGGCGCGCCCGCGTTCCTCGATCGGGAAGACCGAGACGACGATCGCGAGTGCGGCCGGGAACATGAGCGCGCCGCCGATGCCCTGCGTGGCCCGGAAGACCACGAGCCACGTCTGCGCGATGTCGCCGGACGGCGCGGCGCCGCACAGCGCCGAGGACACCGCGAACACCGCAATGCCGATCAGCACCATCCGGCGGTGGCCGAGGACGTCCGACAGCCGCCCGCCGAGCGCGAACGCCGCCGCCATCGCGAGCAGGTACGCGTTCACCACCCACTGCACGCCCGAGGCGGTGAGCCCGAGTTCGCGCACGATGTCCGGAGCCGCGATCGAGACGATCGACTGGTCGATGAACGTCATCGAGACGGCGAACAGCATGGCCGCGAGCGCGGTGTACTTGCCGCCGCGGGCGGCGAAGCGGTTCATGCGGAGGCACTCCTTCGAGGGCCGCGCCGGGCGGCCGCGGGGCGTGGCGGCGCGCTCTTCCCGGGCGGGCCGTACGGTGTCGAGGCGTGGGCCGGGGGCCCGGACGGTGTGGGCGAAGTCGCGCGGCTGGGCGCTACGCGTTGAGGACGTCCGCGAGGTCGTACCGTGCGGGCTCGGCGAGTTGCGCGTAGGTGCAGTCGGCGGCGTCCTTGTCGGGCCGCCAGCGCCGGAACCGCGTCGTGTGCCGGAACCGGTCGCCCTGCGTGTGGTCGTACGCTACCTCGCACACCAGCTCCGGCCGCAGCGGGACCCAGTCGAGCGTGCGCCCGCCCGTCCAGCGGCTCACCGCCCCCGGCAGGCGGTCCGTCTCGTGCGCCTCGGCCTCGGCCCAGCGTGCCCAGGGGTGCTCCGCGAGGTCCTCGATGCGGTAGGCCGCGAGTTCGTCGACGAGTTCGGCGCGGCGGGCCATCGTGAAGGACGAGCTGACGCCGACGTTCTGCAGGCGCCCGTTGTCGTCGTACAGGCCCAGCAGCAGCGATCCGACGATCGGTCCGGACTTGTGCTCGCGGAAGCCGGCCACCACGCAGTCGGCGGTGCGCTCGTGCTTGACCTTGACCATCGTCCGCTCGTCGGGCCGGTAGCGGCCGGCGGGGTCCTTGGCCACGATGCCGTCGAGCCCGGCGCCCTCGAACCGCTCGAACCAGCCCGCGGCCACCTCGGGATCGGTGGTCGCGGGTGCGAGGTGGACCGGCGCCGGCGTGTCGGCGAGCGCCCGCTCCAGGGCCGCGCGGCGTTCGGTCAACGGCCGTTCCATGTAGGACTCGTCGCCGAGCGCGAGCAGGTCGAACGCGACGAACGAGGCCGGCGTCGTCGCGGCCAGGTGCCGTACGCGCGACTCCGCCGGGTGGATGCGGTCCTGCAAACGGTCGAAGTCGAGGTGGTCGCCGGTCGCGATGACCAGTTCGCCGTCCACCACGCACCGCTCCGGCAGCAGCCGCAGCGCGGCGTCCACGACGTCGGGAAAGTAGCGGTCGAGCGGCTTGGTGTTGCGGCTGCCGATCAGCACCTCGTCGCCGTCCCGGAAGACGATCGCGCGGAAGCCGTCCCACTTCGCCTCGTAGTGCATGCCGGGCGGGATCCGGGCGGCGGTCTTGGCGAGCATCGGCTTGACCGGGGGCATCACGGGAAGACGCATGGCCCCAGTTTGCAACTACAAACCCCTATAAACCCCGATCAACACCAACAATCATTAATTGCTATTAAATACGGCATTCGTCACATGGTCCTGGTTACCCTGAGGCATGAGCGCTGCCGAGCAACTGGAGATCGACGGCAGGTCCGTCCGCCTGAGCAACGCCGACAAGGTGTACTTCCCGGAGCGGGGCTTCACCAAGGGCGACGTCGTCCGGTACGTCATGGCCGTCGGCCCGGGCATGCTCCGGGCCCTCGCCGACCGGCCGACCACGCTGGAGCGCTACCCGGACGGCGTGCACGGCGAGTCCTTCTACCAGAAGCGCGTTCCGAAGTACCTGCCGGACTGGATCCCGACCGCGCGCATCCGGTTCCCGAGCGGGCGTACCGCGGACGAGATGTGCCCGGACAGCGTCGCCGCGCTCGTCTGGGCCGCCAACCTCGGCTGCCTCACCTTCCACCCCTGGCCGGTGCGCCGCCACGACACCGAGCACCCCGACGAACTGCGCATCGACCTCGACCCGCAGCCCGGCACCGATTTCGCGGACGCCGTACGCGCCGCCCACGAGATGCGGGACGTCCTGGCGGACCACGGCCTCACCGCCTGGCCCAAGACCTCCGGCGGCCGCGGCCTGCACCTGTTCGTCCCGATCCGCCCCGAGTGGACCTTCGTCGAGGTACGCCGCGCCGTCATCGCCCTCGGCCGCGAACTCGAGACCCGCATGCCCGACCACGTGACGATGTCGTGGTGGAAGGAAGAACGCGGCCAGAAGGTCTTCGTCGACTACAACCAGATGGCCCGCGACCGCACCATCGCAAGCGCCTACTCGGTCCGTGCCAACCCCAGGGCCACCGTCTCCGCCCCGCTCACCTGGGACGAACTCGACGACGTCCACCCCGACGACTTCGACATCGCCACCATGCCCGAGCGTTTCACCCGCCTGGGCGACCTCCACGCCGACATGCCGAACAACCCCTGCGACCTGGGCCCGGCCCTCGCCCTGGCCGACCGCCACACCCAGGACGACGAACTCGGCGACCTGCCCTATCCCCCGGACCACCCCAAAATGCCCGGCGAACCCCCCAGAGTCCAACCCAGCCGAGCCCGCCACCCCGAGACCTCCTGACCCCCCGCTTCCCGGTGCCGGAGAGCGGGTGCGGTGACAGCGGATCTTGGGGGACGGGCGGGGGGTGTGCGTGACAGGATTGGGGGGTGTTGGGATATGGGCGGTTTGAGACTCCGTTCGTCGGGCGCGGGGCGGAGATCGCCCGGCTGGACGAGGCGCTCGGGCACGCCCGGGCGGGCGACCCGCAGGCGGTGCTGGTCGCCGGCGAGGCCGGGGTGGGGAAGACCCGGCTGCTGACCGAGGCGACCGGGCTCGCGGCCGAGGCCGGGATGACCGTGCTCGTGGGGCACTGTGTCGACCTCGGCGAGGTGGGCCTGCCCTACTTCCCGTTCACCGAGATGCTGCGGACCGTGGAGGCCGACAGCGTTCTGACCGGGACGCTCGACGGGCATCCCCCCGTTCAGCGTCTGCTCTCCCCCGGCGCGCAGGACCAGGACTCCGGGCGCGAGACGGGTGTGCGGCTGCGGCTGCTCGACGACGTCGCCGCGCTCGTCGCCGATCTGGCGGAACAGGCACCGGTGTTGCTCGTGGTCGAGGACCTGCACTGGGCGGACCAGTCGACGCGGGACCTGCTGCGCTTCCTGCTGACCCGGCTCGCCCCCCAGCGTTCCGGCGGCACGGCGAGCCAGCGGGTGGCGCTGCTCGCCTCGTACCGGTCCGACGACCTGCATCGCAGGCATCCGCTGCGGCCGCTGCTGGCCGAGTTGGTGCGGCTGCCTTCGGTGACGCGCCTCGACCTCGGGCCGATGGACGACGACGCGGTGGCCCGGCTCGTACGGTCCTTCGACGCCGAGCCGGTGCCCGAGGAGACCGTGCGGCGCATCGTCGAACGGGCGGAGGGCAACGCCTTCTACGCCGAAGAGCTCCGTGCCGCGGCGGCCGAGGACACCATGGGCGGCGTGCCGCCGGGCCTGGCCGAGGTGTTGCTCACACGCATCGAGCAACTGTCGCCCACCGCGCAGCGCGTGCTGCGCACCGCCGCCGTGGGCGGGCGGCGCGTCGAGCACCGGCTGCTGAGCGACGCCGTCGAACTTCCGGAGGAGGACTTGGAGTCCGCACTCCGGGAGGCCGTCGGACGGCACCTGCTCGTGTCGGACGCGGACGGCACGTTCGCGTTCCGGCACGCGCTCACGCGCGAAGCGGCGTACCGCGATCTGCTGCCCGGCGAACGGGTGCGCATCCACGGCCTGTACGCCCGCCTCCTGGCCGCCGACGACCGCCGCGCCGGGAGCGCGGCGGAGCGCGCGCACCACCACCGCGAGAGCCACGACCTGCCCGGCGCGCTCACCGCGTCGCTGGAGGCCGCCGACCACGCGGCGCGGGTCGGTGCGCCCGCCGAGGAGATGCGCCACGTCGAGTCGGCCCTCGACCTGTGGGACGCCGTGCCCGACGCCGTCGACCTCACCGGCACGGACGACGTCGCGCTCATGCTGCGCGCGTCGGCGGCGGCCGTACGCATGGGCGAGGCACACCGCGCCGTCACCCTCGCCCGCGCCGCCCTCGGCAAGGTCGCCTCGCACGCCGACACCAACCTCGCGGCGAAGGTCCGCTACACGCTCGCGTCGAACCTGATGAGCGTCGACAACCTCCAGGCGGCGTACGAGTTCAGCAGCCAGGCGCTGGCCCTGATCCCGGCCGACCCGCCGTCGCTGACCTGGCTGTGGGCCGCCGCCACCCACGTGCAAGCGGCCTACTACGTCAGCGAGTTGGACATCGCCCAGGAGCTCGGCGACCGCGTCGTCGCGGCGGCGACGGAACTCGGCGCGGACGACGTGCGCGCCGACGTTCTCATCAGCACGACCGGGATGAGCAAGGACAACCGGCAGACCGAGGCCGGCCGCGAACGCCTGCGCTCGGCGCACGACCTGGCGCGCAAGGCCGGCAACGCGGCGATCGAGCTGCGGGCGGTGTTCAACCTGGCCATGGGCTCCTACGAGGCGGGTCGCCTCGACGAGGCCCTCCGCTGGCTCGACGAAGGCCACGAACGCGCCCGTCGGACCGCGCAGTTGACGTCGCCGTACCCGCTGGAGATGCGCTACCTGCGCGCGCTCACTCTCTACACCGTCGGCCGCTGGGACGACGCGCTGACCGCCGCAGGAAAGGCCCCCTCGGCGTTCGGCCACGTCGACGGCGCGGGGCTGTACGTCCCGCTGGGCCGCGGCGAGCCCGGCGTCGCGGAGCGCGCCGAAGCGCTCTTCACCCGAAGGCCGTTCAACTGGATGGCCTCACTCGTCGGCGGCGCGGTCATGACCGAGGAGGCCGCGCTGCGGGGCGACGCCCGCGCGGCGGCCGACTGGGCCCGGCGTACGCTCGCCGCGCTGGAGGAGGACGGCCTCCCCTACCCCGACGTCGGGATCCGGCTCTCCGCGCTGGCGTTGGGCGCGATCGGCGACGAGTCGGCCGCGCTGCGCCGGACCGGCGACGCCGAGGCGGCCGCCGAATGGGCGGCGAAGGCCGACGAGTTCATCGAGCTGGCCCGGACCACCGAACGGCACCCCAAGCGCAACAACAGCACGGGCCCTGAGGGTACGGCGTGGCTGCTGCGGGCGGAGGCCGAACATGTCCGGATCGCGGGCGAGCCCGGCGTGGAGGCGTGGCGCAAGGCGGTCGCGGCGTTCGACTACGGCAACGTGTACGAGCACGCCCGCACCCAACTGCGCCTGGCCCAGGCTCTCGTGGCCGCCGACGAGCGCGACGAGGCGGCATCGGTCGCGCGGGCGGTCCGCGAGACGGCCGACCGCCTCAAGGCCGCTCCGTTGCGCGAGGCGGTGGACGCGCTGCTGCGCCGCGCCCGACTCGGCCCCACGGAGCCCCGCGAACCGTCGGGCGACGCCACCGCGTTGACCGGGCGCGAGCGCGAGGTCCTGGAGTTGCTCGCCCTCGGGCGGACGAACCGCCAGATCGGCGAGGAGCTGTTCATCAGCGCCAAGACCGCGAGTGTGCACGTGTCCAACATCCTGGCGAAGGTGGGCGCGGCCTCGCGGACCGAGGCGGTGGCCATGGCGTACCGGAAGGGCCTCATCGCGGACGCCGGGCGCGGCGGCTCCTGATCCGCCGCGCCCGGCGCGCGCCGTCTGCCCGGCGACCGGTGCTTGCGCCCGTGCCGGGCACCGGCTTCCCGGTGCCCGTGCCCGCGGCGCGTGCCGCCAAGTCCCGTCCCGTGCTCAGCCGTTCGGGAGGATCACGGCGCGGCCGTTGACCTTGCCGTCGTGCAGGCGCTCGTACGCCTTGGGCGCCTCGTCGAGCGTGTACGTCTCCACGTGCACGTCGACCGCTCCCGCGCGGGCGAGGTTCAGCACCTCGATCAACTCGCCCCGGCTGCCCCAGTACGGGGACGTCACGGCGACGTCGTACGGGATCGCCCCGAACCCGACCGGCACGGTTCCGCCGCCGAGGCCGACGATGGTGACATCGCCCTCGACCGCCACGCACGCGGCGGCCGTTGCCGTGGTGGGCGGCGCGCCGACGAAGTCGAAGACGGCCTCCGCCCCGAGACCGCCGGTGAGTTCGCGGACCTTGTCGGCCGCGGCGGCGTCGGACAGCACGGTTTCGTGGGCGCCGACCTGCTTGGCGAGCGCGAGCTTGTCGTCGTTGACGTCGAGGGCGACGACGCGCGCGGGAGTCATGGCGCGCAGCAACTGGATGGCCACGTGCCCGAGTCCGCCGGTGCCGATGACAACGGCGGTGCTGCCCGCGACGAGCTTGGGCACCGAGCGCTTGATGGCGTGGTACGGCGTGAGCCCCGCGTCGGTGAGCGGCACGGTCGTGACCGGGTCGAGCCCGTCGATCGGTACGAGGTGGCGGGCGTTGTCGACGAGCATGTACTCGGCGATCGCGCCGTCCGCGCCGAGACCAGGCGGCCGGATGCCGAGTTCGTCGGCGCGCAGGCAGTAATTCTCCTTGCCCTGCGCGCACTTGGCGCACGTACCGCAGCCCCACGGGCCGTAGACGGCGACCGCGTCGCCGACGGAGAGGCCGGTGACCCCCGAGCCGAGCGCGGCAACCGTGCCGGCTCCCTCATGGCCCAGCGTGAACGGCAGTGGAAAGGACAGCGCTTCGGCGGGCATCGACATGACGGCGATGTCGGAGTGGCAGACGCCGGCCGCGGTCACGCGCAACAGCACCTGCCCCGGGCCGGGTTCGGGATCCGGGACGCTCACCAACTCGGGCGCTCCGCCGATCTGCCGGTACTGCAATGCCTTCATGTGCCTGCCTCCTTGGTGCGGCCTGGTGGTGGACCTTCCGGATCCGCGTGCGACGCGGCACCCGCGGCATCCGGGGCATCCGCGGTTTGCGCGAACGCCCCGCCTCCCGCGGCTTCCCCGCGGGCGTCGACGACGGCCGCGAGTGCGTCGAAGTACGCACCCACCAGCCGGGCCGGCGATTCCGGTACGCCGTGCCGCGCCCAGGCGCGCAGCACGGCCATGAGGGTTCCCGCGCCCGCGCCGACGGCGACCGCCGGGCGCGGGTCGTGGGCGGGGTCGACGCCCATGCGGGCGGCGATGATGCGTACCGACTCCTCTTCGGCGTCGGCGCGGATGCGCTGGTACGCCGCGATCAGCGCGGGCTCCCGGTCGATGCGCCGGAACAGTTCGAGCCGTCCGCGCAGCAGCGCGTGGCGGTCGCCGCCGAACTCCGCGGTGAGCCAGTCGACGACGGCGCGGCGGTACGCGGTCATCGGCCCCTCGCCCGGCGGACGCAGCCGCAGGGCGCCGTTGATGCGGTGCACGTCGTCGGCGACGACGGCCAGCACCGCGTCCTCCTTGCCAGTGAAGTGCCGGCTGAAGGTGCGGCGCGTGACTCCGGTGCGCTCCGCTATGGCCTCGACGGACACCCCGGCGAGGCCGCGTTCCAGCAGCAGGTCGAACGCGGCGGAGCCCATGGCCTCGCGCGTACGGCGGGAGCGCTCCTTGCGGCGGTCCCGGTCCTGCTCGGTCGATGCATCGTCCGCTGCGTCGGCCGACGCGGCAGTCCACCGGGCGGCCGGCACCGCCGACTCCGCCGGCTCCGTCGGCTCCGTCTGCTCCGTCGGCTCCGTCGGCTCCGTCGGCTCCGTCGGCTCCGTCGAGGCCCGCGTACTGGCCCCTCCGGGGGCGGACGCGGAAATCTCGGCGGAAGCGGCCATGGATCAACCATAACCCCGAATCTGTCCCAATGGGACATAACTCCTCCGGGGTGACGCCCGCGTGCCGGTCCGGCCGTCCCGCGGGCCGTCAGTAGGTCAGCCCGTGCCCGAACCGGAACACCGGCTCGGCGGTGTCGAACGGCACGTCCGGCCGGCTCTCGCGGACCGCCCGCATCGACGACGGCATGTCGAACGGCAGCTTCGCCGTCGGGGTGTGCCGCCCGAAGACCACGTCGAGCACGGCACCGTCCTCGGCGCCGAAGTCCGCGAGGAGCGCCGCACACGCGCCGGCCAACTCGGTCGCGACGGCGGGCCGGTCCAGTTGCAGCACGACGACCGTGGGCACCGCGGCCGCGATCGCCAGGAGCCGGTCCCGCTCGGCGTCCGGGAATTCGAGCGAGCCCTGCCGGAACATCGACTCCATGAACCCGTCGCGCGGCTCGAACGGCGCGTTCACCCGCAGGACGGCCACGTCCGCCTGCGCCGGGTCGGCGACGATCTCGCCCGCGTAGCCGGCGGCCACGTCGGGGTCGATGCGCTCGACGTACACGCGCAGGCCGTCGGCGAGCGGCAGGGCCGGGGTCTCGCCGCGGTTGGTGAGCAGGACGGTCGAGCGGCGCTGCGCGTCCAGGCCCCGGGCCCGGTGCTCGGCGTGTCCGACCACGGCTTCGGCGGCGTCGGGGTCGACGTACCGGCGCTCGTCGAACAGTCCGAGCCGGAACTTCTCGCGCAGCACGCGCCGCACCGACCGGTCGACGCGGTCGGCCGTGAGGCGACCGGATTCCAGCAGGTCGACGACCACGGGCGCGCAGCTCTCGCCGCCGAACTGGTCGACGCCCGCCTCCAGCGCCTTCACCACCCGGTCCGGGACGTCCAGTTCCTCGACGCCCCAGCCGCGTGCCTCGATGTCCACCGGCCCGAGGCTCTTGGCCGTCAGCACGTTCCAGTCGGCGCAGACGATCCCGTCGAAGCCGTAGCTGCCGCGCAGCAGGTCGCGGATCACGTCCGCGTTGAAGCAGAACCCGACCTCCTCGTACTCCGTGCCGACCGGCAGCCCGTAGTACGGCATGATCTGCGAGCCGCCGGCCGCGAACGCCGCCTCGAACGGGATCAGGTGGTGCTCGAACATGCCGCCCGGGTAGACCTGTTCCCGCCCGTACGAGAAGTGCGGGTCCTCGCCGTCCAACTGCGGTCCGCCGCCCGGGAAATGCTTCGTCATCGCGGCCACCGAGTCGGGCCCGAGGGTCTCCCCCTGAAGGCCCTTGACGTACGCCGCGACCAACCGCGCCGCCAGGTGCGCGTCCTCCCCGAACGTGCCGGAGATGCGCGCCCAGCGCGGCTCGGTGGCCAGGTCGGCCATCGGGTGCAGGGCCACGCGCAGCCCCACGGCGAGGTATTCGCGGCGCACGATGTCGGCCTGCTCGCGCACGAGTTCGGCGTCCCCGGCGGCGGCCATGCCGATGAACTCGGGCCACCGTGAGAAGTCCCCCGCGAACACGCTCGCCAGCGGGTTGTCGGTGAACGCGTGGCGCGGGTCCGACGACAACGTCACCGGGATGCCCAACCGGGTGTCCGCCGCCCGCTCCTGGAGCCGGTTGTGCCACTGGGCGGTGGTCCTGGGGTCGGCGAGCTTGTGCACGTTGAAGTGTGACAGGCCCAACTCGCCCACGAGCCGTTCGGTGGCGTCGCTCAGCGTGCCGTCAGGCCCCTGCGCGATCGGCGGGTGGAACAGCAGACCCGCCTTCTCCTGCGGCGTCATGCGCGCGATGAGGTCGTCGACACGCGCCTCCACCGGCACGCCCGGGTCCTGGTACGGCAACAGCGCCACCGCTCGCTCCTCACGCCGTGGCGCCCGTCATCCGCAGCCCGCAAGCCTGAGCCCGCAAGCCTGAGCCCGCAAGCCTGAGCTCTCAAGCCTGAGTCCTCGACCCTTCGGCCCGGCGGCGACCCACGCCCGTTCCTTGATGGTGTCAATGGGACCTTAGGCCATCATGATCACGACGGGAACGGTGACGATCGTCATGCGGCATGAGACCGGGGATGCGGCATGGGCCCCGGGCGCACGTGCCCGCTCATCGGCCCCGGGGACCCGCCCAGCCCGCCGCCCGGCGCCTCACACCTCACCAGTCGACGTCGAACGCGTTCAACAGCGCTGCCGTGGACGGGACTTCCACGCCCTGTTCGGTCCAGATCGTCTTGCCCGACCTGCGGTAGCGGCTCCCCCACCGCGTGGTCAGCTGGGCGACCAGGAACAGGCCGCGCCCACCCTCGTCGGTGGCGACCGCGCGGCGCAGGCGCGGCTGCGTGTTGCTGGGGTCCGAGACCTCGCAGACCAGGATCTCGTCGCGGACCAGCCGCAGGCCGACCGGCGCTCCGGCGTACCTGATGGCGTTGGTGACCAGCTCGCTCACCACCAGCTCGGTGGTGAAAGCCAGTTCCTCCAGACCCCATTCGCGCAGTTGACGGGAGGTCAGCTCGCGCGCACGCGACACCACCGAGGGGTCGGCAGGCAGCTCCCACTCCGCGACCGCGGCGGCGGGGATGGCGCGGGTCCGGGCGAGCAGCAGCGCGATGTCGTCGTCCCGGGCCGGGGTCAGCCGGGCGACGACCTCCGGTCCGATCACCTCCAGCGGCCGGTCGCGGTTCTCCGCGAGCACGTCGCACAGCAGGTCCATGTTGTCCCCGACGTCGACGCCGCGGCGCTCCACCAGGCCGTCGGTGAAGAACGCCAGGACCGAGCCCTCCGGCAGGTCGATGTCGACCGCCTCGAACGGCATTCCGCCGACCCCCAGCGGCGGGCCGGGCGGCACGTCCACGAGTTCGGGGGCCTTGCCCGGCCGGAGCACGACGGGCGGCGGGTGGCCGGCACTGGCGATCGAGCAGCGCCGGGCCACCGGGTCGTAGACGGCGTAGAGGAACGTCGCGCCCTGGGCGGCCAGTTCGGAGGTCGGGTCGTCCGGGTCGTGCTCCGGCCAATAGCTCAGCACCAAGTCGTCGAGGTGGCTGAGCAGTTCGTCCGGCTCCAGATCGAGGTCGGCGAGCGTCTGGACGGCGGTGCGCAGCCGCCCCATCGCGGCCGTCGCCCCCAGTCCGTGGCCCACCACGTCGCCGACCACGAATCCGGTGCGCAGCGACGACAGGGCCAGTACGTCGAACCAGTCGCCGCCGACCCCCGCTTCGCCTTCCGACGGGAGGTACGTGCCGGCCGTCTCGGCGGCCGCCGTCCGCGTGACCGGGCGCGGCAGCAGGCTCCGCTGCAGGGCGACCGCGGTGCGGTGCTCGCGGGTGTAGCGCCGGGCGTTGTCGACGCCGATCGCGGCACGGGAGGCGATCTCGGCGAGGAGGTCGGCGTCCTCGTCGTCGAAGTTGCGTTCGGTCCCGGTACGCCACAAGGTGACGGCTCCCAGCACCAGCCCGCGGGCGAACAGCGGGATGGCGAGCATCGAGTGCGCGCCCTCGGGGATGATGCTGCGCAGCCCGGGCCCGTCGAGGCCGAGCGCCTCGGCCAGCACCGCCATGTCGGACACCGCCACGGCCGCGCCCTCGGCCACCGGCCGCAGCAGATTGCTGTCCGCGAACTCGGGCAGGAGGTCGCCGATTCCCGCCACTTCGCTGGGCCATTCGGCCTCCCCCGACGGCGCCACCGCGACCCGCCGCAGTTTGGGCGCGGTGGTGTCGATGACGCCGGGCTCGTCGCCGTGCAGCACGGGCTCCGCCAGGTCCACGGACGCCAGGTCGGCGAGGTCGGGGACGAGCACCTCGACCAGGCTACGGGTGGTCTGGACGAGGTCGAGGCTGGCCCCGATACTCGCGGCGGCCTGATGCGCCAATCGGGTGTAGCGCTGGGTGCGCTCCTGAGCCGCCTCCCACTCCGCGGCGCGCTCGCGCGGCAGCAGCAGGACGAGCCACCCGTGTTCGTCGGCGTTCCCGGCGAGCGGCTGGGCGGCGTACCGGAAGTCGAGCGAGGCGCCGGTTCCGGAGGCGGCCCGGAACGTGGCGGAGCCGGCGCGGGTGGCCCCGGTGCCCGCCACCAGCGCGGCACGCAGCCCGTCGGCGAAGTCCAGGCCCGCGAGCAGACGTCGCGCGGCAGGAGTCGACCACGCGACCGTCCCGTCCGCGCCGAGCACTACCGCGGCAGCCTCGACACCGTCGACCAGAAACGGCACCTCTCCGGTACCGGTCCCGCCGGGTGATCCCATCCTCGCTCGCCTTTGCCGTCGCGTTGCCGGAGCTTCAGTGAATCCCGGTGACCCGGGTGTTTCCACCCGAATGACCCGCTGAAGGACTCGTGCCGGTGGCACCACAGGCTACGTGCCCGATCCGGCGGCGAACGATGCGCGCGGAGCGGACGACTCCTCCTTGCGAGGTGTCCGGCGCGGTTCTTGCAAGGTGTCCGGCGCGGTCCTTGCGAGGTGTCGGGAGCGGGCTCGGGACAGGGGCCCGGCGAGGGTTCGCACCGGGGGCTGCGGAGCCCGCGTCGAGGGGCGGCCGGGCGTACGCGGCGTCAGGCCGTCCGGGTGACGGGCGCGGCGTCGCGGCGGTAGCGCGTCATGGGGCCGAGCAGGCCCGGGACGGTCTCGTAGGGGACAAGGCCCAGACGCGTGACGATCGCGGCCGACGCGGTGTTCGCCTCGTCGACCTCGGCGAGCACGAAGGGCAGGCCGAGGGGACCGAGGGCGTGCCCGACCACCGCCCCCGCGGCCTCGGTCGCGTAGCCCTTGCCCCACGCTTCGGGGGCGACGCTGTAGTACACCTCGAGCCCGAGGTCGTCGAGGGGTCGCAGGCCCGCCGTGCCGATCAGCGGCCCTCCGTCGGTGGTACGCGCGATCCAGAGTCCGGCCCCCGCGGCGGCGAAGTCCCGTGCGCTGTCCTCGATCAGGACGTCGGTCTCCCGCGCCGTGGGCGGTACGCCGTCGAACAGGAAGCGGCAGACGTCGGGTTCGCTCCAGTGCCGGCGCAACTCGTCGCGGTCCGCGGTGCCGACGGCCCGCAACCGCAGGCGCTCGGTGTGCAGATCGTGATCGTGTGGCATGCCGCAGACCCTACGCCGGTTCCGGGCCCGCGCACGTGACCGGAAGGCCGAAGCGGGCGCGTACGCCCGGCGAGTAGAGCACGCTCACCGGCGGGTCCAGGGGCGCGGACAGCCCGGCCGCGGTGATCAAGTCGTCGTCCAAGTGCAGGAGTTCCGCCTCGTGCAGCGGCCAGCGGCGGTGTGTGTTGGGCAGGTAGAGCGTGCGGCCGTGCCAGGCGACGTGCAGGCCCCAGCGGGCGGTGAGGAAGTCGGTGAGCGGGTCCGGGTCCGCGATGCGGTCGTGGACGCGGATGTGCACACTGCCCCCGGCGCCGCGCGGGCGCGGTGCGCGGCGCCGCGTCGTGTAGCGGAACTCGGGCGCCGTGCGCGTGCCGAGGCGGCAGACGTCCATGCGCGCCCACATGTACGGGAGCCCGAACACCCCTCGCGCGACCAGGACGGGCACCAGGCGTGCGGCCTCCAGCGAGCGGAACACCACACCCCGGCGGCCGGCCTCGTCGACCGAGTAGAGGCGTACGTTCGTCTCCGCGAAGCTGCCCAGGTACGGGATGCCCGGCCCCCAGCCGATGCCCACGCGGTCCATGCGGAACGGCACGAGGCCGACGTACGTGCGCCCCTCGAACGTGTCGGGCACGGTTCCGCGCGGCAGCAGCGGCGCCACGGCTGCGGGGTCGACCGGCCAGTGCAGGAAGGTCAGATCCAGCCAGCTCTGGCTGAGCACGACCGGGCGCACCGGCCGCGGCGCGGACCGCGTCACCGGTTCGGGTTCCGGTCCCGGTTTCGCCCCCGGTCCCGGTTCCGGTCGCAGGCCACCCGGTTCGGTCGTCATGACTCCAGTTTGCCGGGGCGGATCAAGTCCCGTGGCCGCGCATCGGCACCAGGTCGCCACCCCACCCGTCGAGCACCGCCCCATCCCCGTCGGTCCTGGCCCCCGACTCCAGTTCGGCGAGCGCGTTGCCGCCACGGGCGTTCTTCGCGGCGCGCTACAGGCTGTCGAGAAAGGCGTCCAGCGCTTCCGCTGCCGTCCGGCGGGATTCCTCCGGGGTCGCCGTCCCCATCTCCGTCACGAGGCTCTGGATCAGGCGGTCCGGGGTGTCGTGCAGGACTCGCGCGTGCGCAAAGGCGTACCGCTTCCATTCGGTTCCGGAGCCGGGCAGGGCGTGCGCGCGTGCGGAAATCGGCGACGGTCATCGCCCACGCGTCCATGCGGTCGTCGCGCCGCGTATGTGCGGCAATATCGCCGGCCTGGCGGCGGACACGGGAAAGCCCCGCGCGCCTTGACGCACGGGGCTTTGCACGAGGTATATTGGGTGATTCTGCATACCGTTGATTCGCCGGTTACGTCACGGTCGAATTCGCGAATGCGGAATGATTAATGTAGTCATTGTAGCCGTCCGGGAGTCGAATTGTCAAACGCGGAATTGCGACACGAACAGGAATTCATCGACGTCCTGTACGCGCGCCTCGCGGACCTGCGTGCCGAGGCCGAGGCCGCGGTTACGCGCGAACTCGGACGCGAAGACGACGGCACCCGGCAGGCGCGCGTGGAGCGCGACATCGCGGTCTTCGAGCAGTCGGCCCTGGTCGCCGCGCTGACCGCCGGCGAGAACGGCCTGTGCTTCGGACGCCTGGTGTTCCGCGACGGCGCGGACCACCACATCGGGCGCATCGGCATCCGCCGCGACGACGCCGAGCACTCCCCGCTGGTGATCGACTGGCGGGCCGAGGTCGCCCGGCCGTTCTACCTCGCGACCGGGCACACGCCGATGGGTCTGCGCCGCAGACGGCACATCACCACGTCCGGCAAGCGGGTGACCGCGCTGCACGACGAGATCCTCGACCTCGCGGACGACACCCGCACCGGCTTCGAGGGGTCGGACGCCGACGCCGTCCTGCTCGCCTCCCTGGACGCGGCGCGCACCGGGCGCATGCACGACATCGTGCAGACCATCCAGGCCGAGCAGGACCGCATCATCCGCGCGCCGCACCGCGGCGTCCTGGTCGTCGAGGGCGGCCCCGGCACCGGCAAGACCGTCGTCGCGCTGCACCGCGCCGCGTTCCTGCTGTACGCCAACCGCGAGCACCTGACCCGCCGGGTCGTCCTCGTCGTCGGCCCGAACCCGGCGTTCCTCGGCTACATCGAGGACGTCCTGCCGTCGCTCGGCGAGACCGGCGTGCTGTTCGCCACGCCCGGCGAGCTGTTCCCCGGGGTCACCGCGACCGCGATCGACACGCCGGCGGCGGCCGAGGTCAAGGGGCGGGCCGCGATGGCGGAGGTGCTCGGCCGCTTCGTCGCCGACCAACAGCGGGTGCCGGAGACGCCGTTGGTCATCGGGCACGACGACGGGGACCTCTTCCTCGACGCGGCGATCGCGGAGGCCGCCCGCCGCAAGGCGCGGGCCACCCTGCTGCCGCACAACCTCGCGCGCCCGGCCTTCGCGTCGCGCGTGATCGACGGGCTCACCGAGCAATTGGTGGACCGGCTGGGCGCGGACCCATACGGCGGACCGAACTTCCTGGGTTCGGAGGAGGTCGCGCAGTTGGCCATGTCGGTCGCCGAGAGCCCGGCCGTGCAGCTGGCCGTCGACGAGCTGTGGCCGCGCCTGACCCCGCAGGGGCTCGTCGCGGACTACCTCGCGGACCCGGTGTACCTGCCCGACGAGGACGCGGCGGCGATCCGGCGCCCGGCCGCGTACGACCCCGTCTTCGGGACGTCGGCGACCGCCGAGACGACCGTCGAATGGACGGTCGCCGACGTGCCGTTGCTCGACGAGGCGGCCGAACTCCTGGGCGAGGACGACTCCCTGGCCCGGGCGGCGGCGGAGGCCGAGCGCCGGCGGCAGATCGCGTACGCGCAGGGCGTGCTCGACCTGTCGTACGGCTCGCGCACCCAGGAGTTCGAGGACCGCGAGGACGAGGACTCCGAAGTGCTGAGCGCGCACGACCTCGTGGACGCCGAACGGCTGGCGGCCCGCCAGGAGGAATTGGACTTCCGCACCTCCGCCGAGCGGGCGGCGGCGGACCGCACCTGGGCGTACGGCCACATCGTGGTCGACGAGGCGCAGGAACTGTCGGCGATGGCCTGGCGGTTGCTCATGCGGCGCAGTCCGACCCGGTCGATGACGCTGGTCGGCGACCCCGCGCAGACCTCGGAGCCGGGCGGCTGCGGGTCGTGGGACCGCATCCTGATGCCGTACGTCGAAGGGCGTTGGGAGCGGGTGCGGCTGGGCGTGAACTACCGTACGCCGACCGAGATCATGGAGGTCGCGGCCGACGTCATGCGGGCGGGCGACCGGGCGTTCGAGCCGCCGGAGTCGGTGCGTTCGACGGGCGTGAAGCCGTGGTCGCGGCACGCCGCCGACGTGCCCGCGGCGGTGGCGCAGGCGGTCGCCCGGGAGGGCGTGGGCGCCGACGGCGGAGGCGCCGCGGGGCGCGTCGCGGTGATCTCCCCGCCGGAGTTCCTCGACGCGGTGGCCGCGGCGGTCCCGCACGCCGAGCGCGGCGTCGAGCCGGACCTGACGCGCCCGCTGGTGCTGCTGGACCCGCGGCAGGCCAAGGGTCTGGAGTTCGACTCGGTGATCGTCGTGGAGCCGGCGGCGTTCGCCCTGGCCGACCTGTACGTGGCGCTGACCCGTGCGACGCAGCGGCTCGGGGTCGTGCACGCCGGCGAACTCCCGGCCGGACTCACCGGACTCGCCCCGGCAAGCTGACCGGACGCCCGTGGGCGGGCTTGCCCCGCCCACGGGTCCCGGCGCAGGTCGGCCGCGCATGGGCCGCACTTGGACTTCGCATGGGCCGCACGTCCGGCACACGCCGGTGGCATCGGCCGCGGAGACGCCCGGTAGCGTCGCGGCATGACCGACGAGTTCGCGTACGCTCCGGGCCAGATCGTCACCGTGTTCCGCTCGCGCCTCCGTCCGGACGCCGCGCCCGACTTCCAGGCCGTCGCCGCCGAAATGCTGGAGACGGCCCGGGCGATGCCGGGATTCGTCGACTACAAGGTCTACGTCGCCGAGGACGGCGAGCGCGTGTCCGTCATCGTCTTCGAGACCGCGGAGCAACAGCGCGCCTGGCGCGAGCATCCCCGCCACCGCGCCGCGCAACAGGCGGGCAGGGAACGGTTCTACAGCGACTACAGCATGCAGATCTCGGTCTGCACGGCCGCGTGGCGCTTCCCGGACGCCTGAGCCGCGCGCACGGCGGCGCTACTCCGTGATCCGCTCCTCAAGGCGTACGGTCACCCTGTCGCCGACCTCTTTGCCGATCACCTTCCGGACGTCCGCCTTGACGGGCAGCATGTGCGTGCCGTCGCCGCGTGCCATGAACGAGCCGCGGAAGGGCTTCCCGTCGATCGTGCCGCGCACCTTGACCAGGCCGCGTGTGCCGAAGAACTCGACCGATTCGGGCCAGACGACGTACGTCCAGCCTCCCGGGCTCGGGCTCTTCACCAGGTCGGCGCTGAACTTCTTGTCGATCCTGTGGTCCGGGGTCATGGCGGCCTCCAAAGTTTCCGTGTCCGGTCCCCATATGACTTCGCGGACCGCCGAAACTCATCGGTCGGCGGGCTGCCCTGACTCGGATTCCGGCCGGACGGCCGCGGGGAACGCGTACTTCTCCATCAGCGCCCGGCGCTCCGGCGGTACGGCGGTCGGACCGGATGAGGTCATGTGGACCAGCACGGATTCGCACAGGCCGACGCATTCGGCGTCGTGGAAGAGTCCGAGGCCGTACTCGAAGGACGACCGGCCGAAACGCGTGATGCCCACGCCGACGCGATACGTGGCGGGGAACGGGGCCTCGCGCAGGTAGCGCGTACGCGTCTCCAGGACCACGAACCGGAATTCGCGCACCTGCGAGAAGAGCCCCTCGCCGAACATGCGCATGTTGAGGTTGGCCCGGCCGTCCTCGTAGAACGAGGCGATGGCGACGTTGTTGACGTGCCGCTGGATGTCCATGTCGCCGAACCGGGCCGGGACCTCGCGGACGAACGGATAGCTGTCCAGGCGCAGACGCGCCGGGTCGGGGACTTCGCGTACCTGTGCCACCGGGCAAGCATGCCGTACGCGTGCCGCGCACCCGTCAGGCGGGGACCAAGGCCCTGCCCGGACGCACGAAGCCCCGCCGGCTACCCGGCGGGGCTTCGAGGCGTGTTCTGCGTCGAGGACGCTTCCTAGAGCATCGTGGCCTTCATGCGTCGCGGCGCGTCCAGGATGCGGCTGATGATCTGGACGATGATCGGCGGCTGCTCGCTGGAGTCGTGGTCGCCGCTCAGCACGTAGTAGACCTGCTCGACCGACGGGGGCCCGACGGCGAGCGTCTGCTTGGCGGCCTCGACGGATCCGGCCTCGCCGGTGCGCATCATGTACGCGGCGCTCATCGAGCCGGTCCGGCCCACGCCGGCGCCGCAGTGCACGTACACCGGTCCCGCCGAGGCCTGCACGGTCCGCAGGAACTCGTCGACCTGCGCGGGCGTCGGGGTCTGGCCGTCGCGGATCGGCAGCCGGACCAGGTCGAGCCCGGCCTGCGTCGGACGCGCGATGTCCTCGGCGCTCATGTGCTCGGCGCGCAGGTCGACCACGGTGCGCACGCCCATCGCGGCGAGTTCCTGGTATCCGGCGTCGCCGGGCGCCGAACCGCGGTAGACGCGGTCGTCGACCTGCTTGAAGTGCTGCATTCCGGCGACGGTCTGGCCGGATCCGCCCGCGGTTTGCGAGGACGCCCAGGCGTGGACGCCGAGCATGCCGAGGAAGGCGAACAGCCACACGGCCGCGTAGCCGAGGGCGGAGAAGACCAGCACCTTGGCGGTGCGCTTGGCGATCCGGCGGGCACGCGCGCGGGGGGCGGGCGGCTTGGGGGCGGGCCGGAGGACGGTGGCCTGGGACGGTATGACGGGGGTGGTGGGTGCTGCGGAGGACTGCAAAGGAAATCACCGGGAGGGGCAGGCATACCGCAGCGCGAGACGCGACGGTCGGGCGAGCCCCGACACTAACCCGCATCGCCGGGGTGCACAATGCTGATCAACTGGAAAACGGCCCCAAAACGGCCTAAATGGCTACGAAACTAGAGAAAACGGCCGTGACATTGCTCACGTCTCCGGCCAAACCGTGCTCCTGTCAGGGCAGCCACGGCGACGGCGTGGCCTGCCCTTCACCGAGGAAACTCGCCTGGATACCGGGGGCGTTGGCGTCCACGAGGCAACCGCGCAACCGGGCGAGGTCGTTCTCGGTGAGCGCGGGGCGGACCACCAGGGCGAAAACATCCGAACCGAGCTGGCTCAGGTCCGCGTTGTCGAGCGATCCCACCGTGATGCCGTGGCGGCAGCCCTCCCACAGATCGCCCGCGGCGCGCGCATTGTGCTGGGCGTCGCCCGGCGACCTGGTGTCCACCCGGAAGACCAGCGTCGTCGCCGCCGAGTCGGGCGGTGATCCGGGACGGGACTGCGTAGCGTCGCCGAGTGCGTCGATTCCCGCCGTGAGGCCGACGACACCGGCCAGGGCCACCGCGGCGAAGGCGGTCGTACGCCCAGGGCGGGGCGGCGGGATCGCCGGGGTGTCCTCCAGCCGCGGACCCGCCCGCAACGCCCCCTCGCTCGGCGCGGCCAGCGCCGCGAGGCGTCCGGCAAGGTGCCGGTCGGCGCCGGGCACGACCGTCATGCGGGCGATGCGCTGCACGACCCAGCTGATGCCGGACAGCACGACCCCGGCCGCCAGCAGCACCGGGATGAAGACCCGCTGCCCGGCGGCCGGATCGGCGAGCCGGGCCGCGTCCAGCCAGCGGAAGCGTTCGCCGGCGGCGTCGCCGGGCTGCTCGCCGGACTGTTCCAGACGGGCCTGCGCCAGGCGGCGGCGCACCTCCTCGCCCCGGCTGTCGGTGTCGGCGATCCGGTGCTCGAGCCGCGACATCCGGCTGAGCACCACGACACCCAGCAGGAACACCTCGATCGCGACGAACAGCACCCCGCAGATCAGCGCCCGGTTCCACTGCCAGCGGTAGAGGTAGACGACCAGGTAGAACAGGGTCGCCGCGGCGGAGAGGCCGCCGATGAGGTAGCTGACGTACTTCACGGCGAAGCTCCCTTCCCGGGCAGGGGACGGGGTGGTCGGGCGGGAACGCGGAGCCGCTCGGGATCCGCCGCACGGGCGGAGTCGCGGGGGCCGCCGGCGCCGGTGCCCTCGGAGTCGTCGGCGGCGTCGGCGGCGGTGACATCAGCGGCGGCGGCGACCCCGGCGACCCTCTCGGCCCTGCCGTCCGTGTGGCCCGCGTCGCCCGCGTCGTCCGGATCACCCGCATTGTCGGCGGTCCAGGTCGTCGTGACGGCCCTGACCTCGCCTGTGCCGCCGTCGACGGCGACCTGGGTACCTGACGGAAACCGCGCGACCGCATCGGGCACGGCCGTCGCGGTGGGGACGTGGTACTCGCGGGCCAGTACGGCGAGATGGGACAACGGGCTGCCGGTCTCCGCGACGAGCCCGGCCAGGCCCGGGAGGAGGGCGGCGAGCGCGGGGTCGAGCACGCGTACGACCAGCACCGCACGCTCCGGCCGCGGCCCCAGTCCGTCCCACACCGTGCCGGCACCGCTGCCGCCGCCCGCGCCCTGCCCCCCGGCGTCTGCCTCGGCGCTCCCGCGCCTCGTGCGCCGGGCGGGCTCCGGCACCGGTTCACCGTCGGCCAGGCGGAAGGCCGCCGGCAGGGCCTCGCGGTCCGGCCGCGGCAGCCGGTCCGCCAGATCGGACGGCACGGTGCCGCCGTCTCCGACAGCCATCAGCTCCGCCCAGCGCAGCAGGCCCGTCCGGTCGACGTCGTCCAGCAGCCCGGCCGCGACGAGACGCGCGCCGAACGCCCGGATCATGCCGGCCTGCATCTCCTGCACCCAGCGAATGCGCAGGCGCAGACCCTCGCGTACCGGCAGAGACGACACACCGCGCGGCACGCCGGTCCAGGCGGTCGCGGGAGGCAGGCGCGCGGGCGCGGTCAGCGACGGCGGGAACAGCGCCAGCAGCACCGGATGGGCGGTGAGCAGTGCCGCGTCGTCCAGCCCGGCCGCGCGCCCCTCGGTGAGCACCGCCAGCGCCTCCGCGGCCACGGTCGTCTCGTCGCCCGGCCCCAACAGGGCCCCGGCCAGCGACTCCTGGGCGTGCAGCGCGGACAGCACGCGGCGGCCCCACGACGCCGCGTCGATCACCTGACCGCTGGACAGCCGGGAAGGCGACGGGAGTTCGGTGAGCTGCCGGTCCACGTCGGCCATCAGGTCGAGGGCGAGCAGCGGGAGCGTCGTCCGCAGCCGCCCGAGGCGCCACGCCGCACGCACCTTGCGGGCCGGCGGCACCGGATTGAGCACGTTGAGGACGCGGTGCCTGGGCGGTACGACGCCGAGCAGCGCCAGGTCCGCCGCGGCCCGGCCGTCGACGGCCACGACCGGCGGAACGGATCGCAGCGTACGCCGCGACGCCGCCCCCAGGATGTCCAGCGCCACGGTGAGCCCGTGCGCCATCGGCTCCAGCCACAGGTCCTGTTCGAGCGGCTGCAGCACGCCCGGGAACGTCTCGGCGACCGGGCCCGGGCCCAGAAGCCGCGCGCCGCGCGGTACCTGTGCGGCCATCGCGGTGATGGGACGCGACTGGAGCAGCCACAGGCGGTCGTCGGCGTCGAACGCGAACTCGATGTCCTGCGGACCGCCGAACAGATCGGCGGCGCGCCGGGCGAGCACGGCCAGGCGCCGCAACCGGCTCGGACCCAGCAATCGCTCTCCGTGCGGCTCGACGGGCTCCCGGTCGAGCAGTCGGCCGGCCCGGGTCATGCGGTAACGGACGCCTTGCGTGGTGCCGTCGACCAGGGCCGCGGGCCCGCCCGCGGCGACGGCGACCACGATCCGGTCGGTGCGCCCGCTGACCGGGTCCGCGCCGAACATCACGCCGCCCAGTTCGGGCCGGAGCATGGGTTGCACGAGCACCGCCATGCCTTCGTGCGGCGGGCGGGGTGTCTCGACGAGGGCGGCGGAGTCGAGGACCTCGCGTACGGCGTCCGTGAACGCGTCCCATCCGCGTACGTCGAGCACCGTGCGGAAGCGGCCGGCCATCGACGATCCTTCGGTGTCCTCGTACCGCGACGACGACCGCACCGCCAAAGGGCGTTCGTCGCTTCCGGCGAGTCCGTGCCACGCGGCCCGCACCGTCGTCGCCGTCGTCACGTCCAGGAGGCGGCCGTTGCCGCCGGGGTTGGTCGCGACGGTGTCGGTAGTGACGGCGTCGGTAGTGACGGCCATGCCCGCCGTGCGGGCCTTGTCGGCGGCGCGGCCCGCGTGGCCGTTCGCGGACAGCCCCGGCACGAGAGCGAATCCGGGGAGTACGGGCAGTCCGGCCGCCGCGGCACGCGCCAGGTTGGCGGCCTTGGCGCCGGTGAGCTCGGGGTGCCTGGCCCGCTCGGTGTCCAGAGGGACCACCGGGGACGTCTGCGCAGCCTCTGCCGAGTCGGGCCGCATGTTCACGGCTCCCTTCCACCGCCGGGTCGCGGCCCGACGCCCGGGAGCTCCCGTCAGGCGTGGCGCGTCGGGAGCCTGGCGTTCAAAAGCCGCGGCCAGACATCAAGCATCACTCTTACCCCCACCTAGTGACAAGAAGTGACAAATAGCGCAAATATCCCGGTCATCACCGGTCTACGCGTGGCCACCCACCGTGACCGGACCGATGGTGAGATCCGGGCGGCCTTCGAGCACGACACCGACCCGATCGACCTGCTCGTCCAGATCGGCGCGCTGCCGTCGCGTGAGGGTGACCAGCGGCTCCACGGTGACGTGCAGCTTGCGGCCGGAGCGGCGCACATGCCACAACCCCGCGACGACACCGTCCACGACGAGGTTCTGGAAGTTGCCGCGCAGCACACGGTCGGCGGCCTTGCCGGGATACAGCAGTTCCGGCGGCTGGTTGCCGACGCGGTAACTGTAGGTGTCGAAGTACGGGAGCAGCCGTACGCCGAGGTGCTCGGTGGGCGGCGCCGCGTCCGCGGCGGCCTCGAACAGGACGTGATCGGCGGGAAGCCACGCTTCGCCGCTCCCCTCGCCGTCCAACTCGACCTGGACCGGCCGGAGACCGTCGCCCGCCTCGGCGAACACCTCGACGGCCCACGGCTTCGGGGCGGCCAGCCAGTGGGCGAACCGCTGCGGGGTGGAAGGGCCGTAGGCGTTGAGATAGGCCCGCAGGACGTGCCCGAGCGCCTCACGTGGCTCTGCGGGCTCGAACGGATTCAGGCGGTGCGGATTCGTGTACGTCACCTTCCGCCCCCTGTTGGGCCCGAAGGCCAGGACACCGCGCAGGCCCGCCAGGTGCTGGGCCTGCCGCCAACGCGGCCACATGGTCTGGAACGCGGGCATGACCAAGTCGCCCGCCCACTCCCCCGCCCGCTCGACAACCGCGTCGCTCAACTCGTCGATGGTCAGGTCGGCCGCCTTGAGGCTGTCCGCAATTGCCTCGATGACAGCCTCGGTCTGGTCGTCTGTCATGCGCACGCCTTCCGGGAAGGCGTTCGACGCCATCGGCGGCACCGACGACAAGGCCCCGACCCAGTACGGCATTTCGGCGGCGGGGAGGAAGTGCACCGTGCCACGCGGGCCATACGTCTTGACGATGCTGTGGTGCTGCCACAGCGCCTCGCGTACGTCCTGCCGGGTGGCCCCTTCGACGCGAAGTCCGATGCCGAGTTCAGCGGCGGACATCACCTGGGCGTGCGCACCGGCCATGGCCGTGACGGCCACCGGCACCAGCGTGGCGGGCGTGTCGCCGGCGAACGGCGTGCCAAGCCCTTGGGCGGCGAAGCGCGCGGCACAGACCTGCCCGCCGGTGAGACGCGGCACTGCTTGCTCGTTCGTCATGATCACATCCGACCCCATATGCCGGCTCCGTGGCCAGCCTGCCGGCCGCTGGACGCGCGGCAGTGCGGCGGATCGGTCCTGGTCAGGCGGGATCCGCGAGGCGTCGTGTCATCCGAAACCCGCCCAAATCGGCAGCGTCCGCGTACTGCTGTGCGGCCGTACCGAGGCGTAGCCTGGGACATGTGAGGAAGTCGGTCGTTCCTCGTTTCGGCTTGCGCGTGCTGCTGATGCTCCTGCTGGCTCTGTTGATGCTGCCGTTGACCGCCGGTACCGCCCGGGCCGCCGGGGTCAGCGAGATCGCGGCGCACTTGCGCGGAGACCCCGTCTACACGGAGCCGGCGGCGTCCGACGTCCTGCCGGCGGCGACGGCGGACGCGCTGCGCGCGACGATCCGCGACTCGGGAAAGCCGGTCTTCGTGGTGGCCGTCCCCGCGGATTCGCCGCTGGCGGCCTCGGGTTCGCGGTCGGCCGTGCTGTCGGCGCTGCGCGAGGAGGTCGGCCGACCTGGCGTGTACGCGGTCGCCGTCGGCCGCACCTTCGACGCCGCCGCGGACGCGTCCGTCATGTCGCCGTCGCGGCTCGCCACCCTCAAGAGCGACAGCATCGCGGCACACCAGGGCGACGGCCCCGGCCTCTTCACCGAGTTCGTGGACGGCGCGGTAGCCGACTCCGGTCCCGGGACGGCATCGTCGTCCGACGGCGGGTCGAGCGGCGGGGCCACGGGCTTCGTGGTGCTCGGAGTCCTGCTGGCCGTCGGGGCGTTCGGCGTCCTGCTGTACCGCCGCCGCGGCCGACGCCGCCGGGCGGACCGCGAGCGGGCGGCACTCGAACAGGTGCGCCTCACGGTCGACGAGGACATCACGGCGTACGGCGAAGCCCTCGACCGCACCGGCTTCGACCCGGGCGCGCCCGCATCGGACGACGCCATGCGGGAGGACTGGGCGACGGCACTCGACGCATACGACCGGGCCAAGTACGCGATGGCCCGCGCCCGCAAACCGGACGACGTACGCGACGTCAGCGAGGCCTTGGACGACGGCCGGTTCGCACTCGCCACGCTCGACGCGCGGCGTATCGGGGAGCCGCTGCCGGAGCGGCGTCCGCCGTGCTTCTTCGACCCGCGGCACGGCGTGTCGGTGCGCGACGTGGAGTGGGCGCCGGCCGGCGGAGCCACCCGTACCGTCCCGGTGTGCAGTGCGGATGCCGCACGGCTCGACGACGGTCTGCCGCCGTTGGGCCGCCAGGTGGAGACGCCGGAGGGCCGGCGCCCCTACTGGGAGGCGGGGCCGGCGTACGCCCCCTGGGCGATGGGCTGGTACGGCGGCATGCTGCTCCCCGGCCTGCTGATCGGCACGACGCTCGGCACCGCGGCCGCGGCACCCGACTCGTACGGCGCGGGGTTCGGCGACGGCGGAGGCGGCGGGGACTTCGGTGGCGGATTCGGCGGTTGGGGTGACGGCGGAGGAGGAGGCTGGGGCGGCGATGGTGGGGGCGGCGGGTTCTGACCGCGTGATGCCCACTGCTCCGCTGCTTTCGCCGAGTCGGTGCCCTCGTCGAGCCGGTGTGATGTCTTGCCGGTGGGTGTTGACGAAGAGGCGGCGGAGGCCTGTTACTTATTGCTGTTGATGCGTACTGCGCCTGTCGCCTTTTACGCTTGCGCGCGCGTTACTCGCTGGGTCGGGAGCGAAACGCGGATGCCTGGGCGCGTGGGACCAGGCGCAGCTTGTCGTCCGGCCCGTCGTGCCGGGTCCACATCAGGATCCAGCCCATCGGCTCCGCGATGCGAGCCACTTCCTCGGCGGTGAGCAGGCGGCGGTCCATCGGGTCGAGCGTCACCACCGGGGGCGGTCCCGTCTTGCCCGGGTCCTTCTTCGCCCGCAACGTTGTGCTGCGCGCGAATGCGTTCGCCAGGGTCTGCGTGGTCCAGATCTCCCACTCTTCGCGGGTCCCGTCCAGTTCCAGGCGCATTTTGCGGCGGCTCAGCCACATCGAACCGGTCTCGACGTCGGCCGAACGTGTCCCTCCCGGGCCGGCAGCGGCGGCAACCAGGGCTACCAGCCACAGCACCCCGATCGCCGCCGAGTAGAGCGGCTGGAGGACGAACTGCGCATACACGCCCGCCCGCGAGCGCTTTTGGAACGGCCCCAGGAGAGTTCCGGCCGGCGGCTCCCCGACCCAATACGGCTTCCTCGACTGCTGGCCCACGCCCCCATCCTGCCCTCACCCGCGCCACTCACGCGGCCCGCCCCCAACACCGATCACCCCATTGCCAACTCGCCCCGGCCGCCGGGCAAACGGCAACGGCCAGATGGCCTGGCCCACGACGCGGGCACCGCGGCGGAGCACATGGGTCGGCACCCAGGGCAGGAGCGCCGTGGCATCATCGTGGCACCACGATCTGGCACCACCTGACACCAGATGACGTCATTGACTAACTACCTTCACCAGCCTGCTAGTTCATCGAGATCGGCCTCTCTCGACGCAGCCGTGACACCATAAAAGCGCCAGAAAATTTGCAAGTGGCGCCATCGTGATGCCATGATGGCGCCATGGACCTGACACCGTACGTCGACCACCTCCGCAACGATCTCGCGGTCGCCGCCGAGGCCGGCGGCGACGAGGCCCGCGCCCTCGCGGACCGCATCACCGCGCCGCTGGAGTCGGCGGCCCGGCTGATGCTGCTGAACGCGCTGTCCGCGGCGGCCGACGAGATCACCCGGGACCTCGCGCCGGGCTCGGTGGACGTCCGGCTGCGCGGTCTTGACCCGGACTTCGTCGTCAACCTGCCGTTCGACCTCGTGGTCGAGGAGCACGGGGGCCCGCACGAAACACCGAGTGCGGCAAAGCCCGTGCCGGCGTCCGAGGGCGACGAGGGCAATACCTCACGCATCAACCTGCGCCTTCCCGCGCATCTGAAGCAACGGGTCGAGGAGGTCGCCGGGCGCGAAGGCCTGTCGGTGAACGCGTGGCTCGTCCGCGTGGCCGCCGCGGCCGTCGAGCCCTCCGACGAACGCAGGCCGCCCCCGCGGCGCGTGGCGCGGGGCGGCGACCGCTTCACCGGCTGGGTGCACTGACCGCGGCCGGCCAGGCGCCCTGCCGCGCAGGGCCGTTCCTCGCGCACGCGGTGGATTCGGCGTGTTGTTCTTCCCGGGGTCCGACCCGAGGTATCCGGTCCGCCCGGTCGGCGGCGGCCGTCAAATCAGCGATCACATCACCGGCGAAAGCCACTTGGAGGGGACCGCTATGCCTACGTTCGACACTCCCAAGCCCATCTCGGTCGACCTGCACCTCGAGGCGGGAATGGTGCGCATCCACGCCGAGGACCGCACCGACACCGTCGTCGAGGTCCGACCGAGCAACGGCGCACGCGACAACGACGTGCGCGCCGCCGAGAACACGCAGGTCGACTACGCCGACGGCAAGTTGACCATCAGGACGCCGAAGCAGCGCTCGCCGTTCTCGCGCACCAACTCGGTCGACATCACCGTCACCGTGCCGTCGGATTCCAGCGTCCACGGCAATGCCGCGCTCGCGCACTTCCACGGCGACGGGCGGCTCGGGGCGGTACGCCTCAAGGTCGCGATGGGCGACATCCGCCTCGAACGCACCGGCGAACTGCACCTGACCACCGGCTCGGGCGAGATCTCGGTGGACAGCGCGGCGGGGCGTACCGACATCAACACCGCCTCCGGCAGCGTGGACGTCCGCGACATCACCGGCGACGCGGTGATCCGGAACTCCAACGGCGAGACCCGGGTCGGCGAGATCCTGGGCGAGCTGCGCGTGCGGGCGGCCAACGGACACATCGAGATCGCGCGCGCCGGCGAGAGCGTCCAGGCCAGGACCGCCAACGGCGACGTCCGGATCAAGGAGGTCGTCCGCGGCAGGGTGGCCCTGGAGACCGCGCACGGCGAGATCGAGATCGGCGTACGCGAGGGCAGCTCCGCGTGGATCGACGCCAACACCAGCTTCGGCAACGTCCGCAGTTCGCTGACCGCTTCGGACACCGCCCCCGGCAAATCGAGCGACAAGGTGGAGGTCCGCGCCCGCACCCAGTTCGGCGACATCGTCATCCACCGCTCCTGACCCCCGGTACGGGGGCCACCGCGCCTGAGGCTCCACTCGTCCACTCGCCCCTCGCCGCGATCCGCCCGTCTCCCCAGGCGAACCGCGCTCGGCTCCAAGGAGACAGCATGGCCCCGCAAGTCGCGTCCGCCTTCGCCGAGCAAGCGCGGATCGGTGTCATCTGGGGAGGCATCTTCGGCCCGCGCCAGTTCTCGGCCCGGCTGTCGGCGGTCGCCGCGCAGGTGCTGCCGAAGCACACCTCGGGCCCGGGTACGTGCCCGGCCGCCAAGATCGCGTCAGGAACGCCCGGCTAGTGGTCAAGACCGCGCCAGGACCCGCTTGTGCGGGGGAAAACTCCTGGTCAGACGCCTACCGTCGAAGTCGTCAGGCCCACCGGCGGACCCCGGTCCGCGGGCCCGCCAACCCGACGGAGGCAACCGTGTTCCGCACCGCCAACCCCGACCCCCGCAACGAGGACCCCGACGATCGTCGGCGGGACCGGACCGTGTTCGCCCCCGGCCGCCCCGGGCCCGCGCCCGCCTGGCAGCCGATGTGCGCACGACGCGCCGCCTGCGCAATCACCGCGGACAACGGTGTCGAGCCCAAGGCCGGGTACGACGCCTCGGCCGCGCCGTCCTCCACTGCTCGGTCCGACGCTCGGTCCGACGCATCGTCCGCCGCAAAGACGGTGAGCCGATCGGCACCCCCGTCGAACCCGCAACCCGCCGCCGAGGCCCTCCCGCAGCGCGTGCCGCTGATGCCGCATGTGCGGACCGCAGGAGCGCGTCACCTCCTGGTCCCGGTGCACACGACAAGCCACGGCACTGATGTGGTGCGCTTCTTCAAGGATCCCGTGGGACATCGGGTGGCCGTGGCGTTCACCTCGGTGGCCCTGCTGCGCAACGTCTGCGGTGCCGACCAGCGTTGGACGGAGATGGCGGAGGAATGCCTGCGCGAGACCATCGCCGGCCTCGGCGTCGGAGCCATCGTCCGCGACCCGCGCCTGAGCGCGGCCCCGGTGAAGAGCCCGGCCCCCGGCACACCTCGGCCGCCCGCCGCCTGATCCGCGGCCGGGTTCCACCCGGCAAACCCGGCGCTCCGCACGAGCACGGCGCACACCGGGGCACGGGAACACGAGGTACGAGATGACAAGGCTCACCACGCCCGGAACGCGTCTGCCGCGGCCCATCCGCCTGTCGTCCGGCTGCCCGGCGGACCCCGCAAGGGCAGGCGACAGGCGGCGGGGCCGCGGGCAGCCGGACGACAGGCGGATGGGAACTCCGCCACCCGCAGGCGTACAGGTCAGGAACTCTTCTCCAGGAAGCCCAGCATGTCGTCGGCGTGCTCCTCCTCGACCGACAAGATGTCCTCGAAGACGCGGCGCGTGGTCGGGTCGGCGTCGCCGAGCCAACCGATGATCTCGGTGTACGACTGGATCGCGATGCGTTCCGCGATCAGGTTCTCCCGGATCATCTCGGTCAGGTCCGTGGACGTCTCGTACTGCGAGTGGGACCGCTGGGCCACCGTCGCGGGGTTGAAGTCGGGTAGGCCGCCGAGTTGGGTGATCCGTGCGGCGAGCTTGTCGGCGTGCTCCTGCTCCTCGTTCGAGTGCACCAGGAACTCCTCGGCGACCGTCTCGCCGTGCACGCCCTTCGCCGCGAAGTGGTGCTGCCGGTAGCGGAGCACGCAGACGATCTCGGTCGCCAGCGCGGTGTTGAGCACGTCGATGACCCGCTCCAGGTCCGCACCGTAGGCGGCCGTCACCGGCCCCTTGCCGATCTCCTGCCGGGCCTTCTCCCGCAGTGTCTGCACATCGCTCAGGAACTCAGCCATTTGCTTCAGCGCCCTCTTTGCTCGGTGGTCAGCGTCCGGCGCCCGGCCGGGTGCACCGCACCCGCCGCACGCGATCTCGCGACTACCCGTTGGACCGTGAAGCAATCACGCCCGCACCTGCACCCCCGTCCGTGTCACGTGTCGGCTCGCGCACGGTCACATCCCCGACAGCGGTCGCCAGATCTCGCGGGAGACCCGCTGCGGGTCGCCGGCCACGCGCGGGGGCAGGTCCCACATCCGCGTCTTCCGCCGACCGGGGTGAAGGCGGGCCAGCCGGGGTCGCCGTCGGTGGCGAACCCGGTCCATGACGCCCGGACCTGCGCGGAGAGCTCCTCGAC